>DATHMM010000186.1:0-29875 GCA_035487095.1 Candidatus Sulfotelmatobacter sp.
GTCTGCTTGCGTTCGCCGGTCAGCAAGTTTTCCGAAAACACTTCCACGCCGACTTCTAGCGACGTGGTGAACACGCGATTCACTTGCGCTTTCAACATTACAATTTCGCCCAGGTTCACGGGATTCTGGAAATCGATGTAGTCCACCGAAGCGGTCACCATGTAACTGTTGGCATGCCGGCTGGCGGCCATCGCCGCCACAATGTCCACCATGTGCATCACGTGGCCACCCAGCAGCTTCCCAAGCACATTGGTCTGCGCGGGCAGCACTACCTCCGCCATTTCCGATGCGGATGCGCTTACCGGCTTGCCTTTCACTCTCCACTCATCCATCACTGCGGCTGTCGCTTTTTGCTTTGCCTTCATCGCTCTCCCTTGCGCGGCTCCTTTGGCCGATCATCACGCTACACGTATAATACGCATGCCCCCATGACTGAACAAAACAAAAGCCGCCGGCAGAAACTGGAACAATTCCTCGCTCAAAATCCCAACGATGCGTTTTCACGCTACGGCATCGCCCTCGAGTGCCTGCGGGAGGGCGACGTTCCGGCTGCCGAGACGCATTTCAAAACCCTGCTAGAAGCAAATCCGGATTACGTTCCCGGTTATCAGATGTATGCGCAGACCCTGGCGCAACACAATCGGGCGGAAGAAGCGAAAGCTCTTTTAAGCAGGGGGATTGCAGCTGCGAATCGGCAGGGCAACCAGCATGCCCGCTCCGAAATGGAAGGCTTGCTCGATCAACTTGAATAGCTGGGGCGAGCCTTCTGGCCGCCAGCAAGCCGCAGGGGAATCCTGGCCCGTCGAGAGAGATGCTCGATCAGCGGCTGCCTCGCCTGCCATTTAGTTCAACTCCGCAGGGCCAATAGACACTCTAAGCGAGGTACAGGTTTCGAGGCCTGGGATTGCCCTTTCGTACCATTGCACCGTCTAGCCACAGCGGTAAGCTGATGAAGTTGGACCCCCCGGCCCAAAGGAGAAGAAGTGGTTAACACTCCACTCCTAAGCCGAAAAGAACAGCGTATTGCCCTCAAAATGTTCGTACAACTGAGCTGTTCTGATCACCCGTCGTCGGAGATCGCCCCAACCGTTGACATCAGTTGCCACGGCGCCCGGGTGGTGTCTCGCAGAAGGTGGCGTCCGGATGAGCATCTGTCGGTCCGCTCAATCCGGGGGAACTTGTATTCCCGTGCCAGAGTGGTTCATTGCGAACCGTACGGGGACAGTTCCTTCATAATCGGGATCCAAATGTACTACCCCACGGGCAACTGGGCGACGCGCGACTTGACAAAAACCGCTTGACCCACGCCTCGTGTCCTTCAGAGCACCAGACAATCGAAGACAACTCCTCCGTTCGATGCCGTCTGTTTTATGAAAAGTTGAAAGCTGCCTGCCGGGGGAACCGGGGCGCACCATGCATCCGCCAATGGACAATCATTCCTATTCGTCTGAAGCCTTCACTGCTTCGCCGCAACCTGCTTGGATTCATTCCGCGGCGCGTTCGCTTGCAGGACACCAACGAAATGGCGTCCAGCGCGAGGAATGACCACTTTGTTCCCCAACAGGATGGTTCTTGCCGTTATTTCGCGTCCGTAAACTCGTTCATTCGCTTTTTTGTCCTGGCGAAGCGTGGAGCCTTCCAGGGAAATGCCCGCAAATAGTCCCCGGGAGCGTGAATAGCTGAGTATTTCCGCGCGCATCCAGAGATCGGTGCTCGCGGAAGCATCGCGGCCCACCGGGCCTCCCGCCGCGGAAGCGTCGCCACCCAGCTTGATTTTGCTGCTGAGAATGGAAGCCACACCTTTCTGATTCATGACCAGAAGAATCAGGTCAGTGGCCTCTCCACCGATTTGCATTCCGATGCTATCGCCTTCGAGGGCGTACATCGCAGGAGCGCCCCAAGGCCCGTTGAATTCCTTGCCCGTGCGGCAAACCATCGCACCGCGGCCATATTCCTTGCCCATCCCAAAAGCCACTTTCATTACGGAAGGGAAAACGATGACGCACTCTGCTTTATCCAGAACTTGCCGGGGCAGATTATCCGGGATGTTTAAGACTTCCTGCATCACAACGCCACAATTTTCGAGGCGTTGCTGTTCTTTCGTTGCGGCGTAAACCGCGCTCGCTGCAAACGAGAGACACACACCAATTACAAGTGATCGCTTCATCGCACACCTCGATAGGCAGAAAGGTTTTGTAAACGAGGAGCTTTGCCCGAATTCCAGGCTGGACGAGCCACATCGGCCGCTCGGATTGAGTTCGGCCTCTGGCTGATTGCTTCGGCCGGCCCAACCGTCTTTTTCTCTGCGCCCCAATCCTAGCCGCCGCCGCCCCACCTGTCTGTCCACTAGTACACAGTCCCGCCGATGCGGCCGCGCTCACCTGACCTGTTTACGCAAGCCTTCCGCGTTTCACCCTTTTTTCGTGGCTCTGCTATCATGAACTTCAGTAGCCATGCGGCCCGATCGCATACCGCTCTTTCCTCTGAACGTCGTACTTTTCCCCGGCGAAGAGCTTCCCCTGCACATTTTCGAACCCCGCTACCGCAGGATGGTGCGGGAATGCCTGGACGGGCGGTCACCCTTTGGCATGTTGCTGGCCATGGATGACGGCATTACCCGTGTGGGCTGCACCGCGGAGATCCTGGAAGTGGTCAAGCGCTATCCGGACGGCAGGATGGACATCATCACCGTCGGCCGCGACCCTTTCCGCATCGTGGAACTGTTCACCGAGGATCCGTTGCTTGAGGGGCAGGTGGACTACCTGGAAGACCGCGAAGCTCCCCTGGAAGCCAAGTGCAAACACAAATTGATCGAGGAATACGAAACCTGCCACACGCTGCTCTTCAACAGTCTTCCGCGCGACCTCGAAGAATCCCCCGACAGCGTGCTTTCCTACGCCATCGCCTCCACTTTGCCCATGGATTTGCTGTGCAAGCAGCAGATTCTTGAGCTGCGCACTGAAAGCGAACGGCAGGAAAGGCTGTTCAGGTACCTCTGCGACTGGGCGCCGCATCTACTCAAAGAGAAGGCAATGCGACAAAGTGCCGGAGGAAATGGGCACGGATTGAATTAGCGAAAAGCGGATTATGGATAACCATCCGCAGACAGGGATTCGATGACGCCAAGTACTCAAGGTCATTCCGCAGGAGTTCCGAAACCCCGCACCATTGGTGAATTGAAGCGCATACCTGACTTCGATTCACGCTCCGCGGGCGTTTCGGTGAAGAACGAGATCCGCCGCAACCTGCTGCGGGCCATCGAGCGCAACGAGCCGCTATTTCCCGGCGTGCACGGCTACGAAGACACGGTGATTCCGCAAATCGTGAATGCCCTGCTTTCGCGCCACAATTTCATTCTGCTGGGCTTGCGCGGCCAAGCCAAGAGCCGGATTTTGCGCGGACTGCTGCAGTTTCTGGACCCGGAAATTCCCGTGATTGCCGGCTGCGAAATCAACGACAATCCGTTGCAGCCCATCTGCCGCGGCTGCCGCGAACGGGTCGCCGCGGAAGGCGACAACACGCCAATCAACTGGCTGCCGCGCGACCAGCGCTACGTGGAGAAACTGGCCACGCCGGACGTCACCATCGCCGACATTATCGGCGACGTCGACCCGATCCGCGCCGCGCGCGGAGGCCGCGACCTTTCCGACGAGCTCACCATCCACTACGGACTGTTGCCCCGCGCGAATCGCGGCATCTTCGCCATCAACGAACTCCCCGACCTTGCCGGAAAAATCCAGGTCGGTTTGTTCAACATCATGCAGGAGGGCGACATCCAGATTAAGGGCTACCCGCTGCGCCTGCCGCTCGATGTGCTCCTGGTCTTTTCCGCGAATCCCGAGGACTACACCGCGCGCGGCAAGATCATCACGCCGCTGAAAGATCGCATCGGCGCCGAAATTCGGACGCACTACCCTTCGACGGTCGAAGAAGGCATTGCCATCACCACCCAGGAAGCGTGGACGGCCCGCGATTCCGGCATCAATGCTGAGGTGCCCGACTACCTGCGCGAAGTGGTGGAAGAGATTGCCTTTCAGGCGCGAGAGGATAAGCGCGTGGACCGGCGCTCCGGCGTAAGCCAGCGGCTGCCAATTACTACGCTGGAAAGCTTGGTCAGCAGCGCGGAGCAGCACGCCGCGCGTGCCGGGGAACGCCACTCCGTTGCCCGCATCGCGGACCTGTATGCAGCGCTGCCTTCGATCACCGGAAAAATGGAATTGGAATACGAGGGCGAATTGAAAGGCGCGGAGGTGGTGGCTCGAGAGTTGATCCGCACCGCCATCGGCCGCGTATTCTCGAAATATTTTGGAGAGGTCAGCTTTCAGCCGGTGGTGCAGTGGTTCGAGGCCGGCGGCGAGCTGAAGATTCCGGATCTCATCTCCACCGGGCAGCGTTACCAGCAACTCTGCAAGGTTCAGGGATTGATGGAGCATGTGGCTAAGCTCGGCGTCACCAATCGCAAGGATGAAGCGCACGCGGCCGCGGCGGCGGAAATGATTTTGGAAGGCCTGTGGGCGCATCGCCGGATTGGCCGCAGCGAAGAGCGCGGATTTTACGCGGAAAAACAGCGCCAGCAGGAGCCGCGCGAATCCGTCGGCCGCCCGCGCCGGAATTACAACTGATGACCCGGCGAAGGGTCGTCATCCTGAAGCCCGCGCACTTTGTGGGCTGAAGGATCTCAACCCGGTTCGACACTCGCATTGCTGTAGTGGCCGGACTTTAGACCGGCCAGCCCAGCAGCAAAGGACCACGAGGGCCACGGAATGAAGGTAATTAAGTACGGAAAATATATCGGTGAGCCGGCGGACGCCATCGACCTGGATGAGTTGCTGAAGCGCCTGGGCGATTTTCTTCTCCAAAGCGGCTTCGAATCGCAGTTCTACGGCCTCTCCGAACTGGACGCTTCGCGTTCGATGGAAGCTTTGCGCGAGGCGATTTTGCGCGCGCTGCAGGAAGGCGACCTTTTCCCAGAAGACGCCATGAGCGATGAACTGCGCGAAATGCTTCAGGACCCCGGCGCGCTGAACAACGAGGAGATTCGTGACCTGATTAACAAATTGGTGGAGCGCATGACGCAAGAGGGCTACATCAATCCGCAGCAGCCCCCGCAAGTGACGCCGCCTCCGCAAAACACGCCAGGAGGACAACTGGGCCAGCCGCGAGACATCGACACGGAGGCGCGCTTCGAAATTACGGACAAGGCCATCGATTTTCTCGGTTTCAAAACGCTGCAGGATCTGCTCGGTTCGCTGGGCCGCAGCAGCTTTGGACGGCACGATACCCGCGATTTGGCCACCGGTGTGGAGTCCGGCGGGATTTCGCGGCCCTACGAATTCGGCGATGTATTGAACCTGGACATCAGCGA
The DNA here is from genome assembly GCA_035487095.1 of Candidatus Sulfotelmatobacter sp. Lineage (GTDB taxonomy): Bacteria > Acidobacteriota > Terriglobia > Acidiferrales > UBA7541 > Acidiferrum. The sequence continues at coordinate 5,366 of DATHMM010000186.1, forward strand.
GACACTTTCGAACGCGATTCGCCGCGAGGGCGCGAAAGTTCCGCTGCAGATGGAATATCGCGACTTGATGGTCCACCAGTGCGAATACCACTCTTCTTGCGCCACCGTGCTGCTGCTGGATTGCAGCCACAGCATGATTCTTTATGGCGAGGACCGCTTTACGCCCGCCAAGCGCGTGGCCATGGCCCTTTCTCACCTGATCCGCACGCAGTATCCCGGCGACACCTTGAACCTGGTGCTCTTTCACGATTCGGCCGAGGAAGTTCCTCTCGGGCAACTCGCCCGCGTGCAGGTCGGCCCCTACTATACGAACACGCGCGAGGGCCTGCGGATGGCGCAGCGTATTCTTCTCCGCCAGAGGAAAGACATGCGGCAGATCGTGATGATCACCGACGGAAAGCCTTCGGCATTGACACTCGATGACGGTCGGATTTATAAGAACGCGTTCGGACTGGATCCTTTCGTCGTGGGCGAGACGCTGGAGGAAGTGAACAAGTGCAAGCGCGCCGGCATCATGATCAACACGTTCATGTTGGCCACGGATTACAGTCTGGTGCAGTTCGTGCAGAAAATCACGCAGATGTGCAAGGGCAAGGCGTATTTCACCACGCCCTATAATCTCGGCCAGTACCTGCTGATGGACTATATGCAGAGAAAAACGAAAACGATTCACTGAGTTTCCGGCACAATTCCGGCATTCATCAACTGCGCGAGATATTTCATGTCGTTATCGCATAAATTTTCCAGATGGATCGGGTGGGAGGCGCCCTTGACCACTATCGCTGCTGGACACATTGCCCCGGGTTTTACGCTGAAATCGCTGGACGGAAAGGAATACAATCTTTCGAAACTGTTGGAGCAGGGCCCTGTGGTCGCCGCCTTCTTCAAAATTTCCTGCCCTGTCTGCCAGTTTACGTTTCCCTATTTGCAGCGGCTGGCCGAGCGATACGCAAGTGATTCGGCGACGGTGATTGCCGTTTCGCAGGACGACGCGCGCGGCACGAAAGAATTCAATCGGGAATATGGCGTGACGTTTCCGGTGCTTCTGGATGAGCCGGGTTACCCCGTCTCCAATACTTACGGCCTCAGCTCGGTGCCCACGATTTTCCTGATCGAGCCGGATGGCAAGGTGAAGATCAGTTGCATGGGCTTTGACAAAAGCGATCTGGAGAAAATCGCAGCGGAACTTTCCCAGCGCCGCAAAATCGCCGCGGCCCCGCTCTTTCGTCCGGATGAAGTGGTTCCGGCTCAGAAACCTGGTTGAAGCTCGAAAAACTAGGTCCGGTCGGGACCTAAGGCAGATCGCAAGTCTTCCCGGTCACGCCAACTCGCGTGGCTCAGTCCAATTGATGAAGCAAGTCCGGCTTGTGCTTCTCCGGCTTTCTCCGCTTGTCGGGAATGACGCGGGTTCCTGCCGGCGCAAGGCCGGACTTGCGGGCGCGCCGCCGCGCCTCAGTTCCCTTCTCCAATCGAACTTTCTTTTGTTTCGCCATTTCAATTCTTCTTCGCGATAATCTCCGTAACCGCCCGCCAGCCCTGATCGATCGCTTCGTTCGTGTACGCGAAGACGCCCGCATCCGAGTTGGCGATGTGAATATTTCCAAACGGCCGGCGGCCAATTTCGTGGGGCGCTTGTCCCGCGGGCCATTGCGGATCCCAGAGGGACATATATTCGTAGGAATAGCCGTGCGGCCAACGATTGACGGTGATGGCCTCAATGTCTCGCGCCGGGTCGAAGCCGCCGTCGCTTAATGCGCGGGAAAGCTGGTCGCGAATTGCGCGTTCGAAGGTTTCGAAAGTAGTCGCGTACAATTTCCCTCGGCCCGTCCGCTGCATCTCTCGGGCGTTCGCCCCGGGGCCCACGGGCACATGCTGCATGTGAAGAACGCAGGGCTCCTCGGGCTTCTGCGTGAATTCGTAGCCACCCATGCTGACCGGAAAATCCATTTCAAAGCCCGTGAACAGGCAACCCGGCGAGTAAACTCGATGCGTCTTGAGCTTGTCCAGCGCCTTCCAGTTGCGAAGTTGCACATTCGTATAAACCAGCGGCACCTTCACGTTGTACGCCAATCCCTGTTTCTGCGCATCCGGCATCTCCGGGCACATGTAAGGGATGAGCATGTTCCAGCAGGCCAGGATGCACGCCCGACCCTGCACTGCGCGAGCCTCGCCTCCACGCACGTAAGTGACTTCCACGCCTTTCGGATCGGCCACGTCGCCAAGATTCCGCGCGTGCACGGCCGTGGAATTTAGCCGGATCCGAATGGCCGCGCTCTCCTGGTCCAATTTCGCGTAATCGAATTTCGCCAGAACCACATCCTCCATCGTATTGCCCGGCGCAATCCCCGGCACCAACGAACGCACAAGCAGCCGCGCGATCGAAGCGTTTCCATCCGGAAAGTGATAGATGTAGGGCTCGTCGTCCTGCCGCGTAACCTCCAGCCCGATTCCCGGGCCGTCGTGATCCACGATGCCCAGGCCCGCAAATCCCGGCAGTTCCCCGAGGCCCGCCATGTCGCCGGCGGGAACCGCGTCAATGCCCACGCCGTAAAGCCCGTGCATCGAAGGCTTGAAGTAAAGAATCAGGTCCGGAGTCACCCTGACGTTTTTAAGCAGGTAGTCCTGATAACTGGTCTTCGCGAGGTACGCTTTCTTCGCAGTCGCGTCCATCCCCGCCAGATAATCCACCTTTTCCGTGCACAGCCGGACGAGATCTTTTTTCGCCGCGTCGGAGAGCGGCGCGTTTACAAGAAATTCCGGCGTCGGCGCCTGCATGTGGCCGTTGTACCCGCGCAACAGGCGATCCGCGCCAAAGGTCTCCTTGTCAAAGAAGACAGCCTGGCCCATGCCGCGCTTCGAATAAAAGGTCCGATCGTTGTACTTCTCGAAACGCTTTGCTTCGATACTCAGCTCAGCAAACAAACGTTTCGCCTGGGCGCTATACAAATTCGGGCCGGCGATCGCCTGCGTTCCGCCGTAGCCGATGAGGGTTTTCCCGCCGCTGGTGAATTCGTTGCGCTTGGCGTGACCTCCGAAATCGTCGTGATTGTCGAGGATCAGAATCCGCGCGCTGTCGCCCGCCTGCTGGCGATAAAAATGCGCCGCGGCCAAACCGCTGATGCCGCCTCCCACGATAATCAGGTCGTAGGTTTCCTTATCTTTCGCGGCGTGATCCCACTTCTTTCCGTCGCGAAGCGCATGCCCGGCTTCCCAGGAGCCGTCGTGGCTGCCGCGCATTCCGGTCTTCGCGGGCGGATAATAGCCGGGTTGCTTTTCGGGCGCAAACGGGGCATCGGCCGCGTTTAACATCTCTCCAAGAATCGAACCGGGCGCAACCAGCGAAGCGCCAACGGCGACTCCCACCCCGTTCAGGAAATCTCGCCGTGCAATGTTGCGGTGCATTCCGAGCTCGTGATCTTTTCCCCGCTGACTCACAATTCCCCCCAGACGAACTCATTTGCCGCTGAACCTAGCAAGTCGGACCAATTCACGATGAACGGTAAGAGGATATCCTAATTTGTGGTCGAGCGAAAAAGTGCAAGGAATGGTGTGCTACCGAATTCTAGAATGTAAACGAAACCTGCAGATCGAGCCGCCGGTTGTAGCTTGGGTTACCGAAAGGAGGCCTCGCCAACCCATTCGATTCTCCAAACAACGGAGATCCCAAATTGCCGATGGGTGCGGCCGGATTGACGTTGTTGAATATATTTCTCCCAATTACGCTAAACGTTAGCGCGTAGCGACGGTTCGTCGAACCCGCGTCCCCACCTCGGCCGCCCCCTCCGCCGCGTCCACCACCTCCCGGCCCCCGACCAAAGGTTCCGCCGCTCATGCCGCCGCCTCCCCCGCCGCTTGAGGCACTCTCGAGCGCCGGGCCAAAGCCAAACGTTTTGCTGACCCTGAGGTTGAACGTGAATTGGCTGGGCCCTTCCCCAAAGTTGATGGGAATTGGGGTAGTACCAAACGCGGGATTCGCGTCGAAACATCCAAATCTCGTCTGGTTGGTCGGCGTACACGCCGCGAACGACGGCCGCACGTTATAGAGATTGTCCTGGAAAGGATCCGTACCCGTCGTGATGTTGAACGGAATCCCGGAGCTTGCAATCACAAACGGGCTCAGGCGATAACCGCGCGGCAATCCAATCGTGCCGCCAAGAAAAAGCCTATTGCGGATATCAAAACTCGCCCGGCCATAGTCTTCCTTCAAATCCAGCGGATTTGACGGAAAACTGTTTACTCCTGCGGTGTCGCTATTCGCATGGTTGTAAGTGTAGTAGCCGAACAGGGAGAGCTTGGCCCCCAGTTGCACGCGGCCATTGACGATCAACTGATTCTGTTCGAAGTCCGCCGCCGACTGATATTGGAAAACATTTCCCACATTGGGATTCAGTCGCGCTCCACCCGAAGCATCGTTTGCCGGAATAAAAGGATTCAGGTTGTTCGTGTAGAACTGGTGCACGCCGCGCGAGTTCAGATACGTCACAGCGATGTTCGCCGCCTTGCTCAGTTGGCGCTCCACGGTTACGCCGGTCTGAATCGTATACGGCGCGTGCAAATTGGGATTATTGGCGTAGTCCGTGGAAACCAACGTCCCTGTTGGCAGTGAAGTCGGCAGCGGCAGGAAGAAAGCGGGATTCTGAATCTGCAACTGCTGCTGCATCGGGTTCAGCACGTTAAAGCGCTGCTGCGTCTCCACGAGATCGTAGGTAAAGCGGTCGTAAAATATCCCAAACCCCGCGCGCAGCACTATTTTTGGCGGCTTCTTCGCGTCTCCGCCAATACCCCAGGCCAGGCCCACGCGCGGCGCAAAATCGGACTTGTCGTTGAAATTATTCTGGGTTTCAAACCGCAGGCCGTAGCTCAAGGTTATGTTCGGACGAACCTTCCAATCGTCCTGCACGAAAAGGCCCGCATCCACCAGCCCCACCGTGGTAGGAATAACTTGCGTTCCCCCGGCGGTCTGAAACGTTTGTGTGAAATAACTTGCCCCGCCGCCTTGTGCCTGAATCGTGGAGAACGGCAGCCCGGCGGCAAGCCCCTCCAAAGTGATCTGGTAAGCCTGAATCGGTGTGACGTTGCAGAGCCCGTTTACCAGAGCGTTTGGGCAATTCGAGAACGCCCCCTGCCGCGAGCCGAACGAAAACGTGCCGTTGAAATTGCCGCTGGTCTGATCGCTGTCGTCCGTTGCGCGAATTCTTCCGCCGAATTTCCAGGAATGCTTGCCGAGATTCAGGTACGTGGTGTTCTGGTATTCGTATCGCTTTTGCACGTCCGATATGCCGAATCCTCCGTACCCGTTTCCCAGGAATGCGCCCCCGACATTCAAACTAGTCAATGTGCTCACCGGGGTGGTCTCGTTATCTTGGTGAATGAACTGAAATCGCGACTCGTTGATCGCATGCGGGCCGATAATCTGCGTGTCGGTCGCCTGCAGAGTATGTTCCTGACTAAAGAGATTCGCGCCCGTTTCCGGCAGGTTGAACTGGCCGACGCCGCTATTCGTTTCCACATCGCGGTAATACTGGTAGCGAACGGTCAGGGTGTTATTCGGCGTGAGCTGGTAATCAATTCGCGGGCTCAGATTGGTGCGCGTTTGCGGGGCGGTAACCGCCGCGCTGAACGAAGGGATGATGCTGAATTGCGGCTGTCCCGCGGCGCACGGAATCTTCAGAAAGGTATCTCCGCAGACGACGCTGGCGTTGACGACGTTGAGCGCCCCGATGTCACGCCGCTCGATATTGAAAAAAAACGACGCCTTTTTGTTGATCGGGCCGCCAACGTTGCCGCTGTACTGCTCCGAGTTGTAGTCCGGCGGCGAAACTCCCGCCCCCAGGTTTTCGAACGGGTTTCGTGAGTTGAACGCCGAAGTGTTTCCAGACACCTGCACCTGCCCGTGCAGCTTATCCGTCCCCGGTTTCGTGAAAATTTCAATGCGCCCGTAACCCAACTTGTCGTACTCGGCCGAAAACGGATTCTGGTTGATTCGAATCTCGCGAATCGACGCTTTCGGCGGCAACTGTCCGGCAGTAAACCCATCAATGTACATCTGGCCGCCGTTCGGACCCGCCGACGGCCCAGCCAGCGCTTGCAACTCCGAAGACAATTCATCCGGATCGTCGGAGAGCGCTTCCAGGTCCTTCCCCTGCAGGACGATGCTGTTGGCGTTATTTTCCGGGCTGACATCCAGTTGGGTAGGGGAGGAAGTAACCTCAACTTTTTGCTGCTGGACTTCAATCGAGAGGGGAATGTCCACGCGAAGCGTTTGCCCGGCGGCAAGCGCAACGCCGCTCTTATCGAACATCGAAAAACCCGCGGCCACGGCCTTGATTTCGTACTTACCCGGCGTCAGATTCTTGAACTCGTAAAATCCGTCCGAGTTGGTAGTCGTGTCCATCGACGCGCCGGACGGCGTAGTCAGCAGCACCGTCGCGCCCACCAGCGCCCCTCCGGAGGGGTCGGTCACCTGGCCGCGGATCGCGCCGGTCTGGCTTTGCGCGTTGCACGGCAATGCAATCAGTAACAGGAAGAGGAAAAAAGGAAGGCCACTTCGCCTGGAACCCTGCGCTGCATTCATTCGCATCAATCGAAAATTCCGCCCCTCTGCAAGTTATGCTGCTCGCGGCTGCGTCACTGCGCCGCCGCGTCTCCGCCGCCGTTGCTCAAACTCCACGGCGATAAAATGCTGGATGCTTGTTCTTGTGTCGTGGATTGCAGAAGAGCCTCAACGCCGCCGAGCATCGTGATCGCGGCGATCTGCGCGTCCTTCGTGCCGCCCGTGGCGACGATCATCACTACGTCGCCCTTTTGAAAGTCCGACAATCCAGCCGCCGGTAGCCTGGCCAAAAGCTGTTGCAGATCGCCCCCACCGCGCCCCTGGCCGCCCGTTGCACCTCCCGGCCCCTGGCCTGGCCCGGCCGTGGGCGCCGGCGAACCTGCAGGTCCCGCGCCCCCCGGTGTCGCCGCGCCTTTCAAGCGCATGGCAATCATCTGCGCCATTTGCGGCGGCAATTTTCGCAGCTGCGAATCTGAACTCACCTTAACAACCTCGGCCTTCTTTGTCGCAAGGTCAGAGACCGTGATCGTCCCCGCACCGGCATCCACCGCAGAAATGGTTCCCGCGATATTCCGAAACGATCCGGTCACCACTTCATCTGCTGAGAAACTCGCTCCATCGGCGCCGCGGACCCCGCGCGCCCGCAACTGGTCGCCGGGGCCTACTTCGGTGAGGCTGCTCACTTTGGCGTCGTCAAATTTCACCGAGCCTGGGGCGTAACGGCGGATGACCGTGTTCTTCCCGATCGCAATAGCCACATCCTTCTTGCCCGCGGCGGTCACGGTGCTGATTGTGATTGCGCCCTGGGTTGCGTCTACGCTTTTCACCAACCCGCCAATGCCGTGTCTTTGCCACTCTTCCCTTTCATGCGCCTGCTTGTCCGCGATGTCGCTCTTTTTCATGGCGATCACGGTTCCGGCTTCGCAGACGGGCGGGTCGCCCGCGCAGCGCAGACGGACCAGCACGCGGTCACCCTGTTGAAATTCGGAAAATGGAATGGCTTCCGCTTGTGACAGATCCTTCGAACCGGGAGCAACGCGCAATAGTTTTGTCGCCGGGGTGACGTTCACCTTGGTCTCGACTCCGGCATCCGTCGCAACAGTCAAAGAATCGCCGGCAATTGCTTTAATGGTGCCCAGAACTGGCGGCGTTTTTGGGGGAGCAGCAGAGGGCGTAGCAGTCTGGGCCATGCTCCACGCGGCGCCGAAGAGGACGATCGCGAGACATGCCGCTGTGCGAATAGCTCTTCCATTGAAAACACCGCGTCCGTCGAATCCAAGCATTCCCATTCAACTCTCCTCGAGTTCCCTCTCTTGGGTGGGAGCGCGAGCCGGCCTGGACTTGCTCCGGTACCGCGCCGGCAAAACCTACCGTTTAGACGCCTCAAATGACGCTTCTAGTTTCATCGAACTTCAAATTACCACAAGCCGCAAGCCGCTCTCTTCGGCAATTCTTCCCCGCACGGTCTGCGTTCTGTCCCAGTTCTCTTCACGGCAATTCCGTCCTTCACTCGCCACAAGACTTCAAACCCCAATAATCTCGCCCGCGGCATCCACATCCACTTCGACCGCGCGCGACACCTTCGGCAAGCCGGGCATCAGCATCATGTTGCCGGAAATCACCACCACAAATCCCGCCCCTGAGGAGAGCGACGCATCCGTCACGTTCAGTTGCCAGCCTTTCGGCGCACCCATGAGTTTCGGATTATCCGAAAACGAGTATTGCGTCTTGGCGATGCACACCGGCAATTTGCCAAACCCCCATACCGTGAAGCCGCGCAACTTCGCGCTGGCTTTCTCGCTCAAGGTCACCCCGCCGGCCCCATAAATTTCCCGGGCAACCTTCTGGATCTTCACTTCCAGGCTTTCTTCCGGCTCGTAAACCGGTTTTGCCTGGACACCCGGTTGCCTCTCAATTATTCCCACCACACGCCGGGAAAGTTCCTCGGAGCCGGCACCGCCGTCCGCGAACGCGGTATGCCGCGCGCTCAGCGCACCATTTTCCTGGCAAGCGCGCTCCAGCCGCGCGAGGTCTGCCTCCGAATCTTTTGGGAAACGATTGATCGCCACCACTGTCGGCAATTCAAATTTACGGAGTATTTGCAGGTGCTGCACCAGGTTCGGAATTCCCTTCTCCAGATCGCCTTCCCCCTGGTTCCGCAGGCTCTGGACGGTCGTCACCAGTACAGCGGCCGCGGGGCTCACGCCCGTCGAACGATAAACAATGTCAACGTACTTCTCCGCTCCCAGATCCGCCGCGAACCCGCATTCGTTCACGACATAATCCGCCAGCCGCAGCCCCATCTCCTGTGAAATCACGCTGCTGGTGCCATGCGCGATATTCCCGAATGGCCCGGCATGGACGAAGGCCGGCACTCCTTCAACTGTTTGCACCAGATTTGGCTGGATCGCATCGGTCAGCAGGGCCATCATCGCGCCCGTGGCTTGCAAATCTTTCGCGAACACGGGCTGGCCGCTCCGCGCAGTTCCCACCAGGATGCTTTCAAGCCTGCGCCTCAGGTCCGCGCGATCCCTGGCCAACGCGACGATCGCCATGATTTCCGAAGCCGCGGTGATCACAAATCCCGTACGGCGAGCCGCGCCCTCCTTCTTGCCTCCCGCGCTCACCACGATCTCGCGCAGCGCGCGGTCGTTCATGTCCATCGTGCGAGGCCAGGTGATGCGCTCCGGATCAAGATTCAGCTCGTTGCCATGAAACAGATGCGCATCCACAAGCGCCGCCAGCAGATTGTGCGTGGACGAGATCGCATGAAAATCGCCGTGAAAGTGCAGGTTGATCTTCGCGGCGGGCTCGATGGTGGATGCGCCGCCTCCCGCGGCTCCGCCCTTCATCCCGAACACGGGCCCCAGCGACGGCTCCCGCGACGTGATGATCACTTTCTTGCCGATGCGCGCCAGCCCCTGAGTCAATCCGATTGAGGTGACCGTCTTACCCTCGCCGCTTGCCGTCGGCGTCGTCGCCGTCACCAGAATCAGTTTGCCACGGCGCGGAAATGCCTCGTCGTTCAATAAATCCAGGCGCACCTTGCCGCCGTACGGGCCAATCTGTTCGAAATATTTTTCGGGAAGTTCCAGCTTCTTGACGATTTCCTGAATTGGACGCAGGGATTTAGCCATGTTCCTTTTTGCAAGCCAGTCTTTTCGGCTCGCTCCTCACTCAACTCTCCGTAGGGTGTGAAAGCCGCAGGAGGGGGCGACGTTTCTCCAAATAATGCGGCTTGGCCTGATTCTGATCCTTCCCAGAGTATCATCCCGTAACTTTCAATTCGGCAGCAAACTTAGGAGAGCCCTTCCGAGACTCCCCGCGTGCGCGATGGATGGCGTGCTGTTTCAATCTGGGCGCGAAAGAGTATAATGACCTGCGTGAAGCCTCGAGGCTAGGCTTCGCACCCTCCCCAGGCCCGCGAATTCGGCAACCTTCACCTCGCCACCGCTGAAGGGCGTTCCGAAAATCAAACACGCCTCCGATGAGACATGACTCTGAGAAATATAGTCCTGGAACGCCGCGAACAAACGAGAAAGTCTCCCGAACAATTTGCCTTTCTGCAACTGGGGCAGGATGACGGTGGAACTGTACTGGACATTTCCGAAGGAGGTCTGCGCTTCGAGTCCTTTGACCCCGTTCAGGAAAACGGCCAGATTCATTTCTGGTTTTCGCTGAATCTGCGGGAACGGATCGAGGGCTGGGGCGAGGTCGCCTGGATGGACGCGGAACGAAAATCCGGCGGCCTGAAATTCCTGAGACTTTCCGAAGGAGCGCGCGAGCAGATTCGCTTGTTTATTTCGGGCCCCTCCAATTCCGAAAGTCCGGAGAAAACAGTAACCCACGGGCTTGACGCCGTGGCCAGTTTTGTTTCAAGGGCGCGCCCACGGCCGATTGTGCCGGGCGCCATCGCGGGAGTGACCAGGCCGGTGAAAATTCCGTTTCAAGAACCCCAGGAAACCCTGACCGACGGGGTTCTGGTGCCGATGCAGCGGCATCTCGCCCTCATGCGGCGCCAGTTGATCATCGGCGTGTTGCTCGGAGCGTTCATCGCTTGCCTCATTGCACTCGCGATGACCAAGTTTTCCCAGTATCGGCAAGCTGATCGACCTCCGGCAATTGCCCCGGTAGCAGCGCCCGTGCAAACAGAGTCTGGAGCCGGCCTGACCTCAGTTCCCAAGCCCCCAACGGCGGCCGGAGCAACCTCCGGTGACGTCTTCGCGCTGGGGAACCAAAACCAAAGGAAGACGGCCCCGGGGACTCGCATTCCGAGCGCCTCTCCCGCGGAAACTGGTGGTGCAACAAGCCGACAGAAACTTCCCGCCAAGCCCGATCAGCTTTGGACCATGGTGCAGGCGGGCAACGGCAAAGCGGCTGCGGCTTTGGCCGAGCTTTACATCAAGGGAGAAGGCGTTCCCCAAAGCTGTGCCCAGGCGAGAGTGCTCCTGCTTGTGGCTTCTGAAAAGCAAAACGCCGACGCCATCAAACGACTGGCCGGCCTCGACAAAGAAGGCTGCCCGGCGAACTAAGGATGGCTGTGCATCAAACTGGCCGATGTTCGCTGCGCCCGAACCTTATCTCGCAACACAGGCCGATTAAAGGTAAATGAGTTGGCATCCGTGTGCAACGGAAGCGTGAAAAACCACTCGTCATCGAGGAAATATTTCCAGGACTAGTACCGGCCAACTTGAGAATTCCCATTTGCGCTGCGTTGAGATTCCAAGGCTTAGCAGGCCTTGCGAAATTTCACCGTCGGCCCTGCATTTGCTATGAAATCTTCGAACAGGCGGAATGTGTGTGGGCTGAGTGGCTGCTGCGGTTTGAATTGGCCACCCAAGGACTCTGGAGTCGCGGCCAAAGCTGTCTGGATTTCAGGAAAGAGAAAAAGATCGAGGAGGCTGTAAATGGAAGAGCATCACGATTTTAACGAAAGCGAAAACAGAATGGATACAGGATCGGGTGGAACGAACCGCTGGCTGGTGATTGCGCTTGTGGTGCTGCTGGGAGTTGCCGGCGTGGCTTTTGGCTACGGATACCGGCAACAGCTGCTGGTTGGGCACTTGACGGCACAGCAGACCGTTGCGGACTCCACCATCTCGCAGATGCAAGGGCAGCTCAACGCAGTAACCTCCAAGCTTAATGACATGAACGCTGCACAGGCTCAAGCGCAGGCCCAAGCTCAGACGCAAGCGGCCTCCGCGAATCAACCGGACAAGAAAACCGGCGCTTCCGCGGCCCACTCCTCCGGTGCACGGCGGACGACTGGCACGGCCGACAAACGCTACAAGGCCTTGCAATCGCAACTTGCCGAACAGCAGAAGCAATTGAAAGACACGCAGGACCTGGTTGCCAAGAACCGCGCCGACCTGGAAGGCAATATCAGTTCGACACGCGATGAGCTGAACGGCTCGATCGCCAAGACCCACGAAGAACTGGTGGTGTTGGAGAAGCGCGGGGAGCGGAGTTACACCGAGTTTGATCTCATGAAGGCCAAGCAATTCCAGCGCGTTGGGCCGATCACCCTCTCGTTGCGGAAGGCCGATACCAAGCACAAGAACTACGATATCGAAATGATTGTGGACGATAACCAGATGGGCAAGAAGAAGGTGAACCTGTACGAACCGATCTGGATCCACACCGAAAACGAATCGCAGCCGGTGCAGATTGTGGTGAACCGCATCGAAAAGAACCTGATCCACGGTTACGTCAGTGCGCCAAAATACAAACCGTCAGAGCTCGCGACATCCGGCACGGCAAGCACACTCACGCCTGTGGCCGCTCACGTCGCGGCCAGCGGCGACGGCAGCCAGGCTCAACCAGGCAGCAGCCAGCAGCCGCAACAATAAAAGCTTCTCAGCCACCCCAAAGCAAGCAAGTCAGGCAGGGCGTCCCGAGAGCGCCCTGCCTTTCCTTTTTGCCACCGCGCAAACCAAATCCACCGGCACAGTTAGATCCTAGGACGGGAATTACTTTGAGGCAGGCGCAGCCGCCGCGGACTGGATGACCGTCTGTTGGCTCACGGCAAGTTGCCAACGACCATCCCGAAGGATCCACACTCGAACGTTGTAGTAAGGTTTCCCGCCGCGATATGGGTTATGGAGGGAGAGCATCACCGCCGTGCGATCGCCGAAGTCAAACATTCGCATCGAAACAATCGGATCGCCCGGGGGGCCCGCTTCCCCATTTTGTTTTTGTTTGGCGATCATGCCGACGCGCTCCACTTTGCCCCTGGCGGTCCGATTGATGATCAGGAATTCGTCGGCCACGCGAAGCGCCCAGTCATCCGGGTTGGGGTGCCACTCGTCGTTCTTGGCGTGTTGCCAGGCGTCGAGGATGGCTTTGTCCATTTCCGTCTTTGGCGTGTAGGGCAACGTGCGGCAAGGGTTCACGCAATCGCCCGTGACGCTGGCAAGCGGCGCAGATTCAGCCGGGATAGGCGTCTCGAGATCATTGAAGAGCCGCCAGTCGGCTCCGCGCTTCACCCAAACGCGCAAGAACCGGACATCGCGGCGCGCGCCCAGAACATATCCCACTTCGCCGTAGTTAAACGCCCTTACGTCCGTGGCCTCGCCGGAACTGGAGTCAGCGATGGCCTTGATGTCTTGCAGGGTCTCCTTCTTGGAACGGGTTCTTCCCGCCGTGTCGGTCCATTCGAATTTCTCATCCAGCAGCGTGGAAACCGTTTTGCGGTCTTCTGCTTGCAAGGATTTCAGAAGCGACTGATCGGCCTGGACGAGAGGTTGCGTGTCGTCGGCGTTTGCCGGCCGGGGATTCAGCAGTCCGGCCCACGTGGCCAGGAAAAGCAGGCCAAACGAATTTACAATCCGAAAATAAAAGTTCATGTCTTCTCCCTAGGATGATAATTACAGTGCTTCTCGCCGACTATGCGGAAGCGAGTTTCACTTTCTCGCGCCCAGCAGCGCCAGCGCTCTCTGGTAATAGCTCAGGTCATAGTAATTGGCCGCGTCATGCGGTTTCGAAGCGGACGAATTCTCGAGCTCAGCTTGCAGCGCCAGGCCGTCCTTGAATCCTTGCGCATTGAACTTCGCGTCCTTGCTCCATCCACGCTCGATGTCGACCGCATACGTTTCGGCCGCTATATCTGGCGCAAGATGGGATTCCTTGGCAAGCAGTTCGATCACTTGCTGTTTGTTTTCCGGGGCCATCAGCCAACGCTGCGCCTCGATGAACGCGGCGAGATACCGAGTTATAAGCTCCTGATGACTCTGCGCCCAGGGTTTCATCGCGAAGCCGCCGATGCCCTGCGACTCTTTCGACCCGGTCAGCTCTTGGGTTGAACCGAGGCTCGCGAGTCCCGCTTGCTTCGAAAGAATCGAAGTGGGAGGCTTTTGAATCGTAGCCGCGTATTCTTTGTTTTCCTTCATGGCGGCCAGCCTGTCCGGGGCCAGTCCAATGACTTTGAACTGGCAATCCTTCTCCGGATTCAATCCATGCGATCGCAGTATTTTCTTGATGGTTAAGGTATAGGCGGTGTCCGGCCCGTCAAGAATGATGGTGCGGCCGCGCAGGTCTTCCACACGCTTGACGTCCGGCTGTACGATCAATTCGCTGGTCGCCTGCTCTCCGCCGATCACGATGGATACGTCCGCGTTGCCGGCATCGCTCATAACCACAGCATTTTCGACCGAGGAATGAGCGAAATCCGCCGTCCCATTCATGAGCGCGGTCCGCAACGCCGCCGCATCTTTCGCCTTTTCCGCCTGCACCGCGACACCATATTTGGCGAAGATTCCATTTCGATTCGCGATGACAACAGGAAGTGGAACCCCAGGCAGACAAATCAACCGAATCACCTGGGGCTCCTGGCCAGGCAAAGAGTCGCTGAACGCGCACAAGAGCACGGCGACAATCAGCAATCTAGTAAGTACGCAACACTTCATGGTTTCTTCCTCAAAGAAATAGGTTGTTCCAGGACTAGCCACGGAGCCGGTTGTCGCGATCAGAACAGCAGTTTGAGTCCCAATTGGATCGCGCGGTTCCCACCTGATCCCAAAACTGGATTGGCCGCGGCCACATCAGGGGTTGCGCATCCGCAGCCGAAGAGATTGTGGCTGGAGGGATCGTCGTTTGCGCCGGCACCATAATCGCTGGGTCCGCCGTATGGGTTGGCAATGTTCGGGTGATTGAGCACATTGAAGAGTTCCGCGCGGAACTGTGCGGTGAACCGCTCGCCAAACTTGAACGCCTTCACGACGGAAAGGTCCCAGTTGCGGTAGCCCGAATCGCGAAAGATGTTGCGACCTGCGGTGCCAAAGGTGCCAAGCGCGGGCGGCAGCAGGTAAGAGTTGCCTTTCTGGTAGCAACCGAAGGACGTCAGAGAAGCGAGCATTCCCGGTGTCGTGGCCCTCGCTACACAACCGGGATTCGAGGTGCCGGAAAAATATGGAATCGGATTAGGGCCGGACGTGAAGTCCGAGGGGTTTCCGAAGAAGTCCCAGCGATCGGCAAATTCACCGGTTCCGCTGATGTCGTCAACCGTGTCAGCCGTAGTCCAGGGAGCGCCCGACTGGAGCGAGATGATGGAGTTCAATTGCCAGCCTTCCAGCAACTGACCGCGCATCTTCTTGCCCGGAATGTCGTAGGTCATGGACAAGGTGAAGCGGTGCCGAATGTCCCAATCGCTGTTGCCATACTGGCCCGCGGGATTGGTGCTGTCTTGCGGTGTGTACTGGTTCCAGTTCTCGGAGGAATAATCGAGAGCATGCGAATAGGTGTACGCCGCCAGGAAGGATACGCCGTGATAGTTCTTGCCCCTCAATGTGCTTTGTAGGCCGTTGTAATTGGAGCTGTAAATCCCCTTGATGTAATTGATGAATCCGAGATAGGGGAACGCAGAGTTAAATAGTCTGGACGCCTGCTCGGCGGTCGCGTCTGGCGCCCCAGCCGCAATCGCTGCCGGGGTCCAGCCGGAACCGGGCGTTGCTTGGTTGATGTCCACGATGCCAGGAAGCTTCGTGCCGTGATTGCCCACATACGCCACTTCCGCGGAAAGGTTTCCGCCAAAGGAGTGCTGGACGTTTACGGTCCAGGTACTGACATACGGGGTGCGGAAATTCTGGTCCATACCCAAAATGCTGCACGGAGACCCGTTGCTGCAGGTGACTGTCGTCGCGTTGGCGAAAACGGTGCCGTTCCAATTGAGCTGCGAGCCAGGAAGAGTGACCGAACTCGCGTCGATTGTGCCCGTGCCGGGAACACCGTTGATCAGCGCTCCTGTTGGAATCACTCCCAGGCCCAGAGTTGGTGCGTTGCTGGTCTGCTGTTGGGAGATGAGCACGTCCATGGAAAGCGTGTCATAGATGATGCTGCCGCCGGCGCGCAGAATGGTGGTGCCGTCGCCGGTGACGTCCCAGGCAATACCCAGCCGCGGCGAAAAATTGCGATAGTCCGGCTTGTAAACCGAGCCGATCTGCTGGCCAACTTGCACCAGACCCAGAGTCGGATCGAAGTTCCCCAACAGGTCCTGCGAATCGGAGGGCGGTGTAGTGAACTCATACCGCAGCCCGAGGTTTAATGTGATCCTCGGCCGAATGCGCCAATCATCTTGCACAAATCCGGCGTAAGACCACTGGCTCAGGTGCCGCGTGGGATCGCCAACCTGGATCGAGCCTTGGCTGGGCAAGCCCGCGAAGAAATCTTCCAGCGGCGTCGCGCCAACAAACGCCGAGTTCTTGGAAAACTTGATGGTGCCGCGCCCGGAACGGAAGGTCCCTTCGTCCACGATATATTTGCGGACCTCGCCTCCAAACTTGATGGCGTGCTTTCCATAAAGACGCGAAACGTTATCGATGAAGTCGAAAGACTCATCCGGCCCGATAATCTTCGGATGGTTGGCGCCATTTCCCAGCGCCGTGAAGCCAGAAATGGAGATGGAAGGCAATCCGCCCAGCGCCGGGTTGGTCACACCGGTGTCGAGTCCGTAAGTCGACGCAAGGACATTCTGGTCACCCGGAAAAACCGGCTGGTACATCCGGCTGTATCCGAAGTGCGCCTCGTTCACCCACCTGGAATTCGGCGTCCAGGTCCAATGGCCATCGGCGACCTGCGCGCGGGTGTGAAGCAACGTTAAATACTGCGGCTGAACGTACTGTTTGTCGGCCAGCGTCCCATTCGAATCGCCGAAAAAATACATGCCGCTGATCGTATTGTTGTCGTTCAAATGGTAGTCGATCTTCGCCAGACCGTTGTTTCCCGTAACCTCGTTCGGGAAGCCCACACTGAGATTTGGCGAGGTCCCATTGTTCGCTCCGAACACGCCGCCCGTACAAGAGATGGAGGTGCCAGCCGTGCACCCCGCCAGCTTCAGGCTCACTGGGCTCACCGGGATGCCGGCGGTTTGCAAAGCGGCAATGGCGTTCGGAAGGCTGTTCGCGGGGTCGGGCGCAGCCTGCGCGGTCGTTTCAGGCACAGCCACGGAATACGAATTGCCCACCGTGTAGCGCTGGCCCTCGTAGCCGCCGAAATAGAAAAGCTTGTTTTTGATGATTGCGCCGCCCGCCGTCGCGCCAAACTGTTCCAGCGCCACTGGCGTTTGTGGACTTCCCGCCGGATTGTAGAAATTGCGCGCGTCTAAAGCGGTATCACGACCGAAGGCATAGGCCGT
Source organism: Candidatus Sulfotelmatobacter sp. (assembly GCA_035487095.1). GTDB lineage: Bacteria > Acidobacteriota > Terriglobia > Acidiferrales > UBA7541 > Acidiferrum. Next base: position 22,546 of record DATHMM010000186.1, read on the forward strand.
GCCGTGAAGTTCGTTGGTGCCGGACTTCAAGCCTACGTTCACTACTGCGCCAGGCTTCCATCCGTATTCCGCCGGAGGATTCACTTCCACGTTGAATTCCTGAATAGCATCAATCGGCAAAACCGTGGCCGCGTCTCCGGCCAGCGCGTTGCCGTTGATGATGCTGCCGCCATTGAACGGCTCCACGTTCTCCATGCCATCCACCAGGTAAACGTTGTCTTCGGGACGTATGCCGTTGCTGCTGTGCGTGCTCGTGCCGCCGCCCGGATAATTCATGATGCCGGGCTGGAGTTGCAGCAAATTCTGGTAGTTGCGCCCGTTGAGAGGCAGATCGTTGATCGTTTGATTGCTGAGCGTGCCTCCCAAAGTGGAGGTGGTGCTGTCCAACATGGGGATTTCGGACGTGACCACCACCACTTCCGTGTTGTCGCCAGCCGACAATTCCAGGTCGACTCGAATGTCCTTGGCGACTTCCAGTTGCAGGCCCTTCCGTTCAAAACTCTTGAAACCCTTGGCCTCGGCTCGGACGGAATACTTGCCCGGCACCAAATCAGGCACGACATATTCGCCGGCCTCATCGGTAAGGATGGTTCGGACGGTGCCCCGTTCAACATCGGTGACGGTGACTGTAGCGCTAGCTATGGAGGCTTGGGATTGGTCCCGCACTGTGCCGAGGATCCTGCCTGTATAAGTCTGGGCGGACACCATGGAAAGGAGGGATATTAGGACGAATAAAGCTGAAAAGCGGAAGAACCATTTCGAAAACTGCAACTTCAGAGCCCAACGTGCAGGGCAAAATCTGAGAAAAGTCATGCGCGGCTCCCAGAATTTGTACCCTCCGCCACAAATTATCGAATTTTAGTATGCTGTTCATATCACCGTACCATATTACAGTCAAGAAGAATTCTCTATCATTGGTACTTGAAAATACCATTAATGAATGAATGTGTCTTTATTGTGCAACAACATACATAGTGGCAATTGTACTTGGGATGCGGTAGAACCATTGGGCCATGCCGCGTACGATCGGCTAGCTCTCCCCTCCTAGGTAGCTTGAAAGTTGGACGGAAAGAGCGCGACGCAAGATGCCCCGATGCCGTTCCTTCTAAAATGCCAGGACTCGAGGAGCGTGGCCAGGTCCCTCTGCTTGTCCAATTGTGCTGAACCGGAGGATAGGACGAATAGGAACTCAACCTGGGAGGATCCAAGTGGCTTACATCGCTGTTCCTGCAGAGATATGGCGGAGGCGTGTGGAAGTCGAATCCACCATTCGACCCGCGAAGGGCCGAATCGCCGGCTTTGAAGGCCGGGAAGGTCACCGGACCCCTTTCGCCTCCACTAGAAGAATAGCATCAGAGTGGAATGATCGCCGGAGGGCAGAGGCACCGCTGGCGAGACTTTCCCCACAAGGCCGGCGTCTCTGTTCTTGATATCAGGCTCAGGCTCGCGTTGCTTCCAAGCCTAGGGCTTGCGTGCGTTTCAGCGCCGCCGCCAGGTCATATATGACCGGACTAGTGCACACCTCGTAATAGTGATGGTCCGAGGGCTTCCCGATTTTCCCGTCTGGCAATAATTCCCTTGCCAGCCCCTCCCGCACCACAAGCAATTCCACGGACTCACCCATCGGCACTTCGCCGTAATAGAGGGCCACATCCTGCTTAGCCCAGGGCATATCGAGTTTTGTCACCAGTTTTTCGAGGGAAATCTCTTCGGACAGCTTCTGGAAGCCCTCATCGTTTAGCTCGATCCCGTTCATATTAAAGCGCACCAGAAATTCGTCCAGTTCTTCCGCCGACGCCCCTTCGAGCGCCGTCAAAAACTGGAACACCGAAAAATGCGTCTTCTGCCCCGCCAGCATGCGTTTTGCCAGCTTGGCGCAGCCCGACAGCCGGTCGGAAAGATTCAACGCCTTCGAAATCATGATCCGCGCGTCGCCGTCGATCCAATACGTCGGTGCAGAACCTTGAAACGCGATGCCAATCCCAAGTTCCAGGGGAGGCAAGTGAGTCGTAGAAGTACTGTCATTATAAGAGTTGCACACACTCAGCATCTGTTTGGCGAGCGCACAGGCTTTGGCAACCGGGCGGGCATCTCCCTGGGTGGCCTCCGTTTCGAAAATAGCCAGGATGATGGCGTCGCCTTCGATAAACACTTTTTTCGCTGAATACTTGTCGAGCAGCTTTTTCACCGGTTCGTGCAAATTCAGGCTGAAGTGCGAGGCAGGGCTCAGTCCGCGCGCCAACAGATCCTGAGTCATCTTCGTGGAGCCGCGCACGTCCGCCTTGATAATCACGTGTGACAACACCTGGTCGTGCTCGGACTTCACTTCCTCTTTCAGGAGGCACTCATAGAGCCGGTTGTTCAGTCGTGATAGTTCCCGAATTTTTTCCGCGGTCACCAGATTAATCCGCTCCATGCAAGCGGCAAGATGCTCGGCATCGCGCAAATCCCGCCGCAACCTCAGAAAATCTATCGCAAAACGCAGCACCGCGGCCTGCGTTTCCTCGCGCGAATACCTGCGGATGCGCTTCGATAGTTCCTCGAGCGGTTTCATCGTCAGGCGCTTCGCCGGTACCTGTTTCAGGATTTCCTCGACCCGCTTGGCCTCTTCTTTGGACACCAGTGCCTTGCGCAGTTGCTGCAAGTGGACCGGCGGACAAAAATCGCTTGCGATGGGCCGGATTTCGTAACTCGACAGAATATGCGGCATCATCTCGTGCTGTTCGAGGCGGCTTACAAGTTGCGCCAGGAGTCTTGCACGCGCGGGCCTTTCGCTGTCCGTGGCATTCGCCGCGTCAAACAACTTTCGCGCGTTTTCGGGTTCGTTCAGATAGTCGCCGAGCTTCGCCTCATAATCCTTTTGCACGAACTCCGCCTGCTTCTTCGCGCGGTCCAGCCTCGGGCCCAGGTCTTCCAGCGCTTTCTGAAAATGGCGCAGTCGGTTCTCCACATCCGTCAGCGAGGCCTTCACCTCCGCCGGATCCGCCGCGGAACTAAGAAATTTATTCAAAAGGCCATCGCCTTTTCCAAGCCGCTTGCGCAGGCTTTCGCGCTGCTCCTCAAGGGAGGCGATCTCTCCGCGCATCCGCTCCGCTTCGGCAAATAGCGTTCGATACTCCTCCGCGCCCTTGCCCGGAGCGCTGTCCGGCGCAACCCGGATGCCCGCTTCCCTCAGGAAATCCTGAAACAGCGCGTCCATCGCTTCCAGCCGGTCCGGGTCGCGCGAATAATTTCCCAGCAAAACATAATGCTCGAGGAAATAAAAATCGTCCTTGCCGCCGTCCAGGAATACCAGGCGGTTCTTCAGCATTTCGTAATACGGCAACTCTTCCCCGAAAAGAGCCCGCCGCGCTTTCACGATCACGTTCTCTTCAATGTCGGCGAAGATTTGCGCCACCACCTGCCCGATGATCCGCAGCACGTCCCGGCGCGCCGACTGCATTTCCGAAAGCCGCGCCTTGATCACGTGCGCCTGTTGGCTGCGCTCGAAATATTCTCCTCGCTTCCGGATGTACTCCTTGACGTCCAGAATCACGTTGCCGAACTGGCTCACCAGTTCCGCCGTCAGGAATTTCAGCAGCCCCAGCCGGAAAAGCAGGTCAATTTCGATGTTCTTCTGTTGCTTGGCTTTGCCCAGCGAACTCTGCAGCAACTCCGTCAGCAGTTTGCGGAAACTTGTGGAATCGACGGGCTTGGCATTGCGAAACTCGATGCCGGAAAGATAAGTGCCGCTGGTATTTTGCCGGATTAGGTCAAAGAGGTAATCGCGCGCCACCTGCACAAACTTGGGGCTCAGGAAAACGTCGTGATGGATGTTGTCCACGCCAATGGACAATGACCCCATTGGCAGCGTGAGGTTGTAGCTTTTCAGCGCTTCACGCGCGCCCTCGACCACCAATTCATTTGCCAGTTCGTTTACCATGCAAGCAGCCGCACCCCGCCACCTCTCAACCTAGCAGCGGGTTTTGCGCCTCGCAAGGAACCGGAAGTACAGTCGTGGCGAGATAGTTAGCGCAGGATTGCCCGTTTGGCCACTTAGAACCTGCTAATTCGGCGGGCATCGCCGCCCAGGTGTTCCAGCCGCAGGCGGACTTGCGGCCATTCGGTTTTCAGGGGAAATTTCTCCGACCACTCCAAAATCACGATCGCGGGTCTCGCAAAAACGTCTTCTAATCCCAGCGTTTCGAAGTCGTGAAAACTTTCGACGCGATACAAATCGCCATGAAACACTTTGCCGCCCGCGCCATATTCATGCAGCAGGGTGAACGTCGGACTGGTCACCTCGTTTTCATCCGCGGCGTGCAGGCCGGCCACTATGCCCTTCGTCAACGTGGTCTTCCCGCTGCCCAGTTCGCCGGAAAGCAACACCAGCACCGGCGCCTCCAGCCCTTCCGCAAACGTTCGCCCCCAGGCCACCGTCTCTTCGGCCGAACGCGTGATCCACTCTTCAGCCACGCGCCTGCAACTCCTGGAGCAGCTTCCTCCGCGCCTCCGGCACGGCTCGCGCCACTTCTCCCGCAAGCACGCCCGACTCGTCGCTCTCCGCGCTCACCAATTCTGCCGCGCGACCGTGCAGGTACGCCCCCAGCGCCACCACCCGGTACAAATCCTGCGCTCCAAACTGTGCGATCAAGGCCGTTAGCAATCCTGTCAACACGTCGCCCGAACCGCCTTTGGCCAATCCCGCGTTTCCGGTGGTGTTCACGAACAAGTCCCCGTTCGGCGCGGCGATAACCGTGTGATATCCCTTCAGCAGCACCACCGCGTTCCATTTCCCCGCAAACTCCGTCGCAATTCTGATCCGGTCTGCTTGCACCTCGGGGGTGGCGAATCCGCAAAGCCGCGCCATCTCTCCCGGATGCGGCGTCATCACCAGGTGCGCCGATTTCCGATTCGATAGAATCTCCGCCTGCCCTGCGAACGCGTTCAGCCCGTCGGCATCCAGTACGATCGGCAAATCCGCATGCGCCACCACGCTGCGGACAAATTCCTGCGTCTCCGAATGAGTCCCAATACCCGGCCCAATCCCTAAAACGGTCATGCCATGGAGCAGCGTCGCAAATCCACCGAGCCGCGCTGCTTCCGAGGCGACAGTCCCCGACGCCGTCGCTGGCAAGGCCTCGGTCATGTATTCGGCTTGGGCGGATGCAACTGTCGCCAGCGCGGGCTGCGGCGTCGCCAGCGTCACCAATCCGGCGCCCCCGCGCAGCGCCGCCTGTCCGCACAGAACGGCCGCTCCAGTTTTCCCCACTGAGCCCGCCACCAGCAGCACGTGCCCGTACGATCCCTTGTGCGAATCGGCGGCCCTTTGCAGCGGCAGTTCCGAAAATTCCTCCGGACCCGCCCAGCGCAACTTCCCCTTTCCCACCTCTTCCACCAGCGCCGCCGGTGTACCGATTTCCCGCACCGCCAGCGCGCCGCAGCTTCCCGCATCCGCCGAAACCAATTGCCCAATCTTGGGAGCTGTAAACGTCACCGTAAGATGCGCGCGCAGAACCGGTCCCTGCGCAGCTTCTCCATCAGATGGCAGCCCCGACGGCGTATCCACCCCCACAATCCATGCCGGCCAGGCGGCCTTCGCATCCTGCGAAAACCGGTTTACATTTTCAATCACCTGCGCCAGCAGACCGCTCGCTCCGCCGCGAATCCCTGTCCCCAGCAACGCGTCCACAATCACTTCGCTCGCGGCCACTCCATGCCATGCCTTCTCCCACTCCGATTCGCTGCGCACCAGCGCAACTTCTTCGCCCAATCCCTTCCAGCGTTCGTAATTCTTAGCCGCATCGCCTCGCAATTCTCCCGGCTCTGCGAACAATAACACCTTCACTTCTCCAGCGCGTCCTCTTAACAGCCGTGCGACAACAAAACCGTCGCCGCCATTGTTGCCCTTGCCGCAGAGCACAGACACACGTCCAGGCAGCCTTCCACTCCGCTCCTTATATTTTTCAAGGAAAACTTCCGCGACACTCTTCCCGGCCGCCTCCATCAACTCGATCCCGGGAATACCAAACCGCTCCGTCGTCAGACGGTCCACTTCCCGCATCTCCGCCGCTGTCAGCGCTTTCATCGCTAATCCCGTCGCCGGCGGCTCAGAGCATCCACCCGCCGCTTACGTTGAGCACCTGTCCGGTCACATACTCCGCTTCCTCCGACGCAAAAAACGCCACCGACGCGGCCACATCCTCCACCGTCGGCGGCCGGCCAATCGGATACCGCGCATCGCGCAATTTGCGCGCCTCTTCCACCGTGAGATCCTTCTCGTCCATGCTCGAAGGATTCACTACGTTCACCGTGATTCCGTTTTTCGCCTCTTCCAGCGCCAGCGAACGCGACAACGCCACAACCGCCGCCTTGGCCGCGGCATACGCGCTGATCTTCGCCTGGCCAAACGCGCGCTCCGCCCCTACCGCGCCCAGATTTACGATCCGTCCCCAGCGCCCCTTGCGCATCACCGGCAACGTCGTGTGGCACATCAGGAACACGCTCATCACATTCGAATCGAACACGCTCTTCCATTCTTCCAACGAAGATTCCGCCAGCGTGTTCCACCGGAAATCGCCCACGTTGTTCACCAGAATATCAATCCGCCCGTAGCGGTCCGCCACCGTCTTCACCAGTTGCTCCGCGCGCCCGGGTTCCGTGATGTCCGTTTCCACAGCAACGCAGTCCGCCCCCAGCGCCTGCATATGCCGCAGCGCCGCCTGCGCCGCAGCCTTGTTCACGCGGTAGGCAAACGCAATGCGCGCGCCTTCCTGCGCCAAACGCAGCGCAATTCCCCGCCCGATTCCCCTGCTTCCCCCTGTGACCAGCGCAACCCGGTTTCGCAGCGACATTCTTCTCCTCGTCGACTTCGCCCAACTCCAAAACACTTCCTTACTGATCCGTCCACATTCTACTTCAGCTTCGCCACAATCACGGTCATATCATCGGCCTGCTCCGGGCTGCCAGACCACTCTTCCGCCGCGGTCATCAACGCCGTCGCAATTCGCTTCGGATCGGCTTGCCGCACCCGCTGCGCTGCCGCCTCCAACCGCGAAACGCCAAACTCTTCCCCGTACGCGTTCTCCGGCTCAACCAATCCGTCACTATAGGCGATAAACACCGCATCGCGCGGCACATCCACCACGCCCTCGAGATAAGGATAATCCTCCACAATTCCCAGCACCATTCCTCCCACATCCAGATGCATCGACTTCGAATCCGAAAGACAAAATCCCGGCAGGTGTCCCGCGTTGGTGTAGCGGAGCTTGCGCGTCTCCATATCGTAAACGGCCACCAGAAACGTGGCGAACCGATCCTCACCCGTATTTCGCACCAGGTGTTTGTTCAG
>DATHMM010000187.1:0-33267 GCA_035487095.1 Candidatus Sulfotelmatobacter sp.
TGTCTCCCTTGATGCATGCACTGATTACGCTCACTCGCTGCAGTTCCTTCTGACTCAACGTGAATGTCTCCTGTCTCATGGGGTGACATTTTCACGTTGCCGTTAAGGGGTGACAGAATTATGGAGCTAAGACAGACGGGCAGCGGTCCATTTCCCCGGTTTCGCGCTTTGGTGTAAAGTGATAGGGATTGCGGCGGAACGTTCGCCGCTACCGGCGAGGTTATCCGTATGGACACGGCTCTTCCCACGACGCAACCCAAGACTTCCGAAGCGGGCGCATCCCGCCGCGACACGGTAACCATCACCGACAACCGCACCGGCAAATCCTACGAACTGCCCATCACCCACGACACCATCAAGGCGATGGACCTGCGGCAGATCAAGGTGCATCCCGAAGATTTCGGGATGATCAGCTACGACCCGGCCTACAACAACACGGCTTCGTGCATCAGCCGGATCACTTACATCGACGGGGACAAGGGGATTCTGCGCTACCGGGGCTATTCGATCGAAGAACTGGCGGAAAAATCGACGTACCTTGAAACGGCGTATTTGCTCTTGCGCGGGGAACTGCCGACGGCTGCGCAATTGAAGGACTGGCAATACAACGTGACGCATCACACGTTCATTCACGAGAGCATCAAGAAGTTCCTGGACGGGTTTCATTACGACGCGCACCCGATGGGCATGGTGATTTCGACGATTGCCGCGCTTTCGACTTTTTACAACGACGCGAAAGAAATCTTCAATGAAGATTCCCGCAGGAAGCAGACCTACCGGCTGGTCGGGAAGATGCCGACGATCGCGGCCTTCGCTTACCGGCACACGCTGGGGATGCCTTACGTTTATCCGGACAACGACCTGAGCTACCCGGGGAATTTCCTGAACATGCTGTTCCGCACCAGCGAGACGCGTTACCGGCCGAACCCGACGCTGGAGCGGGCGCTGGACATTCTGTTTATCCTGCACGCCGACCACGAACAGAACTGCTCGACGAACACGGTGCGCGGGGTGGGCAGCTCGCATGTGGATCCATATTCGGCGACGGCGGCGGCGATTGCGGCGCTTTACGGGCCGCTGCATGGCGGGGCCAACGAAGAAGTGGTGCGGATGCTGCACGAGATCGGCTCGGTGCAGAAGGTGCCAGAGTTCATCAAGCGGGTGAAGGCGGGCGAAACGAAGCTGATGGGCTTCGGGCACCGCGTGTACAAGAATTACGATCCGCGCGCGCGAATCATCAAGCGCGTGGCATACGAAGTGTTTGACCTGATGGGGAAGAACCCGCTGCTGGAAATCGCGCTGGAGTGCGAGCGCATCGCGCTGGAAGACGAATATTTTATCAAACGCAAGTTGTATCCCAACGTGGATTTTTACACCGGGCTGATTTACCAGTCGATGGGATTCCCGATGACGATGTTCCCCGTGCTGTTCGCGATTCCGCGGATGTCCGGGTGGATTTCGCAGTGGGAAGAACTGCTGCTGGATGCGGAACAGAAAATCGCGCGGCCACGGCAGATCTATCTGGGTTACGACACGCGGAGCTACGCGCCGATCGAGCAGCGATCGTAGACCGTGGCGTGTGGCCTGTGTTCCGTTGCCCGAAGAAGCGAAAAGCCGAGCCAGCAACCATGGCAGTTGCGATCGGTGCTTCCTCCCATGAAAGTTCACAAAATCATACTTCCCTGCTGCTGAGTAGCCTTTTTGCATACGCGCCGGAGGCTTGCCCCTCGACTTTCCGGGACTGCGCGGTATAGTCGATTAGAAGAGGTCTTATGGGTCAGTCGCCGAATACTCCAGGACATCCAGGGCCGAGGCGCCGTAGCCAGCGCGTATTGATGCAAGTCCCCATACGAATTTGGGGAAGCGATACGCAGGGCAAGAAATTCGAGGAAGAAACGGCCACACTGGCGATTAACGCGCATGGCGCATTGGTGATGATGCAGGCGCGCGTCACCAGCGGCAGCAAAGTGCAATTGCAGCACAATCTCACCAAGGAAGAACAGGAATGCCATGTGGCGTTCCTGGGGCCCGTGCGCGCCGGCAAAGCAGAAGTGGGATTGGAATTTTCCGACGCGCGGCCGAGTTTCTGGCGAGTGGCTTTTCCTCCGGAAGACTGGACGCCGAAGCATCCGGAAGCGCGGACCATGCTATCCACGAATCCAATCACGCAAGGAAAGAAGTAAACCCGATTTCTCCTCAGAACCCCATTGGTATCCTGCGGCTCTCCAAGTTTTCCCTGAACTGCTAGACTCTGCGCATGCGCTATTTCTCCCTTTTGGTGGTTTTGCTTTTTGCAGATAACACATGGTGGGCGGTACAGGAGAGTGGTGTTGACTCCAATCTGCGGGGCATATCCGTGGTGTCAGCCTCCGCCAACGGCGAGGTGACGATTTGGGCGAGCGGTTCGAAGGGCGCAGTGGTGCGCTCGACGGATTCCGGGAAAACCTGGCGGAGGTTGAGCATTCCTGCGGCGGAGGCGCTGGATTTTCGAGGAGTGCAGGCGTTTAGCGGGAAGACCGCTTACCTGATGTCCAGCGGCGAAGGCTCGCAATCGCGGATTTACAAAACTACGGATGGCGGAGAAAACTGGAAATTGCAATACCAAGGTGGAACGAAAGAATTCTTCCTGGATGCTTTGATCTGCGGCGACGACAAGTATTGCGCGGCACTGAGCGACCCAGTGGACGGTAAATTTGTAGTCCTGGCGAACACCGACGGTGAACACTGGGAGGAGCTTTCGCTTGAGAACATGCCCGCGGCTTTGCCGAAAGAAGGCGCCTTCGCCGCCAGCAACTCCTCGCTCTGCCTGAGAGGGAAAGACATCTACTTCGGGACGGGCGGGCCGGCGGCCCGTGTCTTCGCGTCGCATGACTTTGGCCAGACCTGGACCGTTGGGGAGACACCCATAGCCAGCGGGAATGCATCCTCGGGAATTTTCTCGCTCTCTTGTGATGAGAGGGCCATCGTTGCGGTTGGCGGAGATTATCAGGATCCGGGGCGTGCGTACAAAAATGCGGCCGTATCGAAGGATGGAGGAAAAACCTGGACGCTTGCGACGCAACTACCCGGAGGGTATCGCTCCGCGGTGGGAAGATACAAAGGTGGGTTTGTGGCGGTGGGGCCGACGGGGACGGAAACGAGTGTGGACGGCTTGCACTGGAATTCCATCGGCAGATTGAATTTCAACGCTTACGCGTTTTCCGTGGCCGGTGGCGCGGCCTGGGCAGTGGGGCCGCATGGTGCCGCGGCCAAGTTTCTGGATCAGACGAAATATTAAGTTCGACGGGCAACGGCGGGCGTGGAATTTCCTCTGTCGAAACTGGGGCAAAATTCGAGTCGTGTGGTCCTGCGAAAACCGCAAAAGCGGGAGCTTTGCTCCCGCACTCAAAACAGGGAGCAGCCGGACGATATTTAATGCGCGCTAAGGCGCGGATTGTTGGGCGGTGGCGTGAACGCCAGCGGAGGTAAATTCAAAGCGGATTAGCCAGGAGCTGGGGATTCCGTGGCCATTGGCTTCGGCGCCGGAGAATTGCCACTGGCGCGCGGCCTTTTCGGCCTGGGCGGCAAAATATTTGCTGGGACCCGGCGAGTCGAACTCTGAGCCGACTACATTCCCCGCCGCGTCGACTTGAACTTTCACCGTCACATGGAAGCTGCCGTGGATTGTGTTGAGGGACTTTTGCGGCGGCTTTGGAAGGACTTCGTTCAACACTTCGCCGCGGCCGACAACCTCTCCAGCCGTTTTGGTGCGTGGGGATGGAGCTGGATCCGCCCGTAAAACGGCGGGGGCGGGAGCAGGCGAAGCGTTTTCGACGGGCCGCTTCATTTTATTTGGCGCGTCACTCCTGGCGGCTTTCCCGGGCGCTTCTGCCGCAGGAGAGGCGGCGGGGGGTTGGGAATTATCTGTATCCACGGGCTTTGCAGCAGGCTGTTCACTGGTTACCGAAGCAGAAGTGGAAGAAGGCTGGCTGTGAAAGTTGAAAAGCTTCGGGATGGCGAAGACGAGCCCGGCAAAAACAGCCGCGCCGAGAAGAACGGGGACCAGGTAATCAAACAGCGAAAGATTGCCACGCTTCGCGGGCGGCGGCACACGCCGCGCCGGAATTTCCGCAACGGTGGCGGGCATTTTCGCCAGCGGCACAGCGGGTTCGCTCGATAGAGGGACGCTCAACGGAGAGGCATCCGCGATTGCTTCGGCAGCCGACGCCGCTGGGGCGATTGACGGCGTGAATGCCACGGCCGCGGCAGCTGCAAGCGGAGCAGGGTTGAGGCGTGCCGCGATTTCGGCGACGCTCCAGCGGTGGGTCGGATCGCGGCGCAAAGCATGCTTTGCAATGACGAGAAAGAGGTCGGGGAGTTCGCGAGGGACCACAGGATCCGTAGATGGTTCGGAGGAAAAGACAGGCGGATGCTGCGTCAAAGCTTCGACGAGCGTGATGCCGAGCGACCAAACGTCTTCCTTGGGAGAAGCCGGCGCGGTTTGGAGTTCGGGGGCGTCGTAAATGTCGCGGCCGCGGAGAAGCGGTCGTTTTTCGCCGATGGGAAAGATCGAATCGCTCGAAAGTTTCAGGCGGTCGCGGGTGGCGAGAATGTTCGACGGCTTCACGTGACCGTGGACCAGGCCCTTGCCGTGAAGATAGACGAGCACGTCGAGAGCCGGATCAAGGACATCGCGCACTTCCTCCGCGGTAAGGGCGCGCTGCGGCAAGATCTCACCGAGGTTTTCCTCGGCAAATTCCATGACCGCATAAATGAATTGCAGGTCTTCCAGCCGGCAGCGGCCGGCGTCATAGATGGTAAGCAGGTTGGGATGGTTCAGGTGTGCGGCACGTTTCCAGATGCCGAGCTGCTCTTCGGCAGCGGGCGAGCCAGCAGCAATCAGTTTGAGCACCGCTTTTTGGCCCGGGGGATCCGATAGGTTCGTAAGAAAAACGGCGTTGAATTCCGTGCCGGCGAGGCATTGACCCAGGACGAATTTGCCGTCGACAGGCTGGCCTTCCCATTTTTTCCATTGCTCGGTCATAACGCACCCCACGCGAAGTGATTTCGATATCCGCAAAGCCAGGCGGGGAGTTTACCTCCCGCTACCTGTATGGGAGAAGCACCAAAGCGTCTGGGTCTGGGCTACGCCGGGAAAAGCCGAAGGCAGCAGGCGCCGGGGGCTGGGCGCTTGTCGCCCCCATCTTCGCACAGGAGTGGGCCGAAGCAACAGGGTACCTGTTGATGGTTAGGAACTGGAGGGGGTACGCGGCAGGAAAAGCTGGGCGGCGAGGGCGAAGAGGGCTGGGAAGCAAACCAGGACGTAACGAGGTTCGGGAGTCTCGAGAGTGGTAAGGAAGGCGGTACGGAGAAGGATGTAGAAGAGGAAAAGGGAGAGGGCAGCGCGGGCAGCGGAGGATTGGCGCAAACGGAAGGCACCCCCTAAGGCAAGCGCCACATAGAGAATGTTGAGAGAGAAAAGGAAGATGGTGACGCGCTGGTCCACGGGATCTTCCTGCCTCATGTACATGAGGGGGAAGACGTTACCGGAGACCGGGACGAGTTCAATGCGCGGCGTAAACCAGATGCGGACGGCACGGCGCAACGGCATGGAGAGGTAGGTACGGAGGGGGTGGCGGGCCGTGCGTTCGCGCCCCAGTTGGGCGAAGACGGCGTCCTCTTCCGGGGAAAGGGTGAGCGATTCGTTGTATGTGTCGAGAACGGCGGAAACACGGTCGCGTTCTTCGGGTGTGTCAAAGGCAGTGGGAGGAATGTCACTGAGATGGATCTCTTCATCGTTCAATTTCCAGGAAACCAGATAGCAATCGCGGACGCGGTAGAGCCAGGTGCGTTCCCAGGCCATGAAGCCTTTGGGATCGAGTTCACCGGGGAGCATGGCATCCTTGGGAGTAAGGGGTTGAAATTCGTGGAGGGTGACGGCGTTGCGAATGGTCCAGGGGATAAGAGGCAGGGCGGCGGCGAAGGCCATCAAGGCGACAGTTTGGAGAAAGCGGTTGAATTGGCGGCGGCGAAGCAGCACAACGGCCAGGATTAGGAATGCAGTGATTAGGAGGAGCGGGGCTTCGGGGCGGAAGAGAGTGCCGAGGCCGACAGCTAAACCGGCAATCGCGGTGGCAATCCAATAGTTGCGGCCAGTCAGAGACCATCGCCCGAGCGATACAACGCCCGCGGCGCTGGCGATAACGGGGACGAGAAACAGCAGCGAGAGCGCGGTGAGAAAAATAGCCCAGACTTCGGTTAAAGGAACGGCGGCATAGTTGGCAGTGAAAGGGCAAATGGCGGCGAGCCAAAGGCCGAGGAGAAATGCGCGGCGTGTGTCGACTTTTTGATTCCACAGAAGAGCCAGCAGCGCGGCAAGGGCGCCGACCAGCAAGCAGGTGGATAAATCCACGAAGGCCTGCGCGAGGAGAACGGCGCGGCGCGCGGCTTCGCCCGTATGGCCGGTGAAGGCGTAAACGATGGCGAGAAACGCGGGATACCCGGGCATGCGGATGTCCACGGAGACTGGCTGACCGCCAACGTCCATGGCGTATTTAGCGTGTTTCAACCAGTTGGTGGCGAGCTGGTCGTAAATGACGGTGTCACCGGCGCCGGCGGGAAACTTCAACACAAAAAAGAGGCGCAGGGCGGCACCGATGACGATTGGCAAAACTGGGCTCGAGAAAACTCGCTTCATCCGTACTTTGCATCTTACAATACGGGAGAGATTGTTCCACCCAACGGAGTGATTCTGGCCAGTAAGGCGACCCCACCCGCGCCTGAGGGCAACCACGGTTCATGAAAGAACGAAAACCGATCTTTTACGACTCTGAGAAAGTCCGGTGGCGGCGCACCCGGCGCATTATGGAAATCAGCGGCGCGTTGCTGACGCTGCTGCTGGTGTATTTCTTTCTGACCATCGCCGGGAGCGTGGAGCTGCCGGCGGCACTCTTGCCTGACACGCGGCCCATCTATCATTCGGTGAAAAAGAAGCTGTTGAAGCCGGTGGTGTTTCGCGAAGGCCGCCACAAGCGCGTGGCGAACATCGGCCAGATTCCGGCAAAGTATGATCCGCTGCGCGCGGCGTTTTTTGTAAGCTGGGACCCCAATAGCCTGGCCTCTCTGAAAAAACACTACAAAGACATCGACCTGCTGATGCCGGAGCAGCTCCACGCAGTGACGGCGGACGGGGCGATTACGGTGGTGGATTACGAGCGAAACCAGACGGTGAAGGCCTCGCCCGCTGAAGCGCTCTCTCGGCTGCAGCAGGACAAGCTGCACCAGTGGATGCGTTCTCTGAATCCTCCCGTGGAACTTCCCATGATGGGCCTGCTGAACAATTACGACGGTGCGGTGTGGCAAGTGAAGGAAATGGCGCAGCTGCTGGCAAACCCCGCGTCACGGAGCCGGCTGATCACGGACGCCACGCAATACGCGGTGGCCGCGAAACAGGCGGGGATCGTGGTGGACTTCGAGGAAATCCCGGACGAGAGCCAGGATAATTTCCAGAAGTTCATCGGACAGTTTGCACCCGCACTGCACGCCGTGGGGCTGAAGCTGATGATCGCCCTGCCGGCGCGGGACGACTCCTTCGACTACGAATTTTTCGGCAAAGAGACCGACGCGATCATCCTGATGAATTACGACCAGCACTGGCTGACGTCGCCGCCGGGGCCGATCGCGGCGCAAGACTGGTTCGCGGAGAACCTGCGGCAGGTGCTGGAAGTTGTGCCGGCGCAAAAGATCGTAGTGGGTATCGCGAACTATGCGTACGACTGGACGGAAACCTCGAAGAAGGAAAAGCCGCACTCGGAGGAGTTCAGCATCCAGGAAGCGCTGCTGCACGCGTATGAGTCGGAAAGCGAAATGGAGTTCGATCCGGCTTCGCTGAATCCGCACTATTCGTATTCGGACGAGCAGAACCACACGCACCAGGTGTGGCTGCTGGATGCGGTGACGGCATATAACGAATTGCGGTCGAGCGAAAGGCTGGGAGTGCAAGGCACGGCGTTGTGGAGGCTGGGATCATCGGACTCCTCGTTGTGGCCGGTGTGGGATGCGACACACCCAGACGATGCGGTTCGCGCGAAACTGGCGGACTTGCCGCCTGGGCCGGACCTGATTCTCGAAGGCGATGGGGACATCTGGCACATCGCCGACGTGCCAAAGCAGGGGAGCCGGAGTATTACCTACGATCCGGTAACGGAACTGATCACAGACGAAAAATACGAGGCGTATCCGCTTTCCTATGACATCGACCAGATCGGCGCCGCAAAGAATAAGGTCGTGTTGTCATTTGACGACGGTCCGGACCGGCGGTGGACGCCGAAGATTCTGGACATATTGAAAGAAAAGCATGTGCCCGGAATATTTTTTGTGATCGGGGACCAGGCGAACCGCGCGCCGGATCTGCTGAAGAGAGAATACGACGAGGGCCACGAGATCGGGAACCACACGTGGACGCACCCGCAGTTCGATGAAATTTCACGAACGCAATTGAAGTGGGAGCTGAACCTGACGCAGCGGCTGATCGAAAGCACGTTGGGAGTAAAGTCGCTCTTTTTCCGGCCGCCCTATGGCATCGATCACCAGCCTGAATACGCAGAGGAAGTGGCGCAACTTCCCTACCCGCAGGAATTGGGCTACATCATCGTGGGGCAGAGGATCGATCCCGACGACTGGCGGATGACGGAAGAGAAACTTCAACGCCCGGCCCAGGAGATTGCGGATGACGTGCTGCGGCAGGCCAGGAATGGAAACGTGGTGCTGCTGCACGACGGCGGAGGGGAGCGCGAGCAAACGGTTGCGGCGCTGCCGCTGATCATCGACGGGTTGAGGGCGAAAGGTTATCAGTTTGTGTCGGTGGCGGACCTGCTGGGAAAAACGAGGGCGGACCTGATGCTGCCGCTGACGTTCCGCGAACGGCTTGCGGCGCAGGCGGATGGATTTATCTTCAGCATATTTCAGTGGTCGCGGTTCGCTATCGCGACGGTATTTATCCTGGGAATTGTGCTGGTGAGCGGGCGGGCGCTGATTATCGGGATACTGGCGATCATCGAGAAATTGCGGCCGGACCATGCGCGGCTTCCGGAGCCGCCGCCGGGAGTGACGGTATTGATTCCGGCGCACAACGAAGAGACCGTGATCGTGCAGACGGTGGAATCCGTGCTGCTCTCAGATCTGAGCAACATCCAGGTGGTTGTGGTGGACGATGGATCGTCGGACCGGACTTTGGAACTGCTGGAGAGCAATTTCGGAAAGAATGCCGGCGTGCAGATTATTCACCAGGTAAACCGAGGGAAGGCGGCGGCGCTCAATAATGCGCTTACGCAGGCGAAAACTGAGTTCGTGGTGACGATTGACGCGGACACCGAGATTGAGCCGGATGCCATCCGTAAATTGTTGCGGCATTTTTCTGATCCCAAGGTGGGCGCGGTGGCGGGAAACGTGAAGGTGGGCAACCGTTCGCGTTGGCTGACGCGCTGGCAGGCGCTGGAATACATCACCAGCCAGAATATGGAGAAGCGCGCGTTTGATTTGCTGAATTGCATCACGGTGGTGCCGGGGGCTCTGGGCGCGTGGCGAAGAGAGGCGATTGAGGCGGCCGGAGGAATCACGGCGGACACGGTGGCGGAAGATGCGGACCTGACGATCGCCATCCGGAAGCTGGGATGGCGAGTAACCTACGATGAAGAGGCGATTGCGTGGACGGAAGCGCCGGAAACACCGGGGCAGTTGATCCGGCAGAGGTTCCGGTGGACGTTTGGGACGTTGCAATCTTTCTGGAAGCACAGCGACACGCTGTTCCGGCCGAAATACGGGACGCTGGGATGCGTGGCGCTGCCGAATATTTTTGTGTTTCAAATTTTGCTGCCGCTGGTTTCGCCGGTGCTGGACTTGTTGTTTTTGGGGAGCCTGGTGCTTTGGGGCCTGGCGGGGCTGCACATCACGCAGATACCGCACTTGTGGACGACGGATGACGTGCAACGGTCGGTCGTATTTTTTCTGGGATTCCTGCTGATTGACGTGCTGACGTGCGTGATTGCGTTCGCGCTGGAGAGGCACGAGGACTGGACGCTGTTGATTCCGGTGCTGCTGCAAAGATTTTATTACCGGCAATTGATGTACATCGTGCTGTTCCGATCGGTGAAGGAAGCGGTGAGCGGGCGGCCGGTGGGATGGAAGGGCGTGGAAAAAGAACCGCCTGCACTGGAGCCTGCGACGTTGTAACTGGTTGCCAATTTACACATTCAGTATATGTCTTGTAATTCCCCAACAACCTGGCTTGCGATGTGATTCTCCGCTAAGAAGTGGATTAATGGGAGGGTTGTGCTTGAGCTGGGGAGTCTTCTGCAGGCGGGAAAAAGAAGTCATGGGGAGCGGCGCGGAACTGGAGCCATAGGTTGCGAAGGATATCGAGGTGGTCGCGGCGGGAAACGTCCTGGGCGCGGAGGGCGAGGCGCAGGGCGAGATAGAAGCTCACACTGAGATTCAGCACGAAGGTGACGGCGATGCCGAGGCCGGCCCAGATGAGGGCGCCGCGGCCAAGGATTTCCGGCCCGCGGGAGGCGATGCCGAGAGCCACGGTTCCGGTGGAGAGAGTGACGTGGCGGACATCCAGCGGAACACCGAAGAAATGGCCGAAGACCGGGGTCATACCTAGCATGAACCCAAGCACAATGGACCCGCCCCAACCGGCGATATTTTTAGAGAAGGAATCGGAAAAACGCAGCAGGGTTTCCGGTTTGAGCGCCGCGCCCCAGCGGTGCTCGGCGATGGCCCTGGGCAACTGATGGTAGATGGCCCAGTTTTCGATCCAGCCGCCGGCAAGGCTGGCGAGCCAAAGAATGACGCCGGTGAGCGCGGCGTAAAAAATCGTGCCGCTGCGAAGAGGGTTGAGGGATTTGACGGCGTAGTCCGCGGTTTCGGCGGAAAGAAATGGCGTACCAAGAGCGAGCTTCCAGAGAATGCTGAAAACGACCGCGCCGGCGCCAACGGCGATAATATTGCCGAGCGCAGCGGCAAGCTGGGTGCGGAAGATGCGCTGCACGTATGCGATGAGCTCGTCAACTTTGGAAGTATCGCGGCAGTTGTGAATGATGCGCGCGAGGGTCGCGCCGGTCATGGAGGGCTGTTTGGTGGCAAGCGCAAGATGGAAATTCTGCATCAGCACAAAACTGATGGCGTAGTTGAGCCCGGCGAGAAAGCCCTCAATGAAGGGCGGAAGTCCGCGGTGAGTGACCATCAGCTTGATCACAGCGGTTCCAACGGTAAGCAGGCCTCCGCCAAGGGCGGCTTTCCACATCTGCGAATATTCCGCGCGATTCGAAGAGATATAGTGCTCGCCAGTTTTGCCGGCCCACTCGACGATTTTTCTGGCCAGCAGGCGGAAGCTGTTGTGCGCCAGGCTCCAAAGGCTGCGGTCGTTCAAGCGGCCGCGGATAACATCTTTCATGAGGCGCAGGGCGGTTAACAACTGGGATGGGCCGGGCTGGGAGAGAAGCGTTCCGGAGATGAGTTCCATGCGGGAGAGGCTTTTTTCGATGACGTCAAGGGCGTAGACAATGTCGAGATTGACGCCGCGAGCGTCGAGGTGCGCCACGATGGCGGACATTTCGGCCCGGCATTCGGCGACAACGGCCTTCCAGGCTTGCGCCGCGGCGGCAGCCCCGTCTTTTTTTCGCAGTGCTTCGACCAAGTCATCTCCTGCGTGGGTGAGGCGGTAAAACGGAGATTGCTGAACAGCGCACGGATTGCTGCGAAGGCGAAGTTTCTCGGAGAGGCCGAGACCCTGAACGCGGGCGCCGAGGAGGCAGAACGCGTCAAGCAAGGAAGCGAAGGGTACATCCCAAGCTTCGGGAATATTCACGGGCGCAATGAGAGAGACGATGTAGTTGAGCGCATCAGGGGGAAGACTGAAGAAACGATCTACTTCCTTTTGGGTAGGGAAAAGCCGGAGGAAAAGCCTGGCAAGTTCTGATTCTTCGCGCGGCGCGGGAAGCAGGTTGTTAAAGAGGCGGTCGAAGGCTTCCGGGAGCAGGCCGCGGTCGCTGGGCAAGCCCGATTCGGCGAAGAGAGAGATGCCATCGGTTTCGTCGAGGATGGAGGCGATGCCGGCGTAGTATCGGTCACGAATTTCGTCAGAGGATCGCAGTACGGAGAGCCACACGCCTTCGCGGCGCCATTCCGAAGAACCCAAGGCAAACGGAAGGGGTTCGCTCTTAAATGCCGGGATGCGGGCATCCCGAATGCGGAGCCAGGCATAGAGGTTGACGAGAGCATCGAGCCGGGCGCGGCGCGTGCCGGCGCGGGTGAAGGTTTCGACGCGGTCGGCAAACTGTTGCAGTGTGCGATTTTTTTGCGTTTGCGGCGGGAACAAGGAAAGAACGAGGTTCCTGGTGGAGTCCACGCTGGAGGACTTGGTCATCATGGGCTGGCTGGCGGCCATGGTTGCGGAATCCCTTTGGGGGCATAGTAACAGTTTGGGGGAACCGGCGCAGCCCCCGCACATTTTGGGGCAGGGACCGGATCGCCGGGAGGCCGGGCGCATGCCCTAACGCTGTGGGAGGTGGTGCCAAAATTGCTTCTTGCAGCAACCGTGTTTACAACTTTTTACAATCATTTGCGTTGGCTTGACACATTGCCACTAGCGGTTCTTTATAGTCCTGCCCTAGTAAGGGCGAGTGAAGCACCGGGCGAGGAACCAAATGTCGAAGAAATGGCGATTGACGGACCGCACGCGAACGCTCCTGACACTGGAGCTGGCCATTGTGCTCCCGGCAGCAGCCTTGATGGCTTTCGGCATCTGGAACTTGAAGCACATCCAGCGGGACCAGGCCATCGAAGCGGCCATCCAGCGCGACTTCAGTTACGTCCTGAAGATCGCGGAGAAGAAAAGCTGGGAAAAGGCAAATGACCTGGTTGCGCCGGTGCGCAAGGAATTTCCGGGTCTGGATGACGGGCCCAAGACGAAGGCGATACTTGAACATGTTTTGTTGCGTCATCCCGAATATTCATATGCAGCTCTGTACGACAAGAAGAGCAACCAATTAATAAGCCGCACCCAGCCCGGCCACGACCAGGACGCCATTTACTGCGAATACGCAGAGGACGACATCAAGATGCTGGGGACCTGGCTTCCCGTGGAGTCGGCCAGCATGGTGAAACATCTGCATATGATGGAGGAAAAAGGCGAACAGCCCGTGGCATTTTATGGTGGGTGGACGCCCCGGGGAAATCAGACGGGCTATTGGAATATCGCGTACTTTCTCCTCCCGGATGTTCCGAGAGATCGAGTGTCGCTTGGAGTTGTCGCCTTCGACGAAGACTACGTACGAAAGAACTTCCTTCCGGCAATGATGAAGGATGTGCTGATGGGCAAGAGCAGCGTATTGAAGGCCGATGCCAATCCGCCGGCCATGATGATCCACCCGGCGAAGGAGTACAGCCCCTGGATCGCGTCCGCAAATTGGGACGGCGGCAAGCCGGAGGCGGAACGGATGTTTGCGGATATTTTTCCGTCCATGGTTCTGGCGATCAAATATCAAGGGACAACGGTTGCCGATATCGGGAAAAGGTTCCTGCGCTACAACTACATTGTTCTTGCAGCGCTGTCTGTGCTGATGGTCGGCGGAATTTGGCTGACCTATCGCAACGTTTACCGGGAAATGACACTCGCGAGAGTGAAGTCGGATTTTGTCGCAAACGTGTCGCACGAATTGCGGACGCCGCTGGCTCTGATCCGGCTCTATGCGGAGACACTGGAGCTGGGGCGGCTGAAGGACAAGGAGAAGTACCAGGAATATTTTCGAATCATCCGGGAGGAGAGCGAACGCCTGACGGCGCTGATCAACAACATCCTGGATTTTTCGCGAATCGAGGCGGGACGGAAAGAATACGAGTTCCAGGAAACCAACCTGGCTGAACTGGTGCATTCGACCCTGGAGTCGTATCGGTTCCAGATTCAACAAAACGGTTTCGCGTTCGAGGAGAACATTTCCCCCGATATTCCACCGGTGAGGGTGGATCGCGAGGCGATCGCCCGATCGCTGCTTAACCTGGTGAACAATGCACTGAAGTACTCAAAGGATCGAAAGTTCATCGGCGTGAGCCTGTACCGCTCGAACAGGTCCATCAACCTGGAAGTCCGGGACAGTGGCATCGGCATCCCGGCCAACGAGCAGGAAAAAATCTTCGAGAAATTTTACCGATGTGGCGATCCGCTGGTCCACAACGTGAAAGGCTCGGGGTTGGGCCTCTCCCTCGTCCGGCACATCGCGCGGGCGCACGGCGGGGATGTCCTGGTGGAGAGTGAACCCGAGAAAGGCAGCAAATTCACGATCGCGTTGCCGTTCGGCCCCACTTCACAAACGGGAAGCGCAACCGCATAAGGGTTACGGGGCAATTCTGCTCCGGGCATGCATAAGGGAGATGGAATGAGTCCAGTGAAGATATTGATTGTCGAGGACGAGCCGAACATGGTTGCCGGCCTGCGCGATAACTTCGAGTTCGAGGGGTTTCAGGTGCTAACGGCGCTTGATGGCGTCGAGGGACTTGAGCGGGCGCTGAAGGATTCTCCGGATTTGATCGTACTCGACGTGATGATGCCGCGCATGAGCGGGCTGGATGTCTGCAAACAGTTGAAGGCTAAACGGCCATCGATTCCGATCATCATGCTGACGGCACGGGGCCAGGAAGTGGACAAGGTCGTGGGCCTGGAACTTGGCGCCGATGATTACGTCACCAAGCCCTTCTCGATCCGGGAATTGCTCGCCCGCGTGAAAGCCGTTTTACGCCGGGCACAGACACTCCCGAAAGAACAGGACCGCTATACCTTCGGCGATGTGGACGTCAATTTGCGCAGCTACCAGGTGACGCGCGGTGGCAACCCTGTGGAGTTTTCGAGCAAGGAATTTGAGCTACTGAAGCATTTTCTGTGTCATTCCGGGGAGACGCTGAGCCGCGAGCGGCTGCTCGACGAAGTTTGGGGGTATGAGAATTTTCCGACTACCCGGACGGTGGATGCTCATATCGTGAGGATTCGGCAGAAACTGGAGCCAGTTCCGGAACAACCGCGATTTTTCCTGACCGTGCATGGGGTGGGTTACAAATTCGTAGGATGAAATGAACATGATTACGCCAAGCGCAGAAACACACAACGCCACGCGAAAGCTGTCTGCGAAACGCCCATCGCAGGGGGCGGGACGCGCGGCGGATGGGCCCGCGCGTGCGCAACTGCCAGCTACCACTGCGGCCGGTCCAACGGAAAGTGCCCGGTCGCTGAGAGACGAGCTCGATACCGTGCGCCGCGAGCATGCAAAACTGCAACAGGCCATTTACGAGGCGGCGCAGATTCAACGGCGGCTTTGCGCCCCACGCGAATTAGCCTGGGGCGAGTTTGAAATCGCCGGAGAGATTTTCCCGGTGCGCCACCTTTCAGGTGATTTTCTCAAGGTGATGAAGCTCGACTCCGTGCTTGGGATAAGCGTGGGCGACATCGCAGGCAAAGGATTGACCGCGGGAATTTGGCAGGCCCATCTGATGGACCTACTTCAGCGCTCAGCCCGAACCAACCTGCCGGCAGCCGACGTGGTCGCCACGATTAATAGTGAATTGTGCCGTGATCAGAACGAGCCGCCGATTGCGGCCCTGTTTTTTGCCCGGCTTGATCCGGAGACCGGTGAGCTTGAGTACTGCAGCGCGGGCCTGCCGTCACCGCTGCTTTTGCGTCGCGACAAGTCGGTTGAGCGACTCGAAGAGGGCGGCCCGATGCTGGGGGCACTGCAGGAAGCGACATACGGCTCGGGGAGGGTTTGCCTGAATCCGGGTGATTTGTTGCTCGCTTATTCCGACGGCCTTACGGAATGCCGGAATTCCCTGGACGAAGAGTTTGAGATGGAAAGATTAACGGCTACAGCGAGGACGATGGCTGGGGCGACTGCAAACCAAGTTTTATTCTCTACCCTTGGGGCTGTCCTCGACTTCGCCGATACGTGTTCGCCCGGCGATGATTTGACGCTCCTGGTTGTGCGCCGCCGCGAAGCAATCACGCCGGGGCGCCCTTCCGCGGGTAATAACGAGATTTCGAGGCCCCGCCGGCGCCAAAGTTCCGATGTTCGACCAAGGCAAGGCGCAAGCAAAGCGGAAACAAGGACGGCTAGCTGAACAAAATTAACTAAGGGCTCGGTAATTTGTATCGAGCGAGCCCCACGGTAGTGGTGTGTCCACATTCAAAGGAAGGGACCGGTGATGGCAACAGAATCCAGCTTGATGATCATGGAAGAAGTGCCGGTAGGCGCACCCATTAACCCGGCTCAGCCAATCGGTCCAGATGTTCTGGGCGCGATCTACACGGCCCATTATCACTACGTTTTAAGAATCTGCCGGCGGTTTTTCCGACAACCGGAAGATGCGGAGGATGCGGCGGAAGAGGTCTTCCTGAAGCTTTACCGGGTTTTGCACCAAAAAGACGAGGGGCTGCCCTTTCGGCCGTGGGTCTCGCAGGTAGCAGGGCGGCACTGCATTGATAAACTGCGAAAGAGAAAACGCGAGCGGAGTACATCGCTGGAGGACGCCGGTGCTGCGAGCATCCCTGATTATTCGGTTCCTTCGCCACTTTCGCAACTTCTGCGCAAGGACAAACACCGGCAGGTGAGAGAGCAGTTGACTCGCCTGCCCGAGAGATACAGGGCTCCACTGATGCTGCTCTATTACAAACGAATGAGCTACTCCGAAATCGCCCGCGCGCTGAACACGCGCCTTCCAACTTTGAGAACAATGATCTTTCGAGCCAAAGGCTACCTGCGTCGCAATTTGCTGCATGAGCAGTCCGGGAAGAATTAGCAACATCGAAGCAACCCCGTACGGGGTTTCAAAGACGACCGCCGGAATCGAAGGCCGCGCCACTGGCGGATTTTCGGCGATTTCCATACTGTGCCGGGGTGTTGTAGGATAATTGACGAGTTGGGGAGAAGATCATGGGCACAACGTTTACGCTGAATGGAAAATCCACGACCGTTGATGTCGATCCGCAGATGCCGCTCCTTTGGGTGCTGCGGGACACCCTGAACATGACGGGCACGAAGTTCGGCTGCGGGATGGCGCTGTGCGGCGCGTGCACGGTGCACATCAACGGCGAGGCAACGCGCTCCTGCATTACGCCGGTTTCGAGCGTAGCCGGAAAGAAAATCACCACGATTGAGGGGCTTTCGGCGGATGCGTCGCATCCGGTGCAGAAGGCCTGGATCGAAGAAGACGTGCCGCAGTGCGGATACTGCCAGTCCGGACAGATCATGTCCGCGGCGGCGCTGCTGGCGAAGAAACCCAATCCAACCGATGCGGATATTGACGACGCCATGAGCGGAAACATCTGCCGCTGCGGCACCTATCAGCGCATCCGCAAGGCCATCCACCACGCCGCTTCACTGCAAGCCGGCAAGTAACTTTAAAACATCCTAAAGCTGCGCGGCATTGCCGCGCAGAGGAACGAGGTCGCCATGGCAACCGCATCCATCCTGGATCGCCGTGAGTTTCTCAGGAAGAGTGTCGCTGGGGGCGCCGGGCTGGTTATCGGCGTGTATTTGCCCGGGAAATATGAGGCGCTTGCGGGCACGCCGGCGAAAGACGGGGCGGCCATCAATGCGTGGGTGCAGATTGCGCCGGACGACACGACGACGCTGGTGATCGACAAGTCCGAGATGGGCCAGGGGATCAATACGGCGCTGACGATGATCCTGGCGGACGAGCTAGACCTTGACTGGAAAAAGATCAAGACAGAGTTCGCTCCGGCGGCTCCGCAGTATTTCAATCCAGTTTTCGGATTGCAGGGCACAGGAGGAAGCACCAGCATTCGCGGATCGTGGGAACCACTAGCGAAGGCGGGGGCGGCGGCGAGGGAGATGCTGATCGCCACGGCGGCGAAGCAGTGGAACGTGGAGCCGAGCGCGTGCCACACGGAAAACAGCGCGGTGGTGAACACGGCATCTGGCAAACGGATCGGGTATGGCGCGCTGGTGGAAGAGGCCGCGAAGTTGCCAGTGCCGGCAAGTCCCAAGCGGAAGGACGCAAAGGACTACAAGTTCGTCGGAAAAGCGACGAAGCGGATCGACTCCAGCATCAAGGTGAGCGGGAAGGCGGAGTTTGGGATTGATGTGCGCCGGCCGAAGATGCTGCACGCTGCTGTGTCGCGGTGCCCGGTATTTGGCGGTAAGGTGAAGAGTTTTGACGCGACGAAGGCGAAGGCCGTGCCCGGAGTGAAAAGCGTGGTGCAGGTTTCGACCGGTGTGGCGGTCGTGGCCGACAACACGTGGTCGGCGATGCAGGGCCGGAACGCACTGCAGATTGCGTGGGACGAAGGCACGAACGCGAAGAATTCGAGCGACGCCATTCGCAAGCTCTATCAAGGGCGCATGGAGCAGAGCGGCGCGATTGCGCGCAAGGACGGGGACGCGGACGGGGCGATGGGCGGCACGGCGAAGAAAGTGGAAGCCGTTTACGAAGTGCCGTTCCTGGCCCACGCCACCATGGAGCCGATGAACTGCACGGCGGACGTGCGCGCGGATGGCTGCGACATTTTTGCGCCGACGCAGTTCCAGACGTTCGCGCAGATCAATGGCGCGAAGCTCACGGGATTGAAACCGGAGCAGGTGAAGGTTCACACCACATATTTGGGCGGAGGATTCGGGCGGCGAGCCGAGTCTGATTTCATCATTGAGGCGGTGGAACTTTCGAAAGCGGCGGGCGCGCCGGTGCAGGTGACGTGGTCGCGCGAAGACGACATGCAGCACGATTACTACCGGCCGGCGGTGATGGTGAAATTCTGGGCGGGGCTGGACGACAAGGGCGCGCCGGTGGCTTGGAAATCGCGAATTGTGGGGCCGTCGATCATGTCTCGATTTTTCCCCGGGTCGGTGAAAAACGGGCTGGACGACACAGCGACGGAAGGTATCGCGACGCTGAAATATGATGTGCCCAATTTCCTGGTGGAGTATTTGCTGACGGAACCCGGTGTGCCGGTTGGATTCTGGCGGTCGGTGGGAAATTCGCACAACGGGTACATCGCGGAATGCTTCGTGGACGAGTTGGCGAAAGCGGCGGGGAAAGATCCTTACGAATTCCGGCGCGGGCTGCTGAGCAAGGATGCGCGGCAACGCGGCGTGCTGGAGCTGGCGGCGGAAAAGGCCGGATGGAGCAAGCCGCTGCCCGCGGGACGCTACCGGGGAATCGCTGTGGTGGAATCGTTTGGAAGCTACGTGGCGGAAGTGGCGGAGATCAGCATCGACCGCAAAGCGCACACCGTACAGGTGCATCGCGTGGTTGCGACGGTAGATTGCGGACGGCACGTGAATCCGGAGACGATACGCGCGCAGATCGAAGGCGGAATCATTTACGGATTGACGGCGGCACTGAAGGGCGAAATTACGATTGCGAATGGGCGCGTGGAACAGGCGAACTTTAACGACTACGACATGGTGCGGATAAACGAAGCGCCACAAGTGGAAGTGCACATTGTGGACAGCAACGACGGGCCGGGCGGAATTGGAGAGCCGGGTACGCCGCCGATTGCCCCGGCAGTGTGCAACGCGATTTTCGCCGCGACGGGAAAGCCCGTGCGGCGGCTGCCGATCAAGGCGGAGGATCTGGCGTAGATTCGGCGGGGAGTGGGAAGCAGCTCTCCAAAACGGGTTGGGCAGTTACGGGATGCAGGTTGGCGGGTGGTGGCTGATTGAACGCTGAAGGGCAAGGCGAGGTGGCGGCAGAGTGGGATTTGAGACAGAATGGGGCGTGAATTTACTGGCGCTGGTGCTGGCAATTCTATCGTTGTTGATTTGGGTTGTGCTCACCTTTTTTCGCGGGGCCTTCTGGCAGGTTCTCGCATTTGACGATGACATTGCGAAACAGGAGTCGTTGACCCGGTGGCCGCGGGTTGTCGCCATTGTGCCGGCGCGCAACGAGGCGGAATTCATCGCGCTGACGGTGGAATCACTGGTCAAGCAAGACTACCCGGGCGAGCTGAGAGTGGTGGTGGTGGACGACCACAGCGAGGATGGGACCGGCGAATTAGCCAGGGAAGCAGCGGCGCGGGCAGGGGCCTCGGAGCGCGTGTTGGTTCGGCGAGGCGCGACGCTGCAGAGCGGGTGGACCGGAAAGCTCCTGGCGATGCAACAAGGGGTGGAGAGCGCGGGATTGCAGGAGCCGGAATATTTCTGGTTCACGGATGCAGATATCGAGCATGCGCCGGACACGCTGCGGCGAGTGGTGCAACGCGCGGAGCGGGAAAAATTGGATTTGGTGTCGTTGATGGCGTTGTCGCAGGTGAATTCCCTGTCCGAACACCTGCTGATTCCGCCGTTTCTTTATTTCTTTCTGAAACTTTATCCCCCGAGCTGGATTGCCAGCGCGAAGGGGAAGACGGCGGGAGCGGCGGGTGGCTGCGTACTGCTGAAACGCGAAGCGCTGGACCGGATGGGGGGACTGGCGGCGATCCGGGGCGAAGTGATTGACGACTGCACGATGGCGCTGGCGGTGAAGCGGACTGGCGGCGGATTATGGATGGGCCTGACGCGGAAAAGCGTGAGCTTGCGGACTTACACCACGTTCACGGAGATAAAGGATTTGATTGCGCGGACGGCGTTCACGCAGCTTGGTTATTCCACTTTGTTGCTGGCGGGTACGCTGTTGGGAATGTTCGTGACGTACCTGCTGCCGGTGATTCTCACGTTCAGCGCTCAGCCGGTGGTTTGGCGATTGGGGCTGGCGGCTTGGGCGTTGATGGCGATCACCTATTTGCCGACGGTGCGGTTTTATAAGCTGTCGCCACTGTGGGCGGCTGCGTTGCCGCTAGCCGCGGCTTTTTATACCTACGCGACCTGGATTTCAGCGGTGAGGTATTGGATGGGCCGCGGCGGACAGTGGAAGGGCCGGGCGCAAGCGCCGGTGAAATTTTCCGCAGAATAAAGTTGCTGCCTCCCCTCCCTCGAATTCGAAGCGGAAATGCCTTCCAACGATGTGCAGATTGTGGAACTATTCCCTCCGTAAGAAACCAAAGTCAGTAAACGAATACTGCCGGATTATCATGAAAAACAAATTTGGCATTGCGATTTTGTTTGTTGCGGTCCTATTGTCCGCGGGGCGGACGCGCGGGCAGATTTACATACCCACCAACGATCCGGCTTACTACGGGCCGTACAACGGGGCGTTTTTGGCGGGCGGGGATGAATTGAAAAAGCATCTGCTGAAGAGCGACACGGTGTTGCGCGCTGATTCGCCGTGGAGTTTGTACGCGTGGGTCTGGATGGATGAAGCGCCGAAGGGCGCAGTGCTGGTCGCGGGTGTGGGCGATCCGGGCGAGGAATATTCGCGGTACCTGGGAGTGGACGGCGACAAGTTGTCTTACTGGGGCGGTAAGGACGCGACTTTCTCCGGTGCGGCCGGGATGGGGCCGGGAAAGTGGCAATTTGTTGCGGCGACGTTTGATGGGCAGGAAGTCCGGATTTATGCGAACGGGGCGAGGGTGGCGAGCAGGAAATTGGATACCGGAAGAGTCAGTCCGCTGCTGGTGATTGCGCCGGCGCAATTCCCCGCGCAGGAGAATCGCCATTTTGCGGGAAAGATTGCGGGGCTGACGATGCTGCGGAGCGCGCTGACAGAGGAGGAATTGAAGGAAAAGTTCGCGAAGCCCGTGGATTTCGCGACGGTTGTTTATGAGGAAGGGTCGAAGCCGTGGCCGTTGCAGACGCAAGGGCAGGCGGGTTACCGCGCGCCGCAGGATCCGGAGACGATACCGAGGACGAAGGCGGCATATTCCCGGCCGGAGAAAAAAACTGCGAGCGAATCGAAACTGGGGATAGAGCCGAAGAGTTCGAATGAATGGATGATTTCCGGACGCTGGAAGCTGCGGCCGGCCCCGGAAATTTCGTCGAGCGGCGACGCGATTTCGCAAAAAGGATTTGCGACGGCTGGCTGGTGGGACGCGACGGTGCCGGGGACCGTGCTGACGACGATGATCAATCAGGGCGTTTACCCCGACCCTGATTACGGGCTGAACAATCTAGCGATTCCGGAAAGTTTAAACAAGCAGGATTATTGGTATCGAGCCGAGTTCACGGCGCCCTCCGGTTGGAAAGGGCAAAGGCTGACGCTGACTTTCGAGGGAATCAACTATGCGGCGGAAGTCTGGCTGAACGGGAAGCGGCTGGGGGCGATCAAGGGCGCGTTCATTCGGGGAGTGTTTGACGTGACGAATGCGATGAGGGCCGACGGAATGAACGTGCTGGCGGTGCGCGTTTCGCCTCCGCCGCATCCGGGGATTCCCCATGAGCAGAGCATCAAGGCGGGTCCGGGGGAAAATGGCGGAATGATGTGCCTGGATGGGCCGACGTTTGTGGACACGGAAGGATGGGATTGGATTCCGTCGATCCGGGATCGTGACACGGGAATCTGGCAGCCGGTGACTGTGCGGGCAACGGGCGAAGTGAAGATTGGCGATGCCCAGGTGGCGACGAAACTGCCGCTGCCGGAAACGAGTTCGGCGGACGTGGAAATTACGGTGCCGCTTGGGAACGAAACGGGCGGAACCGTCAGCGGCACACTCGAAGCGGCTTTTGAAAATGTGAAGGTGACGAAAACGGTTTCGCTGGCGCCGGGAACAAATAGCGTGACGTTAGCGCCTTCGGAGTTCGCGAAGTTGAAAGTGCAACGCCCACGATTGTGGTGGCCGAATGGATATGGAAAGCCGGAACTTTACACCTTGAAGCTAAGGGTGACGATCGACGGGAAAGAATCGGACGCCAAGGAAGTGCGATTCGGGATTCGGGAACTGACTTATGAATTGAGTCTGCTCGACAGCACGGGTCATCTGGAGCGCGTGGAGTTTTCGCCGACCGCGGCGCGGGCAAAGCAGGAGCAGATTGTGGATGTGACGCACAATGGCATCCGGAATGTCCCTTCGCCGGATCCATTCCCTTCGATTTTTCCTGAGGAGTGGAGAGACAGCTGGAAGTCGTGGGTGGCCTCGCTGAAACCCGGGGCGGAGAAATCAGCGGCGGTGAAGCGGCTGGAAGATACGCGGACGACGCCGTACCTGGCGATCAAGGTGAATGGCGTGCGAATCGCTGCACGCGGCGGCAGTTGGGGAATGGACGACATGCTGAAGCGCGTTTCGCGGGAGCGCCTGGAACCGTTTTTCCGGCTGCATCGCGACGCGAACGTAAACATCATCCGCAATTGGGTTGGGCAGAGCACGGAAGAAGTCTTCTTCGAACTGGCGGACGAGTACGGCCTGCTGGTGTGGAACGATTTCTGGGCTTCGACGCAAAATTACAATATCGAGCCGCAAGACCCGGCGCTGTTCCTGGAGAATGCGCGAGACACGATTTCGCGCTTCCGGAATCACCCTTCGATTGCGGCGTGGTGCGGGCGAAACGAAGGAGTGCCGCAGCCGATCCTGAACCAGGGGCTGGAGGAGTTGACGCGGACGCTGGATGGAACGCGATATTACACGCCGACTTCGAATCAGGTGAACCTGCAGAACAGCGGGCCATACAAATATGTGGAGCCGAAGCTGTATTTCACGATGCTGAATCACGGGTTTTCCGTGGAGACGGGGACGCCTTCGTTTCCGACGCTGGAAAACTGGAGGGCGTGGATTCCGCAAGAGGACCTGTGGCCGGTGAGCGACAACTGGGCGTATCACGACTGGCACCAGAGCGCGAACGGGGACATGACGCCGTTCATGGAGGAGATGGAAAAGGAGTTTGGCGCGCCGACGAGCCTGGAGGATTTTGAACGGAAAGCGCAGATGTTCAATTACGTGCAGCACCGCGCGGTGTTCGAGGGGATGAACGCGCATCTGTGGGCGCCGAATACGGGACGGATGCTGTGGATGACGCAGCCGGCGTGGCCGAGTTCGACGTGGCAGATTTTGAGCTCGGATTACGATACTCAGGCGTCGTTTTATGCGGTGAGGAAGGCGAGCGAAATGGTGCACGTGCAATTGGACCCTTCGAATTATGCGGTGGAGGTGGCCAATTCGCTGCCAGATACGAAGACGGGGCTGACGGCCCACGCGCACGTTTATTCGCTGGAGAACAAGCTGCTGGCGGAGCACGAAGAGAAGAAGGATGCGGCGAGCGGCACCACGGAATTTTTTACATTGGATCTGGCGCCATTTTTGAAGGACAACGTGGCGCTGGTGAAATTGGAACTGAAGGATTCCGCCGGGAAGCTCGTTTCGGACAATTTTTACTGGATGGGCGGAGCGAGCGCGGATTACCGGAAATTAAACCGGCTGGGGGAGGCACAGATCAAGACGACGGTGCAAACCGGAGTCGAGGGCGACATGGAGCGTGTGAAAGTTTTACTTGAGAATGCTGGGAGCACAGCAGGGATTGAATTGAAGTTGACGCTGCTGAAGGCGGATGGGAAAACGCGCGTGCTGCCGGCATATTACAGCGACAACTACGTTTCACTGCTGCCAGGAGAGAAGAAAGAGATTGTTGTGGAGTTTTCTAGGGCCGCGGCGAAGGAGGGAGTTTCGATTGGGTTGCGCGGGTGGAATTTGGAACAGCGGGTGGTGAAGGTTGGAACGGAGAAATGAGGGTGCGTGTAGTGCCGACCTAAAGGTCGGCCACTACATGAGAATGGCGAGGAATCGCTGTGCCATGTGGGCCGTTGGGCATCACATATTATGGTGACTGGCATCACAATTTGTTATAGTTAGGCTGTTCGCGCGAGGGCTGTATCCCGCAGTCAGGGAACGGCACCGGAGGCCGACATGAGCATCATACCGAATGGGAACAGTGCGAAAGTGTCCGTTCCCGAATTGCTGCAGCGTAAGTCCACGGCTGCGGATTCCACAAACAAGAAAAAGATCACCTGCCTGACGGCGTACGACTATCCGACGGCTCGTTTGATGGACGAGGCCGGGGTGGACGTGGTGCTGGTGGGCGATTCGGTGGCGATGGTGGTGCTGGGGTACGAGAGCACGCTGCCGCTGACGATGGAGGAGGCGCTGCATCATACTAAGGCGGTGCGGCGCGGAGTGCAGCGGGCGCTGGTGGTGGCGGACATGCCGTTCGGCACTTACCAGGGGGACGCAAACGAAGCGCTGAAGAATGCGGTGCGCTTCGTGAAAGAGGCCGGCGCGGAAGCCGTGAAGGTGGAAGGCGGCGAGCGGCGGCTGGAAGTGATTGCGCGGTTGACGGAATCGGAGATCCCGGTGATGGGTCACGTGGGATTGACGCCGCAATCGGTGAATGCGATGGGCGGATATCGCGTGCAAGGGAAAACCGAGCGAGCGGCGGAACAGTTGCTGCGCGATGCGCGGGCGGTGGAAGCGGCGGGAGCATTTTCGATTGTGCTGGAAGGAATTCCGCGCGAACTGGCCACTGAAATTACGAAGAGCGTCCGAATTCCGACGATCGGAATCGGCGCGGGACCCGATTGCGACGGACAGATCCTCGTGCTGCACGATCTGCTGGGGCTGACGTTCCAGGAGCCGCCGAAGTTTGCGCGGCGGTATGCGAACGTGGGCGAAGTGATTTCGCAGGCGGTGCGCGAATATTGCGCGGACGTGCAGGGCGGGAGCTTTCCTTCGGATGCGGAGTCGTATCACGCACCGAGCGCCATCAAGAGTGGAAAACCAATCCGCATCGCCCGCTGAGCGTGCTGTTTTTGCTTTCTGGGGCACCAGAAACGTTTACGACTTCCGAAAATCCATGCAAAATAATTTCGGCAAGGAGGCGCGGCATGACCCCGAACGAAATGGCTGTGCTGTACGAATTTAACGCGTGGGCCAACCGGAGGATGCTGGGGGCGGTCACGGCCGTCAAGCAGGAAGAATTTTTGCGGCCAATGGGATCGAGTTTCGGTTCCTTGCGCGATACGGCAGCACACATTTATGGCGCGGAGTGGGTGTGGCTGGAACGTTTTCAGGGGCGTTCCCCGGGATCACTGCCGGATGGGGCCGAATTTCAGGACGTGGCAAGCTTGCAAAACAGATGGATGGAACTTGAGGGACGGCTGCTGGGATTTGTAAGCTCATTGACGCAGGAAGAATTGAACCGGGTGCTTGAATACAAGACGTTGAAGTTCGGCGTTTACCGCAACCCGCTTTGGCAATCGATGCAGCACGTCGTGAATCATGGGACATACCACCGGGGCCAGGTGACAACGCTGCTGCGGCAATTGGGCGCACAGCCGGTGCTGACGGACTTGATGCACTTCTACCGGGAACGCGCCACGGCGGCGGGCGCTTAGCGCGGATGGAGACGATCCGGACAGTTGCCTGGATGAAAGAGCGGGTGCGAGCGGCTCGGCAGGAGCAGCGGACCATCGGGCTGGTGCCGACGATGGGTGCGCTGCACGCGGGGCACCTGGCGCTGGTGGAAAGGGCCAGGCGGAAATGCTCCCCTGTCTACGCTTCGATTTTCTTGAATCCCAAACAATTTGCGGCGAACGAGGATTTGTCGCGATATCCGCGTCCGCTGGAGGCGGACGTGGAGAAGCTTACCGCGGCGAAGGTGGATGGACTGTTTCTGCCGGAGCCGGCGGAGATTTATCCAGCTGGATTTTCGACGTATGTGCACGTGGAGGGATTGAGCGAGCGGCTGGAAGGCAGGTCGCGCGCGGGACATTTTCGGGGTGTTTCGACAGTGGTGCTAAAGCTGCTTGAGATTGTGCAGCCGCACTTTGCGTATTTCGGGAGGAAGGACGCGCAGCAGGTGCGGATTGTGCAGCAGATGGTGCGCGACCTGAATCTGGATACGGAGATTGTGGTGTGCCCGATCGAGCGCGAGGCCGATGGGCTGGCGATGAGTTCGCGGAATACGTATTTGCAGGGGGACGAGCGCAGGGCGGCGACCGTGTTGTACCGTGCGCTGCGAGCCGCAGAGAGCGAAATTGCGGCGGGCGTGCGGGATTCGCTGGAGTTGCAAAGAGCGATGCAAAAGGTGCTGGCGAGCGAACCGCAAGCGCGCGTGGATTACGCGGAGATTGCGGACGCGGAGACGTTTGAGCCGGTGGTGCGGGTGGCGCGGCGGTGTTATGCGGTGCTGGCGGTTTATTTGGGGAAAACGCGGTTGATCGACAACATGATTATCGAACCCATTGGGGAAGAGTTGCGGGTAGAAGTCTAAAAACAAAGAGGCTGGCTTAAAAGGCCAGCGCTACATTGAGGAATGAAGAGACGCTTCTCCTATTCGGTTAGGTGGGAGAGGACTTCGGCGGCGTGACCTTTGGCTTTGACGGGGTCCCAGATGTGTTCGATTTTGCCATCGGGGCCGATCAGAAAACTGCTGCGGACGATTCCCTTGAACAGACGGCCCATAAATTTTTTCCCTCGCCACGCGCCGTAGGATTCGATCATCTTGTGCGTGGGGTCACTAAGCAGAGGGAAATTGAGCTTCCACTTGTCGCTGAATCTCTGCAGGGGCTCCAGAGTATCCGCGCTGGCTCCAAGGATGGACACACCCAACTGATCGAACTTCTTTTTTGCGTCGCGAAACTCGGACGCTTCGACCGTTCAACCGGGAGTGTTCGCCTTCGGAAAAAAGAAGAGCAGGACGCGGCGGCCTCTGAAGTCTTTCAGGGAAAGCGGCTTGCCGCCATCGGAGGCGAGAGTGAATTCGGGGGCTTTGTCACCGATTTTGAGCATGCAATCCTTCTCCTGAACTTGTTGCCGAGAAACTTTGGCCTGAAATGCGCTCGCTTCGGACCCTTCGGCAACCCTCAGGGCAAGAAGCGGCCGCTACAAATGCTACGTGAGCAGGCGGCGAACGATGTCGTTGACGGCCTGCGGATTCGCTTGGCCCTTGGTAGCTTTCATTACCTGGCCGACGAAAAACTTGAAGACGCCTTCGTTGCCGGATTTGAATTTGGCGACATTGTCGGGATTTTTCTCGATGACTTCGCGCGCGGCTTTTTCGATGGCGTCGTCCCCGACTTGCGAGCCGAGGCCCTCGGCGGCGACAATTTCGGCGGCCGACCGGCCGGTTTCAAACATAGCGGCAAAAACTTTCTTGCCGACCGCGCCGGTGATTTTGCCGGAGTCGACCAGCACGACGAGTTCACCGAGCGCGGCAGAATTCACGGGACTGGCGGTGATTTCTTTGCCGGAATCGTTCAGTCGACGGAGAAGTTCGGTCTGCATCCAGTTGGCGGTAGCTTTGCCGGGTGCGCCGGCTTTCACAACGGATTCGAAATAATCGGCCAGCTGCTGCGAACCGGTGAGGACTTCGGCGTCATAGGGCGTGATGGCGTAAGCGGAAACGAAACGGGTGCGCTTGGCGGCGGGAAGTTCGGGCAGCGAGCGGAGAACTTCGTCGCGCCAGGCGGGGCTGACGTGAACAGGCAGGAGATCGGGCTCCGGAAAATAGCGATAGTCGTGAGCCTTTTCCTTGGAGCGCATAGGATCGGTGCGATTGGCGGCCTGATTCCAGAGGCGCGTTTCCTGCGAGATGCGGCCTCCAGATTCGATGATGCCGATGTGGCGCTCGATTTCGTATTCGAGGGCTTTCGCGAGGTAGCGGAACGAATTTAGATTTTTTACTTCGACCTTGGTGCCGAATTCTTTTGCGCCGCGGAGGCGGACGCTAACGTTGGCGTCGCAGCGGAGCGAGCCTTCCTCCATATTGACGTCGCTGACGCCAGTGTAGAGAAGGATCTGGCGCAGCGTGGTGAGGTAGGCGTAGGCCTCGTCGGGCGTGCGCATGTCCGGCTCGGAAACGATTTCGCTGAGCGGGGTGCCGCAACGGTTGAAATCGACGTAGGTTTTTTCGGCGGAGTGCGGAAAGCCGTCGTGAAGTGATTTGCCGGCGTCTTCTTCCAGGTGCAGGCGCGTGATGCCGACGCGCTTTTTTTCGCCGTGGACTTCGATTTCGAGCCAGCCATCGGTGGCCAGGGGCAATTCATATTGGGAGATCTGGTAGCCCTTCGGCAGGTCCGGATAAAAATAATTCTTGCGTGCGAAACGAGAGTGCTCGTGAACTGTGCAGTTGATGGCCAGCGCGGCGCGCATGGCCATTTCGACAGCGCGTTTGTTGAGGACGGGGAGCGTGCCGGGAAGGCCGAGACAGACCGGGCAGACATTGGAATTCGGCGAATCGCCGAACCGCGTGGAGCAGCCGCAGAAAATTTTCGTTTTGGTGAGGAGCTGGACGTGGACTTCCAGGCCGATCACGGGCTCGTATTTGGCGAGCAGTTCGGAAGACATGGCGGATTCGGTGGCGAATTTCGTCATGGTGAAAGAAATAAAGTATAGCAGAGGTGCGCGGGGGTATGCGCGGGGAGGGACTGGGTAATAGAAGCAAGTAGAGGGCGGCGAAAGGTCGCCCCTACGTGGCGCACTCTTGATCAGGCATGCGACGGATGGGCTCCGGCCGGAGGGCTGGGAAGAAATGTTCAGCGAGGGCAAAACTGCCGAAGAAGAGGGCGGAGTAGAGGGCGTCACCGGCGAGGGCGTTGCCGAAGAACGGCAAGCCAGCGATGTAACACGCGGCGAGGCCGGCGGGCGTGTGCGGATAAGTGCCGAAAAGTTGCCAGGCGGCAAAGTTGGTGACGAGGAAAAACTGGAGCGCGCCGAGGAAAACGGCCCCGCCGATGCGAAGAACGCTGCGGTGATTGGCGAGCCAGGTTCCGATGAGCACACTGAACAGGAAGCTCGCGTAGACGATAGGGATGAGGCGGTGGAGACCGACGAAGAGATCGGCGGCAAAGAGGGCCCCGAGAGGAAAGAGAAAGGCCGCACGGCGATCGCGAAACATCGCGCCGGAGAAAAGCGCCATCGCGCCGATGGGGGTGAAATTCCATGGATGCGGAACGATGCGCAGCACGGCGGCGAGGACGATCATTACGGCAACGAGAATGGATCGAAGGACAAAAACGTGAGCAGACGATTTTTCCTCAAACATGATTCGGGTCAAACCTCCTTGATAGCTTTTTCAGGGAACAGATCGCGGAAGACGAAGGAATCTCGCTGGACGACTTCGCCGAGGGTGAAGCCGACAGGGCGCGAAAAAATCGGGCCGTCGAAGACGAACGTGTGGAATTCGCCATTCTCGCCGCAGGGATCGACGCCGGGCGGGAGATCGGCGAAGAAGGAGGCATCGAGTTCGCGGCCGGCGAAACCGGGATCGAGAACTTTGGAATCGATGCAAACTGCCACCGAGCGAAATCCGGCGCAGTGAAATTCACGGATAAGATCGCGGGTGTCGCGTTTCCAAATGGGAAAGAGGGCCTGCATTCCGACGCGGGCGAGGTTTTTGTCGCGATAGAGGCGAAGGTCTTCGAGGAAGATGTCGCCGAAAGCGACGCGGCGGATTCCTTGTTCACAGAAGGCAAGGAGGGCCTCCTCCATACGCGCTTCGTAAATCGAATTGACGCATTGCTGAGGAATGAAGACTTCGTGCAGCGGCAAGCGGAGAGACTCCGCCTGCCGCTGTAGAAGTTCGCGACGAACGCCGTGCATGCTGATGCGGTCGTAGCCCTCGGTCACGGTGGTGAGCAGGGCCGCGACGCGCACATCGTTTTGCCGGAGCAGGGTATACAGCGCGAGGGCGCTGTCTTTGCCGCCGCTCCAGCAGAAGAGAATTGGTTCAAGTTGCGGCAAATTACGCTCCGGTGTCGACAGCGGGCCGGGCGAGCCCGGCCCCTACAGATGTATTTGTTTCATCC
The DNA here is from genome assembly GCA_035487095.1 of Candidatus Sulfotelmatobacter sp. Lineage (GTDB taxonomy): Bacteria > Acidobacteriota > Terriglobia > Acidiferrales > UBA7541 > Acidiferrum. Next base: position 30,649 of record DATHMM010000187.1, read on the forward strand.
ATCAGTTTCGTCCGGTGAAGGCGTAGCGCAGGCCGAACATGTAGTATCGGCCAAGCGCGGGAAAGCCGAGGGCGTCCTGATATTTCTTGTCGAAGAGGTTGATGGCGCGGGCAGTGACGAAAAGCCCGCGGGTCACGTTGTAGTTCGCAGCCATATCGAAGCGCGCATAGCCGGGATTGTTAATTTGTGTGGAATTGACGAAATTCGAGTCCGTACGTACGCCCGTGAAATAGCCGATAAAATTCCAATTCACCCGCGCGTATGCGACATTGACGCCGAACGAACCGGAATTGACCGGCCGGCGAATCAGGTGGTTGCCCGGGATCAGTGACGGGTCCGAAGAGTTCGGTGAGCTGATCACACGCGAGTTGTCATAGGTGTAGTTGCCATTCACGAAGAGCCATTTGCTGAAGCGGTATTCGGAAGCGAGGTTGACGCCGCGAGCGATGGCCAGGTCCGTATTGAAAAAAGTGCCGCAGAACGCGGACGTGGGCGCGAAGCTGATGATGTCGTAGAAGCGGGTGTAAAAATAATCAGCGGAAACTTTCCAGCGATCGGAAGCAAGTTTCTGATCGAAACCCGTGGTCCATCCTTTGCTGGCTTCGGGCTTGAGATCGGGATTTCCCGGGACGCAGGGATCAGTGCCGAAGGTCTGATCGAAGCGCGGCTCCTTGATACCCTGGCCGTAGAACGCATGAAAGCGCGTGTCGCCAAAGAAACCTTTGCCGTAGCGCAGCGCGTAGGAACCTCCGGCACGGGGAACGACGCGAGTGCCAAAGCTGCTGTTGGCTTCGACGCGGCCGCCGAAGTCGAGCGTCAGCCGGGAAACGGGCGCGTAGCGGAAGTCGAGATAGCCGGCCTGATTATTGCGGCGAAGGTGGCCGGGCGAAATAAAGTTGATGCCGCCATTTTCGACTTCGTACTGGTAGCCAGCGGTTGCGATGAAGTTGCGCGAGACGTAGCTCGATTGCGGATTGATCGCGGCTCGATTGAAGGTGAGCAGAGAGTCGAAGGGAAATGTGTCACCCTGATTCGCGAAGCTGTGCTGGCGGGTGTACGAGTCCGTGCCCATGAGCTGGTGATGCCAGTGGGAGCCGGTCGTGAATTCCCAGCGGAGGTTGGAGGAGAAAACTTTCTGGCCGTAGCCCTGGAAGAGATCGGGAGGGCCCTGCAGCGTGGGGCCGGGAATGCCTGCGTCGCTGGTGTTGTTGCGCAGGGAGAGATGAAGCTGGTTGGTGTCGGAAAAGGAATAGCCGAAGTTGCCGGAGAGGGTGCGATTCACGAAGTAGTCGTTGGGACCCTGGCCGTCGGTCTGGAAGTAAGCGGCCGCCGCGGAGTAATCGAATTTACCGATGATGCCGCTGAGATCGCCGCCACCCCGCGCTGAAGAAAAATTGCCACCTTCCGAGTAAACGCTGAATGCGGGAACGCGGGTATCGCCACGATGGGTGAAGAGCTGGATGACGCCGGAGACGGCGTCGCTGCCGTAGATGGCGCTTTCGGCGCCGCGTACGATTTCGACTTTATCGATATTTTCGGTGGTGAGGCTGGAGAAATCCACCGCGCTGCCGGGAGGATTGATGGGCGTGCCGTCCACCAGGACTTTGGTGAAGTTGGAATTGCCGCCGTTCAGAAAGACGGAAGTGGTGCCGCCAAAAGGCCCGGTGCGATCGATGGCGATGCCGGGAGAAAATTGAAGCAGCTCGGGTAGCGAGGCGGCTTGGCGCTCGTCGATGGTTTCGCGCGAGATGACATCTGTAGGCGCGGTGGTTTGTTGCACGGTTGATGGCACGGTTTGTCCTGTGACGACCACGCTGGAGGAAAGCGGTTCGAGGTCGAGACGAAGATTCAGGGTACGCGACTCCCCCGGCGCGAGAGCGACAGCGATTTCGCGCGCGGCGAAGGAAGAGCGGCTGAAGCGCAGGCGATAGCGGCCCGCGGGCAGAGTGAGGGAGTACGAGCCGTCATTCGAAGAAGTGGCGGAAATGGATTGACCTGCGGAGGAAGCGTCAAGCTGCGCGATGATCTGGACTCCACCGACAGGCGCACCAGATGGATCGGTAAGCGTGCCGGCGAGAATCGCTTTGTTGCTTTGGGATTGCGGTGCGGCTTTGGAGCTGACGGCGGAAACAAGGAATACGGCGAGCAAAGAGAGTATGGCGAATTTAGTTTTCATGGTTCCTCCGCTCCCTCACGCGCGGGAGCTTGAAGGTTGGCCGGTGCAAAGAGGCTTGCACGGGCTGCAGACTTCGCCGGTCTCCTGGCTTGGCGAAAAGGAACTCTGTGGGTTGGCAGGCTGAAGCCTGCCGCTACTTCGGGCCGATCTGAAGTTCGGCCACTACAGGGTTCACTCGCTGCCTTCCCGTAGCGAAGATTCGCTACAGTGGCTGGCGAGCACATCATTCGCCTTACAGTCGCGCGGCGGCGACGGTGTTGCACCGTCTTCCCGAGCACGAAGTCCGCGGTTATTGTTGAGGGGCAAAGCCCGCTGCGGGTTAAGTCTGTCGGAGGCGCATGGCCTCCGGGTTGAGGTGGACAAGGAAACTTCTACTTATTTGAAAAAAGCGTTACGCGCGGCCGGCCGGAGGGGGTCATCTCCACGGAGAGCGGCGCTTGAAA
>DATHMM010000188.1:0-12463 GCA_035487095.1 Candidatus Sulfotelmatobacter sp.
CGAGCGCCGCCTGATCGTCAACCGCGGCATACTCAGCGCGATGCTGATCCGCGAGCCAGGCATGCTCCGGGCCGATGGCCGGATAGTCGAGCCCGGCCGAAATGGAATGCGTGCCGGCAATCTGGCCGTCTTCATTCTGCAGAACGTAGGTGTAAGTACCTTGGAGGACGCCGGGGCGCGCGCCGGTGAAACCCTGGTGCGCGGCAAGGCGCGCGGCGTGCTCGCCAAGGGTGTTGCCGCGGCCGCCGGCTTCGATGCCGACCATTTTCACTTCGGCATCTTTCAAAAACTCAAAAAACAATCCAATCGAATTGGAGCCACCGCCCACGCATGCAAAAAGATGAGTGGGGAGGCGTTTTTCGGCGGCCAAAATCTGTTGGCGCGCCTCACGGCCAATCACCGCCTGAAAATCGCGGACCATCGTCGGGTAAGGGTGCGCACCAAGCACGGAGCCGAGCAGATAATGCGAATCCCGCACATTGGTGACCCAATCGCGCATGGCTTCGTTGATGGCATCTTTCAGGGTCTTGCTGCCGGACTCTACGCCAATAACTTCCGCGCCAAGCATGCGCATTCGCGCGACGTTGAGTGCTTGGCGAGCCATGTCTTCCGTGCCCATGTAAACCGTGCACTTCAGGCCGAGATGCGCACCGACCGTGGCCGAAGCAACGCCATGCTGGCCCGCGCCGGTTTCCGCAATGATGCGTGGCTTGCCCATCTTCACCGCCAGCAAACCCTGGCCGATGGCGTTGTTGATTTTGTGTGCGCCCGTGTGGAGCAGGTCTTCGCGCTTCAGATAGATGCGCGGACCGCCGAGCTTGGCCGTGAGCCGCGCGGCGAACTGCAGTGGCGTGGGGCGTCCCGCGAAATTCCTGAGCAGCGATTGAAATTCGGCCTGGAACGCGGAATCAGTTTTTGCAAGCTCGTAGGCGCGCTCCAGTTCATAGAGCGGCACCATCAGCGTTTCAGGAACGTAGCGGCCGCCATAGGGCCCGAAACGTCCGGGCACCGCGGCTGGTATGGTCAGCTGGGTGGTCATGGTCTAGTCTTTTATTGTACTTCGAGTTGGCTTCCTCGCGCTTTTCACTTCCAGCATTTTTGACGCTACATGCAGAGTTGTTGATTTGCGCGGGCGACTTCATCGAAAAAGGCGCGGAGCTTGGCGGGATCCTTTTTGCCGGGCTTCGCTTCGACTCCGCTGGTCACATCCACGGCGTAGGGGCGAACGGCAAGGATCGCCTGGGCCACATTTTCCGGCGTAAGGCCCCCCGCTAATAGGATGCGTTGAGATTTGGCGGCGGTGTGCGCCAGGCTCCAATTTGCGGTGTTGCCCGTGCCGCCAAATTGGCCGGTGTGTGGTGCGTCGAGCAAGAAGGCCGTGGCCCCTCGATATTTGGCAAACGGAGGCAACGCGCCTCCCTCCGCCACGTGCAAGGCCTTGATCACGGAAATTTTCTTCGCAATTTCGCCAACAAGCCTGGGATCCTCGTCGCCATGCAACTGCGCGGCGACTAATCCCAGCGCTTTCGCCAGTGTTGTAACCGGCCCGGCCTGCCAATTCACAAAAATCCCGACGGGTGCGACGAACGGCGGCAACTTCCCGATGATTTTGCTCGCTGAGAACGGAGATAAGCACCGCGGGCTTTTCTCGTAAAAATTCAGGCCGATGGCGTCGGCGCCACGCTCACACGCGAGCAAAGCGTCCTCGACATTCGTAATGCCGCAGATTTTTACGCGAACCATGAGGAATTATCCCCCGGAAACGGACGGAAGGAGAAGGGAGCGCAATGCCGCCCCCGGATCAGGCGACTGCATAAGGTGCTCGCCAATCAGAAATGCGTCAAAGCCCGCGGCGCGCAATTGCTTCAAATCGTCGTGCGAACGCAAGCCGGATTCGGCCACCGCGAGGCACTCTTCAGGAATCTGCTCGATCAGTTCATAAGAAGTTTCCAAGCGCACCGTTAGCGTTTTGAGGTCGCGATTGTTGACGCCGATGATGCGCGCGCCCACGGCCAGGGCACGGTCGAGTTCCCCCCGCGTGTGCACTTCTACCAGCGGCTCCATGCCCAGTTCGCGCCCCAGTGCGATGAGATCGCGGAGTTGCTCATCGGAGAGCGCAGCGACAATCAGCAGAAAACTGTCGGCATCGTTCGCACGCGATTCCCAGACTTGCCAGGGATCGAAGATAAAGTCCTTGCGCAAGACGGGAAGTGTGATTTCCTTCCGGGCGTCGCGAAGATTCTTCAACGAACCTCCGAAAAACTCGCCTTCGGTCAGCACGGAAAGCGCCGCCGCGCCCGCGGCCGCAAGCGATTTGCCAAGTTCGGCGGCATGGAACGGATCCCGGATAATGCCCCGCGAGGGCGATGCGGGCTTCAGCTCGCCAAGCACATTGATCGCGTCGCGGGAAAGCGCCCCCGCGAAATCGCGAACCGGTGGCGCGGCTTTCACGCCATACTTCAGCGCGGTCTCCGGCAGCACCCTCTTCCGGTGATCCACTTCTGCGCGGCGCGCTTCCATAATGCGGTCGAGGACGGTTCCCGTGTTGGCGTGAGCGTTCATGGGGGCGAACTTGTATGCTAGGGAGTGCGGGCAAGCGTGTCAAATCGCGCGGTCGGCTGGTCTTTTGAGGCCCGTGGCTTGTGGGTTGAGCTTGGCCCCGACCGGGTCGGGCCCGCGCTACAATGGAGATTGGATGAGTTATCGAGCGAAATATGGGGCTTTACTGGATGATATCGCGAACGAAGCGGATTCGATCGCGATGAGCTATTTCCGCGGCGGCGCGATGGGCACGGAGCGCAAGCGTGACGGAACGCTGGTAACGCAGGCAGACAAGCGCATCGAGCAGATGGCCATCGCCAAAGTGCAGGCGAGCGGCTTGCCAATCGATGTGGTCGGTGAAGAAACCAGTGCCGAAGCTCCCACTGGCCCGGCCACTAACGGGCGGGCGCGCATGATCATCGATCCAATCGACGGCACCGAAGAATTTACTCGCGGCATTCCCACCTTTGGAACGCTTGTTGGCGTCGAAGAAGATGCGGAAATCGTGGCCGGCATGGTAAGCGCGCCGGCTCTTGAAAAAGGCTCGCGCTGGCGGGCGTATCGCGGCGAAGGCGCCTGGCGCGGTGAGCATCGGCTTAAAGTTTCCACTGTGTCCGCCCTGGAGCAATCCATGGTGTTCACCACTGGCACAGGGCCCCGCAAAGATGCACAGGCGCGGGAGAGGTTGCGGCGACTGGCCGACGCGGCGCGCAACAGCCGCTCGATGGGCGGCTTCTGGCAACACATGCTGGTGGCGGAAGGCGCGATTGAGTGTGCCGTGGACTGGATTTCGAAGCCCTGGGACCTCTCGCCGCTGGGCATAATTGTGGAGGAGGCGGGCGGCAAGTCAAGCACCGTTGACGGCGAACGGACGATCTACAAGGGCCGGTTCGTGAGCACGAATGGACTGCTGCACGAAGCGGTGCTGAATTTCCTGCGGTGAGACTGCCATGATTCGCGTGAAGCGCGTTTACGAAAAGGCCGCCAAGGAAGATGGTTTCCGATTGCTGGTCGATCGCCTATGGCCGCGCGGCCTGACCAAAGAACGCGCCGCCGTGCATGAGTGGATGAAGGAAATCGCGCCGAGCGATGCGTTACGCAAGTGGTTCGGCCACGAACCGGAGAAGTGGCCGGAGTTCGAGAAGCTTTACCGCAAGGAACTGGCGGAAAAGAAGGATTTATTGAACGAGATTCGAAAATTGGAATCGGAACACAAACTCGTGACCCTCCTCTACGGAAGAAACGATGAAAAGCAGAACCAGGCCGTCGTGCTGGCGGATGTGTTGAAGAGGAAACGTTGAACGCTGAGACAGCGCTAGAAATTGTGAGTGAAGAGGTTTGTGCGTGCCGCAAATGTCCGCGGCTGGTGAAATACCGGGAAAAAGTTGCGAGGGAGAAGCGACGCGCGTTTCGCGAATGGACTTACTGGGGACGCGGCGTACCAGGCTTCGGCGATCCGCACGCGAAACTCTTCATCCTGGGGCTTGCTCCCGCGGCGCATGGGGCCAATCGCACGGGCCGCGTATTTACCGGAGACCGCTCGGGTGATTTTCTCTACAAGGCGCTGCACAAAGCAGGATTCGCGAACCAGCCCACTTCCCTGCACCGCGACGACGGCTTGCGCTTGCAAGACGCCTACGTCGCCGCGGCCGTGCGGTGCGCGCCTCCGGCAAACAAGCCTTTGCCCAGCGAAATTCTGAATTGCCGCGGGTATCTCGAGCGGGAATTGGACATTCTGCGTCCACGCGCCGTTCTGGCGCTTGGGAAAATCGGCTGGGACGCCTACCTAGAAATTTTGAAGCAAGACGGGCGAATCACCGCGCGCGCGGCCTACCGTTTTTCCCACGGCGCCGAATGCGCGTTCGGGGACGATCTGCCACGCCTCTTCGGTGTGTATCACCCGAGCCAGCAAAACACGCAGACCGGCCGCGTAACCGAAGCCATGTACGCCAACGTGCTCAAGTGCATCCGCACCTATTTGTCTCGGACTTAAATCCCCGCCTGCGGTTTGAGCGGCCTTGCCCCCAACGCGGCTGGCCTCGCCCGGAATTTTTCGAACAATCTCCACAGCAAAAGCGCCGCGACAATCGCGCCATAGGCAAGCGGAAGAAGAACCGCCGATTTCACCTGCCAGTAATAGTGAATCACCCCCGCAACCGCGCTGATGTAAATCGCGCGGTGGAGCATCTGCCAGCGGCGGCCGCCGAGCCGTCGAATCCAGCCGGTCGTGGACGTAATCGCGAGCGGGATCAGCAGTACAAACGCAAGAAAACCCACCGTGATGTACGGCCGCTTGGCAATGTCCTTCCAGACTTCCCTAAGGTCAAAAAATTTGTCGAGCCAGATGTAGGTGGTGAAGTGCAGGCAGCCGTAAAAGAAAACGAAGAGCCCCAGCATGCGGCGAAAGCGGATCACGTCCGGCAAGGCGAGGAGTTTCCGGAGCGGCGTGATACAGAGCGTGAATATGATAAATCGCAGCGTCCAATCGCCTGTGGCGTGCGTGATGAACTCGATCGGGTTCGCGGTTAAACCGTGGTGCAGGCCGCGCCAGACAAGCGACGCCAGCGGCAATAGGCAAATCAGGAAAACGCCGGCTTTGGACCACTTGCTGATCAGCAGTTTGCGCATGGATGCTTATGACGTCAGTAGAATTTCTTCAGATCCATGCCGGTGTAAAGGCTGGCCACCTGATCCCCGTAGCCGTTGAACATCAGGGTGTCGCGCTTGAAAAACTCTCCTAGGCGCCGCTCCTTAGCCTGGCTCCAGCGCGGATGATCTACTTTTGGATTCACGTTGGCATAGAAACCATATTCGTTGGGAGCGAGGCGATTCCACGTCGTGGGCGGCTGCTCTTTCTGAAAACGAATTTTCACCAGAGACTTGGCGCTCTTGAATCCATATTTCCACGGAATCACCATGCGCACTGGCGCGCCGTCCTGATTCGGCAGCGTTTCTCCGTACATGCCGACGCAGAGCAGCGTAAGCGGATTCATCGCCTCATCGAGGCGCAGACCTTCCACGTAAGGAAAATCGATACCGGCATACTTTGCCAGGGGCATCTGGTTGCGGTCATAGAATGTTTCGAACGCCACGTACTTTGCCTGCTCGGTTGGTTCAACCAGTTTGGCGATGGCGCTGAAGGAATAACCGATCCAAGGCACCACGATCGACCAGGCTTCGACGCAGCGATGGCGATAAATGCGTTCTTCGAGAGGAGCCAGCTTTAGAATTTCATCGATCGTGATTTGGCGAGGCTTCTTCACTTCGCCCTCTACGGAAACAGTCCAGGGGTAGGTCTTCAGGCTTTGCGCGTTTTTCGCCGGCTCGGTCTTGTCCACACCGAACTCATAATAGTTGTTGTAGTGCGTCACGTCGTCGTAGGTGTTCTGCTTCTCCGTGGTGCTGAATGGGCTTTTCGAGACTCCGGAAAGTTTTGTTCCGGCAGAAACTCGGGAGGATGGCGAGGCAAGCTCCCAGAACTCGCGGCCCGCAAGCGAGGCCGCAGCCACCAATCCGGCATTCCTCAGGAACTTGCGGCGGTCCTGATACACCGCTCTCGGGGTCACGTCGGCGTTCGTCAATCCCGGCTTCTCTTGTAGGAACATCTTTTGAAAACTCCCTCTACCAATAAGAGTAGTAATCCGGCCCCGAGTTACATGTATTTCCATCTCCCGACTACGCATGCAGCGCAGGAAGGGTAATACGACATGCAAGATTGCTCCGACAGTATTGGAGGCAGTAGCAGGCAGAGGCTTTGGCCCACATTCCTTACGTCGATGTATCTTATTTACTTTCAGTTCGTTAAATGCGTGGGGAATGTGACCGCTTGGTCCCCGGGTTGCTCTCCCCTCCTCGAAGTCGATCCCGGAGGTTGGTCTATGACATTTCAATCCAAGCAAATTCTGACAGTTTTGACAGTTGGCGCAACTTTGGCATTTGTGTTCGCGGCAGTCACCCCAGCGCAGCAAGCCCCGGTAATCAGCCGGGATGAATTGCAGACGGAATCGCCCAAATCGCCCGCGGAGACACATGCGGCCACCGGCGATCGGCGTGGCTTGCCCGTCGAGACATTTGCGGTCGTACCCGGCACGCGTTTCCTGGTTCGGCTCGAAAGCGACCTGAACACGAAAGAGGTCCATAAAAACCAAGGGTTCCACGTGCGCACACTTGAGCCTCTCGAGGCGGGCCAGGGCAACTACCTGCCACCCGGCGCGGTGATTGTGGGGCACATCAGCCGCGTCGATCCCGCCGGGACAACGGGCCGCGCGAAGATCTGGCTGACTTTCGACGAAATTCAGACCCGTTTCGGCAAGCTGCCCATCGTGGCCGAAGTGGCGTCGGTACCCGGCGAGCACAGCATCAAGTCCGGCGCGCTGCAGGAGGGCGTGATCGAGGGACGCAGCAGCACGCAGAAAGACGCCGCACAAGCCGCCGCCGCGGGTGCCGCCATGGGCGCGATGCCCGGGGTGAAAGACAAAAACAAGAAAGAAGCCGCGGAAGGCGCCGCGCTTGGAGCGCTGGAGGCCTACCTGACGGAAGCGGGGCGCGGCCAGGAGATCGATCTGCCGAAGGGCGCAAAACTCGAACTGGAGTTGGAGCGCGCGCTGTATTTGGTGCGGGAATAGCAGAGGAAGCAAGGAAAACTTCACATTCAGCAGGCAATCAGAAATCTCCTCCGATTTAAAATCTGCCGCTAAAGCCTTGTCGCCAAGCGCTGCCATCCCGGCCGGGTCGGAACGCGGGCGCTACACTTCATTTGACTGAGCAGTGGCCCCTCGCTAGAGCGGCGCTTGGCAAGCGAGTGTGTGCTTGTTACAGTCGTTTCACCCACCCAAAGTGCGACAATAGAATCGTGGTGTAAGGAGGCGAGGCATACGCGCATGGGCGACGAAAGCAAAGCGGTACGCACAGTGGAAACCGGCGAGCACAAGGACCGCATCCTCATCGTCGAGGATGAGGACAATGCGCGCAAGGGCTACGAGCAGCTCTTGCAGCGGTGGGGTTACGAAGTTCTGGGCGTAAGCACGGCCGAGGACGCGCTCGCGAAATTCTCCAACTTCCAGCCGGACACCCTCATCGCGGACGTCGAACTCCCAGGCATGAACGGCCTGGATCTGCTGAAACAACTGGGCGAAGAACTGCACGACGTCCCGGCGATCATCATCACCGGCAAAGGTAGCGAAGAACGCGCGGTAGCCGCGATCGAATCCGGCGCCTTCTGGTACATCGAGAAGCCGCTGAAGGGTCCGGTGCTGCGCGCGCTGCTGGACCGCGCCTTGAGCAAGGCACACGACGCGCGGAACCTTGTGGTTTTGCAGCGTCAGTTGCGCGAAGCCGGCCGCCTCGGCGACATCGTTGGCGGCTCAAAACCGATGCAAGAGGTGATGCGCATCATCGAAATGGCTGCGCCAAGTTCGGCGTCGGTGCTGATTACGGGAGAGACGGGCTCCGGCAAGGAGATCGTGGCGCGCACGATTCACAAGCTTTCGCCGCGGGCGGGCGGGCCGTTTGTGGCCATCAACTGCTCGGCGATTCCCGAAACGCTGATGGAAAGCGAGATATTCGGGCACGAGCGCGGCGCGTTCACGGGCGCAGCAGAACGTCGCATCGGCTGCTTCGAACTGGCCGACGGCGGCACGCTGCTGCTTGACGAAATCGGCGAAATGCCCGCGCCGACACAGGCGAAGCTGCTGCGCGTGCTGGAAGATCGCAAGGTGCGGCGACTGGGCAGCAAAACGGAAACGCCGGTGGACGTGCGCGTGCTCGCCGCGACGAACAAAGACCCGGAGCAGTCCGTCGCCAACGGCGGAATGCGCCAGGATCTCTATTTCCGCCTGAACGTATTTCATATCCACTTGCCGCCGCTGCGCGATCACAAGGACGACATCCCGCTGCTTTCCGAGCACATCCTGCGCGACATCAACACGAAACACGGCAAAAGCGTGCGCGGCATCGGTGCGGAAGTGCTGGACATTTTCATGAGCCACACCTGGCCGGGAAATATCCGCGAATTGCGCAACGTTTTGGAGCGTGCCGCGATCATGTCCGAGAAAGACCTGATTTCGCGGAGTTCCCTGCCGGGAGAGTTCGGGAAGGTGGCGACCAAGGGCCCCAGCGATTTGTCTTCAATCAAATTCCCAGTTGGCACCACGGTGGACGCCATGGAGCGCGAACTGATCCTGCAAACGCTGCAAGCGACGGGGAACAACAAAACGCGCGCGGCGGAATTGCTTGGCGTCAGCCTGAAGACGCTTCACAACAAGCTCAAGGAATACGGCAACGAAAAAACAGAAACGGAGTCCTAGCCAGGTATGCAGCTTGGGCTGCGCGCAAAACTGACGATGATCATGACGGGACTGGTGCTCCTGTCTACCGCGGTATTGTCGATGGTCTTTTCGGAGTTGCTGCTGCAACAGGTTCTGCACGACACCGACAAGCGCGCGAATGAACTGGCTCGCGAAGCCTTCGATTCGGCGCGCCACGCGCTGGAAGACGCCAAGGCCCAGGGATTGCGCCCCGCTTCCGAAGATCCCCAGGAAATCCACGATTATGTGGCTCACGCTTTCGAAATCAGCGAAGGGCTGACCGCGCGGCTGCAATCGGCCACCGATTCCCCCTCCATCTACGAGGTCACGATCGTGGACCGGGACGACGTGGTTCTTGTTTCCAGCGATCCCGCTCTTGTGGGAAAAACCGCATTGCGCAAACCTCCCTTCTCCCAGCTCGTACAAAGCTCCTTCGTGCGTCAAGTGCGGGCTCTTGCTGAGCAGACGCGCATCTATGAAGTGGACTATCCGTTCAAGCTGCGCGGAAACCCGTTCGGCGAAGTGCGCATCGCCGTGTCCACCGCTCTTCTTTTGAACGACATCCGGCCGCGCTTGCAACGATGGGGCTCGATCGCTCTGCTGGCGCTGGTGCTTTCAACATTCTTGGCCGCGGTGGTAAGCGGCGCGGCGCTCGCGCCAATCCGCGACATCCTCGCCCAACTCGAGCGCATTTCCGTCGGTGTGTACGATGCTCCCGTGACCTCGCCGAAAGAGCCAGGCGAGACGACCGATGAACTCGGCCAGGTGCGCCAGAAAATTCAGCAGGTCGGCCAGCAACTGCGCGGCGTACACGAAATCTTCAGCTCCCTGCGCGAGAACATGAATTCCGTCATGGCCGGTATGGAAGACGGCCTGCTGCTCTTCACGAAAGACGCGCGCGCCGTGATGATCAGTCCGGCCGCGGAGAAATTTCTGGGCGCTCCCGCGGCGGATTTCCTGGGGCGCCGCGTGACGGATATTTTCCCGCCGGGCCATCCGCTCTTTGAGGCGCTGCATCTTGACGGCGACCAGCTGACCGATGTGGCTTCGGAAACCGAAGTGAACACGGCAGAGGGACGCCGGCGCGTAAGTGTCAGCGTTCAGGAAATCCAGGGGGCTGGCGACCGGATGGGCGCGCTGATAACCTTGCGTGACCTTGATTCCATTGAAAGCATCAACACCCAATTGCAAGTGAGCGAACGCCTGGCCGCGGTGGGGCGCATCACCGCGGGTGTTGCGCATGAGGTGAAGAACCCCCTGAACTCGATGCGGCTTTGGCTCGAAAACCTGAAGGAATTGCTGCCGGCCGATGCGGATGGCGGGGCGCTGCAAGCTGTGCACGTGCTGGACGTGGAGATCGACCGGCTCGACGCGGTGGTGAAGCGCTTCTTGGATTTTTCCCGCCCGATGGACGTGCGTCTCGAACCGACACAGCTTGCCGATTTGCTTCGCGAGGTGCTCGAAGTGGCGCAGCCTCAGCTTCAAAAATCCAACGTACAGGTGGCAAGGCTTCTGCCAATCGGAATTCCGGACGTCTTCGTCGACCGCGATCTGTTAAAGCAGGCGGTGTTGAACCTGGTCCTCAATGCCGTCGAGGCCATGCCGACGGGCGGGCAACTGCAATTAACCCTCAGCCGACGCGGCGAAATGGCGGAAATCACCGTTGGCGACACTGGTAAAGGAATTCCAGCGGAGGACAAACAGAAAGTGTTTCAACTTTTCTTTACAACGCGGCCGGGAGGCAGCGGCATCGGACTTGCCAGCACCTTCCGAATTGTGCAGCTTCACAACGGTTCGATAAACTTTACATCGGAGGTTGGCCGCGGAACCACTTTTCGGATCGAGTTGCCGCTCGCCGCTTAAGCATGCAGATCTTCCCCGCCCTGATTCTTACAAACGAGCATTCGTCGAAGAAATTCCTGCTGCTGGCGTGTGCGTGCTCGCTGATTTGCGGCGGATGCGTCCCGAAGAAACGCCCTGCGTTTCCGGCGAACCGCCTTGCCTCGAATCATCCCATCGTGCCGCAGCCGCTCGATGTCAGCTTGACGGATCCTCCGGATATTCCGTTTGAAATGGAACTTGTGCCGCGCCTCGTCGTTCCTCGTTCCGCGCCCGCCAGACCGCGGGTCGCCCTTGCGCCCGCGCCAGGACCAGCTACGGCTGAACAGCCTCCCGAACCCACCATTGCGCCAGAACTCAGCGACGAGCAATTGTCCGCTGCAAAGCAGGAAACCCAGCAAAGCCTGATTGTTGCCGAGCGGAATCTGGCACTCACCCAAGGCAAGCCGCTGAACGTCGCCCAGCGCGACCTGGTTTCCAAAATACGGGGTTTTGTCGACAGTGCGCGGGAAGCGATGAAAGAAAACGATTGGCAGCGCGCTCGCTCGCAGGCCAAAAAAGCGGAAGTGCTCTCCAGGGAATTTGCCCCCAATCCATGAACTGGAATTCATCCCGCCTTTTCCGGGCCGGCGTTGCGCTAAAATAGATCCATGAAACATTACGATGCAGTCGTCGCCGGCGCAGGCATCATCGGCGCTTCGATCGCTTTCGAATTGGCGGCCGAGGGCTTGAGTGTCGCCGTGTTCGACGCGCAGCATCCTGGCCGCGAAGCTTCCTGGGCCAGTGCCGGCATGATTTCCCCCGCGCCGGAAAACTCGGAGATGGCTTCGCTGCTGCCAATCAGCCTGGCCAGCGTGCAGCTTTACCCCGAGTTCATTCAACGAGTCGAAGAACTATCCGGCCAGACGGTGGGCTATCGCAAGGATGGAGCTCTGGACCTGCTGCTGAATGGAACGGCGCAAAGCGAGATCGATGAAATTCTGGCGTTGCACCGCGGAGCAGGATTGCGAGCGGAAGTGCTGAGTGGTCCCGAAGCGCGCGAAATCGAGCCCGCGCTGACGAGCGAACTTCGTGGCGCCATCCATCGCCCCGATGAAGCTTCGCTTGATAACCGACTCTTCACCGAAGCCACGCTGGAAAGTGCTCGCCGTATTGGCGCCGAAATTTTTCCCGCGAATGGCGCGAATGCATTGTGGACCGAAGGCGGCGTTTGCAAGGGACTGCAACTTCAAAACGGGCGGGTGGAAGCCAAGTGGACCGTAATTGCTGCCGGGTGCTTCAGCGCAAAGATCAAGGGTGTGGCGGCGTACGCGCCGGTTACGCCTGCCAAAGGCCAGATGATGGCCTTGCGTTGCGGCTCTGTAAATCTCAAAAAAGATTTGTGGTCTGGGCACATGTACCTGGTGCCGCGGCAAGACGGAAGAATCATCGCCGGCTCGACTGTGGAATACGAGGGTTTCGATCGCAACGTGACCGTGGCAGGTATGAAGAAAATCCTGAGCGGCGCGGTTTCGCTGGTGCCGGCGCTCGGATCCGCGCGCGTCGAAGAAACCTGGGCTGGTTTGCGCCCGGATTCGCCGGACCACCTCCCAATCCTCGGGCCTACAGATCTCGATGGTCTGCTGATAGCTACCGGGCACTTCCGCAGCGGGATTCTGCTCACTCCGATTACGGCACGCCTGATTCGAGAGTGGGTGACCACGCAGAAAGTACGCGAGGACTGGGCCCCTTTTAGTCCATTACGTTTTCAGCAAGCGCGCCAGAGCCGCGGCGCGTAA
>DATHMM010000189.1:0-42249 GCA_035487095.1 Candidatus Sulfotelmatobacter sp.
GTCATTGCTCAGGCCGTCCACCAGGTAGCTGGTATCTTCGGGCCGCGCACCATTGGTGGTTTGCGTCCACGGACCGCCGCCCGGATAGATGGTGGTGCCAGGCCGCAGCGTCAGCAGGTTTTGGTAATTGCGTCCATTGAGCGGAATTTCGTTGATGGTCTGGTTGCTGATCGTGCCGCCGAGAGTAGTCGATGTCGTGTCCACCATCGGGACTTCTTCGGTGATGGTAATCGTCTCCGTCGCTGAGCCGGGCTGCAGCACCACGTCCACCCGCAAATCCTTGCCGACTTCGATCTGAATATTTTTCCGCTCGAAAACTTTGAAGCCCTTCACTTCAACGCGAACCGAATAGCTGCCCGCCACCAAGTTCAGCGCGACGTACGCGCCATCGGAATCCGTGATCAAATTTTGCGTTACCCCGCGCGCCACGTCGGTCACGGTCACTGGTGCCCCGGCAACATACCCACCGGATTGGTCAGTGACGGTGCCGAGCATCCGCCCGGTGTTTCCCTGCGGGAAGGCCGGTAGAGTAAAGAGAAGAACGGCGGAGATTAGAGCCAAAAGCCCAAAGGACTTCCTCAAATAAACACAATTCGACATTACTCACCCCTAAAAATTCCCCTGCTCGGGAGCAGACCCCGCACAATAGGTATAGCCGCTGTACCATCATACGAAGCGGCTTGTCAACTAATTCCTTTCTCATCCTCAGAAGAATTATTGATACAGCGCGAACTTGCCAACAATTGCTCCATCCAACGTGGCGCGTAACATAAACAAAATAAGCATATTACAGGAGAAATGGGTGAAGTGCGGACGGAGACGAGCATCGAACGCTCGCGAACCGGCTCCCCTTGGACCCAGCCGCCCAAGGAAGCCGACAAATTGGTTCAGATTGTGGACCTCTTGGAGGGGAGCCTTCCCCAAGAGGTGACACTTTTGGAACGTACGCTCCCGAACTTCAAGCGAGCTTCTAGCTCAAGAAAAGCTTCAGTCCTGAACGGTATAAATCCAGATCTCCGACCCATGATCCGCGCGCGGAGGCACTCCCAGAAAGAACCGGTCGAACCCTTTGTGGCCTTTCCCAAAATATCCCGCGGTGCGCGCGCCAAGGGTGGAAGGAACTTTCGCAAGAAGCTGGTAGTGATCCGCATCCGCTTGCTGAAACACGCTGATGAATCCCTCGCCGCCGGGAATATAGATTCTTTTTCGTCCGGCATCGTAATAAACATCATCGGCGTCCTGCACGCAGGGAAACTCCGCTACCGTGCGGCCGGTGTTGGTATCGAAAACGGCCATGTGCGCCGGCTCGTGCGTGGCCACAAACAGCCGGTGATCCGCCTCGTCCAGGGCCATCGGAAAGTTATGCTCCAGCGTCATCGGCCATCGCGCAATCGCCCCGGTCTTCCGGTTGATCACCGCAATTTGCTTCAAATCCGGGAGATTTACGTAAATATTTGGCCCGGCGGTTTCCAGCTGAAACGATTCCGGGTGCGCGCCAAGCTTGTATTCTTCCGGCAAGCGCTCGTTCGTGGTCGCGTCCACCATGCCGATTGCGCCGGTTTCATCTTCGCCAAACCCAACGTAAACGCGATGAGTTGCCGCATCGTAGCGCAGATTGTCCACGTCGCCGTGAAAATCGATTTCCTTCACCAGGTCAAAATTTTCTCCCGCATAAATCCGCAGCTTGCCCTTGCTGCTGGCCACAAAAAGTTTTTTCGCGTCCGGCGCATACGCCACGCCCTGCGGATTCGGAATCCCCGTAATCGTGTGCGAACGCACCCGCGCGCTGATGTCGATCACCTCAACAGTGTTGTTTCCGAGCGCGGCGACGAAAAGCTGGTTCTTCCCATCGAAGCCGAAGTGGTCAAATCGCCCCTGAACCCCGGGGGTCGCAATCGCCTCGGTTAAAACGAGAGGCTTGGGGGGTTCGGACCCTGCTCCTGTCTGCGCGACGAGCTGTGAAACATTGCCAATCAGTACCAGTGCGGAGAAAAAAAGCATGCGGGAAAATTTCACGGTGCCTCCAGGAAAATGATAAAAATCGTCACGAACACGATTGCTGGAGGAGGACGATAGCGCGAAAAGGGTTGACGTGGCAAATGGTCAGGTGGTAGAACCACAATCCGCAGTTGCGAGTTTATCTGGCCAGCCACTCGCTCCAGTTCGCGAATCGAGGTGAAGGATGCATTCTCCGTTGAAGACCATTTTGCTCGGGTTCGGGATCGTGTTCGCCGCACCATTACTCTTGCCGGTAGGTCAAGTGGCCATTCGAGCGCAGCTCAGCACGGGACGGGAAGCCGCTGAAGCCATTCCGTCCCACGGCTACGTCGTGGCCACCAAAGCGATTAAGGGTTCCGAGATTCCCGGCGACTACACCTTCGTCCTCACCAGGGATGAAATCTATGTCCCCATCCTCGTTCGCAAGCCCAAGGGGAACGGTCCCTTTCCCGCAATCACCATGGGTTGGGGCGAAGGCCGCGAAGGCATGCTTAAAGTCGAGCAACTCACTGAGCGGCTGACCCAGATGCAGGACCGGATGATCGCCCGCGGCTACGTGGTGGTTACCGTGAACTATCGCAACGAAATTCCCTATGCTTACGAAAGCTCCAAGCCGCCGCAAAATCTGCCGGACAGCATCAGCGGCGACCGGCGCATGCTGAAGTCCGGGCCTACCCTCGACCACGAAGACCTGGTTGCCATCATCCGCTACCTGCAAACTCTTCCCTACATCGACAAGCACGCCGTCGGCGCCATGGGAGTGAGCCACAGCGGCGAAATGATCATGAAGGCTTCGAGCGAGTACGATTTTGCCGCCGGCGTCTGCATAGAACCTGCCGACCACGAATTCTTAACCGTCAACACCGGCCCCACCGCGCCGAGAAAAGACAACGAGATCCAGTACAACGACATTGAGGTGGCGCGCAAAAACGCCAACAAAGCCGAGGCCATGGAGCGCATCCAGCGCATTCACACACCGATCCTGATTTTCGGCCGCGACACCGACCACCAGCAAGGAATTTTCAAGCTGACTTATGAATGGATGAAAGAAGCCGGCAAAGACGTACAATGGGCGAGTTTCAACCATCCGGTGCACGGGTACGTTTTCATCATGAATCAGCCCGACGGCTCTTATAAGCCGGATGAGATCCAGCAGAAGACTTTCCAGATCTTCATGGATTATTTTGACAAGCACCTGAAACACTAGCGCTTGTCTCATAAATGGGCGCAGGGCTGAGGAGGCATTTCCTCAGGGGCCTAAAGCCCAGTGTTTCCAGCCCTTTGATGTCGGAGCTAAAGCTCCGACCCCCTTTACCCTATTTATGACATGGCTTCTAGTATCGGCTGGGAAGTTCGAATCACCTCGAGAAAATCAGGAATTGGAGGTGTGGTGTGAAACTCGGATTCATCGGCCTCGGTGACATGGGCCGGGCAATTGTTCCGCGCCTGCTTGCCGCCGGCCATCAAGTGGCGGGTTGGAACCGGACAAAAGAAAAAGCGGAGCCGCTTTTCAAACTTGGCATGAGCTGGGCGGATTCGCCGAAACAACTCGCGGCCGAATCGGAAGTGGCGTTTACGATCGTCACTGATTCGGAGGCTGTGAAGTCCCTCGCCCTGGGTGAAAACGGAATCATCTCTGGCTTGCGCAAAGGCTCGGTTTACCTGGACATGAGCACGATTGATCCTGAAGCCAGCCGCTTCGTGGGGGCAGCATTCGCCAAGGCGGGCCTCACCATGATGGACGCGCCGATTTCTGGAACCACCTTGACCATTGGCAAAGGCAACGCCTCCGTGATGGTCGGGGGCGACAAGGAAGCCTTCGAGCGGGTGCAACCCGTGCTTCTCGCGATTGGTCCCAAAGTAACTTACATCGGCGCGCAGGGACTCGCCGTCCAGCTGAAAGTCGCGCTGAACATGACGCTGGTCATCGAAGTAATCGGCTTCTGCGAAGGCGTCGCGCTCGCGGAAAAGGGCGGCGTGCCGCGCGAAGTGGCCGTGGACGCGATGCTGAAAAGCGTGGTGGCCTCGCCGGTGCTTGCTTACCGCGCGCCGCTGATTCTCGAAGGCCACATCTCCGACGCCACTTACGGGGACGTCAATCTCCAGCAAAAGGACATGCTCCTCGCGCTGGACCTCGGCAGAAAAATGGGAGTTCCCGTTCCCCTCGGCGCGGCCGCGAACGAAATGTTGAATGCCTGCCGCGGCCTGGGTCTTTCGCACCACGATTTCGTCACTGTTTATGAGGTTTATCGCCGCCTCGGAGGAATGTCCAAGTGAAACCGTATCGCACCAATCTTCGCGATGTCCCCAAAGTCGGAGGCCTGACGGAAGAAGACGGCTGGATCAACATGCAGGTGCAGTTTCTGATCGACCAGAAGACGGCCGGCTCCGACACGCTCCTGATTGGCTGGACGGTTCTTCCCCCCGGCGCGCGCCACGACAAGCATCGCCATCCGAATTGCGACGAATTTTTCGTGGTGATTCAGGGCAGCGGACACATCTATACCGACACCGGCCGGGAGCCCTCCGCAAAAGGCGACGTGATCTTCACGCCGCGCGGCCACTGGCACGGCTTCGATAACACCGGCACGGAAGACGTCGTCCTCGTCTGGGGCTGGAGCGGCGCGGGCTCGCTTGAAGCGGCGGGCTACGAAATTCCGCCGGAAGGTTATTAGTCCGAATCACCGGGTAAAGATCGGATTTTCGCGATGCCAGCGGCTTTGCAAAAAGCGTGGGAAGACCAGCGAATCAAAAGAGGGATGCAGCAGCAGCTTCGCTGGCGAAGCGAGTTGCTGGCCGCGGGCAAAAAGCCGCTCGGCTGGAAGCTGGCCTTCGGCGGTCCCGCGGCCCTGGAAAGATTGCGCATCAACGCGCCGCTGGTCGGATTCCTGATGGCCGACGCGGTGGTCGCCTCCGGTTCAACGATTTCTTTCGCGGGTTGGAAAAAACCTGCCGCCGAACCCGAACTTACCGTCTATCTCGGAAAAGACTTGCAGGCCGACTCCGATCGCAAAACGGTCAAAGGTGCAATCGCAGGACTCGGAGCCGCCATTGAAATCGCGGATGTGGATCACCCTTCCGACGATGTCGAAGGCACCCTGGCGTGCAATATCTACCAGCGTCATGTCGTTCTCGGCGGTTGCGACACAACACACGCGGGCGGCGCTTTGCCGGGCTTGAACGCCCGTATTTTTCGCAACGGCTCGGAAATGGCCAACACCTCCGAATTCGAGGCCTTAACCGGAGAACTCATCGCCATCGTCGGCCACGTCGCCAATCTTCTGGCGCATTTTGGCGAAACTCTTCGCGCCGGCGAGATCATCATCGCGGGCTCCATCACGCCGCCGATCTGGATGGCACCCGGCGAATCGATCGGTTTTCATCTTGAACCACTGGCGCCAATCTCCATAAATTTTGCACCGGCGCTGTAACTTTCGCGGATCAATCGACTCAAAATTGGAGTGCGCAACTTGCATGGCCAATTTGCTCGGCGTATAGTGCGTCGAAATCTAAATTGAAGTCGAAGGGCTGAAAGATTGATTACGGCTGGAAATAATTCGATCACGAAGCGCCTTTTCCTCAGCGCAGCCGCGATTCTTTCCACGGCATCCCTGGCCCTTGCTGGACAAACTGGCCAGTCGAAGACCGGCTCCTGGTCCGGCGTCCTCGTAACCAGCGCCTGCAACGCCGACGAGGCTTTCAACGAATCTCCCGAGTGCTTCAAAACCGTTCCCGGCGCAAAGATCGCACTCTACGACGACACGAATCGCCTGATGTACTCGCTCGAGCCCCAGGAAAAAGTTACCGCCCATCTCGGCGACACCGTCACGGTCCACGGCACGCTTGACGATGACACGATCCAGGTCGCTTCCGCCGAACTGATGTCCATCGGCCTCGCCGTCGGCCAGAAAGCTCCCGATTTTTCCGCGCGCGACGAATTCGGCCGCGTGCAAACTCTCGAAACCCTGAAAGGCCCGAACGGCACAGTCTTGCTCTTTTTCCGTTCCGCGGACTGGTGACCTTTCTGCAAAGGGCAGCTGGTCCAGCTGCAAAGCGCATACTCCCGGTTCGAAAGGCAGGGCGTCAAGCTCGCGGCCATCAGCTATGATTCCGAGGAGATCCTGAAATTCTTCGCCGACCGCCACAAAATCGAATATCCGATGCTCGCCGATCCCGATTCCAAAATCATCAAAGCCTACGGTGTCTTCAATCACGAAGCCACCGGCATGCAAAAGGGTTTTGCCCGTCCCGGCTATTTCTTCATTGATTCGAACGGCATCATCAAGGAAAAGTTTTTCGAAGCAAAATACCGCGAACGCCTCACCGGCAACAGCATCATCGCGAAGCTATTCCCCGAATTGGGCCAGGAAGTCACCGACACCGTCGAAGCCCCGCACCTCCAGCTTGCGCTCGAACAATCCGATCGCACTGGGGTTCCCGGCACGCGCATCACAATTTCCGCCGAAGTCCGCCTGCCCGCCGACGTTCACGTCTACGCCCCCGGCACGCAGGGCTACAAGCCCGTCAAACTCGTGATCGATCCAATTCCTGATCTCGAACTAAGCCCGGCCATCTACCCCGCATCCAAAACTCTCTATCTGCCAGCAATCAAGGAAAAAGTCCCCGTCTACGAAGGCACCTTCCGCATCAGCCAGGACGTGAAAGTCAGTTCCAGTTCGCAATTCTGGGGTTCCCTCGGCAAAGACGGGAAAACGTTCACGCTCACCGGCAAGCTCGAATACCAGGCCTGCGACAAAACCATGTGCTACGTGCCCACCTCGGTGCCAGTGAAGTGGCAACTTCAGGTCTTTCCTCTCGATCGCACCCGCGCCCCGATCGACATCCGCCACAAATAAATGCGCGATGTGGCGGTGGGCGCATTCTGAAAAATCTTTAACCCCGAATTCCTGGATTTGCATTAGTCTCATCGAGTCATGACTCCTAACCGCCGTTTTTGGTTTCTCTGCGTTTTGCTCGTAGCCACTTCAGCGTTGCCCTCCTGCGGAGCCAACTCCGCCGATCAGCCACCCTTCACTTCCAATCACGAGGCGCTTTCGCTGGATGTCCCCGCCCAGTTTCGATTCGTCGCGTTTGGAGATACGCGCTTTCACGATCCCGCGGACACGGAAGCGGCGAATGCCGTCGTCAGGCAAACCCTGGTGAAGGCCATCGACGAAGAGAAACCGGCCTTCGTTTCCATCGGCGGCGACATCGTCTACTCCGGCGACAATCCGGAGGACTGGCAGGTTTGGGACTCGGAAACCTCTCTTTGGCAAGCCCATAAAATCGTCGTCTACCCCGCACTGGGAAATCACGATCTCCATGGCGACCAAAAAACAACGCTGGAAAACTACTTTGCGCGTTTCCCCGCGCTCAAAGAGAGCCGCTTCTACTCCGTGCGCATCGGAAACTCCTTGATGTTGGTTCTCGATAGCTCGCTCGACGAAGTCACAGGGCCGCAGGGAGAATGGCTGCACGGCCAGCTCGACAATCTCGCTCCGAATGTTGATTTCGTGTTCTTCGTATTTCACCACCCTCCGTACACCAGTTCCTCCGATGAGAAAGTTTTCGGGGGCGGGCACTCCGCGCGCGAAAAGGAAATTGCCCTCGCCGCATACCTGGAAGAAAAGCAGAAGCAAGCGCGGGCGCGCTTTGTCGTCTTCAATGGACACGTCCACAACTACGAGCGGCATGAGCACAACGGAGTGACGTATTTCGTAACCGGCGGCGGGGGAGCGCACCCTTACCCCATCACGCGGAAGGCCGACGACCCCTACAAGGATGCGGGAGTCAACTACCACTACCTGCTGGTGGCGGTGGACAAGAACCAGCTCCGCATTACGATGAAGAAACTCGAATTCAAGGACGGCAAACCGGCGTGGAGCCAGCCGGACGAAATTGTGATCCCGGCGTCCCTTGCGAAGGCTGCCGGCGCCAAGTAATCCCGCCGCAAAATACGCCGCTAGTTTGTACGGTGAAGAATTGCCGTATGATACGGGCATGCGACTTCTCCTCGTCGAAGACGACGCGCGCATCGCACGATTCGTCGCCAAAGGCTTGCGCGAAGAAGCCTACGCCGTCGACACCGTGGCAAACGGAAACGACGCGGTCTATCAAACCGAAATCAACGATTACGACCTGATCGTCCTCGACGTCATGATCCCCGGCCTCGACGGTTTCGCCGTGTGCAAAGCAATTCGCGCCGGCGGCAAGCGAACTCCCATCCTGATGCTCACCGCGAAAGACGGCGTTGACGACCGCATCAAGGGCCTCGATTCCGGTGCCGACGATTACCTCACCAAGCCTTTCGAATTTCGCGAACTTCTCGCACGTCTCCGCGCCCTGCTCCGCCGCCCCAACGAACTCCGACCTCCGCGCATCGTCGTCGGCGATCTCGAACTCGACACCGCTTCGCAAACCGCGAAGCGCGGCGCCCGCTCCATTCCCCTTACCGCCAAGGAATTCGCACTGCTCGAATATTTCGCCCGCAACGCCGGCCGGGTCATCGGCCGCTCCGAAATCGCCGAACACGTTTGGGACGAAACCTTCGATCCCTTCTCCAATCTCATCGAAGTCTACGTAAACCGCCTCCGCCGCAAACTTGGCGAGGAAGGCGGCAAGCCCCTACTGCAAACCCGCCGCGGCAGCGGGTACGTCCTCGGCGACAGCGAAACCACCGGCAAGAAGCACGCCGCGCAAAGTTCCGGCGGAGCAAAAAAATCCCATGCTTGAGTCCGTCCGCTCGCGCATCACGCTCTGGTACAGCGGCCTGCTGGGCCTTTTTCTGATCTTGCTCGCCGTCCTCACCTATTTTCTCTACTGGCATAACATCCGCATCAGCACAGACAGCAATCTTCTTGAGCTAAGCGAAACTTACGTCACCACGTTTAACGCCGAAATAAAGGACGCCGAGGGCGCGGACCCGAGGAAAGAGGCCGCCCGCGTGGCCATGATCGAGCATCGGTTTCGCGACGTCGTCTTCGCCATCGTCGACGGCCACGGCCAAGTGATCCTCAGTTCGCTGGATTTGCCCGCAATTCGCGGGAGCCACGAACTCATCACACCGGCCATTTTTTCCTCCAAGGAATTTCTGGCTCTCGCCCACGCGCCGGCAACCACGGGCATCGGAGCATTTCAAAATGTTCCCGGAGGCAAAAATGGCTTCCGCGGCTATTCGCGGCTTTTGGAACCCGAGGATCAGACGGTCTCCCTTGTAATTTTGCAATCCCTCCATCCGCAAAAAGAAATCATGGAAGACATTCGCCACACGTTTTACTGGGTCATCCCGATCGCGTTGCTTCTCGCAAGTGCCGGCGGCTATTTCCTCGCAAGAAAAAGCCTTGCGCCGGTCACCGACATGGCAGCGCAAGCCCGCGGCATGGGCGCCGCCCGCCTCAGCGAACGCCTCGAAGTCTCAAATCCTCGGGACGAACTCGGCACCCTCGCGCTTTCCTTCAACGAATTGCTCGACCGCCTGGAAAAATCTTTCGAACAGCAGCGCCGGTTCGTGGCCGACGCCTCGCACGAACTCCGCACACCCGTCGCCATCCTGCAAGGAGAAACCGAAGTCACCCTATCCCGCCCCGATCGCTCCCCCGAGGAATACCGCGAAACCCTCGCCATTTTGCGTGATGAATCCCATCGCCTCGCCCGCATCATCGAAGACCTCTTCACGCTCACCCGTGCCGACGCAGGCCAGTACCCACTGAACCTTCGCGATCTCTACCTTGATGAACTCGCCGCCGACGTGCTCCACCGCACACGCTCCCTCGCCCTCGCCAAGGGCGTTTCTCTCACTTCGTCGATTCAACCGGAGCTTCCTCTGAATGCCGACGAAGATCTTCTCCGCCGGATGCTGTTGAATCTTCTCGACAACGCCATCAAGTACGCGCCCGCCGGAGGAATGATCAACGTGGACTGTCGCCTCGACGGAAATTCTTACGTCCTTCGCGTTTCCAACACCGGACCCGGCATCCCCGCCGAGCTTCAGTCGCGCATCTTCGAGCGTTTTTTTCGTGCCGATAAAGCGCGCTCGCGCTCCGAAGGTGACACCGGCGGCGCCGGCCTCGGCCTCTCCATCGCCCGATGGATTGCCGAAGCCCACCACGGCCGCCTGGAACTCACGCAATCCGACACGTCCGGCACCACTTTCACGGCCTATCTTCCCGCGCCGGTTCGCAGCGCAATTACCGGTTAATCCTGCGTTTATCTCTCCCTCGATAGCTTGGATACAGCGAACAAGAATAGAATTCCTTCGCGGGCTAGGATCATCCAAATAGGTATCCTGCGAAGAAAGAAATTGCAGTAATGAGGGAAGTACCTTGCGTCGCAAAATTCACTTTGGATTGTTCACGCTAATAATCGCCGCGGTGGCACTGACCGGCAAAGTGTCTGCCGCTCAGCAACCAGACGCGCCCGCTCCTCAGCCGCAAGTGGTGGCCAAGCAGAAGCAACCTCCCACGCCCAGCGCGCCTACCCCCGGCGCGGCGTTGCGTCTGACCTTGCAGGACGCGCTCGCCCTGGCTCGCAAGAACGAGCCGACGTACAACTCTGTGGTAACCGCCGCGGGCGTCGCCGGCGAAACGCGGGCGCAGTCCCGGGACGCGCTGCTCCCCAGCGTGAATTTCAACACCGCTCTCATTACTACGCAGACCAACCAGAACGCATTGAGCGGAGTGGCGTTCATCGCCAACAACGCACCCCACGAATACATCAGCCAGGGGAATGTCCATCAGCAGCTGGACCTCGCATCGTGGGAAACCTATCGAAGTTCCGCCGCGCAAGCCGCAGCCGCGAAAGCCAGGGCCGAGATTGCAGCCCGCGGTCTGGTCGTCACGGTCGTGCAGAATTATTTTGCCGCTGCGGCCGCCGAAAAAAAACTTGAATCCGCCGCACGCACCGCCGACGCAGGCGAAAAATTCCTGGAGCTAACGCAAGCCCTCGAAAAGGGCGGGGAAGTGGCCCATTCCGACGTCATCAAGGCGGACTTGCAAGCCCAGGAGCGTCGCCGCCAGCTTCAAGAAGCGAAGCTCGAACTTCTGAACGCTCGCCTCGGTCTCGCCGTTCTTCTCTTCCCGGATTTCAACGACCATTTTGAAATCGGCGACGATCTGCACGGCAATGTTGCTCTGCCTCCGCAGCCGGAATTCGAAGCGCAGGCCGCACAGAGCAATCCGGATGTGCGCGCGGCGTTGGCTGCGACGCAAGCTGCGGGGCACGATGTGAATGCCGCCCGCGCGGGCTATCTTCCCTCCATCAGCCTGGATTATTTTTACGGGATTGACGCCGCGCAATACGCGGTGAACGGGCCGCTCATCAACGGAAGCAAAACCTCGAACCTCGGTTCCTCCGCGATCGCATCGCTGAGCCTTCCGGTGTGGAACTGGGGCGCCACGCAAAGCCGTGTCCGGGCGGCCGAGTTGCAGCGCGATCAGGCCAAGCGCGAACTCTCCTTCACCCAGCGCAAACTGCTTGCCGAAATGCGCTCTCTGTATTCCGAAGCCGAAACCGCGCTGAACGAACTGGCCGGCCTGCAACGCTCCGCCGAACTCTCCGAGGAAAGCCTGCGCCTCACCACGTTGCGGTATCAGGGCGGCGAAGCCACGGTGCTGGAAGTCGTCGATGCGCAGACAACCTTCGCGCAAGCCAGCGCGGCGTATCAAGACGGGGCGGTCCGGTATCGCGTCGCGCTCGCAAATCTTCAGACATTGACAGGGGTGCTGACAACTCCATGAAATACGATGAACGCGAATTTATTCCAGTGAAACGAACCCTGTTCGCGCGGAGCATCCTGCTCCTGGCCGGCGCGATTTTCCTGCACGGCTGCGGCACGGCGGAAAAAGAGCCGACGCCGCTGGTCACCGTTCAGGTCACCGCCGCGAAACGCGGCCCGATCGAGCTCGAAGTTTCTTCCGACGCGGTTGTCTACCCGCTGCAGCAGGCGATCATCACGCCGAAAATCACATCCACCATCGCGAAGTTTTATGTGCAACGCGGCACCAGGGTTAAGCAAGGCCAGTTGCTGGCGGTGCTGGAAAACAGGGATCTCGCCGGCGCCGCCGAGCAAAGCAAGGGCGAGTTCGAGCAGGCCGAAGCGAGCTACGCCACCACGGTCGGCGCCAGCCTTCCGCAGCAGATTCAGAAAGCCGAGCTTGACGCCCACGCCGCAAAATTGGCATTCGACGCGCAACAAAAAGTCTATGACGCTCGAAAGCAGTTGTACGAACAGGGTGCGCTTCCGCGGCGGGATTTTGACACCGCCGACGTTGCGCTCGCCCAGGCTCGCAGCGCCAACGAACAGGCGCAGAAACAGTTGGCCGATCTCCAACGCCTCGGTAAGGAGCAGGCACTCAAATCCGCCGGCGGCCAGCTTGCTGCGTCCAAGGGAAAACTGTTGAATGCCCAGGCGCAGCTCAGCTACTCCGAAATTCGCAGCCCGATTGACGGCGTGGTCACCGACCGCCCGCAATTTCAAGGGGAACTTGCGACCGCGAATCAGCCGCTCCTGACGGTGATGAACACCTCGCGACTGATCGCCAAAGTCCACATTTCGCAAGCGGAAGCCGTGCTCCTGAAAATCGGGAACAAAGCCGAAATCGAATTGCCCGGCCTCGACGAGTCTATCAAGGCAAAAGTAACCCTCGTCAGCCCCGCTCTCGATCCCGGCAGCACCACCATCGAAGTTTGGGTCGAATCCGCAAAGCCGAACCCCGCGTTGAAGCCCGGAATGAACGCGCGCGTCAACGTGATCGCCAGAAGCGAAGAGGACGCGCTGGTTGTTCCCGCGTCGGCGGTCTACAAATCCGAGGATGCCGGAGATTTCGTTATGCTCGCCGGTTCCGACAAAAAAGCGCATCTCACAAAAGTCAAAGTCGGGATCAAGAACAAGGAACTCGCGCAGATCGAATCCGGCGTTAAGGAAAACGATTCCGTAATCACCTTAGGGGGTTACGCGCTTCCGGACGGCACGCAAATCCAGATCGAAGCTACCCCCGCACCGGAACCGGAAAAAGGCGGCGCGGTGGATGACAAGGACGGCAAGGCCAAGGACGCCGACGAAAAACCCGGCGCGGATGCGAAGCCTGCGAAGGGCCCCTCGAAAGGCAAGGAGTAGCGGCGCATGGCTCTCGGCTCCGGTGATTCGCAAACAAAGCAAAATGGCCGCGCCCAGGAAGCGGCCGCGATGCCCTGGTTCAAGAAACTATCCAGCCCCATTCTGTTCCTGCTCATAAGTCTTGCGCTTGTCGGAATCTTTCTGGCGCTCAAAATCCCCGTAGCCGTTTTTCCCAGCACGGATTTTCCGCGCATCGTGATCGGCGTCGACAACGGAGTCATGCCCATCGATCAGATGCTCGTCACGGTCACCAAGCCCATCGAGGAAGCGGTCAACAGCGTCCCCGGCCTCAGCAAGGTGCAATCCATCACCAGTCGCGGCTCCGCCGAGGTGGACCTCTTCTTCGACTGGAAGTCGGACATGATTTTGACGCTTCAGCGTGTGGACGCGGTTGTCGCGCGTCTCCAACCCGAATTACCGCCAGGCGCAAAAATCGAAACCCACCGTCTCACCTTTGCGACGTTTCCGATTCTCGGTTACAGCCTCACCTCGGACACCATTCCACAAAGCAAGCTCTGGGAAATCGCCACCTACGATTTGAAGCCCCGCATCAATCGCCTTGACGGAGTGGCATTTGTACTTGTGCAAGGGGGAAGGGTGCCCGAATTCCAGGTGACTCCGGATCCCGCGCGTCTGCTGGCCGCTGGAATCACCGTTACCGACATTCTCGACGCCATTCGAAAAACAAACATGATCGATTCGCCGGGCCTGCTGGAGCACGAACACCAGTTGGTGCTGGGGCTCGTCAGCGGACAGGTTCGCACGCCGGAAGAGATCGCTCAAATCGTCGTAAAGACTTCCCCCGGTGGAATCCCCATCCGCATCGGCGACATTGCCAAAGTTGGCCCGTCAGAGGCGCCCGTCTACACCATCGTCACCGCAAACGGAAAGCCCGCCGTGCTGCTCAGCGTCAACCGCCAGCCCGACAGCAACACCCTCGACGTCGCAAAATTGGTCCACGCCAAAATCGCCGAACTGCAGCCGACGTTGCCGCCAGGCGTGCACCTCGAAGTCTTCTACGATCAATCCACGATTGTGCAGGAATCCATCTCCAGTGTGCGCGATGCCGTGCTTCTCGGAATCATTCTCTCCGCCGCGATTCTGGTGCTCTTTTTGCAGGACTGGGGTTCGTCGTTCGTCGCCGCTCTCGTAATTCCGGTCACCCTCGCGCTTACCCTGATCGTTCTCTGGATGACCGGTCAAAGTTTCAACCTGATGACGCTCGGCGGGCTTGCCGCCGCCGTTGGTCTCGTCATCGACGACGCCATTGTGGTCCTCGAAAATATCGTGCTGCATCGCGATGCGGGCGAATCGCGCTTTCAAGCCATTCAAAGCGCCCTCAGTGAAATCACGATTCCCCTCGTAGGTTCCACGATCACGCCGATCGTCGTCTTCCTGCCTTTGATCTCCGTCACTGGCGTCACCGGCAGTTTCTTCCGTGCCCTTGCCATTACCATGACGGTCTCGCTGCTCAGTTCGCTTCTGCTGGCTCTCACCTGGACGCCCACGCTAAGCCAATACTTCGTGCGCCGCAAAGACACAGCAGCCCCCGCTGGCGCTCCCCAAGGTGAACACAACGTCGCCGCTCTTCTCGCCGCCGAAGAGGCTCATCTCTCCGGCTTCTTTGGCCGCATCGTAAATTTCTATAGCCGCGCGATGCAAGGCATCCTGCGAAAGCCAGTCCTTCTGCTGGCCTCCTCGGTCGTAATCGTTATCCTCTCCTACGTCTGCTTCAACTTTCTCGGCACGGACCTTCTCCCCGAAATGGACGAAGGCGGCTTCATTCTCGATTACTACACACCCCCCGGTAGTTCGCTCGCCGAATCCAACCGCATCCTGCTGCACATGGAAGAGATCATCCGTTCCCAGCCCGAAGTCGAAAACACTTCGCGGCGCACAGGTATGCAGCTCGGCCTCGCCGCCGTCACCGAGGCAAATCGCGGCGATTTCACCGTCAAGCTGAAACGCGACCGCAAACGCGGCATCGACGACATCATTTCCGACATCCGCGCGGAAATTAAAAAGACCGAGCCCGCCGCCGACGTGGAATTCGTCCAGGTGTTGCAGGACATGATCGGCGACCTGACTAGCCAGCCTGAGCCCGTGGTGATCAAGCTTTTCTCTCCGGACGGCAAGCTGCTGAACGCAACCGCGCCCAAAGTCGCCGAAGCCATTCAGAAAATTCCCCACGTCGTCGACGTTCTCGACGGCATCGAAAATTCCGTCAGCGGCCCGGCGGTCACGTATCAGGTAAATCCGGCCGTCGCCGCCCGCTCCGGCTTCTCTCTCGACGAAGTGGCCGTGGATGCCGCGGCCGTCCTGGAAGGCGAACCGGCTGCCACTCCGGTCGTTTTGAACGACCGGCTGTACACGATTCGGGTCCGCTTTCCCGAACAGAGCCGGGCATCTCTCGACCGCATGGGCAACACCCTGCTCACCAGCGCCACCGGCAAAACGGCGACCCTCGCCAGCCTCGCCACCATCACCACCGATCCCGGGCAAACCGAAATCCGCCGCGAAAATCTGCAGCGGCTGGTTGAAGTAACCGCACGCTTCGAAGGGGTCGACCTCGGCTCCGGCATGGCCTCGATTCAGAAAACCATCGCGGACCTGCATCTGCCCTCCTCCATCCGCGTCGAATACGGCGGCCTCTACGAAGAGCAGCAGAAATCCTTCCACGATCTCCTGATGGTCTTCCTCCTTGCGCTGGTGCTTGTCTTCGTCGTGCTGCTCTTCGAGTTCCGCACGTTTTCCGCGCCGCTCGCCATTCTCGGCTCCGCCCTGCTATCCACGTTCGGCGGATTCCTGGCGCTCCTCGTCACCAACACCACGTTCAACGTCGCCTCGTTCATGGGGATGATTATGGTCATCGGCATCGTGGCCAAAAACGGTATCTTGCTGCTCGACGCGGATCAGCGCTTCCGCCAGCTTGGCTTCTCTCCCGAAGAATCCATGATTCAGGCCGGGCGTCGCCGACTCCGCCCCATCGCCATGACCGCTCTTGCCACCATTGCCGGAATGCTTCCCCTCGCCCTGGCCATCGGCGCCGGTTCTCAAATGCTCCAGCCGCTGGCCATCGCCGTCATCGGCGGCCTCCTCAGCTCCATCGTTCTCTCCCTGGTGTTCACTCCGACCATCAATTTCTACCTGGACCGCTTCCGCTTCAGCAGAGCGAAAGAGGCTGTGGAAAGCTGAGGAAAATCAATTTCGTCTGTAACGTCGCTTTAACCAGACATTCATGGTAAATCCCATAACATCCGGCTTCCCCAAATACGCCATGCATATTCTGATTGTCGAAGACGAACCTGAAATGGCAAGTCTGCTCACCCGGGGACTCGAGGAAGAGTCCTATCAGGTCAGCGTCGCCCGCGATGGCCGGGCCGCGCTTGAGCTTTCCGCCGCGGAAGCCTTCGACGTGATTCTGCTGGACGTCATGCTTCCGCAAATGGACGGGCTCGAAGTCGCCCGGCAGTTGCGCCGCCGCGAAGAGGAAACTCCGGTCCTAATGCTCACGGCGCGCGACGCCCTCGGCGACATCGTGAACGGCCTCGACGCCGGCGCCGACGATTACCTGACCAAACCGTTTTCTTTTGTTGAGCTGCTGGCCCGCATGCGCGCCCTGGTGCGCCGGCAGCAGTTTCGCCGGAAAAATGTGCTGGAAGTCTGCGACTTGGTTCTGGACCTGACCTCTCACCGCAGTTTTCGCGCGGGCAAGGAAATTTATCTCTCGCTGACCGAATTCCGGCTGATGGAACTCCTTGCGCGAAATGCCGGACGAATCGTCTCGCGCCACGAAATCCTGGGCAACGTCTGGGGACCCGGCCGGGAAGTCAGCGAAAATACGCTCGATGCATTCGTACGTTTGCTGCGCAAAAAAGTGGATGATGGCGCGGAGGTCCGATTGATCCAGACTCACCGCGGCTTCGGCTACTCCCTGGGATCGTTGAACATCGTATGAGCTTCACGATTCGAGCGCGGCTCACCGCACTTTATTTCCTGGTGCTGGCCGTTTCGTTCACGGGATTCTTCTGCATTTGCGATTTCGGGTTTCAGCGCAGCATTGCGACTGCCGTCAACGATGCTTCCCGGCGAAATCTCGATACCCTCAGGCTGGTCCTGGAGGGGCACGTTTCTCAAGGAACCCAGGGCCTCCAGCAGGAGCTCACCCGCGTCTCTGAGTTATGGGAAAGCGGCGCGATTTTCGAGGTCGCCGGGCCGGACGGCGTTTGGATTTATCGTTCCCCGCGCTTTCTGTCGGCGAATCCGGCCCTCGCTCCGTTCACGGGCCAGGCAGTCTCGTTTCAAACCACGAATCTGGAAAAGCTCCAGTATCGCGTCGCGCGCCGGCAAATAGCGATCGATGGAAACATTTATCTGGTGGATGCGGCCGTCCCCACGGAGCCGTTCGATCAGGCCCTGGATAATTTCCGGCTAATCGAAAAAAGATTCCTGCCTCTCCTCGTTTTGCTGGCCTCGTTCCTTGGCTATTGGTTGAGCGGCAGGGCGCTGGCTCCGGTGAATCTGATCATCGAAAGCGCCGAGCGTGTAGGCGTCCACAACCTCTCGCGCCGGTTGCAAGTCCCCCGGGCAAAAGATGAATTGCGCCGCCTGACCGAACATCTGAATGCGATGCTCGATCGGATCGAAACCTCCGTGAAGCGCATCACGCGCTTCACCGCCGACGCTTCGCACGATTTGCGAACTCCCCTGGCACTCATCCGCACCAATGCCGAACTTGTTCTACGTCGCC
The DNA here is from genome assembly GCA_035487095.1 of Candidatus Sulfotelmatobacter sp. Taxonomy (GTDB): domain Bacteria; phylum Acidobacteriota; class Terriglobia; order Acidiferrales; family UBA7541; genus Acidiferrum. The sequence goes on from DATHMM010000189.1 coordinate 17,862, forward strand.
CGCGCACCGAAAATGAATATCGCGAAGCCCTCGCCCGAATTCTGGCGACATCCGAGGAGACCACGGAGCTGATCGAGCAGCTTCTGATGCTCGCCCGCGCCGACGCAAACGCTGCTCAGCTGAAACGCGAGTCTACAGACCTGCAGGCCGTCCTGAGCCGAGTCGCTCAGAAGGCCAAAGTACTTGCTTCAGGCAAGGGGCTGGCCTTTTTCGAGTCCCTTCCTTCACGCCACGCTCCCCTGCTCGCGAATGAAGCCGCGTTGGAGCGGCTGTTCATGTCCGTCGTGGACAACGCGGTGAAATATACCCCGCCGGGCGGGCGCGTTGCGCTCGAGCTTTTCCTGGAATCTTCCCAAGCTGTCATCGAAATCGAGGACACAGGCATCGGGATCGCTGAAAAAGACTTGCCGCACGTTTTCGAAAGATTCTACCGCGCGGACCAGGTGCGCTCCCGCGAGACCCGCGGCTCCGGCCTTGGGCTCTCCATCGCCAGATGGATCGCGGAATCCCATAACGGTTCCATCGAACTGAGCAGCCGGCTGGGGCAGGGAACCAAAGTGAGAATCCGGCTCCCGCTGGCGTCGGAAACGGGGGCCAACTCAGTCGACCGGCCCCAAATTCATGAGGCGCCTCTTAACCTGGCCTGAACTTCTTTCGCCTACCTGAAAGTTCTTTCACTCACTGTTTAATCAGCCATTAACCTGCATTCATCTTTCATTCGCTTACAAAACGCTACCTTACTCGCATGGTTTTGGTGTGCCGGGCGGGTGTTGCTCTCCACTTTTGCCACTGATCGACGACTTGTTTGAACCTATGAATTCTCGCCGGCTGGCTCGCCGTGCGACGTGTCCCAAAGGAGAGTTTGCAATGTTTAAGCATTTAACTTTGAAATTCGCAGCCGCCCTGTTTTTGCAGATGGCGATTGCGTTTGCAGGATTTGCGCAGGTGGATCGCGCCACCCTGGAAGGTACGGTGACGGACCCCAGCGGCGGCGCCATCGCAGGTGCCGCCGTAAAAATCACCGCCGTCGATACAGGCCTGACCCAGGAGCGGGCCACGAATCCAGAGGGTTACTATCGCTTCCCCGGAATTGCCATCGGCAATTACACGATTTTAGTTTCCTACAAAGGTTTCAAAGCCAAATCCATCGAAGGCGTAAAAGTTCAGGTGGGGCAAACCCGTACCCTCGACGTCGCACTGGAAGTCGGCGACGCCGGTGAAAAAATCGTTGTTGAGGTTCAGCTGACTCCGGGCGAGCGCAGCTCCGCAGAAAGCAGCGCGGTGATCGGCACCGATCAGATCGAAAATCTTCCGCTGAACGGCAGAAACTGGGCCAATCTAACCCGGCTCGCTCCATGGGCCCAGGATGACGGCGGCGGCGACCAGCGGACGATTCGTTTTGCCGGCCGGGCACGCGACGACAATAATTTTTCCTTCGACGGCGTCGATGCCACCGGTATTCAGGAGCAGGCGCAAAAAGCGGAAGTCCGCCTGCAGGTTTCCCCTGACGCAATCTCGGAATACCGAGTGAGCTCCGCCCTGTATGACGCAGAGTACGGTTCGCAATCCGGCGGGCAGATCGATATCGTCACCAAATCCGGCACCAACGATTATCACGGCTCGGTCTATGGTTATTTCCGAAATTCCGTGTTCGATGCGCGCAATTTCAATGATCCGCTCACCGGAGTTCCTCCGTTCCGCATGGGACAGTACGGAATGACGCTCGGCGGTCCCATCGTTAAGAACAAAGCCTTCTTCTTCGTCAATTACGAGGGCCTTCGTCAGTATCAGGAAGTTACGGAAGTAGCCGCGGTCCCGGACCTGGCCGTCCAACAGGCGGCCCTCCTCAATAATCCGCAATCGGCAAATCTGTGCCCGATTTTTCAGGCGTATCCCTGGCGACAATCGTCGGTTGCCGCGCTGCAGAGTTCCGGTTGCGCGCCACATTTCGTCTTTGCGGACGCGGCGTTTACTCCGGGGCAATGCAGTGGGGGCCCTTGCACGCTTTCCAACTCATTCGACAATTTTTCCCATGGCGGCCAAAGCATCATCCATGAAGACACATGGCTGGCGCGCTTCGATTACAAGTTTTCCGAAGCCACCACTCTTTATGCTCGCGCCCAGCGCGACGTTGCTTTTGCGCGGTCTCCCAGCGGGAATCTATTCGACCAGAACGACACCAACAATCACCCCGCTAACTATATCGTCGCGCTCCAGCACTTCTTCGGCGCGAACCTCCTCGACGAGGCCAAGTTCGGCGTCAACCGCTCGCCGTTCCACAATCCGGTGCTCCCGGGATTCCTGAATGTAAGCCTCTCGACCGCGAATTTCGAGCCTCTCAGCAACAACCAGGCCGACAACGAAGTGGGAACCACGTATTCCTACATCAACAATCTCACCTGGAGCAAGGGGCGCCATACGATAAAGTCCGGCATTGAAGTCCGCCGCGTTCAGCTGAACCAGGGAAAAACCGCCTCCCTCGCCCTGAACATGCAGGGAGTGACAAACGACAACTTCTCCCTGATCAACAACCAAGTCAACTTCATCGATTACACCACCTCCTGGGATGGCCACGCTCTGCGCCGCACTTTTGTGATGCCGTACGTGCAGGACGAATGGAAAGTAACTCCCACGCTCACCGTGAACGCCGGTCTGCGCTGGGACTACTACTCCCCGGTTACAGAAGCGCACGACCGCGTGAAAATTTTCGACCTCGTCAATTGCCAAGGCTTCTGCTCGCCAACCTCCGCGCTCGAATTCCCAAACTACAAAAACTTTGATCCGCGCTTCAGCGTCGCCTGGGCGCCGGAACAATTCAAAGGCAAGACTGTCGTGCGGGGAGGCTTCGGGATTTATCACGGGGCGGCGCAGAATGACGACCGCAACGCCGCACTGGAAAGCGACCGGACGGAGAACCAGTACATTGTGGGTCAGGGTGGCTTAACTCAAAACGATGTATTCTTCCAGCCCAGTTACCTGCAAAATCCTCCCGACTTCAACATCCCTGCCAGCACTGCTCAGGCGCAATTAATCGCGCGCGCCTTGATTCGCAACCATCCGGACCTTTACGTCGAGACTTGGGGCCTCTCCATCCAGCAGGCCTTGCCTCAGAACTTCCTGTTCACCGTCTCCTATTTGGGCTCCCACGGCGTCCACATCTTCACGCGTAACTTCGAAAACTTGTGCGATCCAGTTCAGCTTCATCCTGGCAATGGCACCATCGGCCCTTGCGTTCGCCCCCTCGACAATTTTCCCGACCCCTCCACCGGCCAGACTTTCGGCACCATCGACTACAAAACAAATGCCGGATCCAGCAGTTACAACGGGTTGCTGCTAGCCCTCGATCGCCAGATTACGAGAGGCTGGTCCTTCAACGCCAAGTACACGCTCTCGCATTCCATCAACACCGGCACCATCGGAGGCGGCGAGGCCAACGCGCCCCAGAATGCGGCCTGCCTGGCGTGCGAAAAAGGGCCCAGCATCTACGACGTGCGCCACAATATCGTTCTCGCGAGCGTTTATGAGTTGCCGTTCGGAAAAGGCAAGCAATATATGTCCGATGGTCTCGCCGGCCGGCTTTTGGGAAATTGGACCACCAGCGTCCTGTGGAACTGGCACACCGGCCATCCCCTGAACGTCTTCATGAACGTGGCCGATCCGAACCTGCTTCCAGACGGCAACAGCGGCACCAACGGTTCGCAACGTCCGGACCTGATTCCCGGGGTCCCGATAACGCCGGTCGGTCAAAATTCCAACAATTGGGTAAATCCCGCTGCTTTCGCTCCACCGCCCTACGATCCCGCCACCGGCGCGCTGCTACGCTATGGAAACGCCGGGAACGGTATCGTTCGTTCTCCCAATATCTGGCAAGTCGATCTGAGCGTGGAGAAGGGCTTTGTCATCACCGAGCACCTGACCGGCCAACTGGGTGCGCAGATCTTCAACATCTTCAACCACACCCAACTCGCGGATCCCAATAACCTGGTCCTCGACTATGGCTGCACGGGGACTTCCCCGAACCTGGTTTGCACTCTGACGCCAGAGTCCAACTTTGGGATCATCAACACCTACGTCAACCGCAACGTAAACAGCGACAAATTCTTTGCGGACAACTCCGGCAGCGGTTTGCCCCGGCAAATCCAGTTCTACGTCCGCTTCCAGTTTTAACCACCCCGGAAGGCCGGTGCGGTGGGTCTTTTGCCCGGCTGCACCGGCCTTTTTATCGAGTGAAACCTGAGCAAAAATTCAGGGGTAATTTAGGCTGCGTTTATCCGCCGACAGGTAAAACAGTAGCTCAAGGAGAGGACGATGAAACGATTGGTCATGTTGTTCCTGGCAGGCGCAACGCTGCTCGGTTCCCTGGCGAGCGCGGCAACGAATTATGAGCTTTTGAAAAAAGTGGCTGTTCCCGGTGCAGGCGGCTGGGATTACGTCATCGTCGACGAGGCCGGCCGCCGCGTTTACATCTCGCACGCCACTCAGGTCGACGTGATGGACGCCGATTCGTTGGCCCTCGTAGGTACTATCCCCAACACCCCGGGCGCCCACGGCGTGGCCATCGCCACCGAATTCGGCCGCGGGTACATTACTGCAGGCAAAGCCGACGCCGTCATCCCCTTCGATCTGAAAACGCTCAAGGCTTTTCCCGAAATTAAAGTCGGCAAGAAACCCGACGCCATCGTCTACGAACCCTTCACCAAGCGCGTTTACGTCATGAACGGCGACAGCGACAGCATCAGCGTCCTCAACGCCGCCGACGGTTCTCTCGCAGGCACCATCGATCTTGGCGGCGGCCCGGAATATGGCGTCTCCGACGGCAAGGGCAATTTCTACGTCAACCTCGAGGAAAAAAACGAAACCCTCCACATTGACGTGAAAACTCTGAAGGTGACGGAGCGCTGGCCGCTCGCCCCTTGCGCCACTCCCACCGCGCTTTCGATGGACGTCGAAGGCCACCGCCTCTTTGTCGGCTGCCGCAGCAAACAGCTCGGCGTGCTGAATTCGGACACCGGCAAGCTGGTCTTCACCGCTCCCATCGGCGAACGCGTGGATGCCGGCGCCTTCGATCCAGCCATCAAGCTTGTCTACCTTTCCACCGGCGATGGCAAAGTCTCCATCTTCCATCAGGATTCGCCGGACAAGTATTCTCTTGCCCAGGAACTGGTCACTGTGAAGGGCGCGAAAACCGTCGGCTTCGATCACAAAACAAAACGCCTCTACGTCCCCACCGCCGACAACGGCGCCATGCAAGTCCTGGTCTACGAACTGCGCTAACCCAAGTTTCCGCCCGCGGTAGTAAGCATCCTGTAGCGTCCACCTTAAGGTGGACGCTACCTCCCGCTCCCAAACTCTTAAGCTCTTGAACTCCTACCTTCCTCCCCATTTTCTCCCACGCAATACTCCTCAGAAACGATTTCTCCTCAGCCCCGTACTGTGGCACTATCACCGCATTTGGTTTTATGCCCCATTCCGGAGAATTGAGACGCCAAACAATGGAAAATACAGCCGCACAGCCGTTGTCCGATGTAAGTGGTGCACAGAAGACTCAGACCGGAGCATTGATCATCCTGACCTCCCTCTTTTTCATGTGGGGCTTCGTCACCGTTCTGAACGACATCGTCTCCCCGCATCTCCAGTCCATTTTCGATTTAAGTTATAAGCAGGCCAGCCTGGTGCAATTCGCGTTCTTTTTTGCGTACTTTATTTTTTCCATTCCCGCCGCAAAGCTCGTCGACGCCACCAGCTACAAAACCTCTATTGTCGTCGGACTGCTGACGACTGGCGTGGGGGCCTTCTTGTTTATCCCAGCGGCCAGCGCAGCTTCTTACGCTCTGTTCCTCGGCGCCCTGATGGTTCTGGCCGCGGGCATCACGGTGCTCCAGGTCGCTGCCAATCCCTACGTCGCCGTTCTCGGCCCGCCAAAAACGGCTTCCAGCCGCTTGAACCTAACCCAGGCTTTCAACTCCCTCGGGACCACTGTCGGCCCTTGGGTTGGGGGAATGTTTATCCTTACTACCACCGCAAAGAGCAGTGATGAGCTCAATTCGCTCTCCGCGCAGGCCCTGCAAGCCTATAAAGTCGATCAGGCCTCTTCCGTGAAGACTCCTTATCTCTTCATTGGCCTGCTGCTGGTCGCGCTCGCGGTGGTGATCCATTTCCTGAAGCTTCCGTCAATCCCAGAGGCGCAAAGGAAGGGCAGCGGTCCCGGCGTCAGCCTCTGGAAATATCGCCATCTCATACTGGGAGTCGTCGGGATTTTTGTCTATGTCGGCGCGGAAGTCTCCATCGGCACATTTCTCATCAAGTATTTTCATCTTCATGAAATTGGGAATCTTCCGGAAAAGCAGGGCGCTCAGCTGGTCGCCTATTACTGGGGCGGGGCGATGATCGGGCGATTCATTGGTTCCGCGATCCTGCAGAAAGTCAAAACCGGAACCATCCTGGGGATTTCCGCATTCTGCGCTTGCGCGCTCGTGGTGACCTCAATGCTGACGACCGGCCACGTCGCCATGGCCAGCATCATCCTAGTGGGTTTCTTCAATTCCATCATGTTCCCCAGCATCTTTACCCTGGGAATCGCCAATCTCGGGCCGCTCACCGGCCATGGCTCGGGGTTGCTCATCATGGCAATCGTCGGCGGGGCGATCATTCCTCTTCTTTTTGGAACTCTGGCGGACATGCCCGCCATCGGCCTGCACCGTGCCTTCATCCTGCCGGCGATCTGCTACCTCTATATCGCCTATTACGGCCTAAGCGGCTCTCGCCCCCGCGAAGCACATTGAATCCCCTAAACGTGTAGGGTGGCTTTAGGCCGCCGTCCTGGGGTTCGCATTGAACAAAAAGAAAGGGACAGGACGCGAGTCCTGCCCCTTTCTTCATTCAAAATGTTCCGAAGGTTACTTCGCCATATCCAGGCTGGTCAGCTTCAGGTTATCCCCGTCCACGTTGCCCTTCACGGTGACGTGATGTCCGGCATGGGCCGCAACCTTGTCCTGTGCGTCAATGGCGTAGACCTTGTGGTCCGCATCGTTGACGAACACATACTTTGCGCCCTTCTCCTTCACGCACTTCGCGGCGCATTCCGCGTGCTTCTCGTTTGCGCCTTTGGCTCCGCAGGCGCTGTCGGAAATGTATCCCGTCCAGCTTCCATCGGCTCCCAAAGTGAGGACCGCTGTACAAAGAGTGAGTGCTAAACCTGCTGCGAATTTAACTTTCATGTTTAATCCCCTCCTGAATTTCAGCTTGTTTATTGTCCCCGTCAGGGCGCCCTTTAGGGTGTCACAACTATTCAGCACCTGTCCAGACCCGCATTTGGATCTATCCCATCAAGCCGAAAAAGCAAAAGGGGAGGAATCTTTCGATCCTCCCCCTTCGCTCCTGCTCTCAAGGAACTTCCATGGTCCCCGGGCCGATGTTATTGCCCGGAGGTGTTGGTAGCCGCGGTCGCCGCGCCTGCCGACTTCGGCGTGGACAAGTAGCCCGTGATCTGGTTCTTGTTCACGTCGAACACCACGATTTCATAGGGTGAAGTGCGTCCCGTTCCCTTCACGTAGAACTGCACCGGCTCGCCTGCCGTCCGGTCCTTCTTCTCGATGGACTTGTCGTCGGCAAGAACCGTGATCGTGAACTTAGATTTCTTTGCGTCCGTCTTGTTCAGCGCGATGGCCACCGGGCCAACGTGCTGCGGAGTCTTCGCCCGTTGAATCGTGAATTCGAAGTAATTGCGGTCGCCGCGCCGCTTCAGTTCATCCAGGTCGTCGTGGTTGCGCGCGATCAGGCCGCTCATCACGCCCATGTCGCCCGTGGCGCGATCCAGCTTGCCTTTGGTTTCGTCCAGGTCGTTCTTCACGCCCGAAACGTCGCCGCTCAGTTTGTTCACATCCTCAATGTTCGCCTTGGTGCCCAGTTGCGTGTTCACCTTGGAAAGCTTCTTGTTGTAGGCCACAACCGAAGACTTGGTCACCTTGCGCGCGCGGTCCAACTCTTCCTGCGTCACGTTCAGCTTGTCCGTCACCACCTTCAGGTCGCTCTGAAGCTGCTGGTTCTGATCGTCGGTCTTTGCAAGCCGTTGCATCAATGCTTCGTTCTGCTGCTTCACCGAAGCCTGCACGTTCTGTTCTGTCGATTTCCCTTGATTCAGGGCGCTCCAGCCTATCCCAATGCCAAGCAGGGAGGTTGCCCCCAATGCCGCAATCGCCAGGCCCACCCAGCGGGGTGCCGCTGCCTGCGTTGTGGTTTCTTGAAACTCGCTCATGGACGTCGTCTCCTTTTAGTGGCGAACTCGCCGCTCATCCAGTAGATGGGCACTCCCACCACCAAACCACTTCCCCAGCGCCATGGGGTTCCAAGCCGCTGGAAGGGAATGAGTTAGATGTTGCAGAGGAGTCAGGACAAGCGCCTGAGGAAGGTACTAGTACCAGTAAAGATTACAGATTAGGAGGGACAAGCGCAATTTTTACAACTGCGCAATCGGGTGGAAACCTGAAAATCGACTACAGGGAAAAATAGAATCAGGCAGAAAGGCCGTAGCCGCTTCTGCCTGTAAGTAATTATTTCAAAAGGATTTAATTTCTCGGCTCAGGCCGCTTGCGAATCAGAGACGGGCTTAGCTGGCCCAAAATAGCGATCCAGGGTGGTGGTCGCGGCGTCCAAAACCAGGCGGCAATCCGAGCAGTCCTGCAGATGGTGCTCAATCTCCCCCTGCACGCTCGGAGAGAGCTTTCCCTCTAAATACATGCAAATCAAATGGATAGTGTCTCGGCAGCTCATACAATCTCCCCCAGTTTCCGCCACAGTCCCCCCGGACTGGTACAACTAACAGTGCACCTTCCTCGCCAAACTCGGAAACCGATGCGCAATCAAAGTAAGTCATTCATTCCAAGACGATTAACAGCCTATTAGGCTCATGCCACGGCAGAGATCAAAAAGCGCCCGGGAAATCTTTACCCCGTATTGGATGTTCTATGTCCGAGATTTGGCTATTTTCGCTAACGAAGCGGGGTGCCGACCATCTGCTTGAGGGCCGCAATACGATCCTCCAGCGGCGGGTGGGTGCTGAACAAAGAAGAGAGCGTCTGTCCCCCGAACATTGGCTTTACGATGCAGAGGGCGGAAGTGCTCGGCGAAATCGCCGATGTCGGAATCTGCCGATTGTATTTTCCAAGCTTCTCGAGAGCGCTGATCAGTCCATACGGCTGGCCCACCATCCGCGCACCGGTTTCGTCCGCCGCGTACTCGCGCGTCCGCGACAAAAACAGCTGCAGCAACAAAGCCGCAAACGGCGCCAGAAAAATCATCAGCAGCGCGGACAATCCGCCGCCGCCCCGGTCATCATCCCGGTCTCTTCCGAATCCGCCGAAAATCATCGCCCATTTGCCCATGGACGCCATGAAGGTGATCGCTCCTGCGATCGTCGCCGCAATTGAACTCGTCAAGATGTCATAGTTTCGAACGTGGGAAAGCTCATGCGCGATCACGCCTTCCAGTTCATCGTCGTTCATGATTTCCAGCAATCCCTGGGTCACCGCCACCGAAGCGTGATTCGGATTGCGCCCCGTCGCAAACGCGTTCGGCGCTGCGTCGGGCACAACGTAGAGTTTCGGCACCGGAATATTGGCTTTCGCGGCCAGTCGCTCCATCACGTCATACAAACGCGGCAATTGCTCGCGGGAAACCGGTTGCGCCCCGCTTGAAGCCAGCGCGATCTTGTCCGAGAAAAAGTACGAAGCGAAATTCATTACCACTGCGAACGCCAGCCCGATCTGCAGCCCGCCGCGTCCGCCGATCGCCCCGCCCGCCACCACCAGCAGCACGCTCAGTAGAATTAAAATTGCACCAGTCCGCAAAACTTTCATGTCGTCAGCCTTCCTCTATGAATACGCATCAGCCCAATCAATCTTTCATCCTAAAATCGAACGCTGGGCGCGCCCGCCCGCCGGCCCCAGGTTTCTAAGCTCCTGAAAATCCGGCTTCCTCATCCCCCTCACTTCTTTCCCGCAGCTGCCGCCGGCTGCTTTGCCTCCACCCGCTCGAACCGCATCGCCTCTTTCTGCCCATCGCGATCCACGCGCAGGCGGTCTCCCGGCAAAACTTTCCCTTCCAGGATTTGCAGCGCCAGCGGATCCTGAATCAGCCGCTGAATTGTCCGCCGCAGCGGCCGCGCCCCGTATGCGGGATCGTAACCTTCCCGCAGCAGGACTTCCGTCGCCGCCGGAGTGATCTCCAGCGTGATTTTCCGTTCCGCCAGCAGGTTTTCCACGCTCTTCAGCAACATCCCGACGATCCGCGCCAGTTGCTCTTTTCCAAGCGGATTGAAAATCACGATCTCGTCAATCCGGTTGATGAACTCCGGCCGGAACGCCGCACGCAACGCTTCCATCGCTTCCCGCCGCGCCCGCTCCGGATCCTTTTCCGACAATTCAAAAATCGCCGTGGAGCCCACGTTGCTCGTCATCACCAGCACCGTATTCCGGAAATCCACCGTCCGGCCTTTCCCGTCCGTCAGCCGGCCGTCCTCCAGAATCTGCAGCAGCACGTTGAACACGTCGGGATGCGCCTTCTCGATCTCGTCGAACAGAATCACCGAGTATGGATGCCGCCGCACCTGCTCCGTCAGTTGCCCGCCCTCTTCGTAACCGACGTAGCCCGGAGGTGCGCCGATCAGCCGCGAAACCGCGTGTTTCTCCATGTACTCGGACATATCGATACGGATCATCAGCTTTTCGTCGTCAAACAAAAATTCCGCCAGCGCGCGCGCCAGCTCCGTTTTGCCCACGCCCGTCGGCCCCAGGAAAATGAACGAACCGATCGGCCGCTTGGCGTCCGAAAGCCCCGCCCGGCTGCGCCGCACCGCATTCGCCACGCGGCCAAGAGCATCATCCTGCCCCACCACGCGCTGCCGCAGGCGCTCTTCCATGTGAACCAGTTTCTGCGATTCGCCTTCCAGCAATCGCCCCACGGGAATTCCCGTCCACTTGCTCACCAGCTTGGCGATGTCCTCTTCGTCGACCTCTTCCTTCAGCATCGGCGCGTCTTTCTGTACCGCGGCAAACCGCTCCTGTGCCGCGTTCAGCTCACGCTCTGCCTGAGCGATTTTTCCGTAGCGAATCTCGGCCACCTTCGCCAGGTCGCCCGCGCGCTCGTAGCGTTCCGCCTCCGCCTTCAGTTGCTCGATCTGCTCCTTCAGCTTGCGAATCTTGCCGATGGCTTCCTTCTCCGCCTGCCACCGGGCTTTGCGCCCGCTGGAATCTTCCTTCAACTTTGCCAGTTCCTTTTCAATTTGCCCGCGCCGCTCCACCGAGTGCGCATCCGTTTCCTTCAGCAGCGCCTGCCGCTCGATTTCCAGTTGCATGATCCGCCGTTCGATTTCATCAATCTCCGTCGGCAGGGAATCGATCTGCATGCGCAGGCTGGCGGCCGCCTCGTCGATCAGATCGATGGCCTTGTCGGGCAAGAAGCGATCGGAAATGTAGCGATGCGAAAGCGTCGCCGCCGCCAGTATCGCCGCGTCTTTTATGCGCACGCCATGATGCACTTCGTAGCGCTCTTTCAGCCCGCGCAGAATCGCAATCGTATCCTCAACGGTCGGCTCGGATACCAGCACGGGCTGGAACCGCCGCTCGAGCGCCGGATCTTTCTCGATGTATTTCTTGTATTCGTTCAGAGTTGTCGCGCCGATGGCCCGCAACTCTCCGCGCGCCAGCGCCGGCTTCAGCATGTTGGAGGCGTCCATCGACCCTTCCGCCGCGCCCGCGCCAACCAGCGTGTGCAATTCATCGATGAACAGAATGATCTGTCCCTCGGCTTCGGAAACTTCCTTCAGCACCGCCTTCAGGCGTTCCTCAAATTCCCCGCGAAACTTTGCTCCCGCCACCAGCGCGGCCATATCCAAGGCCACCAGCCTCTTCGTCTTCAATACATCGGGCACGTCCCCGGACACAATCCGCTGCGCCAATCCCTCAACAATCGCCGTCTTTCCAACGCCGGGTTCGCCAATCAGCACCGGATTGTTTTTCGTGCGCCGGGCTAGAATTTGCATGACGCGCCGAATCTCTTCGTCGCGCCCAATCACCGGGTCCAGCTTCGAGCGCCGCGCCAGGTCCGTGAGATCGCGCGCGTATTTCTCCAGGGAGGCGTATGTGGTCTCCGGATTCTGCGAGGTCACCCGCTGGCTCCCCCGCACCCCGGCCAATGCATGCAAAATTGCCTCATGCGAAGCCCCATGCTTCTTCAGCAGTCTTCCCGCGGGATCGCTTTCCGCCGCCGCGATCGCCAGAAACAGATGCTCCGTCGAGACGTACTCGTCCTTGAACTTTTGGGCCTCGTCAAACGACCGCTCCAGCACGTCGTTCAACGCCCGGCTCATGTTGTGTTGGCCGAATCCCTGCACCTTCGGGAGCCGGCTGATCTCCCGGTCCACATCCTGCATCAGCAATTCATTGCGAATGCCAAGCCGCGCCAGCAGCGGCGGCACAACGCCGTCCTTCTGCTCCACCAGCGCCACCAAAAGGTGCAGCGGCTCAATCGCCTGGTTTTCGTGGCGCGCGGCAATCTCCTGCGACTCCTGTATGGCCTCCTGGGCCTTTACGGTCATTTTGTCGAAACGCAACATAATTCCCTCGCAAACTCAATTCTTCATGAAAAGGGGCCGGCTTTTCAGCCAGCCCCGTATGCTACCTCACGGCGGGTTTCGCCGTGCTGGCACTTTTGTAAATTACCGGCTTGCCGCCGCCACTGCCGGTGCTTCCACGTTCACCTTGATCTGCTTCGGCTTGGCTTCCTCGCGCTTCGGGATCGTCAGCGTCAGCACGCCGTTCTTGTACTCGGCCTTGATGGCCTCGCTGTTTACGGTGTTCGCCAGCGAGAAGCTCCGCCTGAACGAGCCATACGAACGCTCCACGCGCAGGTAGTTGTTCTCGTTCACCTTCTTCTCGAATTTCCGCTCGCCGCTAATCGTCAGGATATTGTTTTCGACACGAATGTCGAGCTCTTCCGGTTTGATGTCCGGAAGATCCCCCTTGACCACCAGTTCGTGCTCGGTTTCAAAAATGTCGACTGGGGGCGCCCAGGTGGTGAGGCTGGACTCGTCCGAAGTGCGTTCAAAGGCCTCGTTGAAGAGGCGGCTGAACTGCTGCTGGAGCGAGTTAGCCCGAAAGGGTTCAAAACGAGTGATTGTGGTTCGCATTGCCAAGTCCTCCATGAGTTATGGTACGCAAAGCATAAAATCTTAGCGTGATATTGTCAAATATTTTCTGCAGACCCCTTGACTTCTATTATGTACTTCAAATTGTTATAGATATGAGCGAAGGCAGGGCTCAACCTCGCGTTCCTTGCCTCTTTGAGAATGGACAATTCCTGCCATCTCTCGCTTCTTGTTATAGTTATGCTTCATGCGCGTCGACGACTTTGACTACGACCTCCCGGCCGGCCTAATCGCCCAGCGCCCCCTCGATCGCCGGGACGGATCTCGTTTGCTCCTCGTCGAACGGACTAGCGGTCAGTTCCAAGACGCGCTGTTCGCAGACCTCCCTGACTTTCTCACGGGCGAAGAGTTGATCGTCTTCAACAATGCCCGTGTAATTCCCGCTCGCCTCTTCGGCAAACGCCTCGGTGTTCACTCCCAGCACCCTGCTCGCAAAACAGTCCGCGAACACTTAAGCGGAAACGTGGAAGTATTTCTCACGCGAAAACTTGACGCAGATATTTGGGAAGCCCTGGTCCGTCCAGGCAGGAAAATGCAGGTAGGCGAACAAGTGCAGTTTGGAGCAGGCGAACTCGAAGCTGAAGTTCTTTCACGAGGCGAGCTGGGTATTCGCACCGTCCGCTTCACTTCGCGGAATAAACTCTCCGCCGAGGAAAACCTGGAGCTTCTCGGCCACGTCCCTCTTCCCCCGTACATCGATCGCCCCGATGAGGCAAGCGACCGCCAGCGTTACCAGACGGTGTACGCGCGGCGCCCGGGGGCGGTTGCCGCGCCGACGGCGGGGCTGCATTTCACACCGGAAATTCTCGACGAACTTAAAGCAAAAAGCTGCGAACTCTGCGAAGTCACGCTCGACGTCGGCCTGGGCACATTTCAGCCCGTCCACGCCGAAACGCTCGAAGAACACAAAATTCACTCCGAAGCGTATGAAATCACTGCGGAAGTCGTCGAAAAAATTCGACAGGCAAAATCTCAGTCGCGTCCCATTCTCGCCGTGGGAACCACAGTGATTCGTACTCTGGAAGATGCGGCGGCTCGCGCCGCGAGTGCTGGAGGAAGGGAACTACTCTCCGCCGGCCGCGGCGAAGCCGAGATTTTTCTACTCCCGGGCCACAACTTCCGCGTGGTGGACAAGCTGCTCACAAACTTCCACCTGCCGAAATCCACGCTCCTGGCGCTGGTTTCCGCGTTCGCAGGCCGCGAGAATATCCTCCAGGCCTACCGCCACGCGGTAGCTGCACGCTATCGTTTTTACAGTTATGGAGATTGCATGCTGATCCGCTAGCGGCGGATCAGCGCAAAGGCGGAGTGGGGGATCTTCGTACGCAAAGCGCTTACGAGCGAATTCAACTTCTCCCCGGCTGCCACAGCCGGAAATTGCCACTTCAATAGTTCTCCCGAAAGGAGAACGAGGAGGGAAGCTGCCATCGAAGCCAGCTCCCCTCGCATCGGGTCAGGAAAGTTCACGGGCGCTCCCTTTACTCGGAGAGCACAAATACTTGGGTCTTGCCTTCGAAGCGGAGTTCCAGCACCCGGCCATCGCTGTTCGACACGATTTCCGTGTAGGGCGACTTCTGGCTGCGGTCTTCCCAACGGCCAGCGGATTCCGCGATCACTTTCTTGCCGTTCAGAAGCGTCAGATGGTTGTCGTCGATCATGGCGCGGTAATCGCCGGCCTTCACATCCACATTGCCGAATTTTACCGCGTGGGGAACGGCAAGCGCCTTTGCCACGGGTTTCGCGAACATGGGAACGGTCATCGCGAAGGCGGCGGCGAGAGCCAGACTGCGAACCAACGTATTGCTTTTCATGTGCATCTTTCCTTTCGAGGAGCGAGTCAACCGAGACTTGTTCAAGAAGGAAGGAGTATTGACACACGCGCAGGTGAAGAGTAGCCTCTCGAAGACGACACCTCTTCTTCCTGGTCCAAGAGCCGGAAAATCTGCGTGTCACTTGCCCCGCGGCTGCCACCGCGGGGTTTCGTTTTTAATCTCTATCCATCCCGAACAGCCTGAAACCCGGCTGCACTGGTATAGACGAAACCCACTAGCCGAATGTTTCGTCGTTTACCCCAGTTTTTTTGTTACATTTTTGCGACATGCAACACGCTCTCCTGCAGGGCCTGGAAATAATTACTTTGTCCTGTGCAGCTTTCCCCGGCTTCATCTATACTCTTGAAAGGTCCGGAACCCCAGGGATGCGACTTCTAGTCCTTACGGATATCCATGCAAATCTATCTGCTCTGGAAGCCTCCCTCAATGCAGCGGAGGGGAGCTGGCAGCGCCTGATTTGCCTCGGCGACGTAGTCGGCTATGGTCCTGATCCCAACGAAGTCACATCTCGCATCCGCGAACTCGGCGCAGTCACCATCCGGGGAAATCACGACAAAGCTGTCGCAGAACTCATGCCCACGGACGACTTTAATCCCGTTGCAAAAGCCGCCGTCAACTGGACTCGTTCCCAACTCTCCAACGAAAATCTCGGCTGGCTCGCCGGTTTGCCGCAAGGCCCGCTCGAAGCGGAGGGAGTTGTTCTCGTCCACGGCGCGTTTCAAGATGAAGATGAATACGTCTTTACACCTTCGCAAGCTCTTGAAGGCCTTTTGGATTCCACGAGTCAGGTCACCTTTTTCGGCCACACGCATCATCAAGGCGGCTTTGCCTACCAAGACCCCGAATTGGAAGTCCTTTCGCTGCATCCCCGGAGCAACGAGTCGCGTTGCGCTTTACGCCTCGAAGACGCGAAACGCTATCTGTTGAATCCCGGTTCCATCGGGCAGCCCCGCGACACCGATCCCCGCGCCGGTTTCGCCATCGCCGATCTCGATAACCACACCGTCGAATTCTGGCGTGTTCCCTACGACATCACCGGCGTGCAAAAGCGCATGCGCGACGCAAAATTGCCGGAGCCCCTGGTCCTGCGGCTGCAAGTCGGCCGCTAATCTGATTCCCCGGCTTCGATATCCGCGGTAAGGCCCGCGACAAGGCTCCTGACAAGGAAAGTTCATGCAGGAAATTTTGCAAAATCAGCCGGACCCCGAACAACGGAAGCCGCTACCGTTGAATATTCTCCTCGGGGCCCTGGTCATTGTCGCGATTGCCCTTTCGTTTTGGTTCGCCTTTAAATCCCCTCGACACAGCTCCTTCCGTGACGCGTCCTCAAACGCTTTCGTTCCGATGAGCCCGGCGGAGCAAACTTACGCAAAAAGCATTCAGATCGAAAATATCGCCCTCAGCCGCGCTGAAAATTTCCTTCACCAGGAGGTAACCATCCTCGACGCCGATATCGTAAACGCAGGCCAGCAGACGGTCACCGGAATGAGCGTCACCGTAGAATTTTTCGACGACCTTCATCAGGTCGTTCTCCGCGAAACTCGCAGCGTCCTCGGTATTCCGCCTGTTGCCCTGGGTCCCGGCCAGAAACGCAGTTTTTCCATCTCCTTCGATCGAGTGCCTACCAGTTGGAACCTGCAGCAGCCTGCAGTTCAGGTCACCTATTTACAACTCGCCACCTTAAAATAATTGCTAAGTAACGGCATCGTTATATTAGACTGTCGCCATGAATTTAGCTGAAGACCTGCGCGCCAGCCTCCAGGACATCCTCGTCCCCGGCGCCGTCGAAATCCGCGAAAATGGGGGCCGTGTCACCTCGGTATCGCCGCTTTCTTGGGAAGTCCGGGGAAACGCCGAAAAGCCCTTGCTGCACTTGTGGTCGGAAAACTGCAACGTCACCCGCCGCGTCGTCGCCATCACTGGCAATTCCCAGGACCGCCTGGCCCTCGCCGTCGAGCGCTTCGGCCGCGCCAGGCCGGAGCGCCTGGAAATCGTCCGCCTGGAATACGCCCCCGGCCCGCGCGATCTTTCCCGCGAAGGTTTCTGCGAGCAGTTGCGCCGCATCCTCGCGGAACAATTTCCTGACGAAACCCTCGAAAAAATCTCAGTCGCGCAGGATCTGGAGCATTCGCTTTCGAAAATTTACACGCGCGGAATCCTGCACCGCGGTTCCTCGAACACTGCGTTTCTGGCCGTCCCCGAAGGCGAATCGCAAGACGCGCTTGAAAGCAGTCTCACCTACGGATTGCTATGGCTCGAAAAGTCGCGCCAGTCCGCGAAACGCGCCGGCCTGGCCACCCTGCGATTGATTCTCCCCAAGGGAAAATCCGCCGTCCTCGCCAACCGTCTACGCGCCCTCCGCGAAGGACTCGCCGTCGAAGTCTACGAACTCGATCCACTCAGGGAAACCTTGAATCGTGTGGATCCCTGCGCCAGCGGCAACGTGGCTTCCTGGCTTGTGCCGCGCCGCGAAACGCAACTGCTCCTCGACCGCGCCGCCTCGGCTCTGGCTCCTCTTATCGCTCTCAGTCCCGAGTCCATTCGCGCCCACGCCACGCCGCACAGCCAGGAAGTGGTCTTGCGTTTTCGCGGGCTCGTCTTCGCCCGCTGGCACGAAAACAAAATTTACTTTGGCAGCGATTCCACCTGGGCGGAACTTTGTTCGAAAAATGAACCTGCACTGAAACAACTGATCGCCAACCTGCAGAATTTTCGCAGTCCGCTGGCCAGCAACGTTCGGCACTCCCTCTATCGCGCGCAAGCGGAGCGGTGGATGCAAACCCTGGTCTGCCAGGATGTCACCCGCGTTGATATTTCACTCGATCCCGAACACGTCTACGAGCAGGTATTCGCCCAAGTTGCCGGCCAGCATGGCATCCTGGATTTATTGTGCGTGACGCGCAGCCGACGCCTCGCCATCCTGGAACTCAAAGCCTCCGAAAACGTGGATCTCCCCTTCCAGGCGGCGGACTACTGGTCTCGCATTCGCTGGCATCAATCGCAGGGAGACTTCGCGCGCTACGGTTATTTTCCTGGCATCGAGCTCCAGCCCGCGCCGCCGCTTGTCTATCTGATCGCGCCTGCCCTTCGCTTTCATCCCACCACCGACACCCTCCAACGCTATCTTTCGCGCGACATGGAAATCATCCGCGTCGGCCTGGCCGAAAGCTGGCGCCGCGGTCTCCGCGTAATGTTTCGTCAATAAAATCTGTGAATAAATTTTCATTTCGCGGCCACTCTCCTCCTCTTGCCTTCTTCGCGATTCAATGTAAAATCATCCTCTCCTTCACACAAAGGACTCGACCTTGAGTTTCACCATCAAAATCCGGCAGGCAGACAAGGTGACCCTCATGGATGTCAGCGGGCGCCTCACCTCTTTCGAAGGCCAGGCGTTTCGCGACGCGATTCAACGTCTTCTTCGTCAGGGCGACAACAACATCGTCCTGAATCTGAATGGGCTCGATTATCTGGATAGCTCTGGAATCGGGGAACTCGTTCGCAACTATCTCGCGGTCGTCAAAAAAGGCGGCGCAATGAAGGTGGTTGGACTCGCGCCGAAAGTGGAAGAAATTCTGAAGGTGACGCAGCTCTACCAGGTTTTTCCGGAATTTCCCGACGAAGAATCCGCTCTGGAAAGTTTCCCCAAATCAAGCAGTGCAAAAAATTCCTGAACTTGCGGCCTTTCGCAAAAAATGGGCTGTAAATTAGGAGAGGAGCCTGAATTCCACGTGAGTGGCGCTCAAGCTCCCCGGGGTGTGTCCTCGAAGTGGTTGTTATAAGGTTAGATGCCCCTCAGGGAAAAAGGTTTCGAAAAAATTGCGCTAACCTTATTTTTTTGCGGTGCAGCCTAAGCGTTAATAAAACAGATACTTACGCCACCGTTCGTCGCGATGGCCGATCAGACGCATTAACTGCCGCGAAGTATGCAGCGTAAACGGCCGCGGCTTCCGCGCCAATTTCAGGCCGGCCTCTTCGGGTGTCCGGTCGCCCTTGTTGTTGTTGCAGCGATAGCAGCAAGCCACCAGGTTCTCCCAGCTCGAGCGCCCGCCCCGCGACCTGGGCATCACATGGTCCAAGGTAAGCTCTGAACTCGGAAATATCTTTCCGCAGAATTGGCAGGTATTCCGGTCGCGCAACAGGATATTTTTCCGCGAAAGAGCACGGCTCTGTTGAGGAATGTGCCGGTAAGCGAGCAGCCGGATCACCGAAGGCACCTTGTGGGCATGCGCGGAAGAATGAACCTCCGCGTTGTGCACTTCCTCCGCCTGGGCCACGCCCTTGAGCAGCAGCACCATCGCGCGGCGCACCGCGGTCACATTAATCGGTTCGTAGGTGGCGTTCAGGACCAGGACTGGTTCCTGCATCAAGGAAGCACGGCGGGGAGTCAGGTTGTGAACGTGCCGTGTTCCAGCATTCCCCGAAGCGCCGGGCACAAGCACGCCGCCCGCTTCGGGGACGTATCGCCCCCGGGCATCGACCGTTTCTGGTCGTCTAGCGCTCATCGCGCGCCCTTCAGGCTAAACACTTTCTCTCGCCGGGATGGCCCGCCGCACGGCCCGGGCGATGGTCAACCCGGTAACCGATTTGGCGCCTGCTTCGCGCAACGCACGCGAACATGCGTCAAGCGTCGCTCCCGACGTCATAACATCATCTAAGAGCAATATCCGCAAATTGTCAACCCGCCCGCCTTCCCGGATGACAAAAGCGCCACGTACGGCCTCCCAACGTTCTTCAAAATGAAGGAGATGTTTCTCCGGGCGAGCGCGTTCCCGCTTCAATAAGACTGGTCGGTAAGGCAGCCCTAGTTTCCGGGCCAAAGGCTTTCCAAACAGGTCCACCTGGTTGAACCCCCGCTCCTTCTGGCGCGTGCGGTGCAGCGGAACCGGCACGATCACGTCCGCAACGAAACCCGCTGGCAGCCTGCGGGCCGCCTCCAGCAACCGCTTCGCAAACCACCCTCCCAGGGGTTCGATCCTCTCGTATTTCATCAGCACGATCGCCCGGGCCAGGGAGCCTTCATAAATCCCAAAACTCCGCGCGGCGTCAAACGCAAACCCCCGCTCCTGGCACTCCCGGCATACGCTCTCGTCTCCATCCACGTCGCCGGATTCCGTCCAGGGTTGCCCGCAGCGATCGCAGATCTCTTGCGGAAGCTCCCGAAACGATTTGAGGCAGGAGTCGCAGACCGGCAGGCGATCCGCCCGCGTCAGCAAGGCTTCGCACAGCCGGCAGCCGGAAGGGAAGAGAACAGACGAAAGCGCGCCGGCAAGAGTTTCCAGCCAGCGCGCCACGTAAACGCGGGAGTTCGAATGGGGCGACATCTGCCTCACGAACCGCTTCCGCTTCGATTATAAGTTAATTATCTTACGGATGGGTAATGCAATTTCTCTTAGAGCAGGCCCTGTTCCTTCTTTTCCTGGCAAGTGATGCAGTGCTTGGCCCAGGGCACGGCTTCCAGGCGCTTCTGCTGCATCTCTTCCTGGCAGTTCGCGCAGGTGCCGTACTCTTCGCTGCGGATCCGCTTCAACGCTTCGTCAATCATGTTCAGGATCGCGCGGTCCGTGTTCGTCTGGCCGAAAAGGAATTCCTTGGTGTAAGAGTTGGCCGCCTTATCCGCCAGGTCGACGGTCGGATCGTCGTCCGCTTGCCGTCCTTCTTCTTCCGTGCGCGTGATGGTCTTCACCAGCTCATCGCGGCGATTCAAAAGTTTTTTCTTGTAATATTCCAGGCGCTTCTTATCCATTTTCTTTCTGACCTCACTCAGACGGCTCCCAAGGGCCATCTAAAAACTCCGTAGTGTAGACTGCCTACCCCTCAGTGTCAAGATTACGGGGCTAAGCGATTCCGATTAGTTGCGAGCGGCGGGATTTGCGTTGCCTTCCGCCGTGCGCGACGAAACGTTTTCGCGTTTGTCACAGCCCGAATGCCCGTCGGGCCCCTAACGGCTGGTCCCATTCGATGCGTCTCGGCAATTTCAGTTACAAGTTTTTGCCCGCGCTGTTTGGCTGTCGCTTCCTCGCGTCCTGCGATTCACCCTGAAGATTTTTCAATGGCTTGTGGCCTTGAGCCGCGTTTATTGGAGCCTTCGAGCCTCATACACGTTTTCAAAATCAAAAGGGTCCGGACTTCAGCAGTCCGGACCCTTCGACTTTTAGTTAGATCTGCGCTCGGCGTTCAGGCTACCGCCGGCGGTATTCTATCCGTTGCTGGAATTACTCGACTTGCCGACGCGCGTTGTCCGCTTCTTCCGCGAGCCCCTGCAGCAATTCCGCGAATCCATCGGACTTCCCGCTCTTCGATGTATGGCCGATGAACAACCCGTCATCTGTCAAGCTTTGCAGCGCGGCCATTGCCGCCCCTTCGGTTTCCGTCGGTCGAATGATGGAGACCATGCCCAACTTCTTGTTCAAGAAGAACGTGGGTTCCGGCATGATCAGATTGGTTTGGAATTCGTCGGCCTGTATCGGATTCGTGAAACCGTTGAGATTCGGAAAGGTGACGGTCGCGCCGGTTGAGCCCGGGAAACCTGTGTCGGTATCCGTCAGAAGAATTGCGTTACCGGCTTTGTCGTGCCAGGTCTGGAAGTGCGAGGTTTCCGTTGGGCCGATCGAGAGCAGCACTCGCAACACTTCCGCGTTGCTCACGCGCTGCGCAAGTTGCGGGTAGAGGCTGCTGCCGCCCTGCTCGATGAACGCGAAGTGAAATCCAGCCGTGTTGGCGATCGCCTGCGTGTGGACCGATACTCCGCCCGGCTGGTTCGGATCCGCGCTCAAGTCCGCGTTTGTTCTCGGGATGGCCGTGTGCTGGCCCACCGCGAGCGTCGGAATTGCCTGATCGAAGGTGTCACCGAGGTCTGGGTTTTTGGAATCGCTCCGGTAGCGTGTCCACCAGCTGGTATCCACCGTCAACTGAGTCAGGTTGGTCAGCCGTCCGATATTCGGCACGCCGGTCACCTGGCTGGGCTGCAGGTTGAAGAATTTGGTGAGGTCGGCGACGGGCTCGCCCTTCGACTCCAGATAATTCCTCAAGAAAGCTTCGTGCGAAAGTTCATCGTCGGTGTTGTCGTCGATATATTGCGGCATGTCGCCATCGAGTTGTTGAAGGCCCGCGATGTAAAGAGGTGCGAGCGCCGTTGGGAACGAGAGGTCAATGGGAGAATTTCCCGTCGTGCCTGGAGTTTTCGCCCCGGCTCCTCCAAGCTCGGCGTACTGCCGCCAGAGGTCGGCTTCGATCGTTTCCAGCGCCTGCAGGAAACGCAGGATCGCGGCGTCTCCCTTGTTCAGCCTGCCATTGCCTCCCTCATTCCCGTCTGCGAACGCGCGCGACGGCGAGCTTAGCAGCCCTGCTCCCATCGTCGCCGCGCCTGCAGCCGCCACTCCTTTTTTCAAAAATGACCGCCGGTTGGAAGACAACCCGGCAGAAATCTGCGGATCTCTTTTCTTCATTTTCTTTCTCCTTTGTGAACACGTAATGACGGCCCCCACGGCACAACGCTGTGTTTTCTGGCAGCCGCTTGATGGAAGACTATGCGGAGAGAGATAACGGGTTGTCAGATTGCCATCAATCGAACGTCATAAATTTTTCGGATTTCGCGGGGAAAAGTAGACAGGAAAGTGACGAACCGCCCTGGCGTTGGTGCGCCGCTCTGGATTGTTTCGGATTTTCTGTGTTAACCGCGAAGCGTTTTTTGGGGGACGCCGTCTAACTGTGCGTCCTGCCCGGGTGTGGGCCCGATCTTAAATTCCTTCTGGAATACGCGGTTTCTTTCCCCGCGCTCTACCCGGCACCTTGCCCCTTTGGGGCGCATAGGAGACTCTTTATGAAAAAATCAGTTCTGCTGTTATCCGCACTCGCCCTGCTGTTGGCCTCCCAAGGCTACGCGAACTCTGGCAATCGCGCTCCACAACCCGGCGCCAATGCCCCGGCGGAAGACAAGACTCCCCCCAGCTACGACATGAAGCCCCAGGCGCTCCTTGATCTCCAGGATTTGCACAAGAAAATGGTGAGCCTGGCGAACGCCATTCCCGCCGACAAATATACCTGGCGCCCCGAAGCCGGAGTGCGTTCGGTCAGCGAGCTATTCCTCCATGTCACGGCAGCAAACTTCAATATCACGTCTCTGATGACCGGCGTCACCCCGGTACCGGCCTACAAAGTGGAAGGTTTTGAAGCTTCGACCACGGACAAGGCCAAGATCATCGAGCAACTCGATAAGTCCTATGCCTTCGCGGAAGCGGCGCTACAGGGCATGACCAATGCGGATTTCGCCCGCCCCGAAAAGAAGCTGGGGCCAGAGGCGAACTCCGGCGACGTGATTTATCTCCTGGTGGTGCACAACCATGAGCACTTCGGCCAGTCCATCGCGTATGCCCGCCTGAACGGGGTCACTCCTCCGTGGACGCTGGAAGCACAAAAGAAGGCCGCTGCAGCCAAGGACGCTGCCGTTCCGAAAAAGGACTAGGCCCCAATAGGCACTTTTTCTGGCGCGGGTAAACCGCTGCAATCATCAATGAAAACGGGCCTTTGGCTGCGTTTCCCACAGCTTCCACAGGGGTGTGGAAAGCTCCGAAAAAAGTTTTTGTGAAACGCTTGACATATTTTCGGCTTGATGTAAGATTACAAATGGTTCGGCACTTCCTCAAAAGTGCTGGGCCGTGCAGGGGATTCACAGTCGGGTCTCAAGTTCTCCAAGAACAGATCCTATAGTGAGGCGCCTTACGAGCACAGGGTGAAATATTGTCGAGCTTCGCGTGGAACCGCTACCAATAGGCGGTTGTGCCCGGCGCTCGACGCCGGGTTTTGTATTTTATGGGACGTTTTTAGCGGCATCAGATGCTAGAAGCTCCCAGGTCCACCGCAAGGTGGAAGCCCTGATGTAAATCGGGGCCCCTGATGGGATCAGGGCCAACGCTCTTTGACAACAGTAAGGCTGGCAAATTCACGCCGAGAACTCGGAAGCGATTACGGTCGCCCCGGGGATTGATGGTGTGGATTACATACAAGTTCTGCTCGAGTATGTTGAGCAGTGCTGTGGATTACAAGGCGAGCTCAGTCAAGCACCTGCGGATAGTAGCGTCGATAGCCTAGGTACCGGAGCAATCTGGGAACGGGAAAAATGGAACTGCTGAAACAGGGCGAACGAGCTGAGGAAAGCCGGAGTTTAGCCACTCCGGTGAGCGACGAAATGCGAAAGCAAATTGAAGCACCTTAGAAGACGACGTATTGAGTGAGTTTTATGATTAAGCTACTAAGGGCGTACAGTGGATGCCTTGGCGCTAGAAGGCGATGAAGGACGTGGCAAGCTGCGAAAAGCCTCGGGGAGCCGCAAGCAGGCTTTGATCCGGGGATGTCCGAA
>DATHMM010000190.1:0-19194 GCA_035487095.1 Candidatus Sulfotelmatobacter sp.
ATCCATCTGGACGACGCCGAAGCCGACAAACTCGTCGCCGAATCCGTTCCCGTCTACTACATCACCGGTACAATTCACTCGCCCGAAACAGGCGCGCCAACCGCGCTGATGGAATTGGCGTATCGCCTCGCCGTCGACGAAAGCCCTTACATCCGCGAAATCCGCGACGGCGTCATCACCCTCATAACTCCCGTCGTTGAAGTGGACGGCCGTGACCGCATGGTCGACATTTACAAATGGCATCTCGCCCATCCCAAGGACTTCTATCCGCCGCTCATCTATTGGGGCAAATACGTGGCGCACGACAACAACCGCGACGCCATGGGCATGACACTCAAGCTCACGCAAAACGTCCTGAACACTTACCTCTCCTGGAACGCTCAGGTGCTCCACGACCTCCACGAATCCGTTCCTTATCTCTACGACAACACTGTCGGCGACGGCCCGTACAACGCCTGGATGGATCCCATCCTTGTGGATGAATGGCAGATGATTGGCGCGCGAAACGTAGCCGACATGACCAAGTTCGGCATGCCCGGAGTTTTCACCCACGGTGACTTCGACACATGGTCCCCCGGCTACCTGATGTTTCTCGCCGCGATGCACAACGGCATCAGCCGCCTCTATGAGACATTCGGCAACGGTGGCGCCGACACGCGTGTACGCACGCTGGAGCCCGGCGAATATGGGCGCACCTGGTTTCGGCCCAATCCGCCGCTTCCGAAAGCGGCCTGGTCGCAGCGCAACAACAATAACTACGAGGAGACCGGCCTGCTCACTTCGCTCCACTATTTCAATGAGAACAAGCGCCTGTTCCTCAAGAATTTTTATTTGAAAGGGAAGCGCTCCATTCAAAAACCACTCGCCGAAGGCCCGGCCGCCTATGTTTTGCCAGCCGACGATCCGCGCGCCAGCGTGCAAGCCGATCTTTTGCGCGTGATGCTCAAGCAACACGTGGAGATTTCGCGCGCCACCAGTTCCTTCCAGGTGAACCTCCCCGTAAAGAAAGAAAAGAAGGCGTCCAAGCCCGCCGATCCCGAGGAGAAACCAAAGCCCGCGTCGCCAACCACGCGCGATTTCCCCGCCGGCAGCTACGTCATCCGCATGGATCAACCCTATTCCCGCGTCGCCGACGCGCTCCTCGACTACCAGTTCTGGAGCCCCGAAGATCCGCAGACCACTCCTTACGACGACACAGCCTGGACCTTTGGCGAACTCTTCGGTGTGCAAGTCACTCGAGTTACGGACTCCAAGGTCCTCTCGGTCCCGATGGAGCGCGTCACGGAACTCCGCTCGTCTGGAGGCGTTCAGGGTGAAGGCACCGTTTTCGCGATCGACAATCATGCCGAGCCCGCGCTCGCCTCACTCCGGTATCGTTTGAAAGACACGCCGATCGACGCTGCGGAAGAACCGTTCGAGTCCAGCGGGCACAAATTCTCGCGCGGCACCTTCCTGATCCGTGGGGTCGGCCGCTCCGATCTTGATGCCGCCACGAAGTCTCTCGGCCTCAATGCCGTTGCACTCGCCGCCGCGCCCACCGTCAAAACTCACCCCGTCCGTGCCCCACGCATCGCTTATGTCCATACTTGGCTCAGCACGCAATCCGAAGGCTGGTGGCGACTCGCGCTCGACAATCTCCAAATTCCTTATGACTACATGAGCACGCAGACACTCGCGAAAATTCCCGACTTGAACGCCAAGTATGACGTAATTCTGTTTCCACCCGTCACCGGCAACGCGAATTCCAATGCCATCGTCCAGGGGACACCGACCGCGTGGGGCAACGCCCTGCCTTGGCTAAACACGCCCGAAACACCCAACCTCGTTGGCAAAAACGACTCTACGCCCGACATGCGCCCTGGCCTCGGCTGGGACGGCGTGGCCAAGCTGCAAAGTTTTGTGCGCAACGGCGGCGTTTTGCTCACGGCTACCGATACGTCGCAACTTGCCATCTCTATCGGACTGGCCAATGGCGTCGCCTCCAGCACCTCAGAAAAAATGAAGATTGTCGGCTCCATTGTTGGCACTCGCCTGGTCGACGCGGCCAGCCCCATCGCTTATGGCTACGACGAAAAAGTCTCCGCCTATTGCGACAACGGCCCCATTTTTTCCGTCGCCAGCATTCTCGGCTCTCGCCGCAGGCGTCTTGGCCCGGAGATGAACACACGCCCCACCGGACGCGGCACGAAGGACGACCCCGATTTCGTAATCGGTCGCCCCGCCTTCGATGTTCCAGATGAGCCGGAGAAAGAGCTTTGGGAAGCTCCTCAGCCAACCGATGAGCAGAGCTTCAACAATCCGCGCGTGATCCCCCCGGCCAATCGTCCGCGCGTCATTCTGCGCTACGCCGATTCCAAGGACCTGCTCATCTCCGGCCTCGTCGAAAACGGCAACGATATTGCCCAGCACCCGGCCGTGCTTGACGTGCCCAATGGCTCCGGTCACGTCGTCCTGTTCTCGATCAATCCCGTTTACCGAGGTGAAACCGAGAACACCTACTCCCTGGTGCTCAACACGCTGATGAACTTCGACAGCCTGAACACCGGCCGCAAACAAGCCGACGAAAAGTAGCGGCCACCATCGGGCTCGCCCTGATGAAGGAAGGGTGGCTCCGGTAGCACGGGCTTCAGCCTGTGTTCTTGGGTTTCCCTTTCCTTTGCAGGGCCCGCCTTGTGCCTGCCCACCGCAGGAGGGAGGGGGGCGGTCTTGGGTCAGTAGCGTCCACCTTCAGGTGGACAAGCGAGGTGTCCCAGTTCTCCTTGCCATTAAAACTGTTTGGAGTACAATCGCCGCCGACATGCCCAAACGGAAACCTCGCAAAGCTCCGAAGCGGTTGCCCCGCCGGCGTGCTCGCGGCCCCGCGGTCACCAAACTCCCGAAAAACGCAGTTACCCTGATCGTCACTCTCCGCGCCAAGGAAGGACAGCACATTCTCCTCGAAGCTGAGCTTCGCGCCCTACTCGTGCCCTCGCGCAAGGAAGCCGGATGCCTGCGTTTCGATCTGCACGGTGGCGTGGACCAGCCTGGTGCCTTTCTCCTGCACGAAGTCTGGGGAGCCCGCGAAGACCACACCGCACACACCCGCACCCCGCATTTCCTTCGCTGGAACGCCCGCAAGGACGCACTCCTCGCCTCCCGCGAAGCCGCCTTCTGGCACCAACTCGCCTAGCTTATGTAGCGGCCGCCTTCTGAGGCGGCCGCCTTTTGCCTTCCTAGATTTGTGATCTGAGCTCTGCGGAATTACTAATCCACCATCTTCGACATCCTCACCACTGCGAGCGACAAACCATTCGGCAGAGGCACCTCAATCTGCTCGCCCTTCGCGTAGCCCCGCGCCGCATACATCGGCACTCCGGTTAACGTCGCGCCCATTTCAAATCTCCGGAAGCCTCGCGCATAAGCCGCATCCTCGCACGTTTTCAGAATCAGGCTTGCGATCCCGCGCCGCGTCCACTCCGGATGCACAAAAAACGCCCTGATCTTCGCGGCCTCCCGCGCCGGATCGAGCATGGAGTTGTCGCGATACGGCCCATGGTCACTGCCATAAAGCGTTTTGCGCATACTCCACCCACCGCAAGCCGCCAGCACTTTCTCGCCAACCGCCTCCACGATGTAATACGTTTCATCCGCGATCAGTTGCGTGTCCACGCCATACGCCGTCCCCAACGCCGCATCCAACTGCTCCGCGGAATAATCCTTTCGCTGCAAAACTCTCACCGACTTGTCAATCAACTCC
Source organism: Candidatus Sulfotelmatobacter sp. (assembly GCA_035487095.1). Classification (GTDB taxonomy): domain Bacteria; phylum Acidobacteriota; class Terriglobia; order Acidiferrales; family UBA7541; genus Acidiferrum. The sequence continues at coordinate 3,737 of DATHMM010000190.1, forward strand.
CGCAGCGCCGGAATATCTGCCGTCGTCGCCAAGCGTATCGTGAAAGTATGGTTCGGCCCAGACATGAGCTGCCCTTATCACGCTCCTGCGCGCCATTCTAACTCTCCGGCGCACCCTGGTAATACCCCGGCCGCGCGCGCACTTTTAATCCACGCTCCTTCTGCTTCGACACCGTCACACTGATTTCGTGATACCCGTCGGTGTTCTCGCCGCTTGGCGTATACGTCAGCGTGTACTGCGAATGCAACTCGCCGCCGATCTCATCAATTACTTTCTCGATCGTACGATCCTTCCACGTCGAGACGTGCAGCCCGCCGGTCGCCGCCGCCGCAATCTCCAGTTGATGCGCGGTAACCTGATCCTTCGCGTGCATCACCGCCCACACCGCCAACGCCAACAGGTTCGCTCCCTGCGGCTGACTGGTGTCCCCCGTAGTTGGCGTTTGTATTGTCCCGGGCGGGGGCGGGATGCCGTAGGTTCCCTCCGGGGTTACCGGCGAAGGCCCCGTATACTCGGGCTTCCTCTTCAAGTCCGCTTTCGTGCTTGAAATTCCTACCGCGTAAATCGTGATGTTCGCCAGTTGCGCCCGCCGGAGCACTTCGCCCAGTTTTTCTTCGCTCCCCGAATCGTGCGCCTCCGCAATCACCAGCATCACACGCCGGTGGCCCAACTCGGTCTCTGATACTTCCGGCCTCCCGCTCAGAAGTTCCACCGCTTTGGACATCGCATCGAACAACTTTGATCCCGAATATCCTTCCTTCAATCCGGACATCGTCTTTTCCATCGCGTCGGCGCTGTTCGTAAAATCCAGAAGGGTCTTCACCTCATCGTCAAATCCCACAACAGCGCCTTCGCCGGTCGGGCCCGTCACGGTCTGTGAAATCAGGATTCCCGATTTGCGAATTTTCGGCAAAGCCGAAGCAATCCGCGAACTCGTCTCCACCACCACCACAAGTGAAATCGGGTCGCCGCCTAAATTGAAATGGGTAATTGTTTGCTGGGCGCCGTTGTCGGTAATCTGAAAATCGGATTCCTCGAGGTCGTGCACCATTTCGCCTTTTTCATTCCGGACGGTCACTGGCGTATTCACCAATATGGTGCGAACCTTAATCGGTGCTTGCCCCGATTGGATGGGCACACCCGGCTGCGGGATCATCGGCCCGTCTGGCGCCTGCGCCCTTGCCGGCGGCGTCTGGATCGCGACCACGGCAAGAATGCCCGCAAGAATCGTCAATATTCTGTTCATTGGCAATCGCCGCCTGATTCAATGAGATGCAAACTGTTCGCCAGGGGAACCTCGCTCCGCCTCCGCGTATTCAATTCGACGCCAGCCACCCCAAAGGCGTTGCCGCCGCGCTTCGCTCTGCCTACAATCTAAACGCACCCTGATTGGAGAAAATTCCCATGTCCGACGGAAATCGCCCCAAGCCCCAACACGCTCCAAAAGCTCCGCACGAAAATCCCGAGTTCCTGGCCAGCACGCCGGCGCGGCCCATTCGCATCATTTCCGAGTACATCTATCCCCTCGTGCAACTTAAGAAGGAAGGAATCTGCGACACGATCGTGATGTTCGGCTCGGCTCGCATCCACTCTCACGAAGCAGCTTCTTCCCGCTACACTCGCCTGAAAAAAATGAAAACTTCCCGTTGGAGCGACGCCAGGCGGAAAGCACACCGCTTGCACATTCGCGAAGCCAAAAACGCGCTCGAAATGTCCGTCTACTACGAAGAGGCTCGTCTACTCTCTCACAAGATCACCACGTGGGCGCTATCGCTCGGTCCCCGCCCCCGCCGCTTCGTCATCTGCTCCGGCGGCGGTCCTGGCATCATGGAGGCCGCCAACCGCGGCGCTTACGAAGCCGGCGGCAAGTCCATCGGACTTTCCATCGAGCTGCCTCACGAGCAATTCGCAAATCCCTACATCAGCCCGGAACTCAGTTTCAATTTCCATTATTTCTTCATGCGCAAATTGTGGTTCGCCCAAATTGCCAAAGCCCTCATCGTTTTTCCAGGCGGCTTCGGCACGCTCGACGAACTTTGGGAAATGATGACACTTTCACAAACCGGCAAGATGCCCAAGCACACCATCATCATCATCTACGGGCGCAAGTATTGGAATGAAGTGCTGAAGCTTAAGAATATGGTTCGCTGGGGCACGATCAGCCAGGCCGACTTCGATAACCTTCAGTACGCTGACAGCGTCGACGAAGCCTTCGACAAGATTCGCATGGGTCTTGAAAAATATCACATGGAGGGAGATCCATTTCTTCAGGCTTATTGATCGTCGCCTCTGCGACTCGCAAAAAGTCCGCGTTTCCGCAGGGAGATTCAGAGCCGATAACCTCGACCGCATCTCTCAGGTGTTTACATGATTGGCTCTTGCCATTTTCCCGTCCATGATTTCATACTGTGAAGGCCAGTCTTCTTTCCTCTTATCTCGCCGCGGGTGATTTCATCTGCGGCTTTACCGGAGAAAATATGAAGCATAAAGCTAACTCCTCCTGGCTCTGTGCAACTCTAGCCGCAACTTCCCTGGGCGCTGCACTGTTCCTTGTGGGTGCCGCGCCAGTTCGCGCTGATGACGACTGCCAAAAGCGCATCATCAACGCAGACCATAAGCTCCACGAAGCCGCGGAGCATCACGGCTGGGATAGTCCCGAAGCCGCAAAATATCGCCACGAACTGGCGGAAGCGCGCTCCTGGTGCTGGGAGCACAGCCATCGCTGGTGGGACGAAGATGGACATCGCTGGCGCACTGATCGTGATTGGGACGAACACGACCATGATCACGACCACGGCCACGATCACGATCACTAATCATCCAATCCCCAATTCCACTTCAGGTGCCGGGCAATCGCCCGGCACTTTTTGTTTCCTGCTCTCTGTTATCTGATCGCTGGTATCCTTACCGCAACAATCTACTCGAGTGATCCGTTTGCGCGTGTCCTGGTAACCTGTTCATTCTCCGCACCATACATCCCACCACAACCTTCCATTCAAACAAGTGTTTGAATCCTCAGGATGCACCCCGATCGCCAGCCCGGGCCAGGCTCCTGGAGGCTATCTTATGAAACTTCTATCGTCTAATTTGGGTTCGTTTCTTGGAAAGACGGCGCTGGCCACTGCGGCTCTGGGTTTCTTCATGGCCGCTGGCGCCCCCGCCGCGAAAGCCAACGATTGGGACGACTGCAATCGCCGCATCTCGTACACGGATTCACGCTATCGCGAAGCGGTCGAGCGCTTCGGCCCTTACAGCCGAGACGCGCGCCATTGGGAGCACGAACGCCACGAGGCGTATGAGCGCCAGGCGCGTCTCCGTCGCGAATACCGCGAGCATCATCACGACCGCGACGATCGCTACTAACGCAGAGCCCGCCGCCGCAAATTTGGAGTGCGGCAGCACTGCTGCCGCTTTTGCGGTGTAACCGAAAAGTCAAAACCAAAATACGCGCACGTAGCCCAGAGCAGAATCGGCGCCGTCACTCTTGTGAAGCTTCGATCGCTCGGCACCAGCACAAAAAAAGGGCGCCCAAATCACAGGCGCCCTCTCTCGCTTCCGATAAATCGTGATTATTCCGCGTGTACCAGCGGCTCATCCGCAAACACCGCCGCAAACCGCTTCACCTCATCCTGATCGTGCAACATCACCACCGGCACGATCCGCAACGACTGCTTGCACAAATGGCACTGCACGCCTTCTCCCTGCAAATCCTGCATAAAGCCGTCAGTGAACCGGTATTCCACACGCTCGCGCCGGGCTTTTTTCTGGCTTTTCACGCCGCAATGAGGACAAGTGAATTCGACTACGTCCTGCTGCGGATCGCGGTCCAGAGCTGCCCAACCCGTGCGGCGCACACCGACGACTTCGGGTAAATGCTTATCCATCGGGCTCCTCCTTGGTTCCACGTCCAAAACATTCGATGCAGCGTGAAATCGATTGGATGTAACTATTCTTTCAATATTCCTTCCCAATATTCCTGGCGCCCTGTGCTAGTAGAAACACATTACGTGCTCTCCCGGGAGCTGCCCGGAATATCCCTTTTGACCTCAGCGATATCCCCCAGAGACTCTCTTCTCAGCGACCTCCGCACCTCCACAGCGTACGGCGTTTACCCCGGCGTCGTCGGGGCGATAAGTCCGCCTCTTTCTGATTTCTTCGCACGCGGGCACTTAGCTCACTCCCCGGTGTCAAACAACACAGAGGACGCGCGCACCTCACATCCCTGCGAGCGCGGCGCTGGTCTCCGGAAGGCAACCTCCGGTGGCCGGCGCCGCAAAAATTCCAAGGTCTGCCGGAAATTTAAGGAGGTGTGTGATGAGTCTTGAAGTCCAACGTGTGTCCCACGTGTCTGAAGACGCTTTCGGTTCACTCCGCAGTTGTTTGGTCGAAGGCGATCCGCAATCCGAAAAGCGCGCCCGCCGCATCAAGCAGCGCGCCCTGGCCATTTCCATCGTCCTGCAGAGCCTCGCCCTTGTCGCGATTGTTCTTTTTCCACTTCTCAGCAAAGGCGAGCGGATCTCGCTAAAAAACGCAACGCCCATTCCGCCCTACTCTCCTGTTGGCGATCGCAGACCGTCCACCACGCCTCCGCGCCATGGCATGCATGCGCCTCCTGTCTGTCGCTTTTGCGTGCCACAGAATATTCCACCCACTATTGTCAGTCATGACCAAACTACAACCGCGGAACGCGAAGACTCACTTGGAGACCCCATCCCCGGCCTCTCCTCAAGTCCCGGCACGCCCGGCGGTGTCCCTTCTACGATCTCCCATCCTGGCCCTCGCCCCCCGGTAGATCCCCCGCCCACCGTCGTTCGTCGGTCGGTTAGTGAACTCCAGCAAATGGCTCAGCTCATCACTCGCGTGGAACCTAAGTACCCGCCGCTCGCCATCCAAACCCGTCGCGAAGGCCGCGTGGAACTTCACGCCCTCATCTCCACTACGGGCACGATCGAATCTCTGGAAGTAATCTCCGGCGATCCCTTTTTCATCCAATCAGCCCTGGCCGCCGTCAGTGAGTGGCGCTATAAGCCCACCATCCTCAACAATCGCCCCATCGAAGTAGACACCCGCATCACGGTCATCTACACGCTGAGCCACTGAGACCCTTTGGAGTGCGGCAGCTCAGCTGCCGCTTTTGCGGTGTAAGCCAAGCGCGCAAAATCAAGAATTCAGCACCAACCTAACCCATCTCATTTTTCCCTGAGCTTCCGATCCAACAAAAAAGCCGGCGTCCAACGCCGGCTTACCGCTCTTGGATTTCTCTTCTCTTCGCTCTCAGCGCCTCTGCGTTAAGTCATCTTGCTGCTACCTTACAGTACCGGTTCCCCCGAATACTTCCCAATCGCTTCCCGCGCCAAATCCCGCAGCCGCACAATCTCCTGCAACTGATGCGGATCGTCGCTCCGCAATTCCCGCGAAGGATAGATCGGCGGTGACAAGGTAATCGTCACGCTCGTCGGCCGCGGCAGGATTGTCCCATCGCGCAAAAACCTTCGCGTTCCTTTTAACGACACAGGAATCACCGGCGCCCCCGTTGCCACCGCGCCGCGAAAGGCACCCAGTTGAAATGGCCTCACGCCATCTTGTGGCGCGAATGTCCCCTCGGGAAACACGAACACGGAATCCCCTCGGCGCAGGCACTCCTCCATCTCATCCACTTGCTTCAGTCGTGAACCCGCATCGTGCCGGTTGAACGATAAATGCCCCATCTGGTTTAGAAACGTCCCGATAAACGGCATGTCGTTCACTTCGCCTTTCGCGACGAACCTGTACGATACGCCCAGACCCATCATCACCGGCAACACATCAAAATAACTTGCGTGGTTGGACGCATACACTTTTGCGCCCGGCGTATCCATGTATTCCTTGCCCACAACTTTCAACCGGATTCCCGCCAGCGCAAACAGGATGTGCAATGCGGACGAAGTAAATCGCCCCGCCGCTTTTTCGTCCTTGATCTGTTTTACGATGAACCAGGAGGGCACGATCCACAAGAAAAAGACAATGCCAAAATATACTCCGTAGATTTTCTCCAGCCCTTTCAGAATTCCGCGCCCCACGCTTTGCACTACTTCCCGCAAAAACGTTCCCGTGCCGAGCCGTGCGATCTGAACCCAAGCCGGGGGCCTGCCTGTCGCCAGCGTCCCCGCCATGTACATCTGTTTCGTCTCGTCCCGCCGCAATTTCCCGCTCGATGTTTTCGGAATGCAGCCAGACGGAAGAAGTTCCACGCGATCCGGGGGCAATCCCAGCCCACGCGAGACTTCGTCGTTGATCGCCGCCGCAATCCTGGCGCGTTGCGACGCATCCTCCGCGCGTGATTCCGCAACAATCACCAGCTTTTCCGTTCCGCTGCTCGCATCCTTCAATCCGAATGCCACCACGCAACCTTTGCGAATCCCTTCCGCCCGCGCCGCCAACTCTTCCACTTCGTGCGGATACAGATTCCGCCCGCCCTTGATGATGATGTCTTTCACCCGGCCGGTGATAAAGATTTCTTCGTCCGCCTGAAAAGCGCGGTCGCCGGAATTCAGCCAGGCGTACTCGCCTTCGCGTTGCGCCGGCCCTTGGGGCATCAACTTTGCTGTCGCCTCCGGATTTTCAAAATAACCGCTGGTTCCGGATGGTCCGCGAAACCACAAAAATCCCTCCGTCCGTTCGGCCACCTCGTTGCCTCGTTCATCCACAATCATCACGTCGTGGCCCGGAAAGGATTTTCCAGACGACACAAACGCAATCGCCGTTTCGTCTCCCTCCGCCGCCGGGACGGCTCGCCCCTGCGTGGCGAACGCGTCCCGCTCGACACGCTCCACGCGCGGCGTCCGATTCAGCGGAGGAAAAGTCACTCCCAGCGATGCCTCCGCCAGCCCGTACACCGGCAGCATCGCCTCTCTCCGGAAACCATATCTCCCAAATCGATTCGCGAACCGCTCCAGCGTCTCCGGATTTACCGGCTCCGCCCCATTCATCACCACGCGCATCGAGCTGAGGTCCACGCCCTCCATCGCTTTGTCGGAAATCTTGCGCACGCACAGTTCGTACGCAAAATTCGGCGCCGCCGTGATCGTTCCTTTATGCTTGCTCATTGCCTGCAGCCAGCGTTCCGGGCGCGTCAGAAATGCCAGCGGCGACATCACCACCAGCGGTACGCCGTGCATCAGCAGCGTCAGCCAGGCCCCGATTAATCCCATATCGTGATAAAGCGGCAGCCAGCTGATGCCCACGTCTTCCGGGCCCAGTTGCACACCCTGCGCGATTACCCGCATGTTTGCCAGCAAATTCGCGTGTGTCAGCACCACGCCCTTGGGATCGCCGGTTGACCCCGACGTGTATTGCAAAAGCGCGATGTCGCTGCTTTTGCGTATGCGCGTTCCGCTAATGAATGCCGGCAGCGCTCCCGGAGCGGGAGGCGGCGCTTTTTCCGCGGCTTCCAGCAATTTCTCTGCTTCCACCACGTCGTGCAGGGACTTCACGCGCGGCTTCAAAAGCTTCGCCACGGCTTCCGCCCGGCGAAAAGTCAGCAGCAGGCAAACGCCTGCATTGTTCAAGATTGCGGACTGACGGGCCGCGTACTCCTCGATTCGGTCCGCGCGAAACGGTGGATAGATCGGAACTGGTACCGCCCCTGCCAGCAAAATTCCCGCGAAGCAAATGAAAAATTGCCGCGACGTCGGCAACATCAGAGACACCCGACCGCCGGGAGGCACGCCGCGCCGCGCCAATTCCTCCGCGCATTTCTGCGCCGCCGTGTACAACTCCCCAAATGTCAGCGTGTAGTGGCGCTCGCCCTTCTCGTCGTCTTCCGTTATCAGCAGGTGGGTGCGCCCGGCATCATGCACGCCGCGGTAGCGGATGACCTCCAAAAGCGTTTCCGCTCTTTCAATGATCGAGTCCGCCGCCTTCTGCGCCAACTCCTGGGTCATCACACCGGCGCGGAGGCCGGAGATACCCTCTTCGTCGTTGACCGGTATTCCGGGCGCTTCCAAAATTGCCGCGGTCAATTCCTCCGGTGTGCTTGCTTCCGCCGCCAGCGTATCCGGTAAACGCACGCCGAACGCACTCTCCAGCCGCGTCAACAATTCCACGCGTTCCAGGCTTCCCAATCCCAGGTCGCGATCCAGATTCGAATGAAAGGTAAGTTCCGCTGCGGCGCCGTGACTGCCCAGTTCCAGCAGCAGTCCATGCAACACTTCCAGAACGCGCTCGCGTACGCCCGGCAAATCCAATTGTGGGGAGGTGGTCGCCAAGGTATTCCTTCACTGAAGGGCTTCGCGTGAGGCTAGCATGCCGCGGCCCCGTTTGCCATCATTGTGGCACAGCCGCACATGTGTGTACTCATTGACTTTTTTCAGCAGTCTCTGCGTTAATTCTTTCTTATTTTATGCGCCCTGCTTCTTCGCGCCCCATCCCGGCGGCATCAGGGTTGTGCTCAAATCCACGCCGGACAAATCCACGTTTTGCAAATCCGTCTCGCGCAGAATGGCGATTCCCATGTCTGCCCCGGCGAAACTTGCCCCCGCCAAATGAGCATCGCGGAAGTTCACGTTGCGCAGCATCGCCTTCTGGAAATTAGCGCCCGTCAGATCGCAACGGAAAAACTCCACGCCGCTGGCCTGCGCCTCCGCCAGATTCGCCCCTGGCAGAAAAGATTCCGTCAGGTCCGCCTTCCGCAAATCCGCCCTTCGAAGATTTGCTCCAGACAGATCAGCCCCCGGCAGCCGCGCCCCGCGCAGATCGCTTCCTTCCAGGTTTGCACCCTTCAGGATTGCGCCGGCCAGGTTCAGCCCTTGCAGATCCGCCCCGGACAAATCCGCTCCCGTCAGGTCTGCCCGCGCCCCGCCTTCCTTGCTGGCCCAGAACAGTTCGTGGGCGCTCAAAATTTGTTCCAAGGTCTTCCCATTGTGCTTGATCTTTTTCAAGTTTCTCTGCCCCATGGTGATTTCATCCTCTCAATCTGCAATCTCTTATTTTACCGAATCACACGCCACTCGGGAACTGTTCCTCTGTGGTTTGCAGTCGGTGACGCGCCCGCTGTGCTACCCTGCTTTTGTGAGCAAGTTCCTCGTTCGCGGCACCCTTTTTCTGCTGGCCGCACTCCCGGCCAGTGTCTCTACCCGCGCGCAGGAAGACGAAATCGTCGCGAATCTGGCCGGCGGCCGCGCCATCATCCAGGTTGCCGATGACGCCATTCTCTTCGCGGCCATCGATCATCCCCTCGAATCCAAATCCGTTCCGCCCCGCGTTGCGGCCATCGATTCCAGTCACATCGGCATTTTCTTTGGCGCTTCGGAGTGGCAGATCACTTCACAACCCAGGCCTATTCGGCTTGACCGCGACATCCCGCACTTTGGCGCCGTCGACCCGCGATTCTCGAATCCCGGCGGGGTTGAACAAGACCTGGAGCAAATCGGCGTCGCTTTTCTGGAAAAATTGCGCCCCCTCGCTTCGCAACTCCATCACCCGATTGATCTCAAACCCGATGAGCCCCTTTTCCAGATCGTCCTTATCGGTTACGCCCCAAAATATTACGGGCCGGAAATCTGGCTCATCGAATATCAGGTTGAACAGAATTCCGCCGCCGCACGCGGAGAGTATTGGCAGACCCACGTGCTCCGGCCTCGCTTTACACAGCTTTATCCGCCTGAAAAGCATCAGCCCAAAACCATCATTGAAGTCCGGGTTCCCTCTGATCTTCAAGACGTCCCATTGCTCGGCCTTATCCAACAGAATGCGCCCGCCATCGCTCGCTTGCGCTCTTCGGATCCGCACATCAACAAGGTGGTGGAATTGATCCAGCGCGGCGAAGCGCAAAAGGCCAATTCGGCCGCCGCGGCTGATTTTCTCCGCGCCGCCCTGCCAATCCTCGCGGGTGACGCACACTTCATCCTTGGCTCGATGACCGAAAAAGGCAGGTTTGAATGGATTGTTCCGCCCGACGAACCTCGCGAAAAAGAGAAGCTTACCGAAGACAAAAACCGCCCGCCCGACGCCCCTACTCTTCAGCAAAAGCCCAAGCCCTAACCTGAGTTTCCGCTCTCACTTTTGAGTGCGGGAGCAAAGCTCCCGCTTTTGCGCACCCAACCCTATTTCCCAACCATCTGAATCACCACAATCTCATCCCCGCGCCGCAACAAGCCGCCCCGCGCCACCTTGCACAACATCCCGCGCCTGCCCTGCATCGCCGCTTGAAGTCCGTGCCGCAGAGCTTCAGTCTGCTCGCACGGATCGCACACCGCGCTCACCTGCAGTTCCACTTCGCCGATCCACAACCGCTCCCCGATCGCCAATCCATTCACATCTATTCCTTCGGTAGTGATGTTTTCCCGCACAATCCCCGGCGCCAGCGCGAAAGCCTCTAACGTTTCCCGATCCATCAGCAATACTTGCCGCTTCCCCCTCGGCCGGGCATGCGCGCAACCCTCCAATCCCACGTCTTCCACTGCGTGCGCTTCCTCCAACTCTTCCATCGGCGCCCGCCGCTTTGGTGCTCGAAATAAATGAGTCACCTTCGCCATCGCTCAATCACTCGCTGCCGAGCTTTGTTGTTGCGCCTTTCCAATATCTTTTCGGTAATGCATCCCCTCAAACTGAATTTTCCCCGTGGCTTCGTAGGCCTTCTGCAAGGCCACGCTCAACGTGCCACCCGTGGCGGTCACCCCCAGCACGCGTCCTCCGTTCGTCACAATCGTCTCCCCAGCGCGCTTGGTGCCTGCGTGCAGCACCTTCACGTCTGCAACGCGCCCCGCATCGGCCAAGCCGCGAATCTCTTTCCCCGTCTCAAACTTTCCCGGGTAACCTCCCGAAGCCATCACCACGCACGCACTCGCCCCCGGTTTCCACTTAAGCTTTTCGGGTTTCAATTGTCCACGCGCCACGTCCGCCAGAACTTCCGCCAGATCAAAATCCACACGGGCCATGATCGCTTGCGTTTCCGGATCGCCCAGCCGGCAGTTGAATTCCAGCACTTTTGGCCCGCTCTTGGTCAGCATCAATCCCACGTACAAAAATCCCTGGTAGCGGATCCCGTCCGCTGCCAGCCCTTTCATCGTTGGCTCCACGATCGTTTTCTCAATGGTGCGCCTCAAATCGACAGGCAAAAGTTCGTCGGAAGAATACGCGCCCATGCCGCCGGTGTTCGGTCCTTGATTGTTGTCGAATACCCGCTTGTGATCTCGCGTAGGCACCAGCGGCGCGTAGCGCTCTCCATCGGTCAGCAGAATAAACGAAAGCTCTTCGCCTTCCAGCGCTTCCTCCAGCATCACGCGCTTCCCGCCGTCCCCAAGCTCATTCTTCTCCATCACCCGCTCAATAAAGTCCGTCGCCGCGTCCGGATTCGGCGCCACGAAAACCCCTTTTCCCGCGCATAGTCCGTCCGCCTTGATCACCACCGGCCAATCCACCGCGCAAAGCGCACCATACGCGCCGCCTGCCGAATCGTGCGCGCCATAGAGTTCCGCCGTCGGGACATTGTGCCGTTGCAGGAATTCCTTCGCGAAGATCTTGCTGCCTTCCAATTGCGCAGCCTTCTTATCTGGACCGACCACTGCCCATCGTCGCTCCGAAAAGGCATCCACCAATCCATTCACCAGGGGTAGTTCCGGTCCGACCACGGTGAGATCCGGCTTAATGTTTTCCGCCAGCGCGACCAGTCCTGCCACGTCCCCCACCTCTACCGCCAAGCACTCCGCATCGCCAGCGATGCCGCCATTTCCCGGCGTGCACCAGAGCTTCTCCACCCCTGCGCCTTGCCCCAGCTTCCACACCAGCGCATGCTCACGCCCGCCGCCACCTATCACCAGAGTTTTCATTTTCGAATGCCTTTCGAGTCGCGCAAAGGAAAGATAGTCGCGGGAGAAAGTGCTGTCAACTCAGCACGCTCCGAATAGGCAAAGGAAGACCTGTTGATTTGCTAACCTGTTTAATGAATATTACTGGTTAACGATAACGCTGCGCACCAGCATTGTTCCTTACGCTTGGCTGACAGCTCGGATGGGAATGGTTACTCCCGCCGAGGCATCCGACGCCGCCAGCATGTGGCAACGCCCGTCAAAGATTCCGCCCGGATCGATCACCATGCAGGGCGAGTGAACTTCTCCTGTGACGACGCCCTTCGGCTGAATCTCCACGCGGCCACGGGCAAAGATCACCCCATCAAAGTGTCCCGAGATCACGACCCGGTTCCCCTCAATCTGTCCCTCTACTTTTGCATTCTCGCCCAAGATAACCGTCTGCTCCGAAATAATATTTCCCTTAACGTGTCCGTCGATGCGAAACGTTCCTGTCAGTGTCAGGGTACCTTCGAGGGAGACTCCCTGGTCGATGAATCCTGTCCACTCTTCGGTTCCACCACTCTTCGATGAGCCGGGCCACTTCCACGCCATTTGCATTTCCCCCCAACATTGCTTCCGATGCGCTGCTTCGGAAGTCTACTTCACCAATGTAGCTTCAAGCGTCGAGAAGTCAACGCGGCATCTCAAGTGAGTTGTCGAATGAAATCCCTGAACGAAGGTCCAGTAGGAATTTTCGCGCGAGGCTACTACTTCATCAAGCGATCGTAAATACCCATCAATTGCGCCTGATCATAAAATTCCACTACAAGCTGCCCCGGACGTATCCTGGTCTTTTCGCGCAGGTGGATTTTCGTGCCCAGATGGCGCTGCAGTTCATCCAGCGCTTCGCGAATATTAGGATCAGCGATCGGCTCCGCCGCCACACGTGCGCTGCGCGCTCTTCGGGATCCCAGTTTTTCGATCTGGCGAACCGTCAATCCGCCGCGCGCCGCGCGTTTTGCGTAACGCATCCTCAATGCCGGCTCCGCCACTCCCAGTAGAGCCCGCCCATGACCTGCCGTCAATCTTCCTTCTTCAATCCAGTCCTGAATTGTCGATTCAAGTTTAAGCAGCCGGATAGCGTTCGCGACCGTCGCGCGATCTTTGCCCGTGCGTTCCGCCACCGATTCTTGAGTGAGCTGAAATTCATCCATCAGGCGTTCAAACGCCCGCGCGGCTTCGATGGCATTCAAGTCTTCACGCTGAATGTTTTCCACCAGCGTCATTTCCAGCGCCAACTCGTCGGGCACCTGGCGCACGATCGAGGAGACTTTCTTCAGTCCTGCACGTTGAGCGGCCCTCCAGCGGCGTTCTCCGGCAATCAATTGATAGCGATTGCCAACAGGGCGCAGCACGATTGGCTGAATAATCCCGCTGGCCTGAATCGAGCGCGCCAGCTCATCCAGTGCTTCTTCGCGGAATCGAGTTCGCGGCTGGTAAGGGCTGGGCTCAATCAGATCAATGTCAATTTGCAGCGGCCCCGCCGGCATTGCCGGATTCAGCGCTGGTGCAGCGGCAGCGGCTGATCCACTGACCGCTCCTGCGGGAGCGGTTGCAGGCACTCCTAGATTGATTGACTGCGGCGCTGCTGGAGTCTGAGGCTCAGGCTCCCGAATGAGCGCTCCGAGCCCCCGTCCCAAGGCGTTTCTCGGCATTGGCAATTACCTCCTGTGCTAACTGGGTGTACCCCTCTGCGCCCTTACTGTGTATATCATAGAAAATAATAGGCTTACCAAAGCTCGGCGCTTCTGCGAGACGTACGTTGCGGGGAATTAGGCTTTGGAAGATTTGAGTCCCAAAGAAACTGCGCAAGTCCGTTGCTACCTGCCTGGAAAGACTGGTTCGCTCGTCGTACATGGTCAGCAGGATCCCCTCAATCTCAAGGCTGGGGTTTAGAGTGCGCCGAATGCGCATCAGCGTGTCGAGAAGTTCGGAAACTCCTTCGAGCGCCAGGTATTCGCACTGGATTGGAACAAGGACGGCATCCGCGGCAACGAGTCCGTTCAGCGTAAGCAGGTCAAGAGCCGGCGGGCAATCGAGGATGATGAAGTTATATTTTTCTCGAAAGTCTCGCAGGTAAGCCTGAAGCTTATACTCGCGGTTTTCCGCCACAACCAATTCTACTGCGGCCCCGGCCAGATTCTTGTCTGCCGGGAGCACGTCCAGATGTTCCACTTGCGATTTCTGGACAATTCTCTCGAAGGGTTCATTCAAGATAAGTGCGTGGTATAGAGTCCGTCGTGAGGGATCCTTTTGAAAGCCGATGGCGGCCGTGGCATTCGCCTGGGAATCGCAATCGACGAGTAAGGTAGGCTGATCGGCGGCCGCGAGGCATGCCGCCAGGTTTACCGCCGTAGTGGTCTTCCCAACGCCACCTTTTTGGTTTGCAATGGCAATGATGCGGGCCAAATTGTTCTCCCGAACGTCCGGAACGTATCAAACTCCCATTCCACTTGCAAGATGTTTCACGTGGAACATCCTGTGGATCGCGGATCTCCTTAGGTTTTCAAATTTTGTTCCACGTGGAACACCAGAGCCCGGTCCCCGCACGAGTCGGGTTCTTATCAACCGGAAGGCAGTCGCCTATTAGCCCGCGCTCGATTCTGGCCCCATTGTTCCACGTGGAACAATCAACTCCACCGATTGAGCCCGGCACCTCTCAGTAGTAAATTGCTTCAGCCTTTCAAATTGTGAAGCGCACATTCTCCACGAAAATCGCCGGGGCTTTTTCAATAACTCGACTCAGTTTCCTTAGAGGGGTGAATTCCAGTGATTGAGGTTATCTGTCCCGGAAAAGTTCAATCAAACGAGCCAACTCGAACTGTTGCGTTCAATTGATCAGGAAGGTTCTCGATTGTTCCACGTGGAACATCATGTCTCACGGGTCCTAATCGGAGGAGAACGATTCGTGTATAAGCTTGAATTGTTGCGGGAATCTTGAAATTGTAATCTTTTGTCGTCACGCCGACATTTCTTTGTTTTTTCCAACCAGTAGATACCTTTGCAACGATTGCGGCACCAGAATCGGTTCGCGCCACTCCCATTGCTTAGATTTCTGTGCTTCTTCCAGGTCCCTTCCACCGATCCAGAGGATTACTTGACGCGCACCAACCACCGCGGACCCCGCCCACTCCAAAAACGGCCCAAACTCACCTACAGCTCGAGAACAAACATAATCCAATGGCGACAGTTCTTCCCCAAGTTCTTCATAACGGCTTATCAAAACTCTGGTATTGCTAAGTTGAAGTTCTCGAACCACCTCGGCCAGGAAGGTCCCCTTCTTAATATTGGATTCAACCAGACAGAGTTCCAGCTCCGGGCGAATGATTTTCAATGGAATTCCCGGAAATCCCGGGCCTGACCCTATGTCGGCGATGCGGCCCTTATCCACAGGAATTGCACCGGCCGCAAACATGGACTCGCAAAAATGACGATATAGTATCTCCAACGGATTGCGAATCGCCGTCAGGTTCAACTTCTCATTCCAGCGCATCAATGTCCTTACATATTGTTGAATTAAAAGGACTTGATTTAAGTCCACCGGGATCTTGAATTCACCCAACGCCCGCCGGACCGTTTCCTCGGAAATTGGCCTCTCGGCATCTGTTGTCATAGTCATAAATACCCTGT
>DATHMM010000191.1:0-18346 GCA_035487095.1 Candidatus Sulfotelmatobacter sp.
GCGTGGGCGGGGCGAGGACATTGATCATTGGGATTATATGTGAAGAAGAGATGGATAGCAGATAGCAGCGAACAGATAGCAGGAGGCGAAGAGGTAAGAATTCACCACAGAGTTAGCAGAGTGGCCGCAGAGATCGCGGAGGAGAGAGAATCCGGGAACGTATCTCGCCTCCGCTCGATATTAGTTGTGCTTAGTATTTGCCGAGCGGTAGCCGTTGCAGACGTCGCTTTCGCCGGGACTTGTGAGCACTTTCAGATCTCGGATGCGCCCCTCCGTCAGCTTGGTCTTCAATGCTGCGTAGCACATCGGATAAGCGGAGCCGTACTCTGTGATAATTTTCTCGGGAGCTAGCTCGGGATACAGAGCGGCAAGTTGCGCATCCCGGTAAGCCTCCCACGCTTTCTGCTCCGGACTTTCTTTGCTGATACCGAGACGTTTCAGAATCTCGTCGAGTCTCGCCTCTGTTCTGCGCAGATCTTTTCCAGCGCATTCATTCATATCCGCTTGCGTCAAGTTCGCATTGTTTTTGCAGGGATCGGAGCTCTTGTGGTGACCCTGTGCGAAGACATGGATTGAAGACATAAGCAAACAGAGCGTGACCCAAACAATTCGCCGAAGACAGGATTTCACGATACCCCCAGATGGTCTGAACATCCCCTTGCGTCACACAAATAGATTTTAGTGGAACTTCCTGTGGAATGATTCTTTTTTGAGGCGAGCTAGGTGAGGTGGAGTTTGCGGGTTGTTAGGGTGTCGATGCGTTTCAGGTTGGGGAGGAAGCCGATGCCGGGGGCGGTGGGTGCGGCAATGGTGCCTTGCGGACTTACGATTACTTCGGGGGTGATGATGTCTTTTTCCCAGTAGCGGGCGCTGGCGGAGACGTCGCCGGGGAGAGAGAAGTTGGATTGGGTGGACATGGCGATGTTGTGGGCGCGGCCGATGCCGGATTCGAGCATGCCGCCGCACCAGATGGGGATGGAATTTTTGGCGCAGAGATCGTGGATGCGTTTTGCCTGGAGGTGGCCGCCTACGCGGCCGAGCTTGACGTTGATGATTTTGCAGGCAGCGAGAGAGACGGCCGCTTCGGCTTGTTCGTAGGAGTGGATGCACTCGTCGAGGCAGACGGGAGTTTGCAGATTTTTCTGGATCGCGACGTGGCCGAAGAGGTCGTCCCAGCCGAGGGGCTGCTCGATCATCATCAGGTAGAAGGCGTCGAGCTGCTGGAGGAGCGGGAGATCGCCGGCGCGATAGGCGGAATTGGCGTCCACGGAGAGCTTGATGCGCGGGTAGAGATTGCGGATGTGCTGGACGGGGACGATGTCCTTGCCGGGCTTAATTTTTAATTTGATGCGCTGGTAGCCCGCGTCGAGTTCTTTTTTTACGGCGGCGGCGAGTTCTTCGACGGTTTCCTTGATGCCGATGGAGACGCCGCAGGGGATTTCTTCGCGGGTGCCACCTAGCAATTTCCAGAGGGGAAGATTTTTGAGTTTGGCTTCGGCGTCCCACGCGGCGGTTTCGAGCGTGGCCTTGGCCATGTTGTGGCCGCGGACGTGTTCGAGGAGAGGCCAGATGTCGGCGGCGGAGTTGATGTGCTTCCCTTTCAACATGGGCCAGAGATAGCGGGTGATGATGTGCCAGGAGGTTTCGGTGTCTTCGGGAGAGTAGAACGGATTTTCGCCGGCGGTGCATTCGCCCCAGCCTGTGGCGGAGTCCAGATTGAGTTCGGCGAGGAGGATGCGGCGCTCGGTGACGCGATCCATGGAAGTTTCGAAGGGAGTGAGGAGCTTCAGGTGGATTTCGCGGAGAGTGAGGGAGCGAATTTGCATTGGAGAATTATTATGACGCAAGTCTGGGAGCGGGGAGTTGGATTTTTGGGAAGGAAAGAAATAAAGAGAAGAGTTATAACACAGAGGACACAGAGACCGGACGCAGAGAGCACAGAGAAGACTAAGAACAAAGGCCCTTCGGCTTCGCTCAGGACAGGCTGAAGCCTATGCTTCTTGGGGAGTTAGAAGTCGGACCAGGGTTGGAGGAGGTAGTCGGCGCCGGTGGGGGTGAAGCGGAGGGAGGTGGCGGCGTAGTGCTTGGCGAAGAGACGGAGGAATTCGGCCCGGATTTGGGATTGTTGGGCGGGGGTAAAGGAAGTAGATGAAGTAAAGGAGGCAGAGGAGGTAAAGGATTCGGAGCTTGAAATGCTGCTCGCGGACTCACTTTTCGCTTGCCGGTTGGAAGCCGGCGCTACTTGGGGGATGTGGATTGTGGCGGGGGCAGCGGTGGGTTCGGGGGCCAGATCGTTGATGGCGGCGATTACGCGGGCGGAGTCCAAGTGCCACTCGGCTAGTAGGCGATCGGTGGGAAGTCCACGGTGAAGAGGGCTGGAGGTGACGCCGTAGAAGTCGGGGATGTAGGTGCGGACGATGGCGCCGAGGCGATTGAGGTTGAAGTGGGCGTTGCGGGTTTCGAGCGGGTCGAAGGTCCATTCGATTAGGCGGATGTCGCGGCTGAGGGCTTCTTCGCGCTGGAAGAGTTTGAGGGCGCGGCCGATTTTGCGATCGCGGTATTCGGGGAGGACTGCGGTCATGTGGGAGTGGAGGTAGGGAGTTTTATCGCGGAGGCCGACGATGGCGAGGGTGAAGCCAACCATGGTGGGGCCGTCGAAGGCGCCGAGGACCTGGCCGCCGGTTTGGTTGGCAACGACGAAGGTGGTGTAGGGTTCGGTTTCGAGGTCGGATTCGTTCCAGACGATTTTCTGGATTTCGACGCAACGGTGGAAGTCGGGGAGGGTGGTGCATTTTTTGATTTGAATTTGGGAGGTCATGAGGGGGTCGACAGCCGACAGTCTACAGTTGTCAGCTTCGCAGAAGAGGAAAGAGCGGACTTAACGCAGAGGACGCTGGGTTCGGACGCAGAGAACGCTGAGAAGAGAAACCCAAGAGCACAGCGAGGAATCGCTGTGCCACTAGTGGTGACCACGAGGCAATGTTGGCAATTCATTTCGCGGAGGCCTTGGATAGTTCGCGTTGCTTGGATTGGTCCCAGAGAAATTCTAGTTGAGGGGGGGGAATTTCGGCGAGAGTGGTGCCTTGTTCACGGGCGATTTTTTCCATTTCGTGGAAGCGGCGGGTGAATTTGGCGCTGGCTTTGTGGAGAGCGATTTCGGGATCGACGTGGAGGAAGCGGGAGAGATTGACGGCGACGAAAAGGATGTCGCCTAGTTCGCCTTCGATGCGGGCGTCGGATTCTTTTTTGTGGAGGACTTCGCGGAGTTCGGAGGATTCTTCCTTGAGCTTGTCGAAGATGCCTTCGACGTTTTCCCAGTCGAAGCCAATGCGGGCGGCTTTGCGGGTGAGTTGGAACGCTTCGAGCAAGGCCGGAATGGTGTGGGGGACACCGTCGAGGATGGAACCGGTTTCGGAGTTCGGAGGGGCGCTCGCGGACTCGCTTTTCGCTTGCCGGCTGGAAGCCGGCGCTACCCCCGAGATCGAAGAGGGCCGGGCGAGCCCGGCCCCTACAGAGGAATTCGGAAGTTTTGATTGGCGCTCTTGTTTTTTGAGGAGTTCCCAGTTGCGGAGGACTTGAGCGGAAGTTTTGGCTTTGACGTTGCCGAAAACGTGGGGATGGCGGCGAATCATCTTGTCGTGGATTTCGCGGATGACGTCGTTGATCGAGAAGCGGCGGGATTCGGCGGCGATCTGGGCGTGGAAGAGAACCTGGAGGAGAAGGTCGCCTAGTTCTTCGGCAAATTTAGAGTCGTCGCGGGAGTCGAGGGCGTCGAGGACTTCGTAGGATTCTTCTATCAGGTAGGTGCGGAGGGTGGAGTGGGTTTGTTCGCGGTCC
Organism: Candidatus Sulfotelmatobacter sp.; assembly: GCA_035487095.1. Taxonomy (GTDB): domain Bacteria; phylum Acidobacteriota; class Terriglobia; order Acidiferrales; family UBA7541; genus Acidiferrum. Next base: position 3,838 of record DATHMM010000191.1, read on the forward strand.
CAGGGGCAGCCGCCGGGGGCGCGCAGGCGGGCCATGACGGCGGCGAGTTTGGCGAAGGCGGGGCCAGGGTTTTGCGTGGGCGGAGATTTTTTGGCGCGGCGAGGTTTGGATTTTGAGTTTTTGTGGAGGCGGGAGGTTTTTTTCGGAGGCATGCGCGCGTTTTTTCCTGGAGGAATAACTGTACGGCGGGCAGAGGGCTTTGACAAGTGGAGTGCGGGAGGAAAGAAAGAAGGAAGGAAAAAGCTTTACCACAGAGGTCGGAACGAGGGCCACAGGGGACGCTGAGAAGAAAGAGGCGGCCCGCGCTTTGCGACAGATTGCGAAGCGCGAGCCGGGTGGGAGAGTCGGAGCACGGGGTTAGAGAGAGTTTAGGAAGGCGATGAGGTCGGCCTTTTCTTCGTCGGTCAAGTTCATTTGGAATCGTTGGTTGTAGAAGTTCAGGAGTTGGTCGAGATTTTGCGCGGCGCCGTTGTGAAAGTAGGGAGCGCGTGCGGCCAAGCCTCGCAGGACGGGGCCCTTGATGCGATTGACGTCGCTGCAGAGGCCGGTGATGAGCGCTTTGCCTGGGTCCGTCGTATAGATGACGTAGGGTTCGGTGGACGGGGACGTGGCGAAAGGATTGGGGCAGCCATTGATTTGATAGACCGGGAGATCGGGAAAGTCGAGTTGGGAAACGCCGGCGGCGATTAGCGGATCGGATTCGTAGGCAGGATTGTGACCTGTGCCGATGTCGAGCGGGAGCGGGAAAGAATGATTGCCGACGTTGGGTGTGTCATGGCAGGTGGTGCAGTTGCCGGTGAACGGCGCGATGGGGGTGGCACCGAGAGCGGAGTTGTCGTTCAAGCCGCGAACGCTGGAGATGGTGAGTGGGCGAGTGTTGAATAGGGCCTGGCCAGCGGCGATTTGTTTGCGCATGGCGTCATCGGTACCGCGAAACGAGGGAAAAGTAGATTGCGAGTTCGCCCAGGAGTCGAAGAGCGTGAAGACAGCGGGATTGAAAGGCTGGCCGCTGGGATCCTTGCCGAGAGAATCGTTGGTCCCGGGATGGTAGGACTGCTGGGAAAGATTGTACGCCCCGCCGCCCGCACCATAGTTTGAAAGCAGGCCGGCGAAGTTGTCGTAGACCTGAGCGGAGTTGAGGCCTAGTTCGAAATCGACGATGGCGGTCTGCTGGTCGGTGGTAGGCGCTACGCCCTGCGCGTGGGTGGTGGTGGCGGTGACGGACTGGTGCATGAGGTCGGTGATGAGGTTGGCGCGGAAGGTTGCCGCGTTGTTGAGAGGTTGGATGGTTTCGCGGCCGTCGAACATGATGGTGCTCAAGAAACCGAGATTGGTGGTGGGAAGCGGACGGCGGTAAACCGAAACTATTGGGGAGCCGGAAACGGGGTCGGTACTGATGGCACAGCCGTAGGGATCGTGGACGGCGCTGATGGTGAACTGCATGGCGCCGGGGAGAGTGATGCCGATGCGTATGAGGCCGCTCTTCAGCAGGAGGCTGTGGTCGGCAGGATTGGCGGAAGTGCCGTTCGGGCAATTGGCGCCGTCGACGGAAGCGAAGAGGGGATCCTGGCCGCCGGACTTTTGGAAGATGGCTTGGACGCTGGATACACCTAGACCGAAAGCGTCGCTGGCGAGGTGGCAGGAGGCGCAGCTGCGGCCGTTGGTGCCAAGGCTTTGAAAGAAGGGATTTTTCTCATTGATGGGGCCAGCGGCATTGTAGGTGGAAACGAGGCCGGTAGGGTCGCGGAATGGGAAGAGGCTCGGGATAACGACCGCGGTCGCTACCGAAGCGAGGGCGAACCAGGCGAGGAGAAGGACGAAGCGACGACGGAGATGCAAGATTGCACGGCTGTGACTGGGATTGCTGGGCATCAGGATCCTCCTGAAAATCCGGCCAAGTGGGGAACGAAGGGGGATGGCCGAGAACTCTGGATGTAAATCGCAGAAAAGCAGAAAAGGGGCAATAGAAGCGAGGTGGAAAAGAGGTGTGATTCAGGTGAAGGCGCAAGCGGCTGATAACAGAAAAATTAGGTTGCAATAGATGGAAGGCGGGGAGAGAATCCGGCACGCCTAGAAAGGCTGGACTATGGCGGGCCCGGGCCCTAGATACCGATTCGGTCCATTTGAGCTGTTGCCTCGTACGCGGGAACTCCTGAAAGAAGGCAGACGGATAAAGGTGCGGCCTCAGCCGCTCCAGGTGCTGGAGGTGTTGCTGGAGCGTGGCGGAGACGTGGTGACGCGGGAAGAGTTGCGGGAACGGGTCTGGCAGGCGGATACGTTTGTGGACTTTGAGCATGGGTTAAACACGGCGATCAAGGAGCTGCGGGCGGTATTGAGCGATTCGGCGACGGAACCCCGGTATATCGAGACGATGCCGAAGGTGGGATACCGAATGATTGTGGATGTGGAAGCGCCGGAGACGGAAGGCGAAGTGAAGAAGGTGATCGAACTGGGCGAACCGGCGGCACCGATCCGGGATTTCGTTTGGAGCGGTGAGAGCGGATGGACGGGGGTGAAACGGAAGAAAGCGGATGCGAAGCCGCAGTCGAACCTTGGGAGTTGGATTTCAGGCCTGGCGTTAGGGCTGCTGTTGATTGCGGGGATTTGGGTTGGCGTTAAGTGGATACGGGCGCGCGAAGGAGCGATGCGCGAGGCGGCAAGATTTTCCGCGACGGGGAATAGGAAAGTGATGCTGGCAGTGCTTCCCTTTCAGAATTTAACGGGGGATACCGGGCAGGAATATTTCAGCGACGGATTGACGGAGGAGATGATCGCGCAGCTTGGGCTGATGGACCCGGAGCATTTTGGGGTGATCGCGCGGACGTCCGTGATGCATTACAAGAGCACACAGGAGAACGCAGAGCAGATCGGGCGCGAACTGGGGGTGCAGTACGTGCTGGAGGGGAGCGTGCGACGGGACGCGGAACGCGTGCGAATCACCGCACAACTGATCCGGACAGGAGACCAGACGCGGCTGTGGACGAGGGAGTTCGATCGAGAGTTGCAGAGCCTGCTGGCCGTGCAGAGCGAAATCGCGGTGGAGACTGCGGACGAAATCCAGCAGACGCTGGGAGCGAAAAAGCCGGGAGCGGCAACGTTTGCGGCGGCAATGTCGCGCGAAGATTACGAAGCGTACGACCAATATTTGAAGGGATTATATTTCTGGAACAAGAGAACGGTGCCTGCCTTTGTGCAAGCGATTGAGTGCTTTCAGAAAGCGATCAAGGGGAATCCAAGGTACGCGCCGGCGTATGCCGGCTTGGCAAATTCCTACACTCTGATGAACGGCTACAGCCTTTTGCCTGCGGCGAAGTATATGGCACAGGCGCGGGCAGCAGCGCTGCGGGCGCTGGAACTGAACGACAAATTGCCGGAGGCGCACGCGGCGCTGGCGCTGGTGGTGCAGAACTACGACTGGGACTGGGGGACGGCGGAGAAGGAGTTCAAGCGAGCGATCGAGCTGAATCCGAATTATGCGACGGCGCATCACTGGTACGCCGAGCACCTGGGGTATCGGGGGCGGTTCGATGAGGCATTCAGAGAGAGTGACGAGGCCAAGAGACTGGACCCGCTGTCGCTGATCATCGCGGCCGATCGCGGGGCGCTGCTGTATTACGCGCGAAAATACGACCTGGCAATTGAGCAATTTCGGGGAGTGCTGGAGATGGATCCGGCCTTTCCAAGAGGGCACGTGATTGAATTCGCTTATGCTGGGAAAGGGATGTACCAGGAGGCGCTAGCAGACGTGGAGGACAACAGGCGAGCGATAGGGGACAGCGGAGTGTGGTACTGGTCGGCAAAGTCGCGCTTGTACGGGATGTGGGGACACCAAGCCGACGCGAAATTCGCCCTGGAGAAACTTGAAAAGTTAAACAAGAGACAGGCGATGGATGCAGGGGTACTCGCCTTGACGTACGCGAGCATGGGGAATCGAGAAGAGGCTTTGCACTGGCTGGAGAAGGGTTACGAGCAGCACTCCAATTCGATGACGACGCTGAGAGTTGAGCCGACGTACGACCCGCTTCGGCGCGAAGCAAAGTTTCAGGAATTGTTACGGCGTGTGGGCTTGGGGGAGTAGTGAAGGAAGCGCCCGGCAATCATGGGGAGCTCCCTTCCCGTGATAAACTGATGGGGAAACTCTCCGGCAAAGAGAAAATAGAGGAAGAGGAAGAACACCGTGTCTGAACACAAGCAGGATGAAGGATTCAAGGTGATTGACCGGCGGCCGTTTACCGCCGAAGGCGAAATGCGCAAGGAAGTGGTGGAAGAGCAGGAGCGCGAGGCGCAACGGGAAGAAGTGAAAGAAAAATTGGTGGCGCAAGCGGCGGCGGACGCGAAGACGGCTTCGGCTCCTCCAGCGGAGACGCCGAAGAAACTGCAGGCGTTTGAGAACCTGGTGCGGATGATCGGAAGCAACGCAGCGATGGTGCTGGGGGCTTATGCTGACCCGCGGACGGGCGAGCCGGTAATCGATCCCGAGGCGGCGCGGGAGTTGATTGACATGCTGGATGCGCTGCATGTGAAGACGAAGGGGAACCTGGCTCCGGAAGAGGATTCAATGCTGCTGGATTTGCTGGGGAAGTTAAAGATGACGTATCTGGAGATTAACAAGGCGATGGCGGCGCAGATGGCGCAGGCGCAGGGGGCGTTGAAGGGGGAGAGGAAGAAGTAGGAAGTAATCAGTAATCGGTAATCAGTAAGAGTAGGTCGCATTTTAGGTTGAGGTTCGGTTGAAGTTGAGATCCTTCGGGACGCTAAAGACGCGTTCCTCAGGATGACAAGTTTTGGGTCAGGTCCCAGGTGCTGCTTGGCGGCGCTTGGGATTTTTTGTTTTTGGGGAGTAGAAGGAGAAGAGTTCACACAGAGGACACAGAGTTAAGAACAATGAGGGCACAGAGGAGGAGAAAGACTCGGATGAGGAGAAGAGATTGGGCCGCGTTGGATCGTAAGAGCCCACCCTTCGCACAAACCGCGAAGGATGGGGCACCCTCAAGTTCATTGTGATTTGATGTTCGATCGAGAACCCAAGAGGGCGGCGTAAAGCCGCCCCTACAATGGGTGCGGTGGGTGTGGGACAATTGCGGCATGACGGCCGGGAAAGAGACACGAATGAGGGTGACGGTGTTGGGGTCGGGGACGTCGATGGGCGTGCCGACCTTGGGGTGTCATTGCGCGGTGTGCGAATCGGGGGATGCACACGACAAGAGGCTGCGGCCTTCCCTGCTGCTTTCGCGAGGCGAGCAAAATGTGGTGATTGACACGACGCCGGATTTCCGGACGCAGGCGTTGCGCGCGGGGATCGACCGGCTGGATGCGGTGCTGCTGACGCACGGGCACGCGGACCACATTCTGGGGTTCGATGATTTGCGGCCGTTCAATTTTAAGCAGCGGGCAGCGATGCCGGTGTACGGGAATGAAGAAACGTTTCGGATTGTGCGCCGGGCGTTTGCGTATGTGTTTGACGACAAGCCGTCGTTGAGCAGCGTTCCGAGCGTGAAGTTGCATTTGGTGAAGGGACCGTTTGAATTGATGGGAGTGCGATTTGTGCCGGTGCCGCTGGTGCATGGAGAGATGGAAGTGCTGGGATACCGGTTCGGACGGGCGGCGTATCTGACGGACTTCAGCCGGTTGCCGGAAGCGAGCGCGGCGCTGCTGGAGGGATTGGACGATTTGATTCTGGATGCGCTGCGGGATGTGCCGCATCCGATGCACATGACGGTGGAGCAGTCGCTGGCGTTGATTGACAAGTTGAAGCCGAAGCGGGCGTGGTTCACGCATATTGCGCATGATTTGCCGCATGTGGCAACAAATGAGAGGTTGCTGAAGGCGGGATATCCGCAGGTGCAACTGGCGTATGACGGGTTGACGTTTGAGGTGGAGACGGAGGCACGGGGTGCGGAGATGCGAGCGGGGGGTGGATTGCGGGTGTTTAGTTCGGCGGAGGAGTGGACGGAGACTTTTGGAGAAGAAAAGGCAAGAGGGGACTTAACGCAGAGGTCGCTGAGGAAGGGCGCAGAGGGCGCTGAGAAGAGGAAGAGGGGAGATGAAAAACCCGCACCCTTAAAGACGAAGGGTGCGGCACCCAATTCCGAGAAGGTGGAAAAGACCCCAAGAGCACAGCGAGGAATCGCTGTGCCACATGAAGCTGGACGGGGGAGCGTGATTGCGATTGGGAATTTTGACGGGATTCATTTGGGGCATCAGAGGCTGTTGGAGTATTGCATTGGGCTGGCGCGGGAGAGCGGGGCGGTGGCTACCGCGCTGACGTTTGAACCGTCGCCGCTGAAGGTGCTCCGGCCGGAAGCGGCACCGCCGCGGATTTCGACAAACGAGCAGCGGATGGAATGGTTTGCGGCGCTGGGGATGGAAGCGGCGGTGGTGCTGCCATTCACGATGGAGTTGTCTCGGCTGGCGCCGGAAGAGTTTGTGGAAGAGATTTTGGTTGAGAAGCTGCAGGTGCGTGCGGTGGTGGTTGGAGACAATTTCCGGTTCGGACACAAGCAGGCGGGAGACGTGAAGTTTTTGCGGGAACTGGGAATGCGGGATGGGTTCGATGTGATTGTGCACGAGCCGGTGGTGATGGACGGGGAGATTGTTTCGAGCACGGCAATCCGGAAATTGATTTCGCAAGGGGACGTGACGCGTGCGGCGCGGATGCTGGGGCGAGCGTTTGCGTTGACGGGCGAAGTGGTTGCGGGGACCGGGACGGGGAGGAAGTTTACCTTCCCGACGCTGAATTTGCGGCCGGAGCAGGAGCTGCTGCCGGCAAAGGGGGTTTATATTACGCGGACGGTGCTGGAGGGGGAGCCGAGCAGTCACCGTAGCGTAACGAACGTTGGGATGAGGCCGACGTTCAACGGAACTGGGCTGACGGTGGAGACACACCTGCTGGACTATTCGGGGAATTTTTCGCCGAAGAGGATTGAGGTGCGGTTCTGGAAGAAATTGCGGGAGGAGAAGAAGTTTGCGGGGCCGGAGGAGTTGCGGACGCAGATTGCGAAGGACATTGCGAAAGCGAACGGATTTTTTGCGATGTTGCGGAAGATGAGGGCGAAGAGGCTGGCGGGGGCGAGGGATTGAAAGAGAAGAAAGAGTTCACACAGAGATCGCAGAGGTGGGAGCTCAGAGGGCACAGAGAAAAGGAAGAGCGGACCCGCAGTTTGCAAATGGCGCAAAGCGTAGGCAACAGAGCGAGTGGTTGTCATGTTCGGGGCGACCTAAAGGTCGCCGCTACGCCGGACAAAGGCAAGAAGGCGGCATAAAGCCGCCCCTACGGATTAGCGGACGGGGGATTGTTTTTCGCGGGCGAGGCAATCGTTGCAGATGCCGCCGACTTCGGTGCGGGAGACGGTGACTTGCATTTCGAAGTCGCGGGCGATCTGTTCTTTTAGCTGTTCATAGAGGCGGGACTCGAATTCGCGGACTTTGCCGCAGCGGAGACAGGCGACGTGGATGTGGTCGCGAGGGCCGTGAGTTTCGTAATAGTGGCGATCGCCGCGGAGGTGGAGGAGGTCGAGTTCGTCGATGAGGCCTTCTTTTTTGAGGAGGTCGATGGTGCGGTATACGGTGACGAGGTGGACGGCGGGGTCCATTTTCTGGGCGCGTTCGAGGATCTGGTCGACGTCGAGGTGCTGCTCGGCGGTGTCCATGACTTCAAGAATGACGCGGCGCTGGCGAGTGAGTCGAATTCCCTTTTCACGCAGGGTTTTCTGCAGGCGGCCGGTGGTTTCGGCAGGGTTGATTCGCTCGCCGGAGGAGACGCGATGTGTTGGAGAGGCGGACATGAAAACACAGTCTAACAGGAATACGAAGTACGGGAAATTGAGAGTGAATGCAAAGACGGGATGAAAAAAATTGCAGCACAGGATTCAAAGCGGCTCTGAACGTGCCGGAACGACAGAAGGTCCTAGTACAAGAAGATGAGTGCTTTTGACCAGAGTCTGAAAAAATTACGCGCCGCCGAGCAGGTATCCACGGAGGAGACTACTCAAGAAGCGCCCGATTCCAGTCGGTAAGTCATTGAAATTTCAGGCCGATTCCAATTTATTTCGTGGTCTGGAGCCAAACCTGCCTTTTGTATAGTGGGCCCCAGAGTGCCAGGGGGCCCGCCCACCCTTAAAAAATAAAGTTGCAAGAGAACGAAACAAAATCGTCTGAGGAGGCGCTGACAATGAAACTGCTGAAGAGCTTGATTGTCACTATGACCGGGACGCTTACGCTGGGGCCATGCATCTCCGCAAAACATCCGAGCGAAGCAAAGGCCGAGCAGGAGCGTCTGCAAAACTCCGGAAAGGTGATGCAGGAAATCCTGCATGTGCCAGATGACATTCCGCAAGAGCTACTGGATAAGGCGCGGTGCGTGGTGGTGATGCCTTCGGTGCTCAAGGCCGCCGTCGTTGTGGGCGGCAGCTACGGGCGAGGAACGATGGTGTGCCGTGGCGGCAAAAACTTCACTGGACCCTGGGGCGCGCCAGCAATGTACGCGCTTGAGGGTGGAAGCGTCGGCTTACAGATTGGCGGCGAAGCCACCGACTTCGTATTTCTACTGATGAACGACCGAGCCGCAACGAGCCTGCTGCATTCCAAGGTAAGGCTTGGAGCGGACGTATCCGCAGCGGCGGGACCGAAGGGACGCTCTGCGTCCGCGGACACGGACGCTTACATGAGGGCTGAAATTCTGAGCTATTCGCGCGCAAGAGGAGTATTTGCGGGCGTATCCCTGGAGGGTTCGACGTTGCGTCCTGATGGCGAAGCGAACAGAAAACTCTACGGCAAATCCACAACCGCGGCGGAGATCATCACCGAACCGGACACCATTGCGCCGGCGGCGGCGAATGACCTGATTGGGGCTCTCCAGCAGTCCTCTCCGCAACTGAGGCACTAACCGACAAGTTGGAACACGTTCGGACCTTGGCGGTCCGGAAAAAGCTTGTGCCTGGAGGCGCAGCCGAAGTGGCGACCGGCTGCCCGCAAGGAGGCACGAAAACGCCCAGCCCACGCCAGAAAGGATGGAAATCATGCGGAACAGAAGCATTATTTTATCTCTCCTACTCGCGATCCTGCTGCTGGTTATGGCTGGCACAGCGGCTGGTCAGGTTCGTGTGGGGGTGGCCATTGCGATCGCGCCACCGCCGATACCGGTCTATGAACAACCTATTTGCCCGGGAGATGGGTATATCTGGACGCCCGGATACTGGGCATACGATTATGACGACGCCGATTATTACTGGGTGCCGGGCACGTGGGTGCCGGCTCCGGAAGTCGGATTCCTGTGGACTCCGGGTTACTGGGCGTGGGGAGGAGACGGATTTGTCTTCACGGCCGGCTACTGGGGACCCGTCGTAGGCTTCTATGGCGGGATTAACTATGGCTTCGGTTACTTCGGACACGGGTACGAAGGCGGCCGGTGGGACGGCGGACACTTCTACTACAACACGACCGTCAACCGGGTGAACGTAGAAGTGATTCACAACGTTTACAACACCCGGGTGACGGAGACCACGGCGAGCCGCGTCAGCTACAACGGAGGAAAGGGCGGCATCAATGTGCGTCCGACTTCGCAAGAGGAAGCGGCGGCTCAGCAGAGGCATATCTCTCCAGTAGGCACGCAAATGCAGCACGAGCAGGCTGCCCGTGCTGACAAGCAGCAGCGGGCTTCGGTGAATCACGGGGCGCCAGCAGTGGCGGCCACACCGAAGCCGGGAGCGTTCCAGGAGAGCGGCGTGGTTCGAACCAGAGAGGCGGGAGGGACTTATAACCCGGCACCGCGTTCGGAGAACAACGCTTCCAGGAACGATGCTTCGAAACCGGTGGTGCACCCGGCGGATATTCCGCGCGTGGACCGTCCGGCCCCGCCGAATACGGGAAATCCAAAACAAGACCTGAAATACCAGCAACAGCAGGAAAAACTGCAGGCGAAGCAGCAACAGGAAATGCAAAAGCTCCAGCAAAAGCAAGAGCAGGAGCATCAGCAGGTGGCAAAGCAACAGGCCAACCAGGCGAAACAGCAGCAGATGGAACAACGGCACCAGCAACAGACGCAGCAGCTGCAACAGAAACACTCGCAGCAGACGGAGCAGATGCACCAGCGGCAGCAAGCGCCGGCTCCGCCACACCCGAGCGAGGGCAAACCACACGGATGAGGCAGTTTGTGGGGCATCTGCGCGACGGATGCCCCACATTCCTACTCAGGCTGGCGAACTCTCCGCCTGCATGCCCTACCGCGAGCCTTTCCCAAGCGTTCGTGCCCTTCTCCAGAGCATATAAAAACTACATCGTAAATCCCGACTGACGATCGCTCGTGTTCATGCATCCAAGTTGATGTTTGCGTGACGAGGCCTAGATTTCGCGTTGACGCTGCTGCCACGCGAATCCAGACTCAGTCTGGTTGTAGACGAATTTTTGACGAAGGACGGGCCCAGCCCATGCATCGTTTCGGCGTGCTATTTTTGTGCTCTATGTGTGTGTTCGGAGTGACGGTGCGCGGGCAAAGCACGAACGTCGAGCCGATTCACGCGCGGCCAGGGGCGGTGTTGACGTTTCACGTGCAGACCCGGCTAAATCCCGCTGATCGAAATGAAACGGACGCGCTGCCACACGGGACAGTGATTCGCGTGAAGATGCTGAGCGAGGTGGATTCCGGCGTGGATCGGGACGGCAGCGAATTTCGGGGCGAGGTGGTGGATTCGGTGTCGGCGGGAAGCAAAGTGATTGTGCATTCGGAATCGGAGGCGAAGGGGATACTGGTATTGCTTCGCAGCAGGAGCCATCCGGACGGTTTTCGTTACGAGTTGCTGGTGACCAGTTTGACGGATCATGGGAAGACGTATGATTTGACGGCGTCTTTGAATCCATCTTTTTTTGATGCCGGGGCGCCTGCGCCAATTTCAAAAACGGAAGCGCAGAGTGAACCAAGAACCAACGACACAGGTTCGGCGAGTGTGCCAGCTTCACCCCTGCACAATTAAACGGCTGGATTTTTTGCGTATATCCTGCGCAGCAGGATCTGCCGACAGGCTATGTAGGAAATATTAGCCTGCAAGTTTTACCTCCTCACGATGCGCTAGGAAGATAAGTGTTTGAGTGTGAAGAGATTTCCAGTCCCGGTACTTCCTTCCAATGGCGGTCCGAGTAATCGGCACTTTTTACAAGTTCAATGAACGAGCGAAGATAGCGGGATTGTGTCGATCCAGAATAAAGGTGGCGTTCGGTCTGCACTCTTCGGAGCACCCGCCGAAACCCTTCAGGAGGCTGTTGATATGAAAAAAGAACTGAAACTCATTTTGTCTGCCATGGCGAGCTTGATTCTTGTGGCGGTGGTTTGCTCGATGCCGCGCACACTCGCCAACCCAACCGCTACACACGAACAGACCGTGGCGGAGCAATCTGTTTCCGGCAAGATTGCTGATGTCCAGAAGACCTCGTTTACCCTGAGCATAGGACCGAGCCATACGATTTCCAACATCGGCCAGGAGATGCAGGGGCAAACGCAGAAAACGATGACTTTCCAGATCGACAAGAATACGACGGTCGACGGCAAGTTACAGGTCGGTGCGAACGCAGACGTGACGTATCGCGAAGACAGCGGGAAGTTGATGGCGATCAGCGTGCGCGTTTCGTGATGGCCTGAATTTCATCTGAATCGACTTGAGGAGGGTTTCTCCTGGACGGGTCCCGCCCGGAGAAACCCTGTTTTTATGCCGCATGCGGGTGATTTCGATGTGGAGGGAGACGTCGCGGACGCCTGCGAGAGGGTGTACCCTGTGAGGGCGAGTAATCGGGGAGCTACTCTTCGGTCAGGTGCAACGTGGGACTTCCAAAAGTTTTCACACTGACATTTTTTTTGTCGTGCTCCGGGCTTGTCGCCGCGCAGGCGCCAGCCCCGCCGGTCACTTCCCTTTCACCGAATGAACCGACCGAAAAAGCGATTGCGGTGAAGACGCCGCTGATTGTGGTGGGATTTGTGGGCGGGTTTGTGCGGCATGACAATGCGGTGCACAGCCCGGTGCAACTTGCGCGCCGCCTTCGCGACGACTACCCATCTGGCGTACAAGTGGAAGTCTTTGAGAACCGGCGGCGCGAGCAAGCTTATGAGGAGATAGTGAAACTGCTGGACGCGGATCATGATGGAAAGTTGTCGGAAGAAGAGAAGCGGGGCGCGCGGATTATTCTTTACGGAATGAGCTGGGGCGGATCGGAAACGGTGGCGTTGGCGCGCGAACTGGCGGAGCAGAAAATTCCCGTGCTCTTGACGATACAAGTGGACAGCGTAACCAAAGTCGGGCAGAACGACGCGGTGATTCCCGCCAATGTGATGGAAGCGGCGAATTTTTATCAGGTGGACGGCCTGCTGCACGGACAGGTGGAAATTCGAGCGGCGGACGGAGCGAGCACGCGGATCATCGGGAATTTCCGGTTCGAATACGGCGCGAAAGAATTGAAATGCGAGAACTATCCGTGGTACGACCGGGTGTTTGTGAAATACCACACGGAGATCGAATGCGACCCGGAAGTGTGGAGGCAGGTGGAGCTGCTGATCCGGGCGAAATTGCCGGCGAAGACGATACAGCGGGCGGAGAGCGGAAAGGCAGCGAGAAATGGCCGGGCAGAGTGAGGCAGATTAAAACGTGCCGCCGGCAAACTTGAGAGTCGCGGCACTGACGGTAGAGACCACGGAGGTCGCGGCCGCGGCGCGCTTCAGATTTCCCCAATCCTGATGGAATTCCGGCATCGTTTCACGGCGATGCTTCGGGCTTTTCAGAAAAGTTGAAATGCGCGCGAGCAAGAATTCGCGAGAGAGTTGCGGATCGGATTCGCCGGCCAAGACGTTGCTGGCGCTGACGCCGACACGGAAGGACTCCCCATTTTCGGACAACTGCATCCAGGCGGCGCCATCGCCGTCAACGGAGGCAGTTCCCTTTTCGTCGAGATGCTTGAAGAAGTGGGAGCGATCGCGGGCATCTGGAGAATCGCGATTCTCCTCGAGCTCCGTGTTGAAGGCTTTGCGATATTCTTTCCAATCCGCGGGCGAACCGACAATTTGCGTTTCCGGGTTTTGCGCGGCCGGGGCCTGCGATCGCGCCGCGGATGAGAGATCCTGCGGAGCGAGGTTGGAGGCCGGATGCTTCTCGAACTCTTTATTGGGATTGAAGCGACCGGTGATGACATAGGACGCGGCGACGACCGGCACTGCTTCATCGGCAAAGACGAGCATGGGAACGAGAAGCTTCTTGGAGCGGAAAAGCTGTTCGGTACCGGAGCGGACTTCACTGCTGCGCTTGATGGTGCCGGGTACCTGGGCGAAGTGCATGACGCGGAGATTGAGCTCGGGGTGACGCAGGGCGTAGTGGGTGAAGGTGCGGGCGACGGCTTTGGGGCTGGTCATGCCGAAATCGTTGAGGACGTCGCGACTGGCGGCGTGGGGGAAATAGGTGTTGACGACGCGGCGGGCAAAATCGGCGCAATTGTTGGTGGCGCCGTTGAAATGGTTTTCGTTGGGCGCGGCGTTGAACTCAGCGATCAGGGCGCGGTCCTGGTCGACGGAAGTGTCGACGACAAACAGGTACATGCCGCGGATAAGGGTGGCGGCGACCATTTCGCGCCATTCGGATTTGTTGCTGGTCTGGCAGGCGGGCGTGGTGCAAAGAGATGAGAGGTAGTTTTCGCGGTAACGATCCTCGAGAGCGCGCTTGATTTTGAAGGAAGCGAAGAGGGGGCGATTGCGCGGGTCTTCGACGCCGTAGAGATAGATGTTGAGGGGAACGATGTTCCACTCGAAGGAGCGGTCTTCGCCGATGTTGATGTAGGTGCTGATGACGGAGCCGGATTCGCCGGGAGAGCAGAGGCGGAGCTTTGTGGGCGATTCGGCGCAGATGTTGGAGAAGTAGACGGCCATGTGGCCGGTGCCAGTGACGCGATCCATGCTTTCGTTGAGGGATTCGTTGAGGATTACGCCGACGTCGGCGGACGCGCGGGGGGAGGCCAGGGCGACGAAAAGAATGGCGAAGAAAACGGGTAGCAGGGTCGCACGTGTGGTTGCAGTTGCCGAGGAGAGGCCTCGGGGAGAGCGTCGGTTGATGGAGACAAAAGTCGGCAAACAACCCCCACGGGGACGGAGTGACTTCCCCTGTTTAGATAGAACACGTTGGAGCAGGAAGAGTTGCTTGGAAATTTGTTAAGTGGCTTAGGATGAGTTGGTTGCGATAATGCGGATCGGAAAACCGTGACGGGTCGAAGGCCGATAGTGCGGACTGGATTTGGAAAAAAAAGCGGAAGATTTCACACAGAGGGCACATCGATGAGTACCCCAAGAGCACAGCCAGGAATGGCTGTGCCACATCAATGATCTTACGAGTGGGAGGGGAGTAGGCGGACTACGTCGTTGTACATGACGTAGGCGAAGAGGACCAGGAGGAAGACCAGGCCGACCTGGATGAAGCGTTCTTTGAAGGCGAGGCTGAAGTCGCGGCGGCGAATGCCCTCGAGAGAGAGGAGGAGAATGTGGCCTCCA
>DATHMM010000192.1:0-46035 GCA_035487095.1 Candidatus Sulfotelmatobacter sp.
TCCGCAAGTTGCAGCGTCGTGTTGTCTTGCTTACCTACAGATGAAGCTGTCCTGGACACTTATCGGGGAGCCGACGGCGTGTTCGCCAATGTAGAGCGCGGCTCACTGGCGATCGACATGAGTACGGTGTCTCCCGAGACCGCGCAGGAGGTGTCGAGGCTGGGCGCCGAGCATGGAGTTGAGGTTCTTGACGTGACCATCTCGGGTAGCACGCCTGCGGCGGAAAATGGGTTGCTGACGCTGTTCGGCGGCGGAAACAAGGAATGCTTTCAGGGCGCGAAGTCGATCTTTCGCGTCATCGCCCAAAAATATTTTTATCTCGGGCCGAGCGGCTCCGGGGCAACGATGAAGCTCGTGGTGAACACATTGCTTGGAATCGGCATGCAGGCGATTGCCGAGGCCGTGGCCCTGGGTGAGAAAGCCGGCTTGGACCGACAACGGTTGCTGGACGTGCTGTCGCAGACCGCAGTGGTCGCCCCGGCGCACCTTGGGAAACTGCAAAGAGCGATGAAGAGCGATTACAGCCCGCAATTTCCAATCCGGCTGATGAACAAGGATTTCGGCTTGATTCTCAGTCTCGCGGCCGCGGTTGGCGCCCAAATGCCTGCGGCGGGAGCGGCGTTTGAAATTAATGCGCGGCAATCGGACGAAGGAGCGGAGCAGGATTTTTCAGCGGTGATACTGCAAATGGAAAAAAATGGGCATCCGGGTTCCAACGGGAATCGCGAACGCGACGCGGTGTCCTGCGAGGCCAGCGCGCCGCAACGGACGAGCGAGTGAAGGGGCTGCGGATCAGCAAGCCTGGCTGGAATTGATGGTTCCGCGTTTTTGGATGGGGGAGTGTCCCGGGCGGGAATAGAAAATGATCAGTATGAATAGAGGAAGATACATGACTCAAGATAAAGCTGAAAACTACACGATTTTTGGTTCCACGATTCTGCTGCTGCTTTTCATCGGGCTTACGCTCTTTGTCGCCTCGATTGCCCGGGCAAACCCGGCGCCCGACGCGGCGGCCGCCAGTGCAACATTTAAGTCGAAATGCGCAATGTGCCACGGTCCGGACGGGGCCGGCTCCGAGGTTGGAAAAAGCTTGAACGTTCCAGACCTTCGTTCGCAGACAGTCCAGAAGCTGTCGGACGCCGAAATCACTGAGGTGATCACGAATGGCAAGGGTGGAATGCCTCCGTTCAAGGATTCGCTCAGCGGGGATGAAATTCACTCGCTGGTGAGGCACGTTCGCTCGCTGCGTGCGAAGAAGTGATTCGGAGCTAGGATACTGATTCGCGGCACCGCTCTTTAAAAGAGAAGACGCTGTTCCGAGCGCGTTAATCGAAACCGAATTTTGTGAGTATCGAGTCGGGGTGCATAGCGGAGATTTCCTTGACGAACTTTACGCGCAGGTCATTCCTCGGGCAGGCATCCGCCGGCCTCGCCGCATTGCGCGCGGCGGCATCCGGTGCGAATCCGCAACTGGTCTACAAACGATCGGATTGGAATATCGCCGAGTTCGAGCGCCTGGCCGGTTACCCCGCGCGCGCGAAGCAGGTTTTTGACGAGAACCAGATTGGGGGCGGCAAGTTCCTAAATAACATCAAAAACTCGCTGAACGGCCTTCAGTTCGGTTTCGGCATCCCAACCGGCGAGATCAAAATCGTAGCTGCCATGCATGGTCCGGCGAACACGCTCAATTTCGATGACTACATTTGGCAAAAATATCGCATCGGGGAATGGCTGAACGTGCAGGATCCCAAGACGGGGCTACCCGCCGTGCGTAATCCGTTTTTTGCAAGCAAGGCGGCGCCGGAGATGCGTTACCCGACGCAAGACCCTAATGACGCGAATTCTCTCTTCCAGGACGCCAGTATTCAGGCGTTGCAGCTTAGGGGAGTGCAGTTTCTTTGCTGCCACACCGCGACGGAAGAGCAGGCGCGGGGGCTGATTGCGCACGAAAATCCGGGGCAGAAACCGGAAGAGGTCGTGAAGGATTTGTTGGCGCACACCCACCCGGATGTGCTGGTGGTGGCATCGATGGTGGCGGCAATTGCGCTGCTGCAATCTGAGGGTTGTTACAGTTATGTCACAGTGTGAGACGGGGAGTAAGAAACTCGGAGGCGAATCATGAGCAAGAAAGGGTTATCTGCAAAAGCGGCCGGGAATATTTCGCTGGGCGGAGAAATTCCGGTGCATCGTCTCGGTTTCGGAGCCATGCGCCTAACCGGCGAAGGCATCTGGGGGCCGCCGAAAGATCACAAAGGGGCGCTGGCTGTGCTTCGACAGGCTGTGGAGCTTGAGATCAATTTCATCGACACCGCGGATTCCTACGGCCCAAACGTGAGCGAGGAACTGATTGCCGAGGCGTTGTTTCCTTACCCCGCCGGGCTGGTAATTGCCACGAAGGGAGGCTGGAACAGCCCCGGACCGAATCAGTGGACGCACGACGCAAGTCCCGCACATCTTCGGAAGGCTGTCGAGGGAAGCCTGAAGAGACTGCGCCTGGAGCGCATCGACCTGTATCAACTGCATATTCCGGATCCCGTCACTTCGTTTGAAGCATCGGTGGAGTCATTGGCGCAACTGCGACACGAGGGGAAGATTCGCCTGGTGGCGTTGTCCAACGTGACGCAGGAGCACATCGAGCGAGCGCGCAAAATTGTTCCCATCGTCTCCGTGCAGAATCGCTACGGGTTTGCGGACCGCGAATGGGATTACGTGGTGGACTATTGCGAGCGCAATGGAATTGCGTTTATACCGTGGTTCCCGCTGGGCGCCGGTAAAGTTGCCGGGCAAGTGTTGGACCGAATCGCCGCGGCGCACCACGTGGGTCCGATACAGATAGCGCTGGCCTGGCTGCTGCGGCGGTCTCCGATTATGCTGCCCATCCCAGGGACTTCGTCGATCGAGCATCTCGAGCAAAACGTTGCGGCGGGTTCCCTGCAATTAACTGACGAGGATTACCAAACGCTTTCGAAGGTTCCCGGGCTGGCCGCATTACGGTGAATGGGGTTGTTTCCACAACAAAAGGCGAAGGTAATGCCACATGAGATGGAGAATTCGAAAATCGTTCAGGATCTTCGCTCCCGGAAGCTCGTTGCGAACAAGGGTCGCCTATAGCCTAGCGATCGCGAGGTTGATTCTAGTCCCGGTTATTTTCCTGGCTGTTTATTACTTGTTTGAGATGGGCCGGATCATGGACCGCATCGCAAATACCGACGCGCCTGCGGCAAAGCTGGCTGAGCAAGCCGCCATCGAGACTATGGAGGCCCGGAGAGCCGCGCGAAACTACGTTCTGCTCCAGGACGCGGATTATCTGCAAGCGAATCAGAATTCTCTTACCAGCGTGCGGCAAATCCTGGTTAACGTTGGGGAGCTTGAACCTGAAGACGAGGCTATCGTTCGGCAAGGCCTCGATGCAGTCACTCTCTATCAGCAGCAATTCGCAAACGAAGCTTTGACGATGGCACGATCGAGGCAGGAACCCGTCGAGCGTATTCGGAAAATGGTGCGAGCCTATGAAGCAGACTTGGACAATCTCGTTCGAGAGGTTAAACATAAAAAGAAAGACAAGTTGGTACAGGAGCTCCGCGCTAGTGTCGGAACGTTCGATAACCGGATGGCAGGCGCGACGCAGATGCTAAACCCTGCCCTGGACCAGGTAACCCCGGAGCTTCAGGAATCGAGCGGGCAGATCCTGCGGGTGGCCGGGGATCTGGAAAGACGGAATTGGGAACGAGTGCAAGCGGATCACGCAAAGGCGCGCGAACTGATTCATCGCGCTGAGAGAAGCCTATCCATCGTGTCGGCGATTACTCTCCTTTTCAGCGTGTGGGTCAGCTTCATTCTGCCTCGCCAAGTGATAAAGCCGCTTGTGAGCCTGAGAGAGGCGGTTGATCACGCAGCGACGGGAAATTACGAAGTCGAATTTGAACTTGTGGGCAGCGGCGAAGTCGTGGAACTTGCGAGGAGCGTGCAAAATCTCATCAAAGCGTCGCGGGGAAAAGCTATGAAGCATCTTGTTCCCGCCGCGAGCACCCAGATTTCGCCCCGATAATCGCTACTTCGCTGCTTTAGCCGGCTGGGGTAACAAGTTGGAAGCGGTGTGCTTCAGAACTCAGAAGCGTTGCGCGGCCCCTGGATCCGGCGCACAGAATCCGATGAGGAGCGCGGGATTCACGGTCTGACGCAACCTACGGCGCCCTTGAAAAACGCGCGCTTTCACGGCGCTGATGGAGATGCCCATGATCCGGGCCGTTTCTTGGACGGAACGCTCCTCGATGTCGCGGAGCAAAATCGTGCGCCGAACCTTTGGACCCAGGCGATTGATGGCTTTAGACAGGAGTTGCTTATGCTCGCGACGCCAGCAGGACTCTTCAGGATTCGGACTCCGGTCCACAAACGGTTCGAGGGTGGGCGTGGCACCATTCTCCGGGCTCTCGGGCAGGGCTTCGAAAACGCCGCGCTTTCGACGGAGCAACATCAAGGCCTCATTCATGGTGATGCGAGTGAGCCAGGTGGAGAAGCGCGCTTTTTCTTGAAAGGAGTCGAGATGAAGGAAGGCCTTGTGGAAGCTCTCCTGCGCCACATCCTCGGCATCCTCCCAATTATTGGTGATGCGTTTCGCCACGGACAAGACTCTCCTCTTGTGGCGAAGAACCAATTCCTCGAACGCCTGGGAATCTCCGTGCTTTGTTGCGGCCACCAGCTCGGCGTCGGAGTTTTTGTCGATAACTGTTCCGGAAAACGATTTCATGAATCCGTACCTTTCCCGCAGCCGCGGCACAAAGCCAGTGAAACGATCAGCGCGCGAGCCAAATCGCGTATCGAATGGACTCAAAAATCTTCAAGTGATGCCGCGCGCGGAGAATGTGATACCAGTCGAGAACGGATAGAGGTTTCATGGTTGCACTCCTGTCTGCATGGCGTTTCCTGGATGGGCGTTGGCGTCACGTTGACGAATTCACGCCGCGGATTCCATTCCCCAGGAAAACGTCGGACACTTCTGAAAAAGCAATCCGAATGCCAGAGCTTGCATTCGGTGAATATAGATTGGAAATTGCTGGCAGGGAGGGAGATAGGCCGATTCACGGCGGCCCCCGCGAGGGTGGACGGGGCGTCAATACGTCAAAGTGTTGGCACTCCGTCTACAGGGCTGGATGAGCCGGCGGCGGCTATCCGGGCACAGTGGAAGGGCGATGTGCGCCATATGACTTTCCTTGCAATGGGAGGATATTTCCGATGCTAAGATTGCCGTCGCGGGGAGCAACACACTGCCTTGCAGAAGCAAGAACCATGCTCGGAGTAAATCCTGTCCTGTGGCGTATCCCGCCGGATGCTCAGCAACGGCGGAATTGTGGAGCGACGGCAACGTCCCCGATCCTCTCGTGAGAGGAAAACATTCGAAATGCTGACGAAACTACCCAGAAAAATCGAGCATGGAACGGGCGATTGCCATACCGGGCGGGCAACTTATGGCAAGCTGGCGCGGCCCGTTTGCCTGGTGATGATCTGCTTGCTTCTGGAATGTTGTACGAAGCCGTCCGAGCATGAACCGGTTACGTTAACCCTTCTGGAGGAGTGGTCGAACAAGACATTCAGCGAGGCGCGCGAGCAGGAGTTGAAGGAATTCACCCGGGAAACGGGAATTCGAGTGAATCTCCTTCCATCACCGGAGTCCGCGCGGCAAAGACTGGTTTTGTGGCAAGAGCTGCTTGGGACGGCCGCGGCGGGTCCGGACGTTTACGGGATTGACCTGATCTGGCCCGGGATGCTGGCAGAATATTTCGTAGATTTAAAGCCATACTTCGCTAACGAAGCCGCACTGCAATTTCCGGCCATAACCGCCAGCTTCACAGTGGATAACAAACTGGTGGCCATGGCGTATCGTGCCGACATCGGACTTCTGTACTATCGCACCGACCTTTTGCGGCTATACGGATACCAGGAGCCGCCCAGGACATGGGATGAGATGGAAATGATGGCGGCTCGAATTCAGGCAGGCGAACGAGCCAGAGGGAAGAAGCAATTTTGGGGCTTCGTGTGGCAAGGAGCGGCTGACGAAGCGTTGACCTGTAACGCACTGGAATGGCAGGCGGCCGAGGGTGGCGGGAGAACCATCGAGGAGGACCGGGTGATCAGCGTGAACAATCCGGATGCGATCCGCGCTTGGCAAAGGGCGTCGCACTGGGTGGGTTCCATCTCACCACCAAGTGTAGTCGGCTATCGAGAGTGGGACGCGCTGAATGTTTGGGTCGCAGGCGACGCGGCATTTATGAGGAACTGGCCATCAGCCTACGTGGACAGCCAGGCGGCAGGGTCGTCAATTCGAGATAAGTTCGCCACCGCGCTGCTGCCCGGAGGGAAGTCAGGCCGGGCGGGAACCTTGGGAGGATGGGGTATGGCAGTTTCCCGATTCTCGGCTCATCCCCGCGAGGCCTTGGAGTTAGTTCGGTTTCTCACCCGTAGCGACGTGCAGGTGAACCGGGCCCGTCTGCTTTCGCAGCCACCAACTTTACCTGAACTCTACAACATGCCCGAAGTATCGCAACCAAATCCCCGGTTTGTGCTCTTGAATCAAGCTTTCCGGACCGGCGCGGTATTGCGTCCCTCGAACATCGCTGGCAAGAAATACCAGGAAGTGACCGATGCATATATCGAGGCCGTGCACTCCGTGCTGACCGGCGAAGAGGATGCGCCGAAAGCGGTCGCCGACCTGGAGAAAGAGTTGGTTCGCATCACGGGTTTTAAGAAGGGAACGTCCCGCTCAACAATCGGCGGCGAGAAAGCCGTGGATGGAGGCCCGAAACTTGTCCACTAAGCGCGCTTCGATCGGCGGCTTTAAATTCGTTGCGCGAACGGTGAATGGCGAGTGGCATGGCATGATTTCGAGGCGGGCATTAACACGATAGGAATAAACGATGGGGCTTCACACCTCAACTCCATTGAACCGCCGGGTGAAAAGCGTTGGGGAGCGAACTGTTTACGCAGGCCGGTTCAACATCGGGCCCCGATTGATACTGGGTTTCGTGTTCATCATCGTGTCAATGTTGGCCGCGGATGCGGTCATCCTTTACCAATTCCACCTGGTGCGGACGCAAGCGGAACGCCTGAATGGAATCGATCAGAAACTGGTTGCGGTCTTGCGAGTCCACACCAGTTTATTGGAGTTTCGAGAGCGACTGGAAGAACTCGCCGACTCCCAGGACGTCGGCCGGCTTCTGACGGAGGGCGGGCCTCTTCGAAGAGCGGTTCTGGAAGACACGCATCGCGCCATCAGCGCGCTGAGTCCCCCACCCTTTGAGCCTGCGCGAGATCCAACCATCCTGCCAACCCTTCACGTGCTTGAGAGCGCAGTGCCATCTCAGCTTGAAACGATTACCGCGCTGGCCAAATCCGGTGATTGGCGGGCAGTGCACCTGCGCGTTGCAAACGAAGTAACGCCACTAGAAACCATGACCTCAACACTGGTCGAGAACGTGGACCATGAGGTAGGTGAGCAGCAGGCGGAAACAGTCCGGAATATGAGACGCGTGCAACGTCTGGTTGTCGTAATGGTGCCATTGACCGCGCTCGTGACGCTGCTGATTGCGGCGACCCTCGGCGTGGCGATTACCAGCAGCATCACGCGGCCTCTGACGCGATTGGTGGAAGGGTCCAAGGCGTTAGCGCGCGGCGAGTTTCAGCATCAAGTGGCAGTAATCGGGACTGATGAACTTGCTCACGTTGGGCGGGTATTCAACGATACGGCCAGGCGCCTGCGCGACCTCTATGCCACGTTACAGAGCAGCGAAGATCGGCTCCGCCTGGTCATCGATACGATTCCGGCGCATGCCTGGAGCGCCCGACCTGACGGATCGGTTGATTTCATCAATCGGCGTTTCCTGGAATTTACGGGTCGATCCATGGAAGACATGCTGGGTTGGGGTTGGGGTTCGTTGGTTCATCCCGATGACCTCAAGCGGTACTTAGGAGAGTGGCAGGCCGCTGTGGCAACCGGGGAACCGATGGAGAACGAAGCACGGGTGCGGCGGAGGGATGGGGCATATCGCTGGCAGTTGATCCGCAACGTGCCATTGCGCGACGAAATGGGAAACATTGTGAGTTGGTATGGAACTGCCATCGACATTGAGGAGCGCCACCGAGCCGAAGATGCGCTAAAGCGGAGCGAGGTTTACTTAGCTGAAGCGCAGCGATTGAGCAAGACGGGAAGTTTCGGCTGGTGCGTTTCGACCGGCGAGATCAATTGGTCAGAGGAGACGTTTCGAATTTTCCAATACGACCGATCCATCAAGCCGACAATTGAACGCATCGCCCAGCGGGTTCATCCGGAAGACTTATCTGCGTTTAACGAAACGGCTGCTCGTGCATTGCGGGATGGAAAGGATTTTGAGCATGAATACCGCCTGGTGATGCCGGATGGTGCCGTCAAGGACGTCCACGTTGTGGCGCGTGCGGAAAGAGGGGGGGCGGGCGAAATCGAGTTTGTTGGGGCGGTAATGGACGTCACCGACCGAAAGCGAGCGGAAGAGGCGTTGCGGCAGAGTGAAAGTTATCTCGCGGAAGCGCAGCGGCTCAGTCAAACAGGCAGTTATGCAGGAACTCCGGGACCGGGAGAAATCAGATACTGGTCCGAGGAATGCTATCGCGTGCTGGGCTTTGACCCGCATCAAGGGCTGCCGCCAGTTGAGACATTTTATCAGCGCTTTCACCCGGATGATCGAGCCAGGATTATAGAACAGCTCGGAAGAGCGGCCCGTGAAAAGACGGGGTACGAGTTCGATTATCGAATTGTGCATCCCAACGGCGAGGCCAGGGACATCCACACAATCGGGCATCCCGTTTTCGGCCCATCCGGCGATCTCGTTGAATACGTCGGCACGGTGATCGACATTACCGAGCGGAAGCGGGCTGAGGAGACACTTCGGCAGAACGCGGCCTACCTAGCGGAAGCACAGCGGCTTAGTCATTCAGGAAGCTGGGCCTGGAAGGTCGGAACCAAGCGGCAATACTGGTCGGTGGAAACATTTCGAATTTATGGCTTCGATCAAAATGCCACAGAGCCGACGAGAAAAACCTTCCTGGGGAGAGTGCACCCGGACGATCGAGCATCTATCGAACTGGTGGAAACTGAGCTCTACAAGGGAAACGACGCCGAATACGATTACCGCATCATTCTTCCGGACGGCTCAATAAAATATATTACGAGTGTCGCCCACCCCGTCTGCAACGAAGCAGGCCAGGTGATCGAGTTCGTGGGCACCGTGATCGATGTCACTGAGAGGAAGCTGGCGGAGGCGCTTCGTGAGGGCGAGAGCCGTATTTTGGAGATGATCGTGCGCGATGCGCCGCTGGGGGAAACACTGGAGAAGCTCGTACTGGTTGTGGAAGGACAATTTGCCGGCTTGCATTGCTCCGTACTCCTTCTTGACGAGGATGGGCAACATGCGCGACAGGGAGCTGCCCCAAGCCTTCCCGAGGCTTACACAAGGATCATCGACGGCCTTTGCATCGGACCGATGGCGGCGTCATGTGGTACGGCTATGTATCGGAAAGAAGCTGTGATCGTTGCCGATATCCTTCAAGATCCGCTTTGGGAACCCTACCGGGAAGTGGCGAAAACCTGCGGGTTCCGTGCCTGCTGGTCCTCTCCCATACTTGCCCATTCAGGCAGGGCATTGGGGTCCTTTGCGATGTATTACCCCGAACCGCGCGGTCCGAACCCGGCCGAGACTCGCGCCCTTAAATTGGCCAATCACCTCGCCGGTATCGCCATTGAACGCAAGCTGGCGCGTGAAGAACGAGAACGTTTGCGGCAGGCTCAGGTGGAACTCGCGCACGTCAACCGGATAACCACGATGGGCGAACTGACTGCCTCCCTGGCGCACGAGATGAACCAGCCGATTGCCGCGGCTGTGATCAGCGCCAATACTTGTGTCCGCTGGCTGGCCTCCGAGGTTCCCAATCTCGAAAAGGCCCGCGCCGCCGCCGGGAGGGTCGCGCACGACGCAACCCGGGCCGCGGAAATCATCCGCAGAATTCGCTTGCTCTTCCAAAAAGGATCACCGCAGCTGGAATTGGTGGATGTAAACGAAGTGATTGAAGAGATGATCGTGTTGCTGCGCGGGGAAGTAACGCGATACGGGATCTCAGTCCAGACGGAACTTGCGTCGCATCTTACTCCGGTGATGGGGGATCGCTTGCAATTGCAGCAGGTAATGATGAACCTGATGATTAACAGCATCGATGCGATGAGGGAAGTAGACGGGGAGAAGGAACTGGCCATCAGGTCGCAGCCGGCGGAAAACGAGCGAGTTCTGGTGTCTGTCAGCGATACGGGCGTGGGGTTGCCCACACAGGCGGATCAGATCTTCAATGCGTTCTTCACCACCAAGCCGCACGGCACCGGCATGGGTTTGCGGATCTGCCGCTCCATAGTTGAATCGCATGGGGGCCGGATGTGGGCAGCCAGCAACCCTCCGCATGGCGCAGTCTTCTGCCTAACCCTGCCCGGCAGCTTTGAGGAGCATAAATGACACCGGAAGGGGCACCGACGGTGTTCATTATCGATGACGACGCCGACGTGCGCGCGTCCATCCAAGACCTGTTGGAATCATTGGGATTGCGATCCGAGGCATTCGAGACAGCGGAAGAGTTCCTGCAAACGGGGCGAGCGGCGGGGCCAAGTTGCCTGGTACTAGACGTGAGACTCCCCGGAGTCAACGGACTGGAGTTTCAGCGAAGGCTGGTCGACGCGGGCTTCCAAATCCCAATTATTTTTATTACCGGCCATGCGGATATTCCGATGACGGTGAAAGCAATGAAATCCGGCGCAGTGGAGTTTCTCACTAAGCCTTTTCAGGACAAGGAATTACTAAGCGCGATCCAGCAAGCGTTGCAGCGGGACCGGCTGACACGCGAACAACAAGCGAACCTGGACGGGCTGCGAGGGCGATACGAGGGGCTGACTGCACGAGAGCGAGAGGTCATGCGTCTGGTGGTTTCGGGAATGCTGAATAAGCAAATTGCTGCCGAACTTGGAACGAGCGAAGTTACGGTGAAGATCCAACGCGGCCGCGCAATGAAAAAGATGAAAGCCGGATCTCTGGCGGAGTTGGTGAAAATGGCGGGGGTACTAGGGGTTTTACCCCGTGACACCTAGCATAATACCAATGTGTGATTGCGCCGCCGTCAGCCCGGCGGTAGGTTTCATCAATGATTACCCGCGCAAAAGCCAAAACAATCGTCATCGTCGACGACGATGATTCGATGCGCTTGGCCGTACAGGACCTTCTGGAAGCGGTGGGCTTGGCGGCGCAAGGATTTGCCTCGGCCGAGGAATTCCTGAGGTCGGGTATACAACACGGAACTGCCTGCCTGATCGCCGATATCCGCATGCCCGGTATGTCCGGGCTCGAGCTGCAGGCCCACCTGAAGGCAGAACGTTGCAGGATTCCCATCATATTCATCACAGCGCACGGCGACGAGAAAATGCGATTGCAGGCGCGAAGAGAAGGCGCAGTAGAGTTTCTGTCAAAACCCTTCGACAACGAAGTGCTACTCGATAATGTGCGTGCGGCTTTGGAGAGTTGATCAGGGGTGACGGCAAACATGGTCCGCAAGGAGACCTTCTGTGGGAGTGACAGTAACATCCCGACTGTGTGACCGTGACGGTAATCCGCGCAGATTTGAACAGATCATTGGCAACAGCTTTGCTTTAGAAGCGGTGCTGGGACAAGTCGAACGAGTCGCGCCCACCGATTCCACCGTTTTAGTCCAGGGAGAAACAGGTACTGGCAAGGAACTGATCGCCCGCGCTGTCCACGATTTGAGCCCGCGGTTCGGGCGTCCTTTCGTCAAACTGAATTGCGCTGCGATTCCGTTTGATCTGCTGGAGAGCGAACTTTTTGGGCATGAGAAGGGTGCATTTACCGGCGCTGTCGCGCAAAAGATTGGCCGGTTCGAATTGGCCGATAAGGGAACACTGTTGCTGGACGAGGTGGGAGATATTCCGCTGGCGCTTCAGCCGAAGCTTCTGCGCGTCCTGCAGGAGCAGGAGTTCGAGCGTTTGGGGGGCACGCGGACCCATCAAGTGGACGTTCGGCTGGTAGCCGCAACGCACCGGAATTTGGTCGAGATGGTGAAGCGGAACGAATTCCGCAGCGACCTTTACTACCGCTTGAATGTATTTCCTATCTCACTGCCGGCTTTGCGAGAGCGCCGGGAAGACATTCCCGCGCTGGTGGAGCATTTCGTCGAGATCTATGCGCACCGGATGAACAAACAAATTGAACAAATTTCCCCGGAAACGATGTCTGCGCTGGTCTCGTATCAGTGGCCGGGAAACATTCGCGAGCTGCAAAACTTCATCGAGCGCAGCGTGATTTTCACATCCGGGAACATGCTGCAACCTCCGCTGGCAAGCTTGACGAGCAATGCCGTTGAAGTGCAATCCGCGGGGGCGGTTACTTTGGAAGACGCAGAGCGGGATCACATCCGGAAGGCCCTGGAAGAAACCCGCTGGGTTGTTGCCGGCCCGAAGGGAGCGGCCGCGCGATTGGGAATCAAGAGGTCTACGCTTTACTTCCGCATGCAAAAGCTGGGCATCTCCCGCAGCAACAAGGATCCAGCTCCGGCAAACTGAGTTGGCGGGACGCACGAACCGAATCTGCCCTTCGATTTCCAAAGGGATGAATTCAAATCATCCGAAATGACATTGGTCCAGATAGGTTTTCTTGAGCGGAATCAACGCAATAGTTTCCGAGTGACCATCACAGGCTGGTTCTTCCAAAGATTCGCTAATGCCCAGATGAACTGGCTGGCCTCGAAGGTGGCCGCGAGATTTCGACATCGTGTTCAGGGGATAGACACGTGGCAAGGCCAGGTCGCCAGGGCCTTCCTCTAATTTCATTCATTTGGAAGCAAATCAGCTTTGGAAGCCGCATTGCTTATTCCAGCTGCGTCGTCTAAGACGCTACTTGTGTCCCCGACGATCCAAGCGAAGAGAAAAGCGCCGTCATCACTGAGGCTGGGAAAAAAGTTAAGGAGGAAGTCGTGAATCACCAAAAAGTTTCTCGAATGAGCGTGCTCTCGGGGTTCATCACAGGCACAGCGATTGTGGCAGCACTGTCTGCGTGCCCCGTTGCGTGGACACAAGATAAGGCAGCGGGCGCCATTCCAGCGGGAACCATATTACCCATCCGGCTGAATAATTCGCTCTCCG
This sequence comes from Candidatus Sulfotelmatobacter sp., assembly GCA_035487095.1. Classification (GTDB taxonomy): domain Bacteria; phylum Acidobacteriota; class Terriglobia; order Acidiferrales; family UBA7541; genus Acidiferrum. The sequence goes on from DATHMM010000192.1 coordinate 13,214, forward strand.
CGGCGAAGAGCCATCCGGGCCAGATCATCACCGCAAGAATCATGCAAGATGTTCCACTGGCGAACGGAGGAAAGATTCGCGAGGGGAGCAAAGTGATTGGCCACGTGGTAAATGTATCGTCGCCGGAAGCTGCCAAGACGGAACAAATCTCGTTGCAGTTCGACAAGGTAATTTCTTCCGGCCAAACAATTCCCATCAAAACAAATCTCAGGGCGGTCGCCGGCTTCGTGGAGGTCAGGGAAGCAGAGACTCCCACCGACGGTCCCGTGTCCATGCCCATTGCGGGTACACAGGTGGGAGGAGATACCGCGTACACTTCGGGGGGTGATGTGGTCAACAGAAATGGCGCAGACGTCGGAAAATCCGTAACGGATGGCGTATTGGTCCAGGTGGGCGCGAGCAACCGGCAAGGAAAGGATTGCCGGGGAGCCGTCGACAGTAATACCAGTCCCGCGGCAATGTGGGTATTTTCGTCGGATGCCTGCGGCACGTATGGTCTCTCGAATATTCGGATCGCGCATGCCGGGAGAACGGAACCCGTTGGCGTTATCGTGTTGACCTCCGAGAAAGGCCAACTCAAGCTGCCGAGCGACGCAGGAATGCTATTGCGAGTCCAGGAATGATCGCAGCCGGCACCCGCCACGAGAGGGGGCAGAGCTAGTGGGCGTGCCGGCTCTCTTTTTCCGCGGGCGATTTTGAGTCAAGCGCGCGGCCTCGCGGGCCGGAATGCAAACTGTCAAGCCTCGGAAAGTCGATCAGTTGCAAGTGTTTCAAGGACGGCGATTATGCTAATAGTTTGTTTGGTTTTAGTGACCGGAAAATAAAAGCAAAGCTTTGAAAAATGTTTATGAGTGGTACGAGGGACTTGGGTCCCACTTGCCAACCCTTCTAAGAGGCTGTACCTACCAGCGGTACGCGCCGGGCGGCTGCTCCCTGACCACCTTTCCGTATTTCGAGCCCGACATGGAAAAATTGTATTCCATATAAGCGAACGGGTATTGGTAATCGTGTCCCGGCGTGGTGGTCCGCAGAAATTGCCCGGCGAACAAGCGGGCATAGCCAAAGCCGAAGTTGAGTCCTTTATTCAGCGTGTATTCGGCGATCAGATCGAGTTCGTTTCCGATATGACGGCTAGCCCCGGGGTGGGCTGGTACTGCAATCGCTCCGCTACTGGCGTAAAAGTTGTCATTCGAAGTAGCGAGCCAGAAACCTTCAAACGATTGCCTCATTCTCCATTTCTTAGTGAGGTTTTCCTCCACGCCGACCCGGAACTGCTCAAGGTTTCTGCGGCCGACCTGGTCAGCGAAGCCCTCTTTGTCGTGATTTGAAGGATAAAGACTGTCGAAGGTATTCCAGTCATGCCCCCCCGGATTCTTATTTCCAGACGCGTAATTACCCTCCAAATAAACCCGCGGCGCTGTCGCAACGTTGGAAAACTGTTTCCCCCCGCCGACATAGCCCGCCCACGCACCGATGGAATATACGCCGAGAGAGCCTTTCTGCCCGTCAAATTCGGCGTCATAGTCAAAGCCTTCGGGGAGGGTGCCCTCTGCGTGCAGGCCGATAGTGACTTCATTGAGGTGGCCGCGGCCGACCTCTTCTGGAAGTTCAGGGTTCGGGGGTGCGACGCGCCATAGAACATACGGTTCGACGGTGCCGTTTTCGATGATGTTCTTGAAGCTTCCGTAGACTCCGTAGAAGTTGTTTCCCGGAAGCGAGCGATGCAAGTAGGTATTGTCGCCGGGCACAACCGAAGAGCCGAAGACAGACACCAGGTACCCGGGATGATGGAGGTCGATGCGCGCGACATCAAAAGTGCGGCCTACGTTGAGCCAGTTGGACGGACCGATTACGCGTTCATCACCAAAGAGGAGGACTTGACGCCCGGCAAGGCCATCGGCCCAACCTGATGTGGAACTACCGAGCTGAACGTAGCCTTGCCAAAGGGTCCAACTGTCCTCGAACGGGTTAGCGTTGGCGATGTGGTGGTTGAAAAAAATATGAGAGTCCTGCACTTCCCCGAACAAGGCCAGCCACTCCTTGGGCCGAATTCCCACTGTCAACCGGAAACGGTTCAGCAGGTAAAAATCGTTTGTGCCCGTGTAGCCGATGCCTATCGGGCCCTCCAGGCGAGCACGATACTCGCCGCCAATGTGAAGCCATTTGGGCAAGGCCTCATCGAGTTTGGCGATGGGAAAAAGCCAGGACGGAGAGTCATCCGTGGGAGGGCTGGGTTGAGCTCCCGGAGCCGGAGCCGTTTGAGCAGTGGCCTGTCCGGAAAATGTACCTAAACCAACAAAGAGGATCAGGAGCATCACAAGATTTGCTCTAATTGACATGGCTTCAGAAGCCTTTCCGTTGGTTCGAGGTCTTCCGCTGCGCTGTCCCTTAAACCAAACTACCATTCGAGTTCCCCCCACTAAATCGGAACGAGCTTTCGGTTCTGCTTGGCCGGGAAGCTGGCCCTCCCTTTGCAGCAGGGAGACGACAAGGTTAGCCAGGAACAATATCGAGCGCGGCTGAAGGAATTTTACTGATCGTCTCCGCGTCCAAATTCAAGTGGGACGTGACCATTTCGGGTGGCAGGTGTCTTAGCCAGTTATTCAGGGAAAAGTTCATATACTCGCTCGCCTTGAACGTTTCGAGAAACACCAGGTCCGTGTTGCCCAGGTTTTCGATGTAGTGACCCGCGACGGCGGGGACAAAACCGACGTCATTGGCGTTGAAGTCCATGGTGCGCGCTCCTTCGCTGCTAAAGACGGTCATGCGCGCTTTACCAGCAAGGTAGTACTGCCACTCGGAAGCGTTTGGATGCCAATGAAGTTCGCGCATACCACCCGGCTTGACGATAACCAATGCCGCAGCGATGTTTTTCGCCGCCAGGAAGTTATGCGAGTCAACGACGCGAACTTCGCCGCTCTTGGTTTGCTGCGTGGGGGCCATCGTCGACAACTTAAAGGTGTACTGGTAGCGGGATTCGGCGCGACTCCCTCCGACCGCAGCCTTGTCCTGTGCCAAAGATGCAGGTAGCTCCGCAGGAAAGATGTATAGGCTCCGATTTGGCAAATTCTTGAGGGCACTCGCCGGCAGCCCGAAATTTTTCGACAACACTGACGGCGGCGTTCGCCTCATCCAGTCGGAAAGAAGGAAGGTACCGTCCTCAGAAAACGAACCTTGATCGAATATCAGAATGAATTCACAACCATCCGGTCCCAGTCCCTGGATCGAGTGAGGGAATCCGGCTGGAAAGTACCAAAGGTCGCGTTGACCCACATCGCCGATAAACACGGTTCCATCGGGGTTAAGACAGGTCACGCGGGCATTTCCGGTGAGCATAATGGCCCACTCGTCGGCCGTGTGCCAATGCAGCTCGCGAAAGCTGCCGGCTGTAAGACGCATTCTGACTCCCGCGAGATCTTTCGAAGTGGGCAGTACTTTTTCTGTTACCTCGTTTGTCCAACCGCCCTCTTGAACACGTTTGCGAGTTAAATCGAAGGAGTACCATATCGGCTCGAGGTGCCCGGAATCCGTTGGCGGAGGAAGATTTGAATTTGGATTTTCATCCAAAAGAGGCTGGTTCTCCGGGCCTGGATTGCTGGAAGAGTGATCCTGATTTGCTTTTTCAGTGTCTGATCTCTCCTGGGCATTGACAGCGAGAGAAGCCAGTGCAGCACTCGCCAGGCTAGCGGAACCCACCCCCAAAAAAGTACGTCTCGAGACTCCGTCGGCGCCGCCATTGTTGTCCTGTGGGTCATTCATGCGAACGTCTCCATTTCTTGATTTACGTCAGACCAGAAGTAAGAGTGCTGTCCTCGGTAAATTCCTCGGAGCTGACGTGTTTTTCAGCGGAGCGGTAACCACCGCGCAAGAGCAGCAAGAGCAACGAGCATACCAACCTGGATTTTCCGCGCAATTCCCGGAAATGCCGGAAAACGAAGGATGTTGACGCTGCCGGACAGACCGCTTGCCAGGACGGGTGTCGAAAGCTCGAAACATTATTCAGGCGAGTGTCCGACTATTTGACACCTGCCCGTAACTCTCGAAGCGTGGCGGGAAACGACACTGTCATAGCCGCTAAGCTATGCTCCGAGAAACTTTCAATTCAACGTGCTCCGAGACTGTCGACGTCGGGGTGTCATGTTCACCGGGCTGTCATGTCATAACTTGATTCTGGTACCGGTTCGCTTCTGTTTTCAGACGCTTAGAAAGCGACAACACTTTGGCAAGCGCCTTGCAGTCTTCAGCTGTGTCGCTTGAAGAGCGTAGCCCGTTCGTCGCGACGAAACTGAGGAGAAATCACTATGTCTATCGAAGCAGTTAGCGGGAGCGGGGCATGCCGGAAAGCGACCGGACGGCACTGCTTGGCGCCATTCTTCATCGCCCTGATTTTTGCGCTGGTGCTGCACCCCGCCAAGGTCCAAGCGCAAATCAATGGAAACATTGAGGTGAGCATACCGTTCCAGTTCCACGCAGGGAATGCCAAACTTCCGCCAGGCAATTACCTAATACATATGCTCGACAACTCCGACCTGACGATCATGGAAATTTCCAGTACGGACGGTTCCATGTCCGCTCTATTCAATGTCGGATACGCAGAGGCCAGCCCCACGCCGGTCAAGACTGAATTGATTTTCAACAAGTACGGCAATCGCTACTTTCTGACGAAGTTGTTTGAAGAGGGCGACCCAAACGGTAGCGAGTTGGCCAAGTCGAGTTACGAGAAGAAGCTCAGTGAAGCGACGATGGAAGCCCAGACCCACGTACCGGCACACCACCAGGGGCAGCAAGGAAATTGACGATCGTTTGAAACATCAATACCCCGAGCGCGAGCGGGGTGGTTCTTTCTCACGCGTGTTGTCAAATCACTGAATATCAAAGAGGAGAAACAATGAAATTGCAAAGATTTGCTTTTGTTTTACTTGGAATGATGAGTTTGTTCGCAATCGCGGCACCGGCACAGCAGGTGAAGACCGACTTCGATCGCAGCGCCAACTTCGGGCAATACAAGACTTACTCCTGGGAAAAAGTTAAGACGAAAAACGCCCTGGACGTCGATCGAATCAAAAATGCTGTGAACGCCACCTTGGCGGCAAAAGGCTGGACCCAGGTGGAATCGGGCGGCGACGTATCCGTGATCGCCTTTGAGATGACGCAGAATCAGCAAACCTTGAACACATTTTACGACGGGTTTGGAGGAGGCTGGGGCTGGAGACGGTTCGGCGGGGGAGGTTTCGGAGAGGCGACGACCACAACGGAAACCTATAAGGTCGGAACCCTGGTCGTTGACCTATACGATGCGAAAAGCAAGCAGCTGCTATGGAGAGGCAGTTCGAGCGACACGCTCTCCAACAACTCCGAAAAGAACATCAAGAATCTGGATAAGGGCGTGGAAAAGATGTTCAAGAAATTCCCTCCAGGTTCATCTAAGTAGCAGGAGGCATTATGATTCGCCAATTGGGCATTAACGTCACGCTGGCGTTCGCTTTGATCGCAAATCCTTTATACGCCGCGAACAATCAGGACGCGGGTACGGCCAAACCATCCGTGATGGTTTGGACCAACGAAGATCTGGGAAAACTTCACGCTCTCGGCCTGATCTCAATCGTTGGTCAAATCAACGAGGAAGAATCGGCGACCGGATCGCTGCCTGAAACCTACCAGCAGGAGCAAGACCCTGCGTGGTACGCCGACCAGGCGGCACAGGTGCGCGGTGAATTGGAAGACCGACAGGAACAGCTGCGCGAATACCGGCAGGCGATTGACGATACTCGAAGTCTGAAAGACACCACGGGTGGCTTAGATTTCGACGACGGCGACAACTGCCTCACTCCGCGTGCCTGCACTCAACTTCTTCAGCAATACGTGAACGAGCTCCAGGCGAACCTTGAGAAACTGGAAGACCTGGCACGCCGCAATGGCATCCCGCCGGGAGTATTGCGCGGACAGGAATTCTGACCTGCGGGATCGAAGGATCGGCGATAGAACAAACGAAAAACGATTCGCGCCGGATCCAGTTTGATACGAAGTCCAAAAAACGGACATCACGCTAGCGTTCGTCGCCTACCCCGTAGACTACCGCTCGTCGGGCGTGATGACTTTTATCGTCGATAAATCTGGCATCATTTACGAAAAGGATCTCGGCCCCAAAACGACAAAACTGGCTCAAGCGATGACCGCGTATGATCCGGATTCCACCTGGCACAAAACGGAATAAGCAGAAGGGTTAGCTTCGGCGAGCTCAGCTCAGGGACTTTCACGGGTTCGCCGAGGGCAACGACACGGAAGCTTTGGCGCTCCTGGCATGCGTAAATGAAGGCGTATCGCTCAATCGTCACTTCGCCAATTTAAGGAAGTCGGCCTCCGTTCGAAAATCCCGGTGTCAATCGGCTGACATCCATCTAGTTCGGTGGACTTTTCGGAAGGTTTCCTGACGATTAGTCTCATCCTCCCGGACAAAACGCCCTTACTTTTCAATCACTTTTTGAGTCCTCGCCCATTTTTCGGTGTGGCAATCGGGCTGCATCGTTTTGTTGCAGAGACCAGAACGACACCACTCAAGGGAGAATTGTAATGCGAAAGTTGTTGGCCTATCTGACCAGCCTACTCTTGGCTTTGTTGCCGCTGTTCGCTGAAGTGGCGAGCGCCGCCGACCAAGAGAAAGATGATGACCGTTTGAAAAATTGTGGAACGGTCTTGAAAGAGATCCTCGACGTTCCCGACAACATTCCTCAGGACTTGCTCGACAAGGCGGATTGCGTCGTCGTATTTCCCTCGGTTCTAAAGGCTGCATTTATCGTTGGCGCAAGCTATGGGCGTGGCGCCATGTCGTGCCGCCGCGGTGAAAACTTCCGTGGGCCCTGGGGCGCTCCTACGATGATGGCCCTCGAAGGCGGGAGCTTCGGTCTTCAGCTGGGCGGAGAGGCGACGGATTTTGTGTTGCTGGTTATGAATGAACGCGGCGCAAGTGGCATCCTGGCCAGCAAGGTCAAGATCGGAGGCGACGCTTCTGCGGCTGCGGGGCCGGTTGGCCGCGATACTTCTGCCGAGACGGATGCCACGCTGAGAGCCGAAATTTTGACTTACTCGAGAGCGCGCGGGTTATTCGCGGGCGTTTCTCTGGAAGGGTCCACGGTCCGCCCGGACAACGGCGACAACAAGCGCGTGTATGGCAAGGAAATTCCTGCAAAGCGCATTGTTCTGTCGGGAACTGTTCCCCCGCCTCCGGCCGCCAAGCAAATGATCTCCACCCTGGATGCCAGGACTCCGAAGCACAGGCCGTAGTGCTGAATTGGTTGACGACGAGGTCCGGCCGCGCCGGACGGAATTGGGGATGTGAATCATGATGTGGATTGTCAGGCTGGCGCTCAAGGAACCGTACACGATTATCGTGCTCGGTATCCTTATCTTCCTTTTTGGGGCCCTGGCCATCGTCCACACGCCGACGGACATTTTTCCGGACATCAACATCCCGGTGGTCAGCATCATCTGGAACTACAACAGTCTGGAACCACAGGACCTGGCCGACAGGATCATCACGATCACCGAGCGCAGCCTGACCACGACCGTCGATAACATCGAGCACATCGAGTCGCAATCGCTTTACGGTATCGCCGTGGTGAAAGTGTTTTTTCAACCCACGGTGAGTATTGACAAGGCCATCGCCCAGATCACCGCAAATTCCCAAACGCAGCTAAGACAGCTGCCCGCTGGGACCACGCCGCCTTTGATCATTAGCTACAGTGCCTCAACGGTGCCAATACTTGAACTCGGGCTCTCCGGCAGGGGCATATCGGAGGAGGCCCTCAACGATTACGGACTCACGACCATCCGCCCCCAACTGGTCACGGTCCAGGGTGCCGCTGTCCCCTATCCGTACGGGGGAAAGCAGCGCCAGGTGCAAGTGGACCTGAACACTCAAGCCTTGCAGGCCAAGGGTCTTTCTCCGCTGGATGTAGTCAATGCCATTGCTGCTCAGAACCTGATTCTCCCAACGGGAACATCCAAAATCGGTACGAGGGAATATGATGTCGACATCAGCAATGCTGCCCCCCAGACCATCGCACAACTCAACCACATCCCTGTAAAGACCATCGGCAGCACAACCATCTATATCAGTGACGTGGCTTGGGTGCGAGACGGCTTTCCCCCGCAAACAAACATTGTGCGCGTGAACGGGCAGCGTGCCTCCCTCTTGACGGTGCAAAAGAACGGCAACACCTCGACCCTGGACGTCATTGCTGGAATCAAGTCTCTATTGCCGTTTGTCAAAACTCTCGTGCCACCGGAGTTGGATATCAAGCCTTTGGCGGACCAATCCATCTTCGTAAAGGGCGCCATTAAGGGCGTGGTGACCGAAGCGTGTATCGCGGCGTGCCTGACCGGCCTGATGATTCTCATCTTTCTCGGCAGTTGGCGGAGTACAACTATTATTGTCGTCTCAATTCCCCTCGCCATTCTGACGTCCATCATCACTTTCAGTGCGCTCGGAGAAACGATCAACATTATGACGCTAGGTGGACTGGCCCTGGCCGTTGGAATTCTGGTGGATGACGCAACTGTCGAAATCGAGAACATCAATCGCAACCGTCAGGCGGAACCGGACAGGGACATGGATGAGGTTGTTCTGGACAGCGCCGCGCAAATCGCCACGCCGGCCTTTGTGGCCACGATTTCGATCTGCATCGTGTTTACCCCGATGTTTCTGCTCTCTGGCGTCGCGAAATTCCTGTTCGTCCCGCTCGGGGAGGCCGTGATCTTTGCCATGCTGGCCTCCTATCTGCTCTCACGCACCGTCGTTCCGATGATGGCCAAGTATCTCTTGCGCCATGACACCCCGAACACCGCGGAATCCCGCAATCCATTCGTCCGTATGCAGGTCCGTTTTGAGGAAGCGTTTGAGCGTCTCCGCGAGCGTTATCACGGAGTACTCGAATTTTGCCTTCATCATCGCCGAATCTTCCTTGTCGCATTCTTCTCCGCTTGCGTGGGTTCCCTTGTTTTGATTATTCCCTGGCTGGGGCGAGACTTTTTTCCGACGATCGACAGCGGCTCGTTCAATCTCCATATGCGGGCTCCAACGGGTATGCGAATCGAAGAAACCGCTCGACTTTGTGATCTCGTCGAACGATCAATACGGGACCATCTCCCGCCGGGGGAGATCTCCAACATCATTGACAACATCGGACTCCCGTACAGCGGCATCAACACGTCCTATCTCAATACCGGAACCGTGGGCACCTCGGATGCAGATATTTTGGTGACGTTCGGCGTCAACCACCACCAGACTGCCAAGTACGTTCACGACCTCCGAATCAGCCTGGCGAAAGAATTCCCCGGCGTGACCTTTTCGTTCCTGCCTTCCGACATAGTCACGCAAATTCTTAATTTTGGTTTGCCGGCTCCCATCGACATTCAAGTGGTGGGTCAGAATCTGGAGGGGAATCAAGCCTTCGCGAACGCCTTGCTGAACCAGGTGAAATATGTACCGGGGGTAGCTGATGCGCGCATCCAGCAGCCGTTCGATGAACCCTACATCCACCTTTGGATGGACCGTACCAAGGCGCAAGAGATCGGCTACAACGGCACCTACGTCGCGCAAAACGTTTTGATCTCCCTCGGCGGCAGTTTCCAGACCGCGCCAACATACTGGCTCGACCCCAAGAATCGAAACAGCTACGACATCTCGACTCAGACCCCGCAGTATCGCGTCGACACGCTCCAGGATCTTGCGGACATGCCCATTACGGGACCCACTCCTGGCGTCGCCCCGGCGCTTCTGGCTAGCGTCGCTTCGATTCAGCGGGGAACGGGGGCGGCGGTGGTCTCCCACTACAACATCATGCCTGTCATTGACGTCTTCGGCGCAGTGCAGGGCCGCGATCTGGGCGGCATAGCCGGGGACATTACTCAAATCATTGACCAAATGCGGCCGAAGCTGCCACGCGGCTCGCAAGTTGTGCTGCGCGGCCAAGTTCAGACGATGCGGTCCTCTTACATCGGTCTCTTAACGGGGCTGGTTCTCGCGATTGTGCTTGTCTACCTTCTCATCGTGGTGAACTTTCAGTCCTGGTTGGACCCTTTCATTATTATCACCGCGCTGCCCGCGGCCCTCACCGGCATCGCCTGGTTTCTGTTCATCACGCATACGACGCTGAGCGTGCCTGCACTGACCGGGACCATCATGTGTATGGGCGTAGCCACCTCCAACAGCATCCTGGTGGTGCAATTCGCAAGGGAGCAGCTGAACGAGGGCAAAGACCCCGTGGCCGCGGCTCTTCAGGCTGGATTCACTCGGTTCCGCCCAGTGATCATGACTGCGCTGGCCATGATGATCGGTATGTTGCCGATGTCGCTGGGGCTTGGAGACGGCGGTGAGCAGAACGCTCCGTTGGGCCGCGCCGTAATTGGTGGGTTGCTCTTCGCCACGGTATCCACTTTGTTGTTCGTTCCCACCGTGTTCAGCATTCTCCATGGCCTGCGCCACCGGCCAACCGAGGCTAGTCCAAAATCGTGAGGAGCTTCCTGCTAAGGGAATTTGAAGGTGAAGCCTATGAAGCAATCGCAAACAGAAGGACAGACTCCAGTGCAAGGACCGCACTCACCGGCCACTGTCGGCACCAAACGGCTATCGCCACGTGGTTGGCTTGCCGGCATTGTGGTCCTCCTATTGTTCGTTGGACTTTTGGTTTCCGGTATTCTTGAGCGCATCCACACAAACGCCAGCCTGCGCACGGAAACCGCGGATATGGCGGTACCCACGGTTTCGGTTGTTGCGCCTAAGCGGGCCGCAGCGTCGCAGGAAATTGTGCTTCCGGGAAACGTCCAACCGTATATCGCGTCTCCGGTTTTCGCCAGAACGAATGGTTATCTGGAGCACTGGTACTTCGATATAGGCGCCCATGTAAAAAAGGGCCAGCTTTTGGCGGAAATCGCGTCACCTGAAGTGGACCAGCAGCTGCAACAAGCAAAGAGCAATCTGTCGACCGCACAAGCCAATCTAGAGCTGGCTTCGATCACCAAAGACCGCTATCAAGGACTAAAGAAAAGCAATGCTGTGTCGCAGCAGGACGTGGATAATGCCGTCGGCACTTACAATGCGAATACGGCAATTGTGGAGGCGGACGAAGCGGCGGTACGTCAGTATTCCGCACTGGTGTCTTTCGAAAAAGTTTACGCTCCGTTTGACGGCGTCATCACCGCGCGAAACACCGATATAGGCGATCTGATCAACTCCGGCAGCAATGCCATTGTGAAAACCGATCTATTCCATATCGCGCAGCCCGGCGTACTTCGCGTGTATGTCAACGTACCTGAAGATTTTTCGCAGCAAACCAAGCCGGGACTGACAGCAGAGCTGAATTTGGCGGAGTTTCCCGGGCGAATGTTCAAGGGAAAACTGGTGCGCACCGCCGACGCGATTAACTACGCAACGCGCACCCTGCTGGTTGAAGTAGACGTGGATAACCCGTCCGGGGAATTGCTTTCGGGCGCTTACGCGGAAGTCCATTTCAAGGTGCCTGGGCAGGCCTCCACCTACATTTTGCCGGTCGACACTCTTCTCTTTCGGAAGGAAGGCTTGAACGTGGCCATTGTCGAAAATGGAAAAGCGAAGCTGGTGCCGGTAACACCAGGCCGTGACTTCGGCGATTCGATCGAAATCATCACGGGTCTGCACGGCAATGAATCCGTCATCACGAGCCCCCCTGATTCCATCGTGACGGGAGAAGCTGTGCAGATAGCGGCGCCGCAAGCAACAGCGCCTGCGCCTGTAGCGGGAGCGAAGAAGTGAATTCCATCCGCGTCGCACGAATGGAAGTCCAAGTCCAGAAGGGTATCGCGAGCAGTATCTGTGCGCTGAGTATGTTTGTGCTTGCGGGCTGCACGGTCGGGCCAAATTATAAGCGTCCGGCTGCGGAAGTTCCGCCAACCTACAAAGAAGTCGGCAATTGGAAAGTCGCCGAGCCCAATGACCAGACTCTCGGTACCAACTGGTGGGAAATCTTTCAGGACCCTCAACTGAACGCGCTTGAACTGCAGGTCAACGTCTCCAACCAAAATTTGAAAGCGGCGGAAGCCCAATATACCCAGGCTCGCGCAGCGCTCCGCTACTTTCGTGCCGACCTGTTTCCCACGGTTAGCGTAAACCCCTCGGCGACCCGCAATAAAACGTCTTCCAATCGTCAACCTCACAGCCCGACATTTAACGGCATTAGCTACAGCGACTTCGAGATTCCTTTCGAATTGTCATATCAAATCGACGTTTGGGGACGCGTGCGCCGCAACGTTGAGTCTTATCGCGCTCAGGCCCAGGCCAGTGCCGCCGACCTGGCGACCGTGAACCTGTCGATGCATTCCCAGCTGGCTTTGTTTTATTTTCAGGCCCGTCTCCTTGACGCTGAGGAGCAGCTTTTGAATTCGACTGTAACGCAGTACGAGCAAGCATTGGAATTGATCGAGAACCGGTATCAAGGAGGCATCGATTCTGACCTTCAGGTTCAGCAGGCCAGAACTCAACTTGAGACAACTCGCGCCCAAGCCATTGATGTTGGCGTTGCTCGTGCTCAGTACGAGCACGCTGTGGCGATACTGGTTGGCAAACCTCCAGCAACCTTTAGTCTTGCCCCTCTGCCTCTCACTATGCCTCCTCCCGCGATCCCGACTGGTTTGCCCTCGGAGCTACTCGAGCGCCGGCCCGACATCGCCGCGGCCGAACGGCTTATGGCTTCCGCCAACGCCCAGATTGGAGTGGCCAAGGCCGCTTACTATCCCACGTTCAACCTGGCCGCCCTCGGAGGTTTTGAAAGTGCCTATCCTTCGACCTTGATCAATGGCGCCAGCATTCTCTGGTCCGCGGGTGCGTCGGGAGCACTCACTGTTTTCGATGTTGGCAGGCGCAGAGCTGCCTCAGACCAGGCCATCGCTTTCTATGACCAATCCGTCGCCAACTATCGCGAAACCGTCCTCACCGGCTTCCAACAGGTCGAGGACAACGTTGCCGCACTGCGAATTCTCGAGCGCGAAGCACAGGTTGAGGACACAGCTGTCACCGCGGCTCGGAATTATCTGGCGCTGGCTTGGACACGCTACAAGGGCGGCGTCACGAGTTATCTGGAGGTGACAACCGCCCAGAGTGCGGCGCTCGCAGACGAACTCACCGCGGTAAATATTCTCGGCCGCCGCATGGTCGCCGCCGTCACGCTGGTCCAGGCCTTGGGTGGTGGATGGAGTAGCTCCGATTTGCCTCAACGTCCCGAGTGCTGCGGCAAACTGACCGATAACTCAAAATAATTTCCATCCGTATCGGGTGTTGCGGGATTTGCCCGGATGCCTTTGCATCGGCAACGCAATTCCGATGCCTCTTTAATTCCCCTTACCCATCCACGATTGACGGACCAAATTCAATGCGATTGCAATTCTGAGAAGCGAGACGGGCGAAGTTCGATGGCGTTCTACGCCCGGTTTGGCTGTTGTCCAAAGCAAAGCGGCGCAGTGATCGGTGATCCCTGCGCCGCTTGGGATTTTCGTACCCGAAAAGGTAGCGCTGAGTTGCTTACGGCTTCTTCGGAACCGAGCCCGGCTTGAAGAGGTCGGAGAGGTCGTTGACGTTGGCCGCGTCGGCCAGATAGGGGCCGGGGGTGCGGAAGATATTCTGCATGGTGCGAACATCGGACGAGTGCGTGAAGGCGACCGGGCTGGCGTACGGGAGCCCGTTCACGTTCGGATGCGCGCGGTCGGAGATGACGATTTCGCCGACGGTGTGATTGAGGTCGTCGGGGTTGAGGTCTGCGGCGCCATCGCGTTCGGATTCGTCCCACCAGAGGATAATCACCCCGTGGTTCTTATAGGCGTCGGAGGCCATGATGATGGGAACGATCTGTGCGAGGAAGTCGTCGCCCTGCTTGATGTTGGCAGCATCACCCGTCAGGCCCTTGTAGCCGCCGGTGAGCGCCGTGTGCATGTCGTTGTATTGGTTCGGGGTGATCCAGTTGTAATCGGCGACCGAGCTGCTCGCAAGATCAGCAGACAACTGTTGCAAAGGAGCATAGTGCGGCGTAAGCGGATTCGCGGGAGTGGCATCGTTGCCGCCGTTGGAATCGGTGAAGAAGACCATCGGATTGTGCTTCGCGGCGTAGTTGAACTGGTTGGAGCCGTTGAAGGCGTTGAAATTGCCGGCGGCAAAAACGCCGGAATGGCTGGTGATCGGCACGGTCCACTGAGCCTGCGGCAGAGGGACGTTGGTGAGATTCCCTGATCCGTCCACGGCCAGATCGATATCCTCCTGGTAGGACTTCCAGGTTTTTCCGGCTTGCGTCAAGAAAGTGGCCAGGTGCTGGTTGGTGTTCTGGTTGTTGCCGCTGGCGAAAGGATCGTTGTCGTTCAACACGCCAAAGTTGGTGCCCGCTTCAGCCCAGATATAGTTCGGCTCGGAGGGATGGATGTGCGGGTTATTGCCACTGGCGGTGGCCAGGACGTTCGTGTATGCCGTGGCATAGGCGACCTGTTCACTGATGTTGACAATAGACCCGTTAATAACGGCGGTAGCCGTGCCATTCACCAGGCTGTTGATGAAGGGCGCGTTGGGATTCTGAAAAATCTGCTGAATGCCGCCGGTGAACTGGTTGGCGGGCTGGGTCCAGTTGTGATTTTCCATCGCGATCACGAACACGGTTTTGACCTCCTGGGCGTGTACGGGGAAACTGCCCGCTGCTGCCAGCAGGGCACACGCTCCCAGGGTGCGGAGAAATCTCGGATATGGCATAAAACCTCCAAAGGTAGGATTTGCGCGGAATGCGTTTGCGTCTCAAGTCACTTCGTGCGGCGCTGGGGACAGACACCGCGACTGCATAGTGATAGCAGGCGCGTTTTACAGAACGGTGAGCGGAATGTTACGTATTGAAGACTCGATGGAATAAAGCCGCGTGTTGTGAATTACGAGGATAAAGTGAAGCATCCACGAGCAACGAAAAGGCGAATTTCGTTCTCTGTTCCCGTCAAGTTAGAACTGGAGCTTCGGCGACGCCCGCAAGTCCGAAGACACGCTGATAGCGCTCCACTTCCGCGCGGGGCCCAAGCGCTTTGCGGAAATTGTCGGATAGTTTGACGGCCGGCCTGCCATCGGCGTCGTTGAGCTTGCAAACCAGGCTGAGGGGATCGAAATCCGCGCCGCCGTGCGGGTTACAGTTGCGAAAGTCGTTGGTAAGCAGGGTACCCCAGCCGGCGCTGAAGCGAATGCGGCGGCCGGGCGTCCATTTCTTTTCGTCACAAAAATCGCTGGCCTGGCGAAAGTCGGCGGCGGAATATCCCGAGTGAATCTTTCCGGAAAAATTGGCGTGCAGACCGAGGATGGTATCGGCATCAAGTCCGTCGGAAGCGATAAATAATTTCTGGCGAGGGTCGCGGCCCCTTTTCTCGAGCCAGGCGATGTATTCTTCGCCGGCAATCAAAGGATCCTTGCTATCCGCGCGCTGCCCGGTCCAATCCGCCACCCAATCCGGAGCGTTATTGAGGAATTGCGTCGAGCCAAAAGTATCGGGGAGCAGGATGAGAAGTTCGCCCTGGTAGGTTTTTTGCCACATTTCCAGCAGGCGGTATTGCGCGGTCTTAAGCTCTTCGTCGTTTCCGGCCATCGCCGCCAGGGCCATTGGCAGTTCATGGGCGTTCGTGCCGATCGCTTCAAGATCGTGTTGATATGCCAGATAAGTATTGGAAGTACCGCCGAAGCTGCTGCCGAGCACGTCGCTCATGGCTTTGACGACGTACTCCTGCCAGAGGAAACTGTGGCGGCGCCGCGTCCCAAAATCGCTGAGACGCAGTCCCGGGGTGCCGCGTAGCCGCTCCAATTTCTCCCAAAGTTTTGTTTTTGCGCGAGCGTAAAGAATATCCAGCTCGAATTCGCTCAGGCGCTTCAGCTTGGCGCGGGTCTTCAGTTCGCTGATGGCGGAAAGCGCATAAATCTCCCACATCGTCGTGGCGGTCCAAAGGCCCTGGAAGGAGAGCGAAAACTGCCCGTCCTGAACGCTCAGTTCATAATCCGAGAGGCGGAAGTCTCGTTCGAGCCATTCGAGGAAGGCGGGTTCAAAGATGCCGCGGCGGCCGTAGAAGGTGTTGCCAGCGAGCCAGATCAGCTCGGATTTGTGAAATCGCAGCTTCTGAGTCTGGTCCAATTGCTCCCGAAGTTCGTTCACATCGATCAAATCGCCCAGGCGGACCTCGGCGGAACGATTGAGGAAGGAGAAGGAGGCCATCGTCTTAGGAAACTGTTTCCAGATGAACTGGAGCATCAGCAGTTTGTAAAAATCGGTGTCGAGCAGGGATCTGGTAATCGGGTCCAATTCCCAATTATGGTCGTGGGCGCGGCGCGCCAGATTGATAATCACAATCCCAATACTTTACCCTAACCGGAAGGAAGTTCGGCAATTGCCTCCCTTTATAGCGGCCCCTGAATTCGGATTAGATTTCCAGTGGGACCCGTAGGGCTGTACAATCGTTCATCTCGCAAATCCTGCATAACCAGAAGGAGAGTCCAATGGGTCTTCGCACGTTGTTGTGCTTGCTTGCAGCAGCGCTTCCAGTCGCAGGGGGTGTTCCGTCCGCGAGCCCGCAGACTGCGGCAAATCCGGCCCCAGTGAAGGAAGCGATTCTGACGTCGGCCGATGTTGGAGACAAGCTGTTGCCGGAGAAAGTGTTTTTTCGTGGGCAGCTCGCCCCGGTGCAGGCGCGCAACACAGGCGGCGTGCGCTACGCGGACGGTTTTCTAGTTTTTGCAGGCCTTGTAGACAGCTCCGGGTATTCCTCCGGTCTTCGGGAAAAGTATCAGGCGTATCTCATCAACGAAGTGCCCGTCGAGTTCGGCGGGCAGACCCTGAAGCCCGGCGCCTATGGCATCGGATTTCTAGACGGAAACAAATTTGTAGTGATGGACATCGGAGCGAACGATGTCTTGCAGGCGGCCTCTACAAAGGACGCGGAAATGAAGCGTCCCGTCCCACTGCAGTTTGTGGCGGGCGCCGGGGCGGGGAACTATCGGCTCTATCATGGGCGCGATTACATAGAATTTCACCGCGCCAAATAGATGCTCGCCTTTTTTTGAGTGGGGTGGCTCGGCCACCGCTTTTGAGATCGACGGGCCGAGGCGAAAGCTGAGTTGGGTGACGGCATTTACACCGTAAAGCGAAAGCTGCGCTTTCGCACTCAAAAGGATTTCAGCCTTTAATCTGGCCGCTCGCGGCGTCCCACGTTACGCCAGTCTTCCGGAAATACGATTCATTCGCCATGTGACAGGCCAAAGCGGCGTTGTGGCCGAACACTGCGTCCTCCACCACAGGTTTGCGGGTGCGCACGGCTTGCAGGAAATTCCACATGTGCGGTCGCAGGTCGTCCCACGAATCCCCTCTATACGTATAGCCCTCCGCCAAGGGCTCCTTGGAGACCGGCGGATCGTTTTCCTGATGCCACTTTTTGTAATACGCCGCACGCATCTCGTGGGGGAAACTGTTCGCGTAATAGCTGGGCGAAGTGTCTTCGCCGCTCTGAGGGAGATAGGCGATCGCGTTTTCGGTCACTTCCAGAATTCCTTTTGAGCCCTGAAAACGATAGACCTCGGGTGTTTCACAACCCAGATTCAGCCGCAGATACACAGGGATTTTTCCGTACTCATAAATCACCGCCTGCACGTCCGGCATGTTGCGCCCGTCGTTCCAGCGGAGGATGCCGCCCGCCGCGGTTGCGCGCACGGGCGGCTCGTTCCATCCGAGCATAAAGTTCATGCCGCTGACCAGATGCACGAGCAAGTCCCCCGCGACGCCGGTGCCGTACTCCTTCCAGCAGCGCCAACGGGCGAAGAGTTTGGGGTCGAATTCGCGTTTGGGCACAGTGCCTTGCCAGGTGTCCCAATCCAGCGTTTGCAGCGACAGGTCAAACGGCGGCGGATATTCCCACGCGCCGGTGGGATCGTTGCGTCCCAGCGAGCCTTCCACAAGATTCAGTTCACCGATGATTCCCTTGGCGAGCAACTCTTTCGCTTTGCCGCAGATCACGGAGCTGACGCGTTGCGAGCCGATCTGTACGATGCGCCCGGTTTTTTTAGCGGCCGCCACCATGGCGACCCCGTCTTCGGCGCTGTGCGACATCGGCTTCTCGCAATAGATATCCTTCCCCGCGTTCACCGTATCTACCACCACCTGCTTGTGCCAGTGGTCGGGGACCGCGGCGATGATGCAGTCGATCTCTTTGTTGTCCAGCAATTCCTGGTAGCGCCGAGTGATCTTGATCTTTGGCCCGGCGATTTCTTTCGCCAGCGTGTGACGGCCATCATAGAGGTCGCAAGCGGCCACGCACTCGGTTCCAGGTAGGCCCACGGCCGTCGCCAACAGGCCGGAACCCTGCATTCCGATGCCGATAATTCCGAAGCGAACTCGTTCGACACCCATCCCTTCCAGGGTGCTGGGAATTTTCATCGGTTCCAGGGGGATGCTTCGTGACGCCACCATTGCGCCGGTTGTTCCCGCGCCGGCTTGTAGAAACGATCGGCGGCTCCACTGTCTTTTGCTCATGATTGTCTCCGTGTGTCGAGATTTGGTTCGCGGATCGTCTGCTACGGCAGCGGCTGGATGCTCACGTCCTTGAAAAACACCACATCGTCCTTGCTGTGATTTTGGAGGCCGAAGTAGCCTTCGTCAGGGCGGGGCCCGACCAGAGGCTCAAAATCGAATTTTCGGGCTGGGACAGGGTCGCCCTCGTGATAATCGGTCACCTTCTCGCCATTCACTTCGACAATCGTGTGTGGTCCGTCAATGGTGATGACCATGGTGTTCCACTCGGGGCCGGGCTTCGCGGGCTTCGCCAGCGGCTTGGTGAGCGAATACAGCGTGCCGGTCATGTGATATTCGTCTTCGCCGGAAGTCTCGGGATGGTTGTCAATCTGCACTTCGTAGCCGTAATGGACCGGCATCCAGGCCTCGCGCGGTTCAACCGGAATGCGAATGTAGACGCCGGAGTTGTCGTTGAAATCCCGCATCTTGAATACCACCCGCAATTTGCAGTGGCCAATTTTGCCGCCGGTCCAGTAGAGCAACCCCATCCCGCCATGCGTCTCGATCAACCCGCCGGTTACGGTCATCTCTCCCGGCCCCACGTGTTTCCAGCCTGTGAGATCCTTACCGTTGAAAAGCTGTTTCCATTCGGGCTGTGGCTTCCCCGCCGCAATCAGCAACATGGCTCCGGCGACGACCAGCACCGCACGCAATCCCCGCATGCCTCACCTCCGGCCAATCTAAGAAGCAAAAAGATTTCGCGCCATGAACCACAAATTGGCAGGCCGTTCCGCCAGGCGGCGCACAAACCACGGATACCAATACGTACCGTATGCTACCAGGACAGCGGAACGATAGCCTTCGTGTGCCAGGCGCTCCTGCTCTTCGCGCTGGATTCCGTAGAGCATCTGTACTTCGAAATCTCTTTTGGGAAAATCGTTGCGGGCAGCGTGTTCCGCCAGCCGCCGGATCAATTTCACGTCGTGCGTGCCGAACGCCGCGCGAACGCATCGCCCGGCAGCCTGGGCCGCCATCATCGTGGTTGCCAGCGAGAAGTAACTCTCATCCACGTCCTGTTTTTTCGGATAGGCGATCTCCGGCGGCTCCTTGTATGCGCCCTTCA
This sequence comes from Candidatus Sulfotelmatobacter sp., assembly GCA_035487095.1. Classification (GTDB taxonomy): domain Bacteria; phylum Acidobacteriota; class Terriglobia; order Acidiferrales; family UBA7541; genus Acidiferrum. The sequence goes on from DATHMM010000192.1 coordinate 32,867, forward strand.
CCAGCCGGATCGAAGGCCGCATGGGCAGCAATCCCTCAACGTCCTTCTGCGTGCGGTACAAGTAGGCCTGCAGGCAAATTCCCACGTTCGGATAGTTCCGCAGGGCGCGTCCGTAAATATCCAGAGTGGCATCTACATATGAGCTTGCTTCCATGTCCACCCAGACGATGGCGTCCTTTTTTTCCGCGGCGATAATCCTGTCCAGGTTTTCAAAGCAAAAATCGGGCGAGAGATCCAGACCGAGTTGCGTCAGCTTAACGGATATTTCCGTGCCCAGGCCGGATTCATGGATGCGACGCAACGCATCGAGGTAGTGCTCCGTCACCGCCAGCGCCTCGGAGCGATCCCCGACATTTTCGCCCAGATTTGTGAAGACGGTGCCGATTTTCTTCTCCTCAAGGCCGCGCGCCGCCGCCATCGCCGCGTCCAGGCTTTCTCCGGGCATGAAACGCGACACGCTTCGACGCACGAAAGGGTAATTCACTGCGTTTTCCCGCAGCCATCTGTTTTGAGAAGCGGCAAGTAATATCGACCGCATCAGTGCCATTTGATTGGGGCTCTCCTCGACCGGGCAAAGGCTAAGTGCCGACTGGCGGCCCTATTCTAATTCAGTTATCACCCGATGAGAGCCTGCAAAGTTTGCGGCGAAGTATCGTGGAGGAAAGAGAAAAAGGGGGGCGCTCGCGGGCCAATGGCTGAAAAGATATGGCTATTTTCCCAAGGAAAGCATCGAAAAGATGCACCTGGATTTATCCTTAACCCAATAAAACACGCGGACGGGAGAAAAGTCGCGGTAGCGGCGTGAAAAGTCCCTTCAAGCCCGCGCGAGCCCTCTGGATGCAGACTTTTTGTCGAATCGTGATATATGCTTTCACGAATTGCTGCATCTAACCGGGAAGCAACACAAGAGGAGATTTATTTATGAAACAACCCAGACTCAGTACGTTCCTTGGTGCGGTGGTTACCGCAGCCTTACTGTTTACCCCGTTAGCAAATGCCCAAACCCATGCGGCTGGTGGGAACGCCACGTTCACCGTCACCGCCGTGGGCAAGAAAGATGCGGACGTTTCGAATATCGCGAAAGACAATGTGCAGCTCTTCCAGGGCAAGGATCGCAAGCAGATTGGCGATTGGAAGAAAGGCGAAGAGCTTTACCTGGCCATCCTGATTGACGACTCGATTGAAACCACGGCCGCCGGGCAGTGGGACTATCTACGCGAATTCATCATGGCCCAACCGCCTTCCACCTCGATTATGATTGGCTACATCATGGATAACGGCACTCGCGTGGTGCAGGACTTTACCCCCGACCACGCGCTCGCCGCCAAAGCGCTGCGTATTCCCATCGGCCTCGGCTCTATCGGGTCCAGCCCGTATCTTGGCACGTCGGACTTGTTGAAGCGCTGGCCGAAGACGGGCCCCCGGCGTTCGATAATTTTGATCAGCTCGGGCATCGATTATTTCCGCGGGGGCGGCTTCGGGCCATTCTCTCCCGACCTAGATCCGCTGATCTCGCGCGCCGAGCGGCAGAACACCAATATCTGGACGATTTACTATCCCAGTGCCGGCCATCGCGGGCGTTCTTTCTTCCGCTCGAACAACGCGCAAAACAACCTCGACAAGCTTTCCCAGGACACTGGCGCGGAGTCCTATTTCCTGGGCACGCAGAGTCCGGTGTCCATCAAGCCTTACCTGGATGAAATCGGCGTTCACCTCAACAATCAGTACCTTTTGACCTTTGCCGGCGACGGTGGGAATAAGGGTAAATACGTAGGAATGAAGGTGAAGACCGGGCTGAAGGACGTCGAATTCTTCACGCCCGCGTCGGTATTCATTCCGCCGGCGGGACAGTAATCGCGGACGATTCAAAACGAAAAGGCGCGGGAAGGAAAGTCTCGCGCCTTTTTTCTTTGCGCAGTTGCCCGAATTTCTCAGATTGCCTGCGTTGAATCCCTGATTACCAATTCCGCGTGTAGTCTCTGCGCGACCACGCTCCAGTCACGATTCTCGTGCCCTGCCTTGATCGCCTCCATCACGATGTTCACCGCCGCGGCACCCATCGTTTCCAGCGGCTGGCGCACGGTAGTTAACGCGGGAACAGAGAGGCCGGAAATGGCCACATCGTCGAAGCCAATCACCGAGCATTGCTCCGGCACGCTGACGCCGGCCTTGGCCAGTGCGCGGATCGCGCCGAGTGCGGTCAAGTCGTCGAACGCCAGCAGGGCGGTAAACTTTTTTTTCTTCTGGAGCAATTCTTCCGTCAGCCGGTACCCATGCTCGAAACTGGCATTGGCGTCGACCACGTCTGGCAGCCGGGTGACCAGTGAGGAGTCGATCTCGAGTTTCACGGATTGCGCGAACTTCTGAATCCCCCGCCACCTGGGGCCGCTGTCAATCAGGCGTTTCGGCCCCAGGATCATCGCAATCTTCCTGTGCCCGAGTTGGTATAGGTGCTCCAGGGCGAGGCGGCCGCCGGCTTCGTTGTCCACCATCGCGAAGCTCACGCGATTTCCCGGGATTTCCCAGCCGATGGTCACCGTCGGAACTTCGGCTTTGTTCAGATCCGCAAGAACGTGGATGTCCACCAGCAGCCAGTTGGCCACCACGATCAGGCCGTCCACGTGCCGTTCGAGCAACATTTCCAGGTAACGCTCGAACCGTTCGCGCTGGTTGTGGGCGTCGGCAAAAATCGGGAGGTACGCGAGCGGATAGAGGGCGTTCTCGATGCCGCGTAAAATCGGCGTGCAGAAGGGGTCCATTACGTCGGTGAGCATTACCCCGATGCTCTGGCTTCGCTTGCTGCGTAGAAAGCGAGCCATCGCATTAGGCCGGTAGCCGAGCCGCTTGGCCGTTTCTTCAATCTTTTTTTTGGTGCCCGAAGCGATGTACCGCGCCAGCGGCGCGTTATTCAGGACGATGGAAACCGTTGCCGGGGAGAAGCCCGTGGCCCTGGCTACATCCCGCATGGTCACCAACCCGCGCCTGGTCTGTGTTTTCATGCCACGCCTCGCGCGCCTATCATCCGGCGACACGCCCTGAAATAGCAAATGCAAAAGCGCGTTTGCGCCGCAATAAATCGCCAAAGTAGGAGAGGTAATTTCGCTCGCCGGATTCAGCAGGGATGCCCAGGGAAGGCGTGCGGCTTACTCTTCCGGCGGAAGTTCAAACGACATTTCCTTGCGGAATCCGGAGGTCTTCCAGACTCCGAACGCGATTCCCGCCACCATCCAGATCGAGCCCACAATAATCGCGGGACGGCTGAGGTTCAGCCAGAGCGCGAGACAGATCACAAAGCCGAGAACCGGAGGGAGCAGGAACCCCAACTTTTTTTCCTTGGCGCGGACGTAATATCGCAGGAACGCCGCGACATTTACGCCCATGAACGCGATTAACGCGCCGAAGTTCAGCATCTCCGCGCCAAGGCCGTAGGCCTCGCCGCCATTCATGATTTGCTTGAAGGTGTCCCAGGTCAGCGAGGAAGTGCCCAGCGAGTACGTCTTATAACCGGCAACGATTTCCAGCAGGAAGGCGCCCACAAGCGCCACGCCTCCTACGAGGAATACGTTATTCCGCGGGATGCGGTGTTTTTCGTCGACGACCCCGAAGAACGACTTTGGCAGTGCATTGCTCCGCCCCATTCCGTAAAGAAGGCGTGCCGCGCCAATCTGGGCGCCAAGGCCGGAGCCGAAATTCGCGAGCAGAAGTGTGAAGCCTACGATCGGAAATAATGGTTTCCACGAACGCCCCGCCACGTAGGAGTAAGCCGTGTTGATGTCCGGGAACGGCTGCGAGGCCGGCCAGATCAACTGGGCGATGTAAACTTCGAACGCCGAGAGCACTCCGATCACCACGCAAGTCAACACCGTTGCCAGGAGGATATTGCGCCGGGGATTTTCCGCCTCCTCCGACAGCGTGGAAATTCCGTCGAATCCTATATATGTGAGAACAGCGATGGAGGTGCAGCCGAATAAACCAGTGAAAGTGAACGTCATAGGATCGTAAAACGGCCGCGTGAAGTAAGCTGCGTCGTGCGGCGCGCCAAATATATACCGAGCGCCCGCGATGAAGATGGCCACGACGACGATTCCCATGAAAAAAGCCATGCCGGTGTTGATGCGCGCCGAAGTCTTGATGCCGCGCACATTCAGGAAAGTGAAGACGATCACAAAGAAGATTTTCCAGATCCATGGCGGCACGCCGGGCGCGAACTGGCTTGCCTGCCCAGCGCACCAGACGGTGCAGATCAACGGGTTCAGCATGTAGTCCATCACCATGCTCCAGCCGGTGATGTAACCGACTGCGGGATTCACTTCCTGCGCCACATAGGTGAATGCGGAGCCCGCGCTTGGATAGGCACGAGCCATGCGACCGTAGCTGATGCCCGTGAAAAGCATGGCTACCATGGCGATCAGGATCGCCGTGACAACGTGCCCCTTCCCTCGATCGCTCAGAACGCCGAAAACTGACATGGGCGCCACCGGTTGAATCACGATGACTCCATACAAAATTAGATCCGTGAGGGTCAGGGTTCGCCGCAGGCGAGGCCCGGCATTGATGGCGCCAGCTTGTTCGCTCAAGCACCTCTCCTTTTCGGCGGCTCGCCGCCGTTGGGTCCGAGCACCACGGCGCGCGTCAGGTTCTTTGGTGCATCCGGGTTAAGTCCTTTGCGAAGACCGATTGCGGTTCCCATCAGGTGTGCGGGGATTGCGGTCACAGCGTACCGTGCAAACTCCGGCCCATCAAGCGCCAGTTCGAGGAGTAGATCGCTGTGTTTCTTAAGCTCGGGCGTCGCCCGATTCACAATCACGCAGACGGCCGCGCCCAGTTGCTTCAGTTCCTTCACCAGCAGGGTCTCCTCTTCGGCCGCCGATTCGGAGACGAAAAATGTGATGAGCGTATTGGGCCCGGCAATCGAGCGCGGCCCGTGACGGAATTCCAGCGAGTGATAGACCTGCGCATAGGAAGAGGACATTTCGGTCACCTTGAGTCCCGCCTCTTGCGCCAGCCAGTAATGCACGCCCTGCCCCAGAAACACGTAGTCCGCAAAACGCCTGCGGGCCGCAAACTCCCGAATCTTTTTCGCGTGCTTATTCAGCCATTCCTGGCCGCGCTGCGGCAATTGATCCAGCGCGCCGGAGAACTGATTGTCGCTCACGAAATGCAACCCCAATCTCTGGAACGCAAGCAAGATGGCGGTGAACGAGCGCGTCATCACCGTGCTTTTTTCATCCGCCCAGGTAAGTTTGAAAGAATGATTGCAAAGGCCCTCCAGCGGGCTTTGTGGATTGCAAGTGACCCCCAGCGTTTGTACAGTCTTATGTTTTTGCAACAATTCCGCCGCGCGCAGAACTTCTGTGGTTTCGCCGGAGCGGGACATCAGCACCACTTGCTCCGCGCCGAGGCGCCTCAGCGTTTCTTCCGGGGCGAACAACAGCTCCGAGGCTGGGACACCGGTCGCGGGAATATAAAAGTGCTTGGTCCACAAAGCAGCAATCAGCCGGGAAAGGTAGTAGCTGGAGCCACACCCGACAAAAAGCCACGGGCTACGGGGCGAAAAAAGGCCGGAGAATTTTTCGAGCAGGCCCGTTTCCCGCAGTTGAGTTTCCGTTTCGCTCCAGATGCGTGGCTGCGAAAGTATTTCTTTAAGGGTGTGTTGGCCCGGCCGGCCTACGCAGGTCTGCGGAGAAGGCTTGCGTATGGCGGTGCGCTTCGTCAAGGCATTCCTTTTATTGAATCGTTTCAATACAGCTATATTGCGTAAGCAGACTTTCCCGTGCAAGCATTAATTTGCCGCCGTCCCCTAAACCGTTTTCGCCAGCTTCGGGGCTACCCTGTCCTCTCGTACAGTGCGGCTGATTTTCCACAGTGGATATCTCTTCGCTCACAATGCCATTTTCGGAAGTAACACCTGCAGGCGCTTTCGCGTCTAATAGAATACATAGAGGATAAGGTTGGCCCGGCTTGAACCGTGCCGCAATATGAACGACGTTTCGCTCATTTTCGAACGCCGGCAATTCCAGCGCCTTCTGCTGCACGCTGCCGGATTCCTGTTGATTTTTATTGCGGCCGACTGGCTGCGCGAAATTTCACTGCGCCCGAACCCAATCCTGCAGGGTTACCTGCAGATCACGACCGGTATTTTCGCTTTCGTGTTCGCGGCCGTGGCGCTCGTTCGTTTCCAGGGCACACAGGATCGCATCTCGCTGATTCTTGGATCCGGCTTCCTGCTATCCGGCGCAACGCTGATCGCCTCCAGCATTCTCTTCTTCCAGCTCATTCACGAATCGCAAATCTGGTTTTTGTGGGCGCCAGTGGCCTGGTGGATCAGCCGTCTGCTTCTGGCCCTGCTCTTCGCGATGGCCCTGCTGGTGGAACATTTCCGGCCCCGCTCGCGCCATCCGAAGATGGAAATTGCCGGCGGGTTGTTCGCCGTGCTTGCGCTGACGTATCTGATTACGGCCATGTTGCGCCGGCTTCCGCCCGAGGTTTCGCGTCAACCAGATGCATTCATTCCGAATCCTTTGCAACTGATCCCCGCGGTGATTTTCCTGATCGCTTTGTTCGGTTACCGCCGCCGCAAGTATCTGCAGGATTCGGGTTTCGACAAGTCCGTTTACCTGGCTGTCTGGCTGAATCTGGCGGCGCAGCTTGCAGCCTGCCAATCCATCAAATTGCTGGATGGCCCTTTCGTTTTCGCCCAGTCGATGAACGTGATGAGTTACGCGATTCTTCTTGGCGGCTCGCTGATCGATAGCGCCAAAGTTTTCGAGCAGGTGCGGCATCTTGCGGCCAGCGACCCGCTCACCGGGCTTGCCAACTATCGCAAGCTTCTTGACGTGCTGGATACGGAGACGGAACGCACCTTGCGCACCGGGCGCCCGTTTGCCGTGCTGCTTCTCGACCTCGATGGACTGAAGAAAATCAACGACACATACGGCCACCTTGTCGGCAGCCGCGCGCTCTGCCGCGTCGCGGACATCTTGCGCTTTCATTGCCGCGCCATCGATACGGCATCACGTTATGGCGGGGACGAATTCGCTCTGATTCTTCCGGAAGCACGGGAAGAGGAAGCCGAGCGCGTAGCCGCGCGAATTCGCGAGACCCTGGCCGCCGATCAGGAGCACCCGCCCCTTTCCGCAAGCATAGGAGCCTCGGTTTATCATGGCGAAGGAGAGCGCGTGGAGAAGCTCCTGCAGGAAGCCGACCAGAATCTTTACGCGGAAAAAGCGCGGCGGAAAGAGAGCGCCGCTCGCGCCTCCGACGCTACCCGTCGCAGGCTGAAAAAGATCTGAAACGTTTTCGCCGCGCTACTTTGACGGCTGAAACGCAGTCAATTGATCGGAAATCTTTGATTTGTCGCCTACAACTACGATGGTCATCTCTTCCGGCTTGATGTAACTCTGAGTCATTTTCTGGACGACTGCGGGAGTGACCGCGTTCACCTTGAATACGTAGGTTTTCAGGTAATTTTCGCCGAGCCCCTGGAAGTCCACATTTTCCAGTTGCCCGATCAGCGCGCTCCGGTTGGAGTTCTGGATCACGAAAAGCCCCGAAAGATAGTTTTGGATTCCCTTCAATTCGGCATCGGTGACGGGTTCCTTCTGCATGCGCGTGATTTCGCCGAAAATCTCTTTCAGCGACGCGCCCGTGTATTGCGTGGTTACGTCCGCGGATTCCGCCCAGTAGCCATCGTGATAACGGCGTGAAATTTCGCTGCGCGGCGAATACGTGTAGCCTTTCTGCTCGCGAATGTTTGCGGTGATGCGTGAGTTAAACGAGCCACCTAGCAGGGCATTGGTTACGCCGAGAGGCACCGCATCAGGGCTGGTCGCCGGGGGAACGGGCAGTCCCACGATGAGGGTGGATTGCGGCGCGCCCGGACGGTCCGTCACGTCCAGCACGTGCTGCGGTTTCATAACCGGAACATTTTCCAGGCGCGCAGGTCCCTTGCTCCAGCCTCCGAAACCTTCCGTAATCGCTCTCTTCACGGCCGCCGCATCGAATATTCCCGCGACGTAGAGATGCGCTCTCTGCGCCCCGAAGTTTCCCGCGTAAAAATCCTTCACATCCTGGATGGTCAGCTTCTTGATATCGGCTTCCGTCGGCACCACCGTCGCATAAGGATGATCGCCGTAAAGGATTTTCCGGAATCTCACCAGCGCAATCGTTTGCGGCTGGGAATTCTGCAACGCAATCTGGCGCAACGCGTCATTCTTAAGGCGGTCCAGTTCGGATTGCGGCAGCCGGGGATGTTGCGCCACTTCGGCGATGAGCTTTACGGCATCCGGCGCGAACTCCTGCAGGACGTCGATGGCGAGTTTGGTCTGGTCTTTTCCTGCGCGCACATCCAAAGTGCTTCCCATTCGTGCCGCGGCTTCGGCGACCTGTTGAGCACTCTGCTTTTCCGTGCCTTCCTTCATGAGGTCCGTCGTCAGTCCTGCAACGCCGACACGCGCGGACCCTTCATTGATCTCACCAGCGTCAACCGCCAGGCTGATCGCCGCTTTCGGGATGATGCCGTAAGGAACGAGCGTCACTTTCAGACCGTTCGGCAGCGTGTAGGTTTCATTCACCGGCACGGTAAACGCTTTCGGTGGACCGCCTTCGGGCGGCGTTTGCTTTTGCGCCGTGGCAGGCGTCACGGCCATCATGCTTCCAGCGATTGCCAGCAGGCCCAGTTTTTTCATAGTCGTGTTCATTTGCATTCTCCTCGCCTACTCGTTTTTCGCCGGTGTTGCGGCGTCTTTCGGTGCGGGTTGCAGTTCGATGATCGTGCGATTCGTGGAGCGCAGATAGTCGTGCGCGGTTTTTTGCACCAGTTCGGGTGTCACCTTGTCGAACTGGCCGACCAGGTCGTTCACGCGCGCCGGATTGTCGTCGAAGAGGGCAAAGCTGGCGAGTAGATCCATCAAACCGAACCCGCCGAACTCTCCCATTGTGTCGTAGAGGCTGGAGCGCAGTTTCACCCGCGCGCGGTCGAGGGTTTTCTGGTCGACGGGCTTTGTGCGCAGCGGTTCGACCACAGTGTCGATGGCCTCGATCACCGTTTCCGGTTTGGTGGTCGGGTCGTAAGTGACGTCCGCCGCCAGCAGCATGGGACCTTTATAGTTGAACATGTTGCCGAGCATGTTGATGCCGCCCTCAATGCTGTCAGTCAGCCCGCGCTTTTGCACCAACTCCTGCCGCAGCAGGCTGTCGTCGCCTTCGATCAGCATCTGTTCCAGCAGGCCCATGGCGTAATATTCCGGCGTGTTCCGCTCCGGCATCTGGTAGCCGATGGCGATTGCCGGGCGCGGCGCCAGCGGATCTTTCTTCACAACGACCTTTTCCTTTTCCTGCCGGGGTTCGCTCAGGTCAGGCTGCGGCGGAACTTGCGCGGATTTGATTCCGGCAAAATATTTCTCCACCATTTTCCTGGCGTCGGCGTTCTCGAAGTCGCCCACGATCACCAGCACCGCGTTGTTTGGCGCGTAATAGGTGTCGAAGAACTGTTTTACTTCGTCCAGTTTTGCAGATTCGATGTCCGTCAGGTCGCCGTAGAAATTGTGGGCGTTGTACCAGTTCGTGTTTGCCGCCATCGGCAAGTCGATCCATGGGAACCCGCCATAGGGGCGGTTCAAAACGTTGACCTTTACTTCGTTGCCCACCACCCCCTGCTGGTTCTTCAGATTGTCTTCGGTCACCGCGAGGCCGCTCATGCGGTCGGCCTCGGCCCACAAAATCGTTTCCAGCTTGTTCGAAGGCACGACTTCGAAGTAGTTGGTGAAATCAAATCGCGTGGAGCCGTTCAGGATGCCCCCGTTCGTCTGAATCAGCTTGATGAATTCCATTTTGCCGAGATTCTTCGAACCCTGGAACATCATGTGCTCGAAGAGATGGGCGAAGCCCGTTCGATCTTTCGGCTCGATGCGGAATCCGATCCGGTAATAGACGCCCACGCAGACCGTCGGGGCGGTGTGATCCTGCGAGAGCACGACGCGCAATCCGTTCGGCAGTTTGTAATATTCCACCGGCACGTGGAATTCCTCGGCCGCCATAGCCGTTCCTGGCAGCGCCAACGCCAACAGCAGGCCCAGCAATGCCAGCACACCCTGCCCGGCTCCTTTTCGTGCTCGTTGCATGCTTCCTCCTAGATCCGAATCGTCGAAATGACTGTGGGAACGGCTTGAGGCAAACCCCTACCCTGATAAAGACGCAAAAGCGTACCGAAAGTTTCGCTGGAGTTCATTGTGCACTAGAATACGGCCCTTTTCTGCTGTGTGGCTTTGCTGGCCAGAGAAAAACGAGGTTCCGCTTTTCCTTCGCCGTAAATCTGTGCGGCCAGATATTCCCCCAGCGCCGGGCCGTGTTTGAATCCGTGCCCAGAGCCGCCGCCCGCGAGCCACACGTTGGGCATATCCGGGTGGCGGTCGATCAGAAAATCGCCGTTCGACGTGTTTTCATACTGGCAAACGCGCGTCTCGACGATTGGAGCATCTTTCAACGTGGGGAATCGCCGCGCTACGTAGTTTCGAGCCCACTCCGCGCCTTCCGCGCTGACGATGCGCGACTGCGTATCCGGGTCCACGCGCTCGCCGTGTGTGTCCCGTGCAAGTTTCAGGCCGCGCGACTCGATGTCGGGCATTCCATAAACTTCGTCGTGATTGAAGAGCCAGGTCGGCAAAGCAGGGGGCGCAAAACGAGCATCGCCCGCGGGGCTGCCGAAGAAAAAAACTTCCTGGCGGGTAGGGAAGATGCGCTGGCCGAGCAACTCAGGGAAGACTTTCCCGAGCCACGGGCCGCACGCAAACACAAATTGCCCGGCGGAAAAGGCGCCGCACCGCGATGTGGCGAGTTTTGAGATCGTTCCGCTGCCATCGGGTGTGACAGCGTGGGCAATCAGAAAATCGGCGCTGTTTTTCTTCGCTTCTTCCATTACCGCTTGAACCGCTCGCCGCGCGAGCAGCACTCCGCTCCCCGGCTCCAGCAGGCCACGGCTGACGCCGTCGAAATTCACCTGGGGATAACGGTTTGTGAGCTGGGAGTTGTCCATCACCTCGTGCGCGATGCCGCAGCGTTCAATGGTGGCCTTAGATTCCCGCAGCCGCAGGTCATCCGCGCCCTCAAGCCAGAGGACACCAGTTTGCTGAAAAAGAGACTGACCGCATGCCGCTGAAAGTTCTTTCCATTGCACGAGGGATCGCTGCGACCAGCGCGTATAGATTTCGTCCGCCGCATAGCTCATGCGGATGATGCGCGTCTCGCCGCCGGAACTTGCGCGCGCGTGCGCCGCTCCATAGGCATCCAGCACGAGCACTTTAAGTTTGCGTTTGGTGAGATGCCACGCGGTCCACGCGCCGAATGCGCCCGCGCCGACCACGACCACATCGTAAGTAGAGAATTCCGCCATCGCCCCGTTATTCTACCTTGCAAAGCGATTTCCGGCTTGCGGATCGATGCTTGTCGAAAGCTATTTCAAGGAGAGCAGGGGCGCCCAGTAGCTCAAGTGATTGAGCGATTCCGTGTGCGTAGGGTCCAGGTGCAGCGGTGTTACCGAAGCCGCGCCCGCGAAAACCGCGGCGTAATCCGTTTCCGCGTCCAGTTCCATGGCGCTGTCAATCCGCTGCTCGCTCAGCCAGTAATAATCCTGGCCCCGGGGATCTTTGCCCTCGCGCAAAACGGTGCGCGTGATTTTCTTCGATTGCCGTGTAAACTTCACGCCGCCGTTCCAGTCTTCCGGCACGTTCACGTTCAGCAGCACCTGCGGCGGCAAGCCTTCTTTCAGGATGAGTTCCGCCGCGCGCCGCGCGATTTTTGCCGAAGGTGCAAAATCCGAATTGCCCCGTTTCGAACACAGGGACATCGCAAGGCCGGGCACATGATGAATCACTGCCTCTCGCGCCGCGCCCACCGTCCCGCTGTAATAAACGTTTTCGCCGAGGTTCGCGCCGTGGTTGATTCCCGAGATAACCAAGTCCGGCGGCTCTTTCAGCAACTTGTGCAACGCCACGATCACGCAGTCCGCCGGAGTCCCGTCGATCGCCCACTCACTTTCCCCCGTAGCATGGCACACAATCGGTTGCCGCAGAGTCAGGCTCTGCGCCGCCCCGCTGCGCTCCCAACTCGGCGCCACGATACTCACCTGCGCAATCACGCGCAACTCTTCCGCCAGCGCCTTCAGCCCAGCGGCTTGGTAACCATCATCATTCGTCAGCAACACCCGCGCCTTTTTCACGTCTGCACTCTCTCCTTACATATATTGTAGTCGGAATGGAATTCGTTTTCCGACATAACGAGTCAACACTCGGAACGAAATCTGCTTGCTCCAACTCATCTTCGCGAGCATGATCTGCCAATGAGCCCGACCCGGTTTTTCCTGCTTGTATTCGTTTTGGCGCTTGCAGTTACCGCAATAGTTGCCATCAGCGTCGTTATCTCTGGCTCGCGTAGCGAATTCGAAATTAAGGTACTTTTAAGCACCGTTTCGATTGGCGTTTACAGCCTCGTTGCTTTGTGCTGCGCTACGGGCTATGGGGACACGAATCTCCGTCCCTTGGCGATCCTAGGAATTGCTGCTTGCGCTTTTGGCCTTGGATTTGCACTACTAACCAACTGGCGGATTCTGGAACCGACATTAAAGAACCTGGTCAAGCTCAGGGTTGCTTTCTTGAGCTTTACCCTGTCCCTGGCGGCCACCACGCTGATGGCGCGCATATCCGCGCCTTCGCTTCCCGTTCAGTTTTCACGCGCGGCCACTATTGGCCTCGTCTGGATTGCTACGGTTTTGCTGAATGTTCTCATCACATCCGAAGGAAACGCCGGGGATCGCGTAGCTTTTGCCAAGGTCCTCGCCACCGCGTCCATTCTGGCCGTTCTCGGGCTCATCGCCACACCTATCCTCAAAAAAGTCTTTCCGGAATGAAGCATGATTGCCGGGGCAACAAGGCAGGAAAGCAGACGTCGGAGAAATGGTCGGGACGGCGAGATTTGAACTCGCGACCTCACGCACCCCAAGCGTGCGCGCTACCAGGCTGCGCTACGTCCCGACCGGAGCGGTCACGCTAATCGGCCGCAAACTAACCAATTCCACGGTATCACTTGCCTTCGAGCAGCGTCAAGAAACTGCGCAAGGAATCGCGCAGATCGAGGAGCATTTTGCGGTTCAATTTGACCGCTTCGCCTTCGGTTAC
>DATHMM010000193.1:0-4696 GCA_035487095.1 Candidatus Sulfotelmatobacter sp.
GATTGCGTTCACCGGCAGCGCCGCAGTCGGCAAGATCATCGTGAAACAGGCTGCCGATACGGTAAAGCGCGTCACCCTCGAGCTTGGCGGGAAGTCGCCCAACATCTTCTTCGCCGACGCCGACTTCGAAGCCGCCATCGATGGCGCGCTCTTCGGTGTCTTCATCAATCAAGGCGAAGTCTGCTCCGCCGGAAGCCGCATCCTGGTGCAGAAGTCGATTTACAAGAACTTCGTCGAAGCGATGACCGAGAAGGCTAAAAAGATCAAACTCGGCCCTCCGCTCGACCGCGACACTAAAATGGGACCGCTGGTCAGCAAAGAGCAATACGACCGCGTCAACTCCTACATCGAGATCGGCAAGAAAGAGGCCAGACTCACCTCCGGCGGCGGACGCCCCGGGAAAATCGGTAAAGGTTATTACGTCCAGCCCACGATTTTCGCGGACGTCTCAAACAACGCCCGCATCGCCCGCGAAGAGATTTTTGGCCCGGTCGCGGCCGTGATTCCGTTCGAGGACGAAAAAGACGCACTCAAGATCGCCAATGATTCTCCTTACGGGTTGGCCGCCGCGGTCTGGACCCGCGATATCTTCAAAGCCATGCGTGCAGTGAAAGCCTTGCGCGCTGGAATCGTCTGGGTGAATCACATGCAGCCCACGTATGTCGAGGCCCCATGGGGCGGCTACAAACAATCCGGCTTCGGCCGGGAACTGGGCCCCTGGGGCATCGAAGAATACCTCGAAACCAAGCAGGTCTACATCAATCTGAACGAGCAGCCAATCGGCTGGTACTAAGAAATGAAGAGGCGATCTCAAGAGTCTTGTCATCCTGAGCGAGGATTGATCTTCACGCCCAAGCGGGAAGATCAACCGCAGTCGAAGGATCCCTGTCAGAGTGCACTTCCGCTGGCGCTCCGTGGGAACGCTCCCGAGAAACTAACATGAGTACAATCCGCATCAACACTCAAATCCCTGGCCCGAAGTCCAAAGCGCTCTCCGAGCGCCGCGCTCAAGCCGTGCCCCGCGGCCTTTCTCACGGCACGCCGATCTATGTGGAAAAAGCCCAAGACGCATGGCTCGAAGACGTAGACGGCAACCGTTACATCGACTTTGCAGGAGGCATCGGCTGCGCCAACGCTGGTCATCGCCAGCAACCCGTGGTCGAGGCCATCCGCGGCCAGCTCGATAAATATCTCCACACCTGCGTGCAGGTCACTCCGTACGAAGGCTACATCCGCCTCGCCGAGCGCATGAACGAAGTAACGCCGGGAAAGTTTCCCAAGAAAACTCTCTTCGTCAACACCGGCGCCGAAGCGGTAGAGAACGCAGTGAAGATAGCCCGCGCCTATACCAAACGGCCCGCGGTCATCGCTTTCGAAGATGCATTCCATGGCCGCACCATGATGACTCTTGCTCTCACCAGCAAGACACATCCTTACAAAGCCGGATTCGCGCCGTTTCCCGGTGAGGTTTACCGCATTCCGTTCGCCTACTGTTATCGTTGCTCGTACAACTTGAAATACCCGTCGTGCGATCTCTACTGCGCGCGCCATCTGGAAGACACCTTCAAACGCGTCGTCGCCAATGAAGAAGTAGCCGCGGTGATCGCCGAGCCAGTGCTCGGCGAAGGCGGATTCGTTGCCCCACCGCCGGACTACTTCAAAGTTCTCATCGATCTGTGTCACAGGCACGGCGTCCTCTTCATTGCCGACGAAATTCAATCCGGCTTCGGACGCACCGGTGCCCTGTTCGCCAGCGAGCTTTATGGCATCGAGCCAGATCTGATCGTCACGGCAAAATCACTTGGCGGTGGCCTGCCGCTTGCAGCGATCACCGGCCGCGCCGAGATCATGGACGCGCCTGGCCCTGGCGGACTGGGCGGAACTTTCGCCGGCAATCCGCTCTCCTGCGCGGCCGCGCTGGCCACGCTCGATTTATTCGAAAACACAAACTTGTTAACTCGCGCCAATGAACTCGGAAACCGCTTCCAGCGCCGCGCCCGCGAGTGGCAGCGTCGTTGGTCGATAGTCGGCGACGTGCGCGGTCTCGGAGGGATGCAGGCGATCGAACTGGTGAAGTCTCAGGAAACGAAAACTCCTGCCTCGGACGAAACTAAGCAGATCACGCAGTATTGTTACGAGCACGGCCTGATCACCATCACTGCGGGTTCTTATTCAAACGTGATCCGCATTCTGGTCCCGCTCGTAGCGACGAACGAGCAGATGGACGAAGGCCTCGCCGTGCTCGAATCGGCGCTGGCCGCGGTCTGCGGCAAGAAAGATGCAGTCTTAAGTTTGTCATCCTGAGCGAGGATTGTCCTTCGCGCCAAAGCGCGAAGGACAACCGCAGTCGAAGGATCCCTATAACGCTGTATCATTGAGGGCGTCGCGGGGAATTCTCAAGATGCACCGCACTCTTCGCGATTAGTAAAAGGTGAACTCATGACGTCAGTAGCCGCACCACCCACAATCCGGCTCACCAATTTCATTAATGGCCGCTGGACCGATTCCTCCGCCTCGGAATGGCGTGATGTAGTAAATCCCGCGACTGGCGAGACTTTGGCTCAAGTCCCACTCGCCGAAGCGCCGGAGGTTGATCAGGCAGTCGAGGCTGCGGCCGGGGCTTTTCCCGAATGGCGCCGGACCCCGCCCGAAGACCGCATCCAGCCGCTGTTCAGACTGAAGATGTTGCTCGAAGATCACATCGACGACATCGCCCGTATCATCACGCAGGAGAATGGCAAGACCTTCGGCGAAGCCAAAGGAGAAATGCGCCGGGCGATTGAGAATGTCGAAGTTGCCTGCGGCATTCCGATGATGATGCAGGGCTACAACCTCGAAGACGTTGCCCGCGGCATCGACGAGATGATGATCCGCCAGCCGCTCGGCGTCGTGGCCGCGATCACACCGTTCAACTTTCCGGGCATGATTCCGTTCTGGTATCTGCCCTACGCCATCGCTACCGGCAACACGTTCATTCTCAAACCCTCGGAGCGCGTTCCGCTCACCATGCGTTACGTTTACGAGCTCATGGAAAAGATTGGACTGCCCAAAGGCGTAGTGGGCCTCATCAACGGGGGGAAGTCCGCTGTTGATGCGCTGCTCGACCATCCCAAGATTCGCGCGATAAGCTTTGTTGGTTCAACTCCTGTCGCGAAGTACGTTTACTCACGCGCCGCCGCCAACGGCAAACGCGCCCAGTGCCAGGGCGGAGCCAAGAACCACGTGATCGTCCTCCCCGACGCTGACATGCCCATGGCCACGCAAATTATCAGTGACAGCGCTTTCGGATGTGCTGGCCAGCGTTGCCTCGCTGTCTCGGTGGCCATCACCATCGGCGAAGCGCAGAAGACTTTTCGAGATTCGATCACCGACGCTGCCTCGAAACTCAAAGTCGGCAATGGCCTTGACGAAGACGTGCAGATGGGACCAGTGATCACGCCGCAGAGCAAAGAGCGCGTCGAGTCGCTCATCGCGCTCGGCGAAAAGCAGGGAGCGAATGTCCTGCTCGATGGCCGCCACTCGAAGATCGCGAAATACGAAGCGGGCAACTTCGTCAAGCCCACGATTCTCGATGACGTTCCGGCGACCAGCGACCTCGCCGACACAGAGATTTTCGGTCCTGTGCTCAGCCTCGTCCACGCTAACGACATGGACGATGCTCTCGCATTTCTCGAGCGCAGCGCCTTCGGCAATCAGGCGTCGCTGTTCACATCGAGCGGATCGGCCGCACGGCGCTTCCGCTACGAAGCGCCCGCGGGAAACATCGGCATCAACATCGGAGTCGCCGCGCCCATGGCCTACTTCCCCTTCAGCGGCTGGAAGAATAGTTTCTTCGGCGATCTTCACGGCCAGGGCCGCGATGCCATTGAGTTCTACACCGACAAGAAAGTCGTCGTAGAGCGCTGGGCTAAAGAGCACAGCCGCAAGTTTTAGGGAGTTCTCATGACCACTACCATCGCTAATCCCGCAACGCAGAAAATGTCCGGCAAGGAAATCGTCGACCTCGCGCGCAAACACACGCTGTACGAATGGTCGGCGCAATCGAAGGTCGATCCCATTCCGGTTGCTCATGCCAAGGGAATTTACTTTTACACTCCGGAAGGCAAGCGCTTCATCGATTTCAACAGTCAGCTCATGTCGGTGAACATCGGACACGGCGACGAGCGTGTCATCCAGGCCATCAGCGAGCAGGCCGCGACGCTGGCTTATGCGAATCCGTTCATGGCCACGGAAGCGCGCGCGCGGCTTGGCGCCAAGCTTGCCGAGATCACGCCTGGCGACATCGACACCTTCTTCTTCACCAACGGCGGCGCCGACGCTAACGAGAACGCTATTAAGATTGCGCGCTTCTTTACTGGACGCCACAAGATCATGGCGCGCTATCGCTCTTACCACGGAGGGACTGCCGGGGCGATCAGTCTCACCGGCGATCCGCGCAGATGGGCTGCTGAGCCCGGCATTCCAGGCGTGGTGCATGTACTCGATCCTTATCACGGGATCGAGCGCGGATGGGAATCGGCGGAGTCTTCGCTCGCCATGATTGAAGAGACCATTCAACTGGAAGGCCCTCAGACGATTGCTGCGTTCATTCTTGAGCCGGTCACCGGTACGAACGGGATTCTGATTCCGCCCGATGGATATCTTGAAGGGCTGCGCAAGATCTGCGACAAGTACGGCATATTGATGATTGCCGATG
>DATHMM010000194.1:0-8123 GCA_035487095.1 Candidatus Sulfotelmatobacter sp.
GGGCGACGATGTATTCGGCGCTCATCAGGAGTTCCTTGATGCTGCTGCTGAGGCCGCGCTTCAGGAGGATGGGACGGCCGCATTTGCCGAGCGCCTTGAGGAGCATGAAGTTCTGCATGTTGCGCGCGCCGACCTGCATCACGTCGGCGTACTGCGCGACCAGATCCACGTCGCGGTCGCCCATCACTTCGGTGACGATTGCGAGGCCAGTCGCCTTCTTCGCCTTCTGCAGTAGCTTCAGGCCTTCCTCTTCCATGCCTTGAAAATCGTAGGGCGAGGTGCGCGGCTTGAACGCGCCGCCGCGCAGGAACTTCGCGCCTGCCTTGGCTACTGCTTCGGCGGAGCGCATGATCTGGTCTTCGCTTTCGACAGAGCACGGCCCGGCGATTACGGCGAACTCGTCGCCGCCGATTTCCGCGCCGTTGACCTTGATGCGTGTTTTCCCCGGGCGGAATTCCTTGCTTACAAATTTATACGGCGCGGTGATGCGCACTACCTTTTCCACCTGCGGCATCGCTTCCACGGATTCCATGCAGGCGGTGACGTCGCCGACGCCCACGACGCCGATCACCACGCGCTCCTCGCCCTCAATCGAGTGGACCTTGTAGCCGTAGTGCTTCACGATGCCGGTGACTTCGTCGATCTCTTCGCGCGTGGAATGCAGCTTCATGGAAATAATCATGGTGGTGTCTTCCCTTTCGTGTGTGGCCTTTCGATAATTTTCCAGAACCTATCTCATAGTTCGGCTTCGGATGCTCGAAGGGTGCCTCAGGGGCTAAAGCCCGTTTTTTTCAGAAATTAATTGTCGGAGCTAAAGCTCCGACCCCCCGAAATCGAATTATGAGATGACTTCCAGTCGCTTTTCTCGCGAGCCCTAAAATAAAAAAGCCCACTCGGTGCGAGTGGGCCAAAATCCTTTGATGCTCTCGAACTAGACGCTGGCCTCTCGCTTCCGGTTGGACCGGTACGTAAATCGCCACGCGTAGGTATAAAACGAGAACGTCATGAAAAGGAGTTTAACGGATTTGGGGAAAAAGGCAAGGACCTCCTGCGCGGGAAGGGCGGGGCTTCGGCGGGGGGAAAAGAGCGGGCCCTAGAGAAGTGAGCTGGGCCACCTGAAGGTGGCCGCTACAAGGACTTGGGTTAGTAGAGGAGGATTGCTATGCGGAAGCGGGTGAAGCCGCCGGCCGAGCCGGTGGCGTCGCAGGCTCCCACCGCCGCCGAGTGATACTTCCCCGTGCGCAACTTCTGCTGGATGTCTTCCGGCAAGCTGCCGAGGCTTGACGTTTCATAGCGCAACACCGCGAACGGCTGTTGCCCTGCCCAGCCGCGATCCAGTTCGCAGGTCTTGCGCGCATCAAGAGCGGCGTCCACCACGCGCATGCCGCGCGCGGCGAGTTGCGCGTCGATCTGCGACTCCTGTTGCTCGAGGCTGAGTTGCGGCACGCCCACCGAAAAATCCTGAACGGCGAAGAGCAAATTGCCGCTCTGGACCACGGCGATGCCGATGGAGTTCAGCTCGCGGTCCAGCAGATTGGCGCGATGCGGCGGCGAGCTCATCCACTGCACGTGCAAATGCTGCGGCGAGGGCCCCTCGGCCACGTTTTCGGCAATCAGGCTGAAGCGCGCGCCCGCCTGCATGGCGCGCTCCTGCAGGGGCTGCTCGCCGGGAAACTGGTGCGAGAGCGTGCTGCGCTGCGCCATGCGCAAGGCATGGAGGCGCGCGGCGGCGGCGAGGTTCGCGTCCCACTGAAAGGGCTGCAAGCCGAGTGAAACGCGGTCGCGATTCGCGGCGTTGAGCAAAATCGATTCCGGGGAATTTCCCTGGGGCCGGGAAGCCGCAGCGGCGGCGTGCAGCGCCGGCGTTAAGAGCATGGCGCCAAGAAGCAGCGCGGTTAGCAGAGTGAAGAGGCGAAGTGTGGTCCGCATATTGAAAACTCCTGCATCCATTGAACACGATGGGAAGGCGGAAGACTCAGCGTCGAGGAACAGGCGTTTACAAAGGGGAAGCTGGCCGGGGGGACAGGGAGAGAAGGAGGTTAAGGAGGTAGAGGAAGTAAAGGAGAAAGGGGGGTCCCATTAAATTTCAGGCGAATGTAACGGTGGGGGGCACAGGCAGGAGTGCCTGTGCCACAAGAATTAGCCGCGGACGTGGACTGCGCTGAAGCTTAGGACTACGTGGCCACCGGGGGTGGGCCGGCCGAAGCTCATCATTGGACGGAAGCGCGAGAAGAGCAGCACCTGATCGAGGTGATGGCGCATCTCGGGCGTGTCGGGCCCGACGATAATGTCGTAGGTGGACATCTGCCCTTGCGCATCCACAACCACGTCCACCAGCAGTTCGTGCTGCAAGGCGACGTCGGGATGCTGCATCTCCGCCGAAGCCGGCATGTTCGAGAGCGAAACCAACTCGGCGGGGCGCAGCAGCGCGGTCGGAACGTCGTTGGGATCGGCTTGCACGGTGATGCCGGGCAACATCATGTGGAACACGAAGACAAAAATCACGATGGCGGAGAAAAATCCGCCGGTGGCCGGAACCGTGAGCGGACGAAACACGTTGTCCAGGAGAATTTCCGAGCGGTCCTTGATGCGCTGCCAACGCCCGCGCCAATCCTGCGTGGCCTGCGCCTGCGCGGCGGCCACTTTGATTTTGACGGCGAGATCCGCGGGGGGGACGACCCGCGGCACGCGGGACATCATTACGGCAAGCTTGCGGTACCGCTGCAACTCCTCTCGGCACGGTTCGCAATTTTCCAGGTGCTGCCGGATGGCTACGCGCTCCGCCGAGCGCGCCGCCGATACACTCGCATCGTCCAGATAACCGGCGAGGCGGCGATGGACTCTATCGCACGTCATAGTTGCTCCTCGCGCGCGGGCTGTGGGCGCGTCATGCCTTCCGCCGTTGCCGGCGTCGAAACTCGTACGTAGGCCATCTGCAGGCCCACGTGTTGCGTGGAGTTCGCTCCCGCAATTGCAGCGGCCTCGCGCACTTCTTCGGCGTGGCGCCAGTGTGTTTCCGAAGTTTGCGTGTCGCGCTCGGCATGCTTGCCCCGCAGCGGTTTTTCGGCGAGCAGCGGCTCCAAAATTTCTTTCAACGAACGGCGCCCACGCAGGATGCGCGACTTCACCGTGCCGACGCTGCACTCCAGGACTTCGGCGACTTCTTCGTAGCTCAATCCTTCGATGTCGCGCAGGATCACCGCGCTGCGAAAAACATCGGGCACCTGCTGGAGCGCGCCCTGCACCGCGGCCTGAATTTCGTGCGCCGCCAATTGATCGAACGGCGTGGCGCTGAGGTCTTCGACGTCGATTGGGGCGCAGCCTTCGGCGGGCTCGGCGTCGATCGAGACATTCTTTTGGTTGTGGCGCTTGAACCAGCGGCGGTGATTCAGGGCTTCGCGAATGGCGATGCGATAGATCCAGGTCTTCAGAGAGCTGCCCTGGCGAAAGCTGCGAATTCCTTTGAAGGCTTTCAAGAACACTTCCTGAGCCGCGTCGGCGGAGTCCGCCGTATCTCCCAGCATCCCGAGGATCAGGTTGTAGACGGGAGCGTGGTAGTGATTGACGAGCCAGTCGAAGGCGGTCTCCGAGCCGGCTTGCAGCTCGGTGACAAGCTCAGATTCGTCATTACCCCACGAGAGTGCGCTGGCCCAATCGGACACGGTCGGCCTTTCTGCCCCACCTGCGAAGTTGAAGCTGGGGCTTGCTGGCACTTCTGGGTTGGGCACGTGCGTCGTGCGGGTTGCCCCAACCTTTGTCCGCTCTAGGTATTAGACACCGAGGAGCGGCCGAATGTTTCTGGCACCAGCAATGTGGTGATTTTGGCACCTTGCGGGCCAAGGCGCAATGGGGCGGGGAGGATGGCCGGTGTTTGGTGGCGCAGGTGCTGGAAGTAATGGAGTTAGGGGCCGACAGTCTACAGTCAACAGCCAACAGTGAGGAAAGAGAAAGTCTAACGCAGACGCGCTGAGGACACAGAGACTCGCTGAGGCGCCGGGGAGAGAGATGTGCGCTTTTGGGGAGGTGTTAGTATCGGGATCGTTCGAATGAGAGGGCGAGTAGTCATCGGGAAACGAAGGCGAAGAGCGGACCCACCCTTTGCAAACCCGCAAAGGGTAGGCCACCCAGCGGAGCTCAACCTACATAGGGTGTGCCGGCAGATTACAGAGCTTTGTTTTCCGCTAGCGCCGTCTGAATCGCCTTCTCTGCGAGGGATGACATGATCTTATACCCGGCATCAGTTGGGTGCAGCCCGTCGTCAGCCAGGGCGCGCTTCAGCATGCCCCGCTCATCAACCAGGGCGCTGAAGTAGTCGAGATACACAAAGCGGTTTTTGGCGCAGTAGTCTTTAAGCCATTTATTGAGCGCCAGGATTCTATCGCGCGGACGCAGCGCAAAAGACTCCTCAGCATCGTGCGTGTAGTTATGCACCGGGAGGATGGATGCAAACACCACCCGGATGCGGTGCACGCGCGCCAACTCGGCCATGGAAGCGTAGTTGGCCTCGATGTCCTCGTTAGACGTGCGCCCGGTGACGCCCGCGATATCGTTGGTTCCCGCGAGCACGACGAGCACTTTAGGGTGCAGATCAATCACATCCTGGCGGAAACGCACCAGCATCTGGGGAGTGGTCTGCCCATCGATGCCGCGGTTGATATAAGGCTTGCCCGGAAAATAATCTGGCAACTTCCAGTAGTCGGTGATGGAGTCGCCAAGGAAAACGACTCGGCTTTCGTCCGCCGCCGGCGGCGCGAGCGCGGCGTTGGCCTGCCGATAGCGCGCCAGTTCCCCAAAATCGTCCGTGTAGATTGGAATCCGCGATGCCCGGTACACATCCAGCCTGGCAAAACCAGTGGAAGGGATGGAAGGAGCTGGGTGTTGGGTCAGGGCTGGAAGCGAGAGAAGGATTGCAAATAGGGGTTGCGATATGGTGCGGATGATCGTCAGCAGGCTCATGTTCTCCTCGGAAAACAGGATAGCCTAGCGTATTAGGTCCTGTACATTGGCGCGCATACTCCAGGTGTATCTTGACAGCGCCGGCACCGTCATAGAGGGTGACCCGGCTTCCCGCCCGCCAGGAGTAGCAACAGATTTACTTGACTTGAGGGGGCAATAGGCATAGAAAGCTAACAACTCGCCTCTGCTACCGGCGAGTTGGTGCCCCCGGTAGCGCTTACCAGCTGACGCGCGTTTTGCCAGGTCAACGCAAACTGCCCGCTAGCCCGCAATAACGCTGCCTCCGTCTTCAGGAGGAAAAATGAATCGCAATATAACTGCATTTGCCTTGGGCCTTTTCCTATTCCTTCGCCGGCGCGGGGCCGGCGCGATGATGTGGAGTGCATTGCTGCTGGTTGCGGCGCTGGTTGTTGCCGGTCCCGTACCGGTGTCGGCTGCCGCCCCCGACACGGTGCTTGAGTGGATCGGCATCATGAACACGACGGTCCTTGCCGGCGGCACGAATCCACTGGTGTCTACGCGCGTGGTTGCGCTCGTTTCGGCGTCAGTTTTCGACGCGGTTAATGGTATCGATCAGCAATTTCGACCGCTGCATGTAAGACCGGACGCGCCGCACAACGCATCCGAGAGGGCGGCCGCGGTCCAGGCCGCATACGTCATCCTGGTCGATTTGTATCCCGCACAAAGCGCGACGCTCAAGACGCAACACGACGCATCGCTTGCGGCGCTCGCCTCCACCGAAAAGGCTCACTCCATCGCCGCCGGGGTCGCCTGGGGACAAACCGTTGCGGACGCCATTTGGGCCTGGAGGCTGACGGATGGGATCGCGCCTGCACCGCCTCCCTTCCTGGGTGTGCAGAGCATCGTCGGGACACAGGCCGCCATCGGCGCCTGGCGACCAACGCCGCAGGGATTGCCCAACCAATTGCCTGGAGTCTCCGGGGCGGGACCACAGTTCGCCACGATGACGCCATGGGTCCTGACACGGCCATCGCAGTTCCGTTTGCCGCCACCACCAGCGCTCAACAGCCCGGAGTACGCTGCTGATCTCGACGAACTATTTAAGATGGGCGTGTACTCCGGATCGGGTCGCACACAGGACCAGTCAGACCTGGCGCTATTTTGGGCGGGGAACACTGCACTTTACTGGAACCGCATTGCCGCGCAGCTCTCCGTGGAACGCGGGCTGTCATTCACCGAGAATGCGCACCTCTTCGCCTTGCTGAATGTCACGATGGCGGACGCGGGCATCGCGTGCTGGGATGGGAAGTACCGCTACGTTTTCTGGCGGCCGATCTCCGCGATCCGGGACGGGTTCACCCCTGCGGATTCGGACCCAGCCTGGATACCTTGGCTGGATTTCTTCCCGGGCGGGACTCCGGCGCACCCCGAATATCCGTCGGGACATTCCACGGTGAGCGGTTCAGCCGCGTTCATCCTGGCCGCGGAGTTCGGGGAGAACACAGCGTTCAGTATTGATTCGGAGACTCTTCCCGGAAAGACGCGTTCGTTTGCAAGTTTCACGGACGCGACAACGGAAATCGCCAACGCGCGCGTTTTCGGAGGGATTCACTACCGAACGTCGTGCGTGCGCGGAAACATGCTGGGCAGAACCGTGGCGGATTACGTGTCGAAGCACGCGCTGCGGGCTACGGGAGATGGCGAAAGCGACGACAAAGACTAGCTTCGAGGGGATGGGCTCTTCGGCCAGACTCTGGGCAAGCAAGCCCATCCCCAACAAAACCGGGCACGCTCTACAAAGAATTCAGGAACGTGATTAGGGCTTGCTTGTCCTGAGGGCTGAGGTCGCGGAAGCGATTGCGTTCCTGTTCGGCTTCGCCGTGGTGGCGGTCGATGGCGCTTTCGAGCGTTAGGGATTTGAGATCATGCATGTGGCGCGGATGGGTACGGAGTCCCCAGAGTGGGACGGTGCGGAGTTTGTTGGCGGTGTCTGCCGGGGGATTCTGGACGATGCCGTCGCCGGTGCCGATGTCGTGGAGGAGGAAGTCGCCGTAGGGATGAATGATTTTGTTGCCGAGCGCATCCGGGATGGCGAAGGCTCCGCCATTGATGACCGTTCCGGCGGGAGCGGTGACGATGGTGCTGACGTGGCACGTGGAGCAGCCGATGTTTTCGAACACGGCTTGGCCAGCCTGGGCGACCGCGGTTGCGGCAAGAGTTGCGTCGCGCGGCGGGACTTTCGTGCCGCGGATGAACTGGGCGAAATGGTCGATGTCAGCGAGACCAAGGTTGTCCGGGACGTCCTCGGGATCCGCGGTGATTTTGCCGATGGTGGTCACATCGTGGGGACGCAGGCGATTGGTTACTCCCATTTCATTCAGATAAGCATCGCCGATGAAGGAGAGCAAGCTGCTGTGCTGATTCTTCCAACCGAAGCGGCCGATGCGCGATTGTCCGGGAGATTCGAGAACAGGGACCGGGACGGCTTCGCCATGAATGCGGCCTTTGCTGACATCGAGCTGGTGCTGAGCGATGGCCTGCAGGGTCGTGTCGTCGATGGCCTCGACGAAGCCGTCACCCAAAGTGTTGAGCGCGGCGCGTAAAGCTCGAATGTCTTCGGTGTCGGGTATGTGCTCCTGCGCCTGGGGGATCAGAGCGCGGTCATTGATGATGGAGCGGAGGGCGATGGTGTTTGCGCCGTCGTTGATGGGGACGGTGGCAGCGACGAAATTACCGTTGGCATCGAGGTGTCCTGCGCGGATTTCGGTGAACTGGCTTGCGCCGCCGCTGACGGGATTCTGGTGGCAGTCGGCACAGGCCCTGGCGTTGAAGACCGGGCCGAGGCCGGTGCTGGCGTCGTGATCCTGTTCGAAGGAGGCTTGATCGAGGGCGTAGGTGTCGCCCGAGGGTTCAGCAATACCGTTGCTGTTACTTTGGGAGCCGGGATTTTGGGCGAGTGTCGGAGTGTCAAAGCCAGCGGGGGCCTCGGTAGGACCCTGCTGCGCGATACTCGCGAGAGCAATAAGCAGAACACCGCCGAGTAAGACGCCGATGGAAAGCCATTTGTACTTCATGATGCACACACCTCCCCACAGGATTGGGATTCTCCTGAAGCCACTTTTTGTGAGCAGAGAAGAAATGCCCTTACATGAGGTCAGGACCGCAGGTGCGGGGGATTTATTCCGGGATGAAGATTAAAAGTGTGT
>DATHMM010000195.1:0-20548 GCA_035487095.1 Candidatus Sulfotelmatobacter sp.
TTCCTGCTGTAGTTCCGGACTCATCTTCGCGGCTCCTCATCTGATTGTTCCGCCGGAGTCTTTCGGGAGGGGGTTAAACGAAAAAACCCACCGCCCGGTTCGCTTCGGGGGTGGGTTAGAAACTTTTTCTCGCTGGCTAGCTGTTTCTCCCGTCGCCCGAAGCGCTCTTAGTGGACGTAGTGCTCTTGGTAGTCGTCTTAATCGACGGCTTCACGGTGGTCCCGATTCGCTTCGTTGCGCCAGCCAGCATATTCACCAAGATATCATGAGCGGCGGGAATTGGCAGAGCAAATTGGAAATCCCTGTAATCCGTGTGGCGAAAAGCAAATCGTCACCACCGGGGCAGAGCTTCAGCAATCCTGAGCAGGCACTAAGGCTTGGTCATTAACTCCAATAAATTGAATTGGTTACCGGAAGAAACTTTCCCTCATGACCTGTGTTTAGGAGCCCAAGGGAAGGGGAGGCTCCACAGAGCCTCTGGGGAATTTCCAAAGCTAATCCGAAAGGAAAGATTGCCTATGCACCTCCAGAAGTGGTTCAGCGGTCTTTTTGCGTTCACGCTGATTGCCCTGCTTAACGGCTGCGGCAATAATTCGAAATCACCCAACAACACAACTCCACAATCCAATTCCGTCTTTGTCACCGGCACCGACGCCCCCCTGCCCAGCGTCGTTGGCTTCCGCGTGGACATCACGGGACTGACTCTATCTGACGGAACGAGCGCGCCGGTTTCTGTTTTGAATGGAACGCAGACGGTGGATTTCGCTCGATTGAACGGGCTTCGCACGCTGCTTGATATCAACACCATTCCGATCGGAACGTACACGCAAGCAGTGGTCACGCTCGCCAATCCTTCGATCGACTACCTGAACGTGACAAATCCCCAGACGAACCCGCCAACGCATCCGACGATCAGCACGCTCGACACCAGCGCCAGCTCCAATCCGCAACTCAGCCTCACCACGTCCCAGGTCACCATCAATCTGGCTACGCCGCTCGTGGTTTCCGCGGGCGACATCGACGGCTTGCGCTTCGAATTCGACATCCGCAAATCGGTGGCGGTCGATAGCAGCGGCCAGATTACCGGGGCGATCACGCCGACGCTCAATCTGAAAGTGGTTACGCCTTCGGACGCGGATGCTTACATTGACGAGTTTGACGCGGGCGTTGTCAGCGTGAACACCGGGGGCAATTCGTTTGTGATTCAGGGCCCGCACGGCCATCAGTTCACGGTGAACGTGAACCAGCAGACCGAGTGGGAAGGGACTGAAACGATTAACAACCTGAGCGCCAATTCAATCGTGGAGATTTCGGGAACACTGGACAGGACTTCAGCGGCGATTCTGGCGGACACTGTGTCGATTGTTTCGCAAGATCACTTCTGGGCTGGCGGGCTGGTCACGTTCGTCGATCCTTCCGTCGGAATCGCAACGGACTTCGATCTCTATGTCCGAAGCGTCCTGCCCTCGGGCACTGGTTTCAACTCCGGACAAATCTCCAATATCGCGCTCACCGGCCAGGAGAATTATTTCATTCACTGGTGGCACGACAATTTTGGCAGCTTCCTGTTCACGTCCACCGGATTGGTGCCGGGGCAAGACGTCAGCATCGCCGGCCCGTTCAGCAACGGAGTGGTGACGGTGAAGCGCGTGGTGCTGCGGCACTCCGGACACACGGGCCTGCTGGTAACGGGGCAGACGAACACGAGCGCGGGGACGTTTGAGTTCGACTCAACCGGGCTGGCGGGCGTGTTGTTCCAGGGCCCGGTCACAGTACAGGTTACTCCGTTCACCCGGTTTCTGGGCGGTTTGACGGGCATCAACGGTCTGACCGGCAACACGGCATTAAACCTGCGCGTCGTAGGTTTGATCCTGAAGACAAATACTGGTGCGCCGATTTTCCTGGCGTTCAGCGTTGAAGAATTGCCCAATTAGGGACAAGCGGAGTTGTCGTAAATTCCGCGGCCGCTTCGCTGATCGAGGTGGCCGCATTTTTTTAGGTCGCCGCATCGAACAGCAGGCTGGAGCAAGTGAGGCCTGACTCCGCTTTTTGCAATTCAGAAATGTCCAAGGGCTCGACCCGAAATCCAGCGGCTTCGATGCGCGCGCGTGTCTTCGGGAAGGATGCAGGGAAAATGATCGATTCGCCGACGGCCAGCGCATTCCCTGCGTGAGGCTCCTCTGGAGCCACGTCCACCCAGTCAAATCCTTCGAACCGCTTCCAGTGAAACCAGGCGCGATTGCCCAGTAATGTGTTTCGGCCGAGATACGTGACACCGGATTTCAGGTGCAGGCAGCCGGTCACCGGCACAGCCGTCACGTCGTACCCATGGTTCCCTGCAATTACCGCCAGTTGCCGGATGCCTTCGGCGTTCGATCGCTGAGTCAGCCCCACGAAGATCTTTTTGCCGATGCGCAAGACGTCGCCACCCTCCAGCATCCCGGGCAATTTCACATTGGATAATTTTCGATATGGCTCGAGAGCGGCCGCGATGGAAGGCGCTTCTTTCCGCCGCGTCTCTGTGCCCAACGGGCAAATCACTGCGACTTCGTCGAGCACGATCGCGGGGTCTTCCACGAACATGGAGTCCGGTAGATCCCGCTCTTCCGGCAGGGAAATCACTTTCGCGCCGGCCTTTTCGAGCAGTGCCTGGTAGGCATGATGTTGCGCCCGCGCCTTTTCCATATCAATCGGTCTTCGCTCGATGAAGCTCAGTTCGCAATTTGCGAGAGAGGAACTAACCTTGCGCGTTATGGCTGTCAGCATTTTTCGAATGTACCAGAGGATGTTTGCTTTGGTCACCTGAGGAATGGGAATTCGAGTTATGATTTTGGGTCGCCTGCCGCTGACGGATGAGCCGATGTACTCTTTGGGCGGTTTTCACGCTGCGGGTTGACGCTCAAAGACCAAGGAGAAAGCCTTCATGTCCGATGGAATTCGTCGCATTGTCGCTCTCAGCGTGCTTTTGCTCGGCACCGGACTTTTGTGGGTGGCGGGCCGCGGCACCAATGACGCGGAGAACGCCAAGAATGAGCAGGACGCAACGCTTGCTTCGAACCGCGAGCGCGCTGCTTCCAACGACCCGCGTTTGAAAGGCGCTTATCGTTACGAGCAGGGCGGCTGGGTGTACGTTCATCTAGAAGGCGAGCCCGCCAGTGTCGGTTTTCAGCACGGGTTTCTGCTGGCCCCGGAAATTTCAGACGCCTTTCCTGCCATCAGCACCAATATGACGCATTCCACCAAGCGCGATTGGGCCTTCTTCCGCGAAACCGCGCGCACCATGCTCTGGCCGAAAATTGATGCGGAGTTCCAGCAGGAACTTCAAGGAATCGTGGATGGCCTGAATGCCCGCACCGGGTCGAACCTGGACGTATACGACATCGTGGCGATGAACGCGTTCGAAGAGTTGCCGGACTATTATGTGCCCTGGCTCAACAAGCGCGAACAGCCCGCGAATCCCCCGAATCTGAAGAGCCCGGGAAATTGCAGCGCGTTCGTGGCCACCGGCAGCTGGACGAAAGACGGGAAGATTGTGATCGCGCACAACAACTGGACGAACTATATGAACGGCGAGCGCTGGAGGATCATCTTCGATATCGAGCCGAAGAACGGTTACCGCATGCTGATGGATGGAATTCCCGGCGTGATCGCGAGCGACGACGATTTCGGCATCAACAGCGATGGCCTGATGGTCACGGAGACGACCATCAGCCAATTCGAAGGCTGGGATCCCAATGGCAAGGCGGAATTTGTGCGCGCGCGCAAGGCGCTGCAGTATGCGGGGTCGATCGATGAGTACACGAAAATCATGTTGGACGGGAACAACGGGGGTTACGCCAACGATTGGCTGATCGGTGACCGCAAGACGAACGAAGTGGCGCAACTGGAACTGGGACTGAAGGCCTACAAATTGTGGCGCACGAAGGATGGCGTGTTTGCCGGATCCAATTGGGCGCGCGATCCCAAAGTGCTCAAGCTGGACACGCCGCAATTCGATCCGAACAACCTCGAAACGTCACCCAATGCGCGGCGGGTTCGCTGGGAGCAGTTGCTGAATGAAAACAAGGGCAAGCTGGACGTGGAGCTTGCCGAAAAAATGCTCGGCGACCACTTCGATTCGTTCGCAAAAAAAGAAGAGGCGAATGAGCGGACTCTTTGCGGCCACGTAGACGCTTCTCCCCGCGGAATTGCGATCTGGGCGTGGGGAGAGAATTATCCCGGCGGCGCGGTGCAGGGCAAGGCAAGCGATTCAGCGATGGCGGAGCAGCTTCGTTTCGTGGCCCGCATGGGGCATCCCTGCGGAGAAGCGTTTTATGCCAAGCCGTTTCTCGCGGCGCACCCGGACTATGCCTGGCAGGAGCCGTACCTGCGCGACATGCCCGCCGGCCCCTGGACGGAATTCCACGCCGGCGAAATTCCGGTTCCTCAGCACTAAAAACCGTTCAAGGCCATACGCTCAATGTGCCTGGGCGCCGGGCACGGAAATTTCCACTTGCGATGGATATTTCTGCGAGCGGTAAATCTTCTGCGTCGCTTTCTGGTAATCCGAATCCTTCGCTTCGAAAATGTTGGGCACGAATTTCTGCGGGTTCCGGTCGTAAAGAGGAAACCACGTGCTCTGCACCTCGACCATGATGCGATGGCCTTTTTTGAAGACGTGATCCGCGGTATGCAGGTCGATCGTGAAGGGCGTGACTTCACCGGGCACGATGGGTTCCGGCTTTTCATACGAATTCCGGTAGCGGCCGCGGAAAATTTCGTCGGCGATCATCAGCTCGTAGTTTGAGAGATTCCACTCCGTGCCGGGTTTGTCGGGATACACGTCGATCAGTTTCACCACCCAGTCGGCATCCGATCCCGTGGTCGCGGCGAAGAGTTTCGCGGTCACCTGCCCGGTAAGCGTAATGTCTTCCTGCAGCGCGTCCGTCTTCCAACTCAAAACATCGAGACGCTTTTCGACGAAACGCTGATCCTGCACCAGCCAGGTATACCAGCGGCCGGGATGATCGGAGGGATAAGTTTCGTCCACCGGTCTGTTACGATAAGGCACGGGATTTGCGGGATCGCTGACGTAGGAATCAAAAGCCTCGGTTACATCCGTTTTCGGCGCGTCAAAACTCAATTTCCCATCCGCGCTGAAATAGAGGCTCTTTGGTTGCGCGTCGCGCGGCGGCCAGGCATCGAAACGTGTCCAGGTGTTGCTTCCCGTCTGAAACAGAAGCGCCTCTTTCAGAGGCAACTCGCCTTTGTCGTGCAGCCAATAAGCAAACCACGGTGCCTCTACCTTCTCTCGAAAATATTCGCTCGTGTTGCTGGCAAACGGAATCTGTCCCAGCCAGTTGCCGGGTCCGTGTGCCCAGCCGCCATGATTCCAGGGTCCGACGACCAAATAGTTTAAATGCGCCGCGTCACTTTTCTCGAGATTGGCGTAGGTGGCCATCGGGCCGTAGAAATCTTCCTGGTCCCACCATCCCGCGACGTTCAGATTCGGCACCGTCGCCTGACGAAGGGCGTGCGCCAGCGACTTTTCCTTCCAGAATTCGTCATACGCAGGGTGTTCGACGAAACTGTTCCACGAGGGAATTTTGCCGTGCAGGTAGTCTTTATTGATGTTCGAAAGCGCTCCGACGTGGAGATACCAGTCGTACAAATCGTCGCGATCGAACTTGAGCTGGGAATTTTCTTTCGTCGATTCCATCTCGGTCGCGTATTCATAGCCATAGCTCAGCCGGAACGCCCCGTTATGAAAGAAATCGTCGCCCAGCCAAGTGTCGCCCATGCAGGCCTGCTCGGAAACTGCCTTCAGCGCCGGATGCGGATTCACCAGCGCCATCGCCGCCAGAAAGCCTCCGTAGGAAATACCCGCCGTGCCCACGCGGCCGTTGTTATTGGGCACGTTCTTCACCAGCCATTCGATCGTGTCGTAAGTATCCGTGCTCTCGTCCACGCCCTTAGGGTTGCCGGGGTCGTGCACCGGCCGAGTCATCACGAACTGGCCCTCGGAGCCATACCGGCCGCGAATGTCCTGAAACACAAACACGTAGCCGTCAGCGAACATGTGCGAGTACCGGTAAAGCTTCGGGCTGTATCCCTTGTCATCAGCGGAAATTCCGTAGGGCGTGCGCTCCAGAAAAATCGGCAGGGCCTCTTTGGCGTTCTTCGGCGCGTAAATCTCCGTGTGCAGCTTCACGCCGTCCCGCATCGCAATCATCACTTCCTTCTTCTCGAACAGCGACGGCAGATCGGGCCGCGCCGCAGCTTGCCCCCAAACCACGGGCGATCCGATGCACAAAAGCGTCAAAACTAACGAAATACGCCGCAAAATTCTCATACGAAGCCGAGCCCCCCAGGTAATCAGCAAAACGCCGCGAGCATATCATACGGGCGAAAGGCCCATTGGTGGCAGGGCATTCCTCTGCTAAAATAGGGGTTCGTAGTGCCGCACTTGAGAAGAAAGGGTTCGTCCGGGCCCCGATCGGATCGGGGCTATTTTTGTCTGAACACGATTTCACTAACATGACCAAAGAGATTCGCAATATCGCCATCATCGCCCACGTCGACCACGGCAAAACTACGCTTGTCGACACCATGCTGCGCCAGAGCGGCATTTTCCGCGCCAACCAGGAAGTCGTCGAGCGCGTAATGGACTCCAACGACCTGGAGCGCGAGCGCGGCATCACCATTCTGGCCAAGAACACGGCCCTGTTTTTCCACGACACGAAGATCAACATCGTCGACACCCCCGGCCACAGCGATTTCGGCGGCGAAGTCGAACGCGCCCTGCGCATGGTGGATGGTGTGGTGCTCCTCGTCGACGCCAGCGAAGGCCCGCTGCCGCAGACCCGCTACGTCCTTCAAAAGGCGCTTGCGGCCAAGCTCCCCCCCGTAGTGGTGCTGAACAAGATCGATCGCCCGGACGCTCGGCCCGAAGAAGTCCTCAACGAAATCTACGACCTCTTCATCGACCTCGACGCGACCGAGGATCAACTCGATTTCCCGATCGTCTACACCAACGCGCGCGCCGGCGTGGCGCATCGCAAAATCGGCGACGATTCCAAGGATTTACTTCCCCTCTTCGAAGCCATCGTCAACAAGATCCCGCGTCCGACCGGCGATCCCGCCGGCGTGTTGCAGCTTCAGGTCACGAACCTCGACTACTCCGAATTCCTGGGACGCCTGGCGATCTGCCGCGTCTTCAACGGCACGCTGAATCGCGGCGAAGAGGTCGGTATCAGCAAGCTCGATGGCAAACTTACATCGACCAAAATCACCAAGCTCTACACATTCCGCGGCCTCGAACGCGATGAAGCCGAAACCGTGGTCGCGGGCGACATCGTGGCCATAGCCGGTGTGGAAGGCATTCAGATCGGCGAAAGCATCACCTCGCTGGAAAATCCTCAGCCGCTCGAGCCTCTCACCATTGACGAGCCCACACTGGCCATGATTTTCAGCGTCAATTCCGGGCCGCTTTCCGGCCGTGAAGGTTCTTACCTCACTTCCCGCGATCTTCGCGACCGCCTGGCCAAGGAGCTTCTCACCAACGTTTCCATCCGCGTGGAAGACACCGACACGCCGGAATCCTTCCGCGTTCTCGGCCGCGGCGAATTGCAGCTCGCCATCCTGATCGAGACCATGCGCCGCGAAGGTTTCGAACTGATGGTTGGCAAACCGGAAATCGTGGTGCGCAACGAAAACGGCAAGAAGCTCGAGCCGGTCGAGCGCCTGGTGATTGACATCCCCGAGAATTTCATCGGCATCATCATGGAGACCATCGGTAGCCGCCGAGGCGAAATGCTCAAAATGAGCAATCACGGCTCCGGCCGCGTGCGCCTGGATTTCAAGATTCCTTCGCGTGGCTTGATCGGTCTGCGCAGCCAGCTGCTGACGGATACGCGCGGCACCGCGTTGATTCACTCCATTTTCGAAGGCTGGATGGAATACGGCGGCGACATGGCGCTGCGCCCAACAGGAGCGCTGGTCGCGGACCGCGCCGGCGTCTCGACGGCCTACGCCCTCTGGGGCTTGCAGGAACGCGGCGAACTCTTCATCGGCCCAACGATCGAAGTTTATGAAGGCATGGTGGTCGGGGAAAACTCAAGAGAGCAGGACATGGAAGTGAACGTCACCAAGGAAAAGAAGCTGACCAACATGCGCTCTTCCTCGGCCGACGAAGCCATCCGCCTGATTCCGCATCGCCAACTCAGCCTGGAACAGGCCATCGAATTCATCGCCGACGATGAGTTCGTCGAGATCACGCCGAAATCGATTCGCTTGCGCAAGAAAATTTTGCAGTACAGCAAGCGGCCGCGGCGCTGGCAGGAAATCCGCGCCAGCCAGGAAGCGGCGAGCTAACTCGCCCCCGCGCCTAGAACAGGCAGGTATTTATTTGTTCTACGGCAGCAAGGGTTTGCCGTCGGCGCTGGGGAGCGCCAATCCCGCGGCTTTCGCCAACGTTGGCGCGATGTCCCGCATATCAATCAGTCCCAGATTTTTCTCGGCGGGCACGCCTGGCCCCACCAGGAAAAACGCAGCGCGCATATCGGGAAGATCCGGCAACTGTCCATGTGTGCCCCCTACCTTGAGGGAGGAAACGACCGGGCCGCTCAATGAGGAACCGGTTCGCCATCCCGGCTTGAGTCCGACAAAGAACGAAGCATTCGGATAGCCGCCCTTGCGGTGCAACTCCTGCGCTTCCACCACGCGGTCAATTCCGTTGGCCGGGTCGGCCGCCAATTTTGCGAGCAGGGCGCGAACCGCTGCCAGTGTCAGTGCATTCCTTGGATCCTTCAGCACGATGGCCGCCGAGCCGCCGGTTTCCCAAGGTACCGCCCGCCAATCAGAGATCTTTCCTTTGTCGTCCACAGAAAACAGATTCGCTTTCCGAAAAGCGGCAAAAAGATTCAATTGCTGATCGTACTTTGTGAATCCATGGTCGGAAACCACGGCAACAAACGCATTTCCGGGCGCGGTGCGCTCCGCGGCTTCCCGCACTTTCCCGATCACCGCATCCAGCCGCTCCAGGACCGCGATGGCCTTGGGACTGAAAGGTTGCGTCTCGTGTTCAACGTGGTCGAGCGCGAGCAGGTGCAGGGTCAGCAAGCCGGGCCTCTTATTCTCCAGGATCCAAACGGCGTATTTTCCGCGCACTTCATCGCTTTCGGGGGTGGCTTCGATTCCGCCGCGATACTCGCCGATCGCGGCTTTTGCCTCCGCCAGCAATCCAGGCGTGGAAAGCGCGCGAACCAGCTTTGCATCTTCCGTGGTCCCCGCGCGCCAAACCTCGGGAATGTTCCAGTTGATCTTGGCGCCTACCGTGACGGGCCACTGAATGCTGGCAGTCGTGCGTCCGGCGGCGGCTGCGGCATCCCACAACGTGGGCACGCGAATATCCTCCGCATACCAATACCAACCGTCATGATTTTTTTGCAGAGGGTCAAAGGTCGTGTTCGCCAGAATTCCGTGCTTCGACGGCCAAACGCCGGTCATTAATGTTGTGTGGCTCGGATACGTGACGGTGGGAATTACGCCCGTGACGCCTTCGGCGAAGGTGCCTTCACGAAGGAACTTTCTGAGGTTGGGCACTTGCGCCCCGTGAACGTCGGCGGCTGTGACGTAGTCCGGGCGCAAGCCATCCACGGATATCACCACGAGCAACGGAGAGGATTTCTGCTGCGCCGCCGCGGGCCAGACCATTGCAAAAAACAAGAGCAGGCTAAAAACGGCCTGCAGAACTGCCTCTATCCTCTTTAGTTTCATCATCGCCACCTGTCGTTTCCCCTACGCGCTGATTTGTTGTAAAGTAAGCAACACATTGAATTTTGTTCCGAGCGCTTCGTGGTTATTATGCCGCTCGTAGATGAACTTGCAGGTTGCATTCAATTCTCGCGTCTCCGAGGACGGTGTTTGTGAACATTCCGGAAAGCAGTTCCCCTAACGGCCACGGGCCGCACCCTACCATCGTCGCCACCGCTACGGCTCTCCCGCCCTACAGGATCACTCGCGATGATGTGAAGTATTACTTTGGCCGCGTTTTCGAAGTCCCGGAACGCCGTGTCGAAGCCATGATGGCTATCGTCGACAACGCTCAGGTTCACAATCGCCATTCGATTTTCCCCATCGATTACACCATCGAGCCGCGGGCCCTCGCCAAGACCAATAATGAATACATCGAGCACGCCGTCAAACTCGGCCGCGAAGCCGCGGAGAAGTGCCTCGAACGGGCCGGTATGAGTCCCGCGGACATTGACCTGATTATCACCGTTTCCTGCACCGGATTCATGATCCCCTCTCTTGACGCCCACCTGATCAAGCTGATGGGATTCCGCTCCAACGTGCGCCGCATGCCCTTCACCGAACTTGGCTGCGCAGCTGGAGCGATGGGCCTTTCCCGTGCAGCTGATTTTATCGCTTCGAACCCCGGAAGCAACGTGCTGATTATCGCCGTGGAGCTTCCATCGCTAACCTTCCAGCGCAAGGATATAACACAGGCCAATCTGATCTCCTCGATTCTCTTCGGGGACGGTGCCGCCGCAGTCATCGTCACGGGCCAGAAAAGGCCCGGACCGCAGATTCTGGTGACAGAAACCTACACGTTTCCGGACTCGCTTGGGGCCATGGGATTTGATCTGCGCGATTCCGGCTTCCACATCATACTCGACAAGAATGTTCCAGAAATGATTGGCGAGCGCATTAAGGAACTCGTTCACGGCTTCCTGGACCGCAACGGCAAGAAACGCGAAGAGATCAAGGGCTGGATCCTGCATCCCGGCGGCGCGCGCTTGCTCGGCACGGTCGAAGAGCAACTCGGGCTTTGCAAGTGCGACACGCAGCCTTCCTGGGACATTCTCGGCAATGTCGGCAACCTTTCCAGTGCCACGATCCTCTTTATTCTTCAGGAGTGGCTGGAAAAGCGCCCTCTGAAGGCGGGAGAACACGCGATCGCCGCGGCGTTCGGTCCCGGTTTCAGCGCGGAATTTTTGTTACTGCAATGGAATTAAGCGTTATCGCCTATCTGGTTCTGCTGTTCGTCGTCGCCGTGCTGCGACTGTATGAGTTGCGCATTTCCCGACGCCACCAGCGGGAAATGATCACCCGCGGAGCTTCGAAGGTTGACGAGCCGCGCTTCCGCTGGATGGTCGTGCTGCATACCGGCGTTCTTATTGGAGCCGCCGCCGAAGTCGTTTTTCTCAAGCGACCCTTCATTCCGATCCTTGCTGCCATCTGCTTCGTCATCTTTCTCGCAGCCAACGCGGTACGCTGGTGGGTGATTCGCACGCTGGGGGATCACTGGAACGTGCAAGTGATGAACTCAACCGGACTGGGCGTAATCACTTCCGGCCCATTTCGCTACGTTCGCCATCCGAACTACGCGGCCGTCTTCACCGAGATGCTGGTTCTACCTCTGATTCACACCGCCTGGATAACCGCAATTGTTGGTTCCCTCGCCCATATTTTGGTACTCTCGCAGCGACTCGTGACGGAGGAAAAGGTCCTCTTTTCGGACGCCCATTACCGCGACGCGATGTCGGGGAAGCCGCGCTTTCTTCCGGGCCTGTTCTGAGGCTTAAAAACCATGCGTTATCTTCATGCTTTGCTTGCGGGCGTAACTTTCGGCGTGCTTTGTTTATGCGCGCCGTCTTGCAGTAGCCAATCCGTCAGCCAATTGGGCACTCCCGCGTTCAGTTCCATCCCTGAACTGAAAAACGGCTACCAACTTCTCTACGAGCAGAAATTTCCCGAAGCGCGCGCGATTTTTGTTGAGTGGGCAGCGAAGAACCCGACAGAACCATTCGGCCAGGTTTCCATCGCCGCCAGCTATTTGTTCGAAGAGTTTTACCGCCAGCAAGTGCTGACCAGCGATTATTTTCTGGACGACAAGCGCTTCCTCGGAGGCATCACAGGTACTCCCGACCCGGACCGCATCAAAGGCTTCGAGGATGCGACCACGAAGGCCCGCGCGCTTGCCGCCCATAAGCTGAAATTGAATAAGCGCGATCCGGAAGGCCTCTACGCCATGACGCTTTCGGCCGGCATGCAAGCCGATGCCGACAGCATGCTTTTGAAGAAGCATTACGACGGGCTGAAGCATTTGAAAGAAGCAAACAGCAGCGCTGAACTTCTGCTTGCCGAACACCCCGATGCCTACGACGTATATGTGGCCCCCGGGATTGCTTATTACGTGATCGGCTCCTTATCCGGTTCCGCGCGGTTCATTCTTTGGTTTGGCGGCATCCACGGAGATAAGGCGCTGGGCATGTCAAAGGTCGAAAAAACAGCCGATAACGGCAATTACCTGAGGTCTTTTGCCAGGATCTTGCTGGCTCTTTCAGCCCGCCGGGAAAAGAAGAATGACCTGGCCATCAAGAACCTGAAAGAACTCACCGATGAGTACCCCGGCAATCCGGTTTACGAAACGGAATACGCCAAGGCGCTGGGTCGGCCTATTCCCGCCACGATCGGACCTTCAGAGTAGAACCTTCCCTACGTTCCAAGACCTTGTGGCTATTACCTTTGTTCCCTGACTGGCTTCCCGGCTTTGAATTAGCGGCTTGAGGGCAAGAAACCCGGCTCTATCCTCCGGTTGAGAGCAGGAACTGGGTCATTTCGGCACCTCACGCGGCACTGTTTGCGTCTTCCCACGCACTCTTCCCCTTCTGTGCTGAGGGGCTTACCTAACCATCGTATTTTCAATCTATTGGAGGGCCGCACTTTGGTGAACCACCTGCTTTTATTTATTCAGGCGGCGGACTCGTTCTCGGCCGCATGTTCGGTTGGTCTTTGAGTCGAGGCACATTATGCAATCCAAGGAAGCGTATCTGGACCGAGTAACAACGGAGGTGGAGGACCTAGCCTCTCGAGTGTTTTTGTTGAAGGGGCGGTTTGCCAAGCAGAAGGTCAGCGTAAAGCTGGATCACTATTGGGAGCTCGAATTCGTTCGCACGCGTTTTGCCGAGTTTAAGCGGAGCGTTGAGGAGCTCGAGTACGCCGACCCTCCGGAACACGCAAGGCTGCAGGAAAACGTGGACCTCTCTTGGAAGGAAGTCATGAAGGCCGTGGATACGCTCATGGCCGCGCTCCCTTGAAATCACAGGAGCGGTCGCGCAACGCGCAGTTCTTCAGGCTGAACAGTCAGCGGGCAGCAGCGTCCAGCCCGCGGCAAATTTGCGGCTCGCAAGTTTTCCCCAGTCGCATCAGAGGCGGGGAGGGACCAGGACCCTTTCCCGCCTTTTCTTTTGGGAGAAATGGTTTCCGCGCCGGTCGCTGCTACAATGCTGTCACCATTGCGAAAGGTGGTGCGCCATGTTTCAACCCGGTCTTCTGAAGGAGCGCGCCATTTTCTTGACCGGGGGTGGCAGCGGGCTTGGGCGCTCCATGGCCATCCACTTCGCCAAGCTTGGCGCACGCCTTTTCGTCATTGGGCGCCGGGAAGAACCTCTCAAGTCCACTTGTGACGACATCCACCGGGATGGTGGGGCAGCAGCTTATGCCACATGCGACGTGCGCGATTACGAAGCCGTCGAGACCGCATTTTCCGCCGCCGAAGCGCAATTTGGCGAAATCGACACGCTGGTCAACAATGCCGCGGGGAACTTCATGGCGCGCACGGAGAAGCTTTCTCCGAACGCCTTCAACGCGGTCGTGGGCATCGTTCTGAACGGAACATTCCATTGCACGGAAGCTTTTGCGAAACGCCGCATCGCCAAAAAGCTCGGCGGGAATATTCTGAACATCACAACCACGTACGCGGCGACGAATTCCGGGAGCGGCTATGTGGTTCCCTCCGCCTGCGCGAAGGCGGGAGTGCTAGCCTTAACCACGTCTCTCGCCGTTGAGTGGGCGAAATACCATATTCGCGTGAACGCAATTGCGCCTGGCCCTTTTCCGACAGAAGGTGCGTGGTCCCGCCTGATGCCTTCGAAACAGTTTGAAGAACATGCCATCAGCAAACATCCGATGAAACGCTTCGGCAAGCACGAAGAGTTGACTAACCTCGCCGCATTTCTTCTCAGCGATATGGCGGAATACATCAATGGCGAGTGCGTGGTGATTGACGGCGCTCAGTGGTTGCGGGGCGCCGGGGAATTCAACGACCTGGGCATGCTTCCCGACGCCGCCTGGGAACAACTGGAATCGGCTCGCCCGAAAAAGTAATTTACTGCGGCAAGGCGTGCGGCCGGAGCTGCACCCGGAGCTTGACGTCGCCGACGGAAGCACCGGCCACCAGCGCGTGGACAACAATTTCCTGCGGCCCGTTGGCTTTCAATTCAGTTGCAGAAAGTGTGGGGGTCTCTATTTCCACGCGCACTTCGCTAATTGCTTCGGCGGGTAACGCAATTTCGCCCTCCCCGCTGGTCACTTTCCAGCCTTTCGGTGCTTCCACCCTCAGCTGGAGCTTTAGCGCCTGGCCACCCGCATGCACGATCGTCAGCGGAACATAAACTTGAGCGCCGGCCATCACCGCAATTTCCGGAGGATCAACGACTCGCAGTGCGCTAAGGCAATGGGCTTCGCGGAAGGATTGATAGAAGCCCCACGGTCCTCCGAGTTTTACTGTCGTCGCTGCGGATGAGAGTTGAACTTTTGCGGTAAGCCCCATGCAGCGATTCGGTTCGCCCTCCAGATTTGCAAAAACGCCGTCCGTCGCCTTACTTGAATAGTAGGACTTGCCGAATACCAGCGTCTCCGGCTCGGTCCACCACGCCGCGTCCGGGTCGCTCATCATCTTTTCCACTTCGGCGTCGCTCATCTTCTGGATTCTTTCGATGTCGCCAG
Organism: Candidatus Sulfotelmatobacter sp.; assembly: GCA_035487095.1. Taxonomy (GTDB): domain Bacteria; phylum Acidobacteriota; class Terriglobia; order Acidiferrales; family UBA7541; genus Acidiferrum. The sequence continues at coordinate 14,773 of DATHMM010000195.1, forward strand.
GATATTGCGTCAGGTGGATGGTCGCGGCGTCCAGGGCGATCCGCCAATAGGGCTTTTTCTGAGACGGGGAGACTTCCTTTATCGAATAAGCCGGGCCCATGCCGGAAAACTGTTTTTCGTCACTCGCATCCGGGAAGTAGTAAATCTTCTTTACCTGCCACGCTTGAAGATTCTCCAGATAGATCTCCCGATGCTCCGAAGCGCCGGCAAGTTGGGAGGGAAACACTACAGGATTTCCGGCAAGATCGAAGGCCTCGGTGGCAAGAACGCCCGTCGCCTGGTGGTCGCCGTGGTTTTCACCGATGAAAACTCCCGGCAATGACGTAATGATCACATCCGGCCGGGTCAGCCGGATGAGCTCCACAAGCTTCTCGAGATTCGCTCCGTGCCCCCAGTTCGCCAGCGAATTCAGGACGTTTTGCGAGGCTGTATCTTTCCCGTCCAGAAACCAAACGTTTTTGATGCCCATGCGCGCGCAGGCCTCGCGTGCCTCAATTTCCCGGATGTCCGCCAGGGCCCCCGCGCGTTCCCGCCCATAGTTGTTCGCCCCGCTGTTGCCATGAGTGGTGTAAATCACCGCCACGCGCTTGTGCAGATCGTAAATCGCCCGCGCCAGATACGGCGTCACGGCCCCCTCATCATCCGGGTGCGCTACCACAACCAGAATGTCCGCCTTGAACCGCTCGTCATCGCCCTTGATATTTTTCATAGATTGGGCCGAGCAAGGGAGGACGCTTAGCAAGGTGAGCAAACATGCGAAATACCTGATTAAAGACAATGGACTTCCTCTCTCAATTCGGATCGGGAGTTCCATCCGAAGAGAGATTGTAACCCGTAAAAATCAGACAAGGTGCAATCGGAGAGGATCTCGGGCAAGGCGCTGCGCGGATGTGACTAAAACGCCTTCATACGCCAGGTCAACAAAATCCTGATCGATAGTATTATTGACATACCAAATTGGCATCGATACAATTGATATGGAGGGTTTCCCATGGCGGCCGAAACGGTTACAGTCTCTCCCAAATATCAGGTAGTCATCCCGAAGAAAATCCGCGAATCTCTGGAAATCCAACCTGGCGAATCGCTTCAGATCTTCGTTTTGGATGGTTCCATACGACTCCACCGCCCGCGCTCTATTCGAGATCTCTACGGCGCGGCAAAAGGGATGAAATGGAAGGATATCTACCGTGACAGAGCCGACCGTTTCTAAGCGAATTGTAATCGATTCCAGTGGCTGGCTTGAGTACATCACGAAAGACGCAAAAGCTGAGGCTTTCCTGCCTTACTTCACCGGAGGACACTCCATCGTAATTCCTGCTTTGGTCTTGTATGAAGTTAGGAAGGTTTTGCTTCTCCGGTCGACCTCGATTCTCGTGGAATGGTTTGCTTCGGAGGCGATGCGACACGAAATCGTGGACGTGAACAAAGATATAGCATTCGATGCCGCCGCCCTCAGTGTTCAAACTCATTTGCCCATGGCGGATGCGATCATTTATACGACGGCGCTCCGGAGTCGCGCAGAGTTACTGACTTCGGATTCGCATTTTTCCGATATGCCTGGTGTGATAGTGGTCTAGAATTTGTCTTCGGTTCTTGACCCATCTCGAACCCGCCGATACTCTACTTAACTACAGCCAATGCAGTTTTTCTGCAGGTCAGGACAACTCTCATGGACCAGATCCACATAACCTTACCCGACGGCAGCGTGAAGGAGTTTCCCAAAGGCGTCACGCCCGTTGAAATCGCCAAATCCATTTCGCCGCGGCTCGCTGAAGCGGCGCTGGTCGCCAAGGTATATGCCACCGGTGGCAATGGGGCCGGCTCGAAGACCGGTATTTTCTCGAATTCCGTTGACCCTGATGCTGACGGCGGCCTGCTCTATGACCTCCGCCGCCCGCTTGAGCAAGACGTCAAACTGCGCATCCTGACGGAAAAAGATCCCGACGCGCTGTACGTCTTCCGCCACTCCGCCGCTCACTTGCTGGCCGCGGCTGTGACAGAGCTTTATCCCGAAGTAAAGCTGGGGATCGGCCCGCCGGTCGAGAACGGCTTCTTCTATGAGTTCCTGCGCGATCAGCCTTTCACCACGGACGACCTCGAAAAAATTGAAAAAAAGATGCGCGAGCTTGCGGCACAAGACTTGAAGAACGAACGCAAACTCCTGCCCAAGCCCGAGGCGCTAAAGCTGTATCAAGACTCCAACCAGATCTTCAAGTGCGAACTCGTCGAGGAAAAGGCCGACGAGCCGATGGTTTCTTTTTACACCACGGGGAAGTTCATCGATTTTTGCCGCGGCCCGCACATTCCCTCCACCAAGCGCATCCAGGCGTTCAAGCTCACCAACGTCGCCGGCGCATACTGGAAGGGCCAGGAAGGGAACGCGCAACTCCAGCGCATCTATGCACTGGCTTTCTACACGCAAAAAGAGCTGGACGAATACCTGCATCGCATCGAAGAGGCCAAGCGCCGCGACCACCGGAGACTCGGCGCGGAGCTTGATCTCTTCAGCATCCAGGAAGCGGCGGGCCCGGGCCTCATCTTCTGGCATCCGAAGGGCGGCTTGATTCGCACGATCGTTGAAAACTGGCTGCGTGATGAACTGCTGCGTCGCGACTACGACCTCGTCTTCACTCCACACATCATGCTCTTCGATCTTTGGAAGACCTCGGGCCACGCAAATTTCTATAAGGAAAACATGTTCGGCGCGGTGGAGGTCGAAAAGGCCGATTACCAGTTGAAGCCGATGAATTGCCCAGGCCACATCCTCATCTATAAATCCAAGCTGCGGAGTTATCGCGATCTGCCCGTGCGCCTCGGCGAACTTGGAACGGTGTATCGCTACGAGCGCAGTGGCGTCCTCCACGGCTTGTTGCGCGTCCGCGGCTTCACCCAGGACGACGCGCACATTTTCTGCATGCCCTCGCAAATCGAATCCGAAGTCGAGGCGTGCATGGATTTTGCCTTCGCGGTGATGAAGAATTTCGGCTTCGACAAATTCGAGATCGAGCTTTCGGACTGGGATCCCAAACACCCGGAAAATTACCCCGGGAAAGCGGAAGATTGGCAACACGCTTCGGAAGCTCTCGCCAGAGTAATGACCCGCATGAACATTCCCTATAAAAGAATGGTTGGCGAAGGGGCGTTCTACGGCCCCAAGATCGACGTGAAACTCATCGACGCTATCGGCCGTCCCTGGCAGCTCACCACAGTGCAATTCGATTTCAATCTTCCCGCGCGTTTCGAACTCGAATTTGTCGGCGAAGACGGCGCACGCCATCAACCGTTAATGGTCCATCGCGCACTGCTCGGCTCCGTCGAGCGCTTCTTCGGCATACTCATCGAGCACTACGCCGGCGCATTTCCGCTTTGGCTCGCGCCCACGCAAGTGGAAATATGCCCAGTCAGCGAAAAAGTGGCCGAGTACTCCAAGCACGTTCACGAAACGCTGAAAAACCACGGTATCCGCGCGCATCTCGACGACCGCAACGAAAAGCTGCCGGCGAAAATCCGCGACGCGCAGATGCAGAAAATTCCCTACATGCTCGTCGTCGGCCCCAAGGAAGCCGAAGCCGGCACGGTCAGCGTCCGCCATCGCTCCAAGGGCGACCAGGGCCCGCGCCCGATCGCCGACGTCGTCGCCTCTTTGCAGCAGGAAATCACCAATCGCACGATTCTCTAGATCGTTCGACGGTTGGAATGGTGGAAACTGGAAGGATTGTGGAGAGCGGAAATGTCTCAACCACTTTCGCGACGGCTTTTTCTTCTGCTAACCACTGGCGCTGTAACGATCCCGACCTTGCTTCTTGCGGAAAACGAGGGTCCATCCTTGCTCGATCACATTCTTGTCGGCTCGCCGGATTTGCAGGCCGGCATTGAATTCGTCGAAAAGAAGACGGGCGTGCTCGCAGCGTTTGGCGGCGTGCATCCCGGTCGCGGCACGCAGAACGCGCTTCTTTCCCTCGGCGAACGGCGTTACCTGGAAATCATCGCGCCGGATCCAGCGCAGCCCGGCGTGAAAAATCCCATCGCTTCCAATTTGCAATCCCTCAAGGAGCCACGTTTAGTTGGCTGGGCCGCTCACCCCGGCAGTATTGCCGCGTTTGCCGAGAAGCTCCGTACTGCGGGAATCATGTTCGAAGGGCCAACGCCAGGCTCGCGCAAACGCCCCGACGGGCAACTCCTGAAATGGCAGACTCTGAATCTGGCGGATACCGCATCCGCCCTTTTGCCCTTCTTCATTGAATGGAACCAGGATTCCGTTCACCCATCCGCTGACGCCCCAAAAGGCTGCGAGCTTCTCAGTTTTGCCGCGGAAACTCCTGATCCCGAAAAATTCGCCGCCAGACTGAAGTCGCTTGGCCTTGATCTGTCCGTCAAACAGGGGCAACACACCCGGCTTCGTGCCGCAATCTCCGGACCCAAAGGCAACCTGGAAATGTATTCATGATTCAAACCGGCTTAGGGGCCGACTCGGCCGCTCCCCACACCCCTCTTGCTCCATCTTCTTAGCGTGCTATAATTTGAAGTCCGTCCCTCCTTGATGTGGCCTGTAGGGACCTGCTACTAACACGGGGTGCGACCCGGTTCGCCGGGTGCCTTTCTTTTTCTTAGGGGGTTTTATCGCTGAGAGGAATTTCCGGCAAGCGGACCGTATCCGCATCAACGAACGGATTCGAGCTCGCGAAGTCCGGGTGATTGACGAAGATGGCGGGCAACTGGGCGTCATGCAGCCTTTCGAAGCAATGCGACTGGCGCGTGAAAAAGGTTTGGATTTGGTGGAGATTTCGCCCACGGCGGATCCTCCCGTTTGCAAGATTACCGATTACGGCAAATTCCAATACCAGCAGAACAAGAAGGCCCACGAGCAGCGCAAGAGCAGCCGTGGCTCGCAGCTCAAGGAAGTAAAGTTTCGTCCCGCAACCGCGGAGCATGATTTTCAGGTTCGCAAAAACCAGATCATCCGCTTCCTCGGCGAAGGACACAAAGTTCGCGCCATGATTTTTCATCGCGGCCGCGAAATGGCGCACCAGGAAGTGGGCCGCGCCAAGATGACCCGCCTGCTGGGCGAAATCGGCGAGCACTGCCAGATCGAAACGATGCCGCGCATGGAAGGAAATGTTCTCGTTGCGCTTCTGGCGCCGAAAAAGGGAGCCGGTGTTGCTCCTCGCAGCAATACCGCGGCGCAAACGAGCGCTTAGTTTGATTCAAACCGGTTTTGACCGGCAGCTTCACCGCCGATTATTTTCGAATGAGTGGCTGATACATTTCAGCCCGCAACAACGCACGGAGAGGATTCACAGCAATGCCACGCAATTCCACGAAGCCCAAGTTGAAGCTGAAGACCCATCGCGGCGCAAAAAAGCGCTTTAAGATTACCGCCACGGGCAAGATCCTTCGCATGCATTCCGGCAAACGCCACCTGCTGGGCACAAAAGCGCCCAAGCGCATGCGCAAGCTCAAGAAGCTCGCGCAGGTCAGCAAGGCGGATACGCTCAAGACTCGGCAGATGCTGCCGTACGGCTTCTAGGATTTTTTGCTGTAACAAGTTTTGACTGGCCGGGCTCGTCTCGGCTAATCAAGAACTGCGAAACCCAGGTTTCGCAACAACGTGCCAGGCAGCGCTACACGGGTGCCTGCCGGCCGTTCCGCTCTCTCCGGAGAGCGTGTAGGGGTGGCTTTACGCCGCCCGCCGCAAGGCAACTACATACACCTCGGAAACAAACCCGTTGCGAGCGGCGCATTCCTGCGTCTCTCCGCAACCCGTTTCGTTTCCCTG
>DATHMM010000196.1:0-10311 GCA_035487095.1 Candidatus Sulfotelmatobacter sp.
GCTTCCCTTAGGACTCCCGGAATCAAAACCCTGCCCTGCCCATCCAATTCCACCATCTGGCCGAAATAACTCGTCCGCATCAGGAACTTGCGCTTCGCCTGATTCGTGCTCGGTGTCTTCGCCAGCTTGTCTTCGATCTCACCCCACACTTTCATGGGATAGATTCTGGCGGTCTCACCGGTAACGCTGGTGATGTAAAACTGGTTGCCAAATTCCTTCAAAGCGTCGAGAAACACGGCGGGTATCTTCAGACGGCCCTTCTCGTCCACCTTCGCTGGACAGTTTCCCCGCAGTTTCACGTTTCCCACTTCGTTGGAGAATCGGTTTGCCCAATTCCACCACAGCCCTCTAGATGAGCCTACTTTACTCTACTGAAAACCACTTCGCACCACTTCTGACCACATCCTATTCCGATTGATAAACATGTCAAGCGAATTCCTTTGTTTTTGTGCAAATCATGTGGAATTTAACGAATGCATGTAACAAAAGAGTTGAGTGCCACTCCTGACTACTTTCGCCTTATGTTCGTCTTTTTCTAAAGATCCCGTGCAACGGCGCGGCCTTTGGCGATTCTTTCCTTCGCTATTCCCTTCCACCTTTTCGTGTGTTAACTTTTATTTGGTCAGCCGATTTGTTCATTTGAATTGTTCGAAGGAGCTTTCAACATGGAATGGACCACCCCGCAGCACGAAGAGATCGATTTGAATTGCGAAGTCAGCTCGTACGCCAACGCTGAACTCTAAAGTCCTATTTGTAGGGCCCGCCGCTTGCCCTGAGCGAAGTCGAAGGGGCCGAGGCGGGCCGTTTTGTTTCTGTACATCCCTGGTGCTCCGGCCTGGTTTGCATTTCCGCCCTGCTGCTTGGAGAATCCCTCGGTGCAAATCAAAATTCTCGGCTCCGCGGCTGGCGGCGGCTTCCCCCAATGGAATTGCGCTTGCCGTAATTGTTCGGGACTCCGAACCGGGACGCTCCACGCCAAGCCGCGCACTCAAACCCAAATCGCATTTTCGCCTGACAATCGCATCTGGTTCTTGATCGGCGCTTCACCGGACTTGCGCTCGCAAATTCTCTCCGCCCCGGAACTCGCGCCGAACCCATACGCTCCCGGCACCACGCCCATCGGCGGCGTGTTCCTGCCTTCGGCCGACGTCGACGCGATCATGGGCCTGCTCCATCTGCGCGAATTCCAGAGCTTCTTTGTCTTCGCCACTCCCGCGGTCCAATGCCTTCTCAAAACCGAAAACCGCATCTTCAGAGTGCTGGAGCGTGGAGATTCTCCAGTCCAGTGGCAAGTCCTCTCAAACAGCGGCCGGCTCGGCTGCCATCTCTCGGAGAGTCCGGCCGAATCGCCGACCTTTGTCTGCAACACCATTCCGATGGGTGGATTGTTTCCCGATTTCGCCAGCGAAGAATTCTTGCGCGCCGCCGCCCCGGAGGATGCCTCGCTCGGGTTTCTGTTCGAACAGGATGGCAAGAAACTTTTCGTTGCCACTTCCCTTTCCGGCGAAAGTCGCGAGTGGCAAAAACTGGCTGCTTCTGCTGATGTCACCTTGATTGACGGCACATTCTGGTCCGACGATGAGCTAAGAAATACGGGCCGCACCGAAAAGACGGCTCGCGAAATCGGACACCTCCCGCTCTCCGGCCCGGACGGCATGCTCGCTCAATTTCCGCGCAATGCAACGGGCCGCAAGATCCTCATCCACATCAACAACACCAACCCGATCCTCGACGAGGATTCTCCCGAAAACCGCGCGGTACTGGATGCCGGCTTCGAAATCGCCTACGATGGCCTGAACATCTCCCTATGAAAAATGGCCAAAACGAAAAGCCCCTCGCCGAAAAGGAATTCATCGCCGGATTCCACGCCATCGGTGAAGAACGCTATCACCACAAGCACCCGTTTCATCTGCTGATGCACGAAGGCAAATTAACGCGCGGCCAGCTCCAGGCCTGGGCGCTCAATCGCTACTTCTATCAATCGCACATCCCCATCAAAGACGCGGCAATCCTCGCCCGCAGCAAGGATCCCGCCTTCCGTGTCGCCTGGCGCAAACGCATCCTCGACCACGACGGCGACGGCAAGCATCCCGGCGGCATCGAAAAATGGCTAAGGCTCGTCGAAGGCACCGGCCTCCATCGCGAGCAAGCCGTCAATGGCGAAGGGATTCTCCCGGCCACCCGCTACGCTGTGCAAGCCTACGTTCTGCTCGTCTCCCGCACCTCGCACCTCGAAGCGGTAGCTTCTTCGCTAACCGAATTGTTCAGCAAGACGCTCATCTCCCTTCGCATGGACCGCATGCGCGAGCACTACCCCTGGCTCGTCCCCGCGCTCGACTATTTCAAAGGACGCCTCACGCAAGCTCCCGAAGACGCCGAATTTGCTCTCGCCTATTGCGTCAAGCATGCCCTCACCCGCGAGCAACAGGAACTTGCCTACGCCGCCCTTCGCGCCAAGTGCGATATTCTGTGGGCGCAGCTCGACGCGCTCTATTTCGCGTACGTAAATCCCGGCTGGCCGCCCCCGGGGGCGTTCAAGCCCGCCAAGGAATCTGAATGAAGCCTGAACTCACCGCGACGCCGCGTCTCGCCCCCGGCGTGCGCCTGAATGAAAAATCGCAACTGCCGCGCACTCTCCTGATGCCCGAGCGCGCGCTCCGCCTCAACGGCCCCAGCCTCGAAATCGTTCAGCTTTGCGACGGCAACCACACCGTCCAGCAGATCGCCGAAAAACTCCACGCACTCTATTCCAAAGCCGAGCCGCAGCGCATCACCGACGACCTGCTAGGCTATCTAGCGCTCCTCCACAACGAGCGCGCCATCGATTTCTGACTTTGGAGTGCGGCAGCTCGGCTGCCGCTTTTGACCAATGCTGCAAAGGCACAAAACAAATTTAATGGCGGGATTGCATCCTCAGGCAAGCAAACCAAAAGCTTGAAACATCGGAGCATTTTTTCGTTTCGTTGAAACTTGGAAAGCGGGAGCAACGCTCCCGCACTCAAAATGACCACTCTCCCCACACCGCTAGCCCTCGTCGCCGAACTCACCCATCGCTGCCCGCTCCACTGCGTCTACTGCTCGAATCCCCTCGAACTCGCCAAGCGCGAATCCGAACTCCCCACCCAAACCTGGGGCCGCGTGTTTCAGGAAGCCGCCCAAGCAGGCGTCCTGCAGGTCGATTTCACCGGTGGCGAACCGCTCGCTCGCACCGACATCGTCGAACTCGTCCGCGCCGCCCGCCTCGCCGGTCTTTACGTCAGCCTGATCACCAGCGGCCTCCCGCTCAACGAAGCAAAGCTCGCCGCCCTCGTCGAAGCCGGCCTGGATCATTTCCAATTAAGCTTCCAGGGAGCGACGGAACAGACCGCCCGCGAAATTTCCGACACCACCTCTCATCCGCAAAAGCTCCGCGTGCTCGAATGGCTCAAGAAACACCGCATCGGCGTAACTCTGAATTTCGTGATTCACCGCCAGAACATCCAGGAACTCGATGAAATGCTCACGCTAGTGGAGGATTACAAGCCCGGCTGCGTCGAGTTCGCCAGCGTTCAGTATTACGGCTGGGCCCTCGCAAATCGCGAAGCGCTGCTGCCCACGCGCCGCCAGCTTGATCTTTGTGTCGAAAAACTCAAGGAAGCCGAAAACCGCATGAAGGGCAAAACGCGCGTTGTCTTCGTAGTTCCCGATTACTACGCGAAATTTCCAAAGCCCTGTGTCGGAGGCTGGGGCCGCAAGCTAATGCTGGTCTCGCCGGATGGCGCCGTGCTTCCCTGCCATGCGGCAAGTGTGATTCCAGGAATGCAATTCGAAAACGTAAAAGACAAATCTCTGCGCGAAATCTGGGAGAGTTCCCCTGCGTTCCAGAAGTTTCGCGGAGAAGACTGGACGCAGGAACCCTGCAAATCCTGCGACCGTCGCCACCAGGATTTCGGCGGTTGCCGCTGCCAGGCCATGTTGCTGGCGGGCGACGCAGCCTCAACGGACCCCGTCTGCTCCCTAGCACCCACCCGCGCCAAAGTAGACGCAATCCTCGCCAAGGTAAATCAACCCACGCCGGCCATCCTCGAAGAAAAGCCCACGTATATTTATCGCCCCAATCCCTTGTAAGGCTGGAGCGCTTTTTGAGTGCGAAAGCAAAGCTTTCGCTTTTACGGTGTAAGCCGTTACTCCCAATGATAATTTTGTCGCCACAGCATAAGCCGCAAAAGCGAGAGCTACGCTCCCGCACTCAAAAACCCTATCCGCCCACCGTTGCTCCCACCGGCGCTCTTCCCACTCGCGTCGCCACGCGCCAGATAAAGAACAAACATCCCGCCAGCACCAGCGATCCAAACAGCAGCACCGTGTTCGGCGTCCCGATCCGTTTGGCAACTCCGCCCGCCAACAACGCCCCGATCGGCTGCACGCCCATGAACATCGTCGCGTAAACCGCCATCAGCCGGCTGCGCAATTCGTCAGGCACGCGCTCCTGGATAATCGTGTTCGTCGCTGCCATCTGCGACGTCGCCGCAAATCCCACGGCGAACAGCACCGTCGCACAAAGCCAGAACATCGTCGCTCGCGACATAATCATGAGTCCTACAGCGCACACCGTGCAAGTCGTTGCGATCCACCGTGCCAAACCGGTGTAGCTTGTCCGCGCCGCAAATTGCAGCGCCCCTAGCACCGCTCCAACGCCCGCCGCGCTCATCAACAACCCAAGCGTCCTCGCCCCTCCATGCAGAATATCGTGCGCGTAAATCGGCAGGAAAACCGTGTATTGCAGCCCAAACATGCTCAGGATGCAAAGCATCACCAGTGCTGAGCGTATCGGCACGTCGTGCATCGCGAACTTGAAACCCTGCACGAAGCTCCTCACCGGCGATTCGTCCGGCGGCTTTTTCGCCGTGGGCTCGATGCGCATCATCAGCAGCGCAACCAGCACTGCGACAAAACTCACTCCGTTCAGAAAGAAGCACCAGCCTTCGCCGACCAACACGATCGCAAATCCCGCGATCGCCGGGCCCACCACGCGCGCCCCGTTGAAAATCGACGAATTCAGTGCGATCGCGTTGGGCAGGTCTTCCTTCCCCACCATGTGCACGAAAAACGACTGGCGAATCGGCACGTCGAACGCGTTGACCACACCCAGGATGAATGCAATCACAATCAGGTGCCACTCGCGAATCAGGTGCGTCAGCGTCAGCGCCGCCAGCACGAACGCCAGGATCATCGAAAGCGATTGCGTAACGATCACCCCGCGGTGCCGGTTGTATCGGTCACCGACGTACCCGCCCATCCACGCCAGCAGCAGCATCGGCACCTGGCTCGCAAATCCGAAAACGCCCAACAGCGCCACCGACCCCGTCAGTTTGTAGACGAGCCACTGCTGCGCCGTGGTTTGCATCCACGTGCCAACCAGCGAAATAAGTTGTCCAATGATGAAAAGCTGAAAGTTGCGGTGCTTCAGGGCGCGAAATCGTGTCGACAACTCTGGAATCGGAGTCTCCCTGCCAATTTGATGCACTGCAGTCCAACAAGTCACGATGCCGCGAGATGCACGCGCTTGTCAACCAACAGGAAACGATCCGAAATCGTCAAAATGGAATTGGAAAAACATGTAGTGGCCGGACTTTAGACCGGCCCCCGCAATGTGGATTTATTCGCCGGGAGGATCCGGCGCGCCCACGTGCATATGGCTCAGGTCCTGAAGCGTCGACCGCTCTTCATCGCTAAGCCCGCGCGTGAAATTCGGATCGTTCAGCCGTTGGATTCTCGCGGACTCCGGCATGTTCTGCAGTACGCTCAGTTTCTGCTTCATCACCTGCTGGCGATCCCAGGGCATCTGACGCCAACGCGGCAATACGTCGTTCTTAATGTAGTCGCGCTGCCCCGGCGTCAAGTTTCGCCAGGTATTTTCCTTCTGCCGCAGGTCCGCTTGCTGAGACGGCGACATGTGGTCCCACTGGTTGAACTGCTGCCGAATCCTGTTCTGCTTGTCCGGCGAAAGGCTCTGGAACGCTTTGCTGTTCTGCATCACCCGTTCGCGCTGCGGCGGCGAAAGCGCCCGCATCTGGTCCACCCAGGGACGCGGCGCGCCCACCCCAAGCTGCTGGCGCGGCGTAGGCACATACCCGGCACTCGCGCCATTTCTCGCGCCGTTATGGTTGTTCCCTCCGTTATTAAAATTGTTGTGCGGCCCCTGATTCGGATGCCCCGCGTTATAAGGAGTCTGATTGGCGTTCCCCTGCGGGCGATTCGGATTCATCGGCCGGGGCGATGCCTGCGGCGGTGGAGACTGATGCTGCGGCGGCCGGTCAGGGTGCGCAGCTTGCGGATCGCAGAAAGCAGGCACGCACGCGCACGCTGCAAGTGCGACGACCTGGACGCCGAGTTGGAGCTTTCCGCACCGCATTTTATTCCTGCTCTCCGTCTTGCCTGCTGCTGCCTCCTACATCTGTTGCGGTTGCTGCTGCGAATCGGAAGCGTCATCGGTCTGAGACGGAACCGGCAAATCCTTCAGCGGCTCAAAATTCTGCAGCACGTCGTGATCTTCCAGCACCGGCAGATCCTGCATCATTGCCTGGTCGTTGTCCGGGATCACCGGCGCGATCGGCGTACCGTTGCGATAGCCTAGCCACAGCGCCATCACCAGCAACATGGACGCCGCAAACGCAATCCGCGGCGAAACATGCAGCCACGCCCACCAGCTGGCCTTCGCCTTCGGCTCGGCCGCCACCCGCGCATACACGCGCGTATTGAACTCCGCCGAAGGCTCAATCAACGGAAGGTCATCGAGCAGCCCGGACACCGCGCTGAATTCGTGCACCCGCACGCGGCACGGCGCGCACCCGGCAAGATGCTTCTCAACATCCAGCCGTTCGCTCTCTTTCAGCCGCCCATCCACATATCCAAGGATGCGGCTTTCCATTCGTTCGCAACTCATTGCTACCTGCCTTCCCTGTCCTCACTGCCTTGCCTGTTGCGCCACCAGCGGGGCCAACTCCACTCGCAGCGCCTCGTACGCCCGGAACAGCAGCGATTTCAGCGCGCTTTCCGAGCAATTCAAAATCTTCGCGATCTCCGCATAATCCAGCTCTTCATATTTGTGCAGCAGCACCGCCGCCCGCTGCTTCTCCGGCAGTTTATCGATCGCATGCCGGATCATCTTTCTCCGCGCGTCTTCCACCAGGTGCTGCTCGATGTTCGGATGCTTTTCAGGAACATCCATCGTCCTCTCATCGCCGTCTTCCGCATCCACCGACACCGGCGCATCGATCGAAACTTCCAGCTTCTGGTATCGGTTATCCCGAACGGAGTTCAGCGCGAGGTTGGTGGCAATCCGAAACAGCCAGGTGGTGAACTTCGCGCTCGGTACGTAATCCTCCCGGGCCCGGTACACGCGCAGAAACACCTCTTGGGCCAAGTCTTCCGCCTGCTCGCGGTTCCTCACCATGCGATACAGGAAGTTGACCAGTGGCGTGCGATAGCGCTGCAGCAGGAGCTCAAATGAGTTCCCGTCGCCGGCTTTCACATCCAACATCAGTTGGACGTCGGTCCTGACCATAGCCGCCACACTCTACCAAACACTTTTGTTCTCAAAAAGTTGCAGTTGCAAGGAAAGCGGCGGGGAAGACAAGGTACGGGTACTGGGCAAATCTAGAGATTGAATAACAGCTTTAGAATCAGCATGGTGGCGACACCCACAAAAACCAGTAACGCCATCCGCCAATTCGGCTCCTTATTTACTTCCGGCAGCAAATCCGTAGCGGCGACGTAAAGCGTCACTCCTCCAGACAAAGGCAGGGCGTACTTCAACTGCGCCTGAAGCTGGCTCGTAAGCAGCACACCTGCAAGGGTAGCTGCCCCAAGAAGCCCCGCCGCCCGAATCGCATTGCGCTTGCTTTGGCTCTTGGCCATCACCACCGAAGCGACCGTGAAACCCTCCGGCAGCTTGTGGAGAAAAACCGCAACGAAAAGCAACACTCCGAGCCAGGTGGAAACCAGAAAGCCGGACGCGATAGCCACGCCATCAAAAAATGTATGAATCACCAGGCCGAGGAAAATCGCGCTTTGCGCGTGCCCATGCTGCATCTCCTCCGTATGGGTCTCTTCGCCAAAATGAAAATGCGGCGCAATCGTGTGTTCGAATAAATGAACCAGGAAGAATCCCGCAAGGACGTAAATCAACGCGCTCTCGCCGCCCAGATGGACCGATTCCGGAATCACTTCCAGAAACGCCACCGAAAGCATGTACCCAGCGCCCAACGCCAAAAAATATTGCAAATACCGCCGCGGCCACTCCCGATAAACCACAAAGTACCCGCCCAGCAAATTCCCGCCCGCTGCGATCAAGCCGAGCAGCGCCGCAAGCGCGATTCGAAAAGAAAGTTCGTGATTCATGAAAAGTCGTCAGGCAGAAGTTTGAACTTCTTGCGCGATTCCTGGTGTGGCCGTTGTAGGGACCGCCTTCCGAGGCGCTTTCTTTCCCCGGCCTTTGTAGCGGCCGCCTTCCGAGGCGGGCGCCTTTTGCCCGTCCCGAACGCTTCTACGAGGCGGGCGCCTTTTGCCCCCCGAACGATTTTCCGGCGCGGGCGCTTCCATGATTTCCAACCCTCGAGCTTCCCGAAAACTTGAAACTAAGAACTTAGAACTGAAAACTGGCCATTGCCTCATCCGCTGTGCCGGAACAGGATCACATCGCCTTCCTTCACGATGTACTCTTTCCCTTCCAGCCGCACCTGAGCCTTTTCTTTCGCAGCAGCAATACTCCCCGCCGCCAGCAAATCAGCGCAGCTCACCACCTCCGCGCGGATAAATCCCTTCTCAATATCGCTGTGAATTTCCCCAGCGGCCTTCACGGCATTCGAACCCTTGCGAATCGTCCACGCGCGAACTTCAGGTTCCCCAGCGGTGAAATATTGAATCAGTCCCATCAAATCATAGGTCGCGCGAATCAGCCGGTTCAGCCCGGGCTCTTTCAATCCATAAGAAGCAAGAAGTTCCGCCGCTTCCTTCTCTTCCATCTCGGCCAGTTCCGCTTCCAGCCGCCCGCAAACCGCAACCACTGCTGTGTTTGGCCTGCCTTGCAAAGCGGCAAGCTTGTGCTTCTCGACGGCCTTGTCCATGTCGGCCGCCTCGTCATCCCCAAGATTCAGTACATAAAGCATTGGTCGTTGCGAAAGAAACAGAAACCCGCCGATCGGCCGCCGCTCTTCCGCCGTCAGTTCCAGCTCGCGCAATGGCTTTTCCGCTTCCAGATGCGCCTTGCACTTTTCCAGAACGTTTTTCTCCAGCTCCAACAGCGGATCTTTCTTCTTCTTCAAATCTTTTTCCACCCGCTCCAGTCGCTTCGAAATCTGGTCGTGATCCGAAAGGATCAACTCCAGGTCCAGGTTGGTCGCGTCGCGCAGCGGATCGATCCCGCCCTCCGAGTGGGGCACGCTCGGATCGTCGAACACGCGAATGACATGCGCAATCGCGTCCACGTCGCGCAGCGTCGCCAGGCTTTCGCGCATCCGCTCCTTCTGCACCCCCGGCAAATCCACATACTGCACCGTGGCGTAGGTTATTTTCTTGGGGTTATAGAGCTTCGCCAATTCCAGCAAGCGCGGCTCCGGCACCTTGGCCACCCCAACATGGGCCGTCTGCCCACCCTTGGCGTCAATCTGTGCCTTTGTGAGTATTCGAAACAGCGTGGTTTTTCCGACCTGCGGCAGTCCAATAATTCCTGTTTGCATAAACCATGAATTTTAGCACACCCAGCGGCTCTTCCCCCGCATCCGAAATGTATCGCTTACCAACGCGATTTCTCCATGCTATGTTTTTTCGCCAACCATGACCATCAACACTCCACCGAACAATCTCGCTTTTGAACTATCCGACGCCCTCCGACACCTTTCGGAACGCGACGAAATTCTGCGCGCTTTGATCGCCGAGGTCGCTCCCTTCCAGATCGACGTTGCCGACCCCCAATCGCCATATGAGGTGCTCATGGAATCGATCGCCTACCAATCCATCTCCGGCAAGGCTGCCGCAACAATTTTCGGCCGAATCAAAGCCCTGGGCACCGACGGCCTCCCTCCCTCACCAGAACAAATGTTAAAGATCCCGCCAAAGAAGCTGCGAAAAGCCGGCTTGTCCGGCGCAAAAGTTCTAGCAATGAAAGATCTCGCCCAAAAAGCTCTCACGGGCGTCGTCCCCACGCACGATGAAGCCCTCAAACTCTCCGACGACGAACTCGTTGAACGCCTCGTTTCCGTTCGCGGCATTGGCGCCTGGACCGTCGAAATGTTTTTGATTTTCCGCCTCGGCCGCCCCGACGTGCTTCCC
>DATHMM010000197.1:0-8071 GCA_035487095.1 Candidatus Sulfotelmatobacter sp.
CCTCTTGATTTGGCGCGGACGAAAGGCAAGACGAATCACTGCCGCGTAACTTGCATCCAAAAACGTAGAGGCCGGGCTTCAGCCCAGCCTCTCGTAAACTTGGCGAATCTCAGCGAACTCTGCGTCTCTTTATCCTGAGACTCAAAGGATGCGTTATCTTCCCGCGTTACGCTAAATTCAGCGCCCGCTTAAACGACCCCTTCTCGCTATCAATCTTCTTCTGCAGTTGCAAAATCGAATACAGCAGCGCTTCCGGTCGCGGCGGGCATCCCGGCACATACACATCCACCGGAATCACCTGATTGCATCCCTGCACGATCGCATAATTGTTGAACACGCCGCCCGAAGTCGCGCAAGCTCCCATCGAGATCACCCACTTCGGCTCTGGCATTTGATCGTAGAGCTGCCGGATCACCGGCGCCATCTTCTGCGAAAGCCGCCCCGCCACGATCATCAAATCGGCCTGCCGTGGCGACGGCCGGAACACTTCCGCGCCAAACCGCGCAATATCAAACCGTGAGGCCGCCATGGACATCATCTCAATCGCGCAGCAGGCCAATCCAAATCCCAACGGCCAGATCGAGCTGCGCCGCGCCCAGTTGACGGCCTTATCCAGCTGCGTGAAGATGATGCCCTCATCCTGCAGCAACTTGCCGAAATCATCCGGTTTCGTCAGCGTAACGTGTTTCGCCAGATTGGTTTCCATGGTTCCCTCGGGTTCGCTTCTATATTCGCACATCCACCATACCCGCACAATCCGCCCGCTCGCTCCGTCGCCTCCGCAGGCCCGCCAACACGCGCATTGGCGGCCTCTAGCTGTCGGGGCGAACGTTTTTTGTTCATTGACTCTTCCTTGCAGTCCGCCTCTTAGCTCCCCGTACCTTCACCGCATTTCTTTAACCCAAGCTACTTGACACCACCGACATCCCTGCCGCTACGATGGTGTGTCGTCATTCACAATTTCGGAGACCACGGGACCCATGGCCACGGACGAAACCAAACGCGCGGCACAGGAATTTCTTGCCGCTCAATTCAGTGAGGCGACTCAAATCGAGGAAGACCGGCTCAACCGGGAAGCCGCCGTCGCCCT
Source organism: Candidatus Sulfotelmatobacter sp. (assembly GCA_035487095.1). Lineage (GTDB taxonomy): Bacteria > Acidobacteriota > Terriglobia > Acidiferrales > UBA7541 > Acidiferrum. The sequence continues at coordinate 1,091 of DATHMM010000197.1, forward strand.
CGCCCCCAATGTCTGGAAGCGCGTTGCAGAAACCTTCATGGCCCAATGCGAAGCCTGGAACGCCATCACCAAAACGGAATCGCTCACCTGCAAGGAAACCATTCTCGGCGATCTGCGAATTCGCTGCGCCGGCAAGCCCGATATCATCACCGTCCACTATGATTCCAAGAAACTTCAGGTGATTCTGAAGAACACCGCCCGCCTCGAGCACGAAGGCGACTCCACTTTCTTCATCCAGGGCTACAACGGCGGCACCGAAGCCGATCTCGCCCGCAACAACCAGCGCGCCAATCTCAATGTCGTCGTCCTCGGCGAACTCCGCGTCCTAGCCGGCATCGGCCGCACCGCCAAGTAGCAACTCTTCTCAGCGTTCTCTGCGCTCTTCCCTCAGCGTACTCTGCGTTAGGTCTTTTCTCTTTTCTATTCTTCACTCGACGCGCAAAACCACCTTCCCAAACTGCTTCGCCTTTTCCAGATAATTGTGCGCCGCAATGCAATCGCCCAAATCAAACACCTTATCCACCCACGGCTTCAACCGACCCTGTGCCACCAACTTCAGCACCGTCCGCAGTTCCGACTTCGTCCCCATGTACGACCCCATGATCGAAAGCTGCCGCGTAAACAAAAACCGCAAATCCAGTTTCGCGTCGTAACCGGTCGTCGCGCCGCAGGTCACCAGCCGCCCACCCGTCGCCAGGCTCTTCACGCTGTTCTCCCACGTCGCCACGCCCACGTGTTCCACCACCACGTCCACGCCGCGATTATTTGTCAGCCGCTTCACCTCTTTCGCGATCGGCATGATCCCGTGATGGATCACTTCGTCCGCTCCCAACTCTTTCGCCTTGGCCAGTTTTTCGTCGTTGCCAGCCGTCGCAATCACCCGCGCCCCGAAAAATTTCGCGATCTGCACCGCCGCGCTGCCCACGCCGCTTCCCGCCGCCAATACCAGCACGTCTTCCCCCGGCTGCAACTGCGCGCGATTCACCAGCATGTGCCACGCCGTCTGAAACACCAGCGGCACCGCAGACGCGTGCACCCAATCGAGATTTTCCGGATACGGCATGACGTTCACTTCGGGCGCGCGCACGAATTCGGCGCATCCGCCGTCAACCATGTAGCCCAGGTTCGTGAAATCCCGGCAGCGATTGTCGTTCCCCGAGATGCACGCAGCACACTTGCCGCACGTCACCCCCGGCGCCAGCACCACCTTCTGCCCCACATGCGCGGTCGTCACTTCCGAGCCAATCTTGACCACTTCGCCCGCCACATCGCTTCCCAAAATATGCGGCAGCGGAAACGGCACGCCGGGTATCCCGCGCCGCACCCACAAGTCCAGATGGTTCAGCGCGCAGGCATGCACGCGCACCAGCACTTCGTTCGCCCGCACGTGCGGCTCCGGCGCCTCCGTGTAATGCAACACCGATGGATCCCCATGCTGGTGAATCACAACTGCTTTCATAACTGCCTCCCGGACGCAGCTTCCTTATCAATCTTTAATTATATCGCATTACGATATATGTCGCCTGCAAAGTCGAGCGATCCCTCGCGGGCCCTCCACCATGTGCGTTTGCCGTCGCCACGGCCTAGTCTTTCAGCCGCAAGAACCTATCCTCAAAGTATTTCCGCGATACGTAGGCGGCCATCACCGCTACCGCACCGGCCACCAGCGTCCTTGCCAGCAGGTGCCCAATATCGTTCGTGGACTGCACGTAGTGCCACTCCCTTGCCACTATCCTGTCGTACAGCCTCAGCACAAAATCGTGGAACAGGTATAGCCCATAACTGATATAACCCAGAAATTGCAGAAATTTGATATGCACCAGCTTCGCGTATTCACCAGAGCCGGCCGCAAGAAATAGTCCGAGCAAACCGGTAAAACAAAAATTCAAAAGCGTCGGCTGGAATGCCACTCCCACGGGCCGCTGAATCGAAAGGATTCCCGCGGGGATTGTGATGCACATCAGCACCAGCCCCCCAAGCAGAAGCGCGCTGCAACTTCCTGCCAACTGGCGCCGCGTAACCTGAGCCTGCCGAAGAATCAGCACCAACAAAGCGCCGCAGGCCAGCCCATCCAGCGAATTCCACGTGTATTCATAAATATGGAAATCTTCCCCGCTCCTCGGCGTAAACAAAAAGCTCACGTAGCGAGACGCCGGGCTTAACAAAATTATTCCCGCGCACACCATCATCAGTTTTTTCGCGGAAAAGTTGCGGCAGATCAACGGCCACAACAGGTAAAAATGCTCCTCAACCGCCAGCGACCATAACACCGGATACCCGATCGGAATTCCAAACAACGGCGTCACGTTCGACAAATAAAGCAGGCTCAGCACCAGGAACGACGGCGCGGCGAATTTCGTGATCCCCAAAATAACCACCATCACCAGGTAGACGGGAAGAATCCGCAACGCCCGCCGCTTGTAAAACCGCGCATAGTATCTCGGCCGGGACCGGCTCTCCATCAGAATCCCAGTGATCAGGAAACCGGAAAGCACGAAAAACAGGTTCACGCCTTTTTGGCCCGGCCACATTGCGGTTAGCAACAGCCGGCTCGGTTGCGACCAACTCGCCAGGTCCGGCTGGCAATACAATGCGTGGTACAGGAAAACTCCCAATATCGCCAATCCTCGAATCGTGTCGAGTTCCGGCATTTTGGGGCGAAGGATCGGGGCGGGAGGTTCAGGAGTATTTGGGCTCATCGACGCTTAGGAAAGAGTCTCATGGTTGTTCAGGCGGCTCAACGCCGCAAGCGGAAAGTCGCCGGCAATCCCTCTCCAGCGTGAATTGACTTCCCCACTCTCGCGCCGTACGCTTGTTTTTCGGACCAATTATGGACCTATTCGAAGAAATTGTGCGCATGCGGCGCGCCGGCGAGCGCGGTGCCCTCGCCACCATCGTCCACACCAACGGCTCCATTCCCAGCTATGAAAGCTCCCGCATGTTAGTCCGCGAGGACGGCTCCTCCGTCGGCACCGTCGGCGGGGGCTGCGTGGAGGCCGATGTCTGGGCCGCCGCCCGCGAAGTGATGCACAAGGAAGCCCCGCGCAAACTCATGTTCCACCTGAACAACGAAGCCACTTATGACAACGGCCTCATCTGCGGTGGCACCGTGGAAATATTCATCGAGCCTATCCTTCCCCAGCCGTTCCTCTATCTTTTTGGTGGCGGCCACGTGTCCATCGCGGTAGCGAAGGCCGCGCATACCGTCGGCTTCGGCGTCGGCGTGATTGACGACCGCGAAGCTTTCGCCAATTCCGAGCGCTTTCCGATGGCCCAGGAAATCTTCACCAGCTACGACTACGCCTTCGCGAAGCTCCAGCCCAACTCTTCTTCCTATCTCGTCATCGTCACTCGCGGCCACAAGGAAGACATGCGCGTGCTTGCCTGGGCCGTCCGCACCTCGGCGCGCTACCTCGGCATGATCGGCAGCCGCCGCAAAGTGCTAAGCGTTTACAAGGCCCTCGAAAAAGAGGGCTATGCCACGGAAGAATTCGAGCGCGTTTTCGCTCCCATGGGGCTCGACATCGGCGCGCTCTCGCCCGAAGAGATTGCCGTCAGCATCGTTGCCGAACTTGTGGCCGTTCGACGCAATGCGGATTCCGCCGCTCACAAAAAGATCAAACTGGCCGCCACGGACCCGGTCGAAACCAAGTAGCTCGAAAGGTTTCTCATGCTTGCCGCTGTTATCCTCTCCGGCGGAGCCTCACAGCGCATGGGCTCCCCGAAAGCTCTGCTTCCCTACCAGGGGCGCCCGTTCCTCGAGCACCTGCTCGACGTCACCCGCCACCCGAAAATTTCCGCCCGCCGCGTCGTTCTCGGCGTCCACGCCGAGCCCATCGCCAAAGCCATCCACCTGCCCGCCGATGAAGTGGTCATCAATGCCGATTGGGAAAAGGGTCAGCTCAGTTCAATCCAAGCTGCGCTGAAAAGCCTACCAGATGGAATCGACGGCATACTTCTCTGTCTGGTGGATCATCCGCTGATCAGCGCCAGTCTCGCCGCTGATCTCATCGCCACGTTTTATTCTTCCCGCGCGCCGATCGTTTTGCCGGTTTTCGAAGGCCGTCGCGGCCACCCGGTCATCTTTTCCTCGAAGCTTTTTCCCGAGTTGCAAGCCGCGCCCCTCGACGTCGGCGCCCGCGCCGTCGTCTGGGCTCATCGCTCCGAAATCTGCCAGTTCCCCACCAATGAAGAAGGCTGCGTCCTCAATCTCAACGACCCCAAAGCCTTCGCCCGCATCACCCGCTCCGCCGAGTAACCCTCGCGACTCGCCTAGTGGCACAGCCATTGCTGGCTGTGATCTTGGGTTTCTCTTCTCCGTGAACTCTGTGGCTCCTCTGCGACCTCTGTGGTAATCCTTTCTCTTCCTCTTTAAATCTTCCCCAATATTGCGCGGATCGCATCTTCCGCCAACTGCGCCGCATGATACGAAGCCGGCGGCAAGCCTCCCAACTCCGCCGCAATCTCCACCGCGTGCATCTCTTTCAACTCGCCAACCGCCCGCCCCTTCATCTTCTCCGTCAGCACCGACGCGCTCGCAATCGAAGCCGTGCATCCCCGGCACAGAAATCGCGCCTCGCGCACCACCCCGCCTTCCACAATCACCGCCAGCCGCAGCACATCCCCGCACACCGGGTTGCTCACCTCCACGGTAGCCGTCGCCCCCGCCAACTCCCCCGCATTCCGCGGCCTCTGAAAATGCTCCAACACCATCTCGCTGAACATGAGCCTCTTCCCGGTAGCGCCGGCATCTTGCCGGCGTGGATGCTTTTTCTCGGACCGCTGGCCGGCAGGATGCCGGCGCTACCCCGTTCTGCCTTTCTCTTACTGATCACCGATTACTGATTACTGATAACCGGCAAGCTTCGGACGCCTCCCGATCGCTGTTAACTGCTATCTGCTATCCGCTTTACTTCTTCGCTGGCAGATACCTCTTCTCCACCGACGCCACCACCACATAATTCGGGTCCACCATCTCGGTCAGATGCAGCTTCCCCACCTTCGAAAACAGCTCATACGCGTCCAGCTCCGACAATCCATAATCCCAGTGTATCCAGTGCACCATCTCCGTCACCGCAATCCGCACCGCGTCATCCACTGGACGGTAAATTCCCGCGGTCATGATCTCGCGCTCGTTTTCGAACCGCGGCCATCCAGTGCTCTTTCCCTTCACCAGCTCAAAGCGAAACTTCGCCTTCATCGGCACTTCCACCGCGCTGCCGGCCACTTCTCCATCGCCCATTGCCGCGTGCCCGTCGCCAAAATAAAACAGCGCGCCTTTCACGTTGACCGGCAAATACAGAGTGTTCCCCGGCGAAACTTCCGGCGCGTCCATGTTCCCGCCAAACTCCGCCGGCACCAGCGAACTCCGCACTTCGCCGCTCGCCGGCGCCACACCGATGCAACCCAAAAACGGCTTCAGTGGAAACTGCACCTTGAAATCCGAATCCGTCGCTTGAAACGTGATCAACTTTTTCTCCGCATCAATCGGGTAATACCACGCCCGCTCCGGCAGCGCCTTGGTCTCCAGCATCGGCGTGTAGTGCGTCGCGTTCGCGGCGCCAAACCCCGGCGAAAACGTGCCCACTCCCTGTTTGCCGTCCACCTGCAAATCCAGGATGTGCACCACGAGCGTGTCGCCCGGCTCCGCCCCGTCAATGAAAAACGGCCCCGTCAGCGGATTATCAATCTTAATCAGCGAAAACGGATCGCCCGGCTTCTGCAGCGCATTCCCGAAGCAGTCCAGCGAACTCGCCTCCAGCACTCCGCCCGCCTTCACATGCGCCACTGGCTCTGCCGGCCCAAATGTAGGCTTCACGTTCTCGATCGTACCCTTGAACCGCACCACATCCCTATCCCCGGCCTGCGCCCAAACCGCCGCCGGCCACAGCGCAAGCGTCATCCCCGCCACAATCCCCAAATTTTTCACGCGTATCCTCCCATCCTCGGTTACAAACTCCATCACACCCATCACGCAAGGTCAACCCAGTTCGCGCAGCCGGTCGAAGGAAGCCGTAAGTAGCCAGATTTTACCTTTTGGCTTATTGCTTATGGTTTAAGCCTCTTGTCATTGCTTCATTACTTCCTTACCTCTAAACTCATCTTCAATCATGATCCAGGTCGTAGCAGCTGTCATTGAACGTCCCGACCGCCGCATTCTCATCGGCCAGCGCCGCCGTGGCGACACTTCTCCACTTAAGTGGGAATTCCCCGGCGGCAAAGTTCGCGCCGGCGAAACGTTCAAGCAAGCCCTGGCGCGCGAACTCCGCGAAGAACTCGGCGTCACTCTCGTCAAATCCGCCGCCATCGCCAGCGTCCGCCACCGCTACGCCAACACGCCCGATGACCTCGAAATCCATTTCTTCGCCGCCCAATACTCCGAGCCCGACATCGCTCCCAGTGCATTCGAGCAGGTCGTCTGGGTCCTCCCCCGTGAACTCTCCAATTACGATTTTCTCCTCGCCAATCGCGAACTCATCGCCCACCTCGCCACCGGCCACATCAAACCCTCCGAACTCCTCTCCGCCGTGTAGCGGCCACCTTCAGGTGGCCTCGTCCTCCGCTATTGAGTGCGACAGCGAAGCTGCCACTTTTGAGCCGTAAACCCTGCCTCCCAACTTTCATTTGCCTCATGCTTGAAACCGAAAAAGCGGGAGCTTTGCTCCCGCACTCAAAACTCTCCCTTTCCGCCGCTCATAAACAAAAAAGGGCGCGATCGCTCGCGCCCTCCCCGCTTCCGATTCTCATTTACTCGCGTTGGCCTGTTGTCGCCGCGGAAATCACCGCTAGTGTCCTGGCCCAAAATATCTGTAATGGCCCGTAAGCTTCCAACTGAATAGGACATCTTCCATCTTCGGTCCCGACCCGATGTTGTGAACCACCATGTACCTCCCGCTTTGTGCCGACTTCCGGTCTACCACAATCCCGATGTGCGGCACCCCTCCGCCCAAATCCCAGGTCACCAACTCTCCCGGCTCGTAG
>DATHMM010000198.1:0-7254 GCA_035487095.1 Candidatus Sulfotelmatobacter sp.
GGCCTGATCGATGTTCACACCCACATGACCATTTACACCGACGAAACTCCGGGCCAGCCGATGCTCCAGCAGCTCACGAAAAATCCTCCCGCCGTCGAAGTCTTCCTCGCCCGCAAAGGCGCGCTCCGCACCCTCGAAGCCGGCGTCACCACGGTCCGAGATCTCGGCTCCGATCAATATGAAGACATCGCCATGCGCGACCTGATCAACCACGGCGAAATGGTCGGTCCGCGAATGTTTGTCTGCGGCTACGGGCTCACCGTCACCAGTACACCCTTCAAGCCGGGGTTCAATCCTCCTGCGGGAGGGATCGCCGATGGCGTGCCCGAAGTTCTCCGCGCTGTCCGCCAACAAATAGCCGCGGGCGCCGACGTCATCAAGCTCTACGCTTCCACCGGCACCGACGACGACGTCACGCAATTCGAAACCTACTCGTACGACGAAATCAAAGCCGCCGTGGACGCTGCCCACCAGTTCGGCAAGAAAATCGCCATCCATTCCTACGGACCCGACGGTGCGCGCGACGCTGTCCGAGCGGGGACCGACTCGCTCGAACACGCCACCGACATGGACGACGCGACCATCCAGGAAATGGCGCGGCGCGGCACGTTCTACGTTCCCACGATCGACCACAATCGCTACTACCTGGACAACTGGCAGAAGATTGGCTACGCGGATGGCTTTCAGGAAAAGACGAAGGGGTTCATCGAACGCAATCTGGAAACCGCGCGCAAAGCTTTCAAAGCCGGGGTGAAATTCGCCATGGGCTCCGATGCCATCTACACCATGTTTGGGGAGAACACTCGCGAATTGACCTGGTTCGTCAAAGCAGGCATGACTCCCGAACAAGCCCTGCGTACCGCCACGACAAACGCCGCCGAACTCCTCGCCAAACCTAATGAGCTCGGCGCCGTCGCTCCCGGCTATTTCGCCGACATCGTCGCCGTCGAGGGCGACCCGCTCTCAAACATTGACGTAGCCATCCACAATGTTCGGTGGGTCATGAAATCGGGCACAGTGGTGGTCGACAAAGCCGCGGCCCGCCCTAATCCGTAAGCAATTTGGGCACAGTGGAACCTTCGATGCGTCTGGAGCGGTCGACTCCGTCTGCAACTTAGTTTGGCGAGGCTGCGCTGGCGGCGACGGGAGAGGTTTTCCCGATAGCGTCGCCGTTGACAACAAGTTCGACGCGGCGATTGCGCTGGCGGCCCTCGATGGTGTCGTTGGTGGCCACGGGCTGCGTTTTGCCGAATCCGCGGGCAGTCATTGTGCTGACGGGAACGCCTTCTTCCGCAAGGTAATCGCGCACGGAATCCGAGCGCCGCTCGGAGAGCTGCTGATTGAAATCGTCGGTACCAACGCTGTCCGTGTGTCCTTCGATCTGAAGCGTCAGGCCCTTGTGGGCGAGAAGTATGCCCGAAATCTTGGCGAGCTTTTCGCGAGCGCCGGGCTTGAGGGTGGTGCTTCCGGTGTCGAAGAGAACATCCGACATGTTGACGATGAGGCCGCGAGCGGAGTCGCGAGTCTGCAAGATGGAGTTGAGCTGTTCCAGAAGTTGCGCGCGCAGCTGGGCCTTTTCGTTTTCAGCTTGCGCGGCTGCCTGCAGAGCCTTTTGCGTTTGGGCTTCGGCGGCGTGCTGCTGGTCGAGGGCAGTCTGGCGCGCTTGCTCGGCTTCGGCCTTTTGTTTGGAGGCTTCTTGCGCGGCTTGTTCGGCCTCGGCTTTCTGTTTGGCGGCTTCCTGAGCGGCCTGCTGGGCTTCGAGTTTCATGCGCTCGGCTTCGGCTTTGGCCTGCTCCGCCTGAATGCGTGCCTGCTCGGCTTCCTGGCGGCGACGGGCTTCCGCTTCGGCGTCGGCGCGGGCCTTGGCTTCGCGGTCTTCGGCGGCTTTTTTCTCTGCAGCGAGGCGCGCCTGAGCTTCTTCCTCGGCCTTTTGCTTCACGGCCATTACGCGAACTTCTTCGGCGGTTTCGACCACATCGCGCGCAGCGGATTCGACGGTCTTTTTGTCGCGCTTGGAGTGATAGGCATCTTCCGCGGCGGTAAGCTGTTGCTCCGCTTTGGCGAGCGTGGAAAGAGCATACTTGCCACCGCTGGCGTTGCGGGCGATGCGGACGGCGTTGCGAGCTTCAAACAGCTCGCGCGGGGTCTTGGGATCGATACCAAAGATGGCGTTATCGATTTTGGTGTTTGAAGAAGAATAGACGCCGCGGCCGAGCAACTCATAGGTGGCATCAATGTTTTCGACCTTGCCGCCGCCCGTGGTGGGAATCGTGTTTTCGAGGACCACCATGTTCCCGGGTTGGGTCACGGCGAAATAAGGTTCGGCGGTGACGATCATGCCAAAGGTCTGCATGTCGGTAACGGCCTTGACGTGCGCCTGGCCATTTTTCGCGACAACCTCACCGAGATTTTCGGCGCGCCCTTGGGCAGAGACTGCCCAAAATACATAAGTCAGGTATTCAAGGCCGAATTTCGTGGCATCGTTCAGGCCTTCGAACTTGGCTTCAATCTCCATGCGGTTGTTCTTGCTCTCCACCTTCACATCCGCGATGGCGCCCTGCATGAGTTCCGTGCCCGCGAGGTCAACTTTTGTGGAACCGTTGGCGCGGCGATAGTTCACGGCCTTCGTGGTGCGCGCGACGTGCCCCGTGGCGTCCTGAGTGACGGCGGGGGTATCCGCCTTATAAAGCGCGGTGGTTTGAGACGCGGACTGGCTTGCCGCGAACCCGAGGAAGAGGATGCCTGCCAAACCGCGATAGCTCGATTTGCGTGTCACGTGGAGCTCCCTAAGTCCAGCCTGGTTATGTTGATTTTATGAGAGCGCTCGCCCTCCGACGGCGAGCGCAACTGCTCATGACTCTCAAGGTTAAAATCAGATTAGCAAAATCTCAGCTGGGCAAACGCGGACATGCGACAACTTCATTCAGTTAATCACTGGCCTTACGGACAGGTGCAGTGGAAGGCCGGCGCGGCTTGCGGCACCGGGGAAATCAAAACTATAATCCGAAGTTCAATTAACGGAATTTTGTTCGAATCACGGAGGCCTTGTGCCGGTTGGAACCGCATTCCATGAAAGAACCCTGGCGCTTTGCGAAAGCCTGAGCTATCGCGAGTGGTCGGGCTATTACACCGTCAGCGTCTATGAGATGACCCACGAGCACGAATATAACGCCATCCGGAATTCGGCGGCGCTGATTGATATATCGCCCTTGTTCAAATATCGGGTTACGGGCGCGGATGCGACCAAGTTCGTGAACCGGGTGATTACCCGCGACATTAATAAAGTGGCCGTCGACCAGGTGATTTATTGCTGCTGGTGCGATCCCGATGGGAAGGTGGTGGACGACGGGACGATTACAAGGCTGGGGGAGAACGAGTACCGGTGGACGGCGGCCGACCCTAGCTTGCGGTGGTTTAGCCAGAACTCGTTGGGGCTGGACGTGCAGATCGAGGACATTTCGGAAAAGACGGCGGCACTAGCCTTGCAGGGGCCGACTTCTGGAAAACTGCTGCTTGCGGCGGCTGAGGCGAACATTTCCGGGCTAAAATATTTCCGAGTGACGCATGGAAAAATTGCCGGCGTACCGGTGGATATTTCGCGGACGGGTTACACGGGTGACCTCGGATATGAAATCTGGGCGCCATGGAAGGATGCGGTCAAGGTTTTTGACGAATTGATGAACAAAGGGCGGGCGTTCGACATTCATCCGGCGGGCATGGTGGCGCTGGATATCGCGCGGATCGAGGCGGGATTGATTTTGATTGAAGTGGACTACATTTCGAGCAAGAAATCGTTGATTGAGGAGCAGCGGTACACGCCGGGGGAGATCGGGCTCGGGAAACTGGTGGACTTGAAGAAAGAGGGTTTTGTGGGGCGCGAGGCGCTGGCGATGGAGGCGAAGAAGGGCGGCCCGGTGCGGCGGCTGGTGGGGCTGGAAGTGAACTGGAACGAGGTGGAAGCGCTCTACGAAAAAATTGGGATGGCGCCCCAGGTGCCGTCGACGGCTTCTCGCGTGGCGGTGCCGGTGTATCGCGAGGGGCGACAGGTGGGAAAGGCGACGTCGACGACGTGGTCACCGACGTTGAAAAGGATGATTGCTCTGGCAACGGTTGGACGAGAGAGCGCGGCCTTGGGGACAAACTTGAGTTTGGAACTGACGGTGGAGGCTTCGCGAAAGACGGTTTCGGCAAAGGTGGTGGCGTTGCCGTTTTTTAATCCGGCGCGGAAGACGGCGGGGATTGTGATTTAGTTTCTTTGCCGGGGCTGAGGCTCCGGCTTAATGGAAAAATCGAAGAGCACAGGCAGGAGTGCCTGAGCCACAGGATTAAGAGCGGTCGCCTCGGAAAGGCGGGCCCTACTTTTTTGTGGTGGGTGGTGGGAACGCCATTCACCCGAATGGCGTTCCCGGTTGGGCGACCTGAAGGTCGCCGCTACGGTCTGGCGGCGAATTGGGCGGCTTTGTTCAGGAGCGCGTCGAGAGTGGCGCGGTCCAGATACTTCCCTCTCAAAATTACGGCGTGGATTTTTTCGGAGTTGTGGATGTCGTCAAGCGGGTTGGCGTCGAGCAGGACGAGGTCGGCGCGTTGACCGAAGGCGATGGTTCCCTGTTCGCCGCTGCGGCCCAGGAATTCGGCGGGCTTTGAAGTTGCGGCCTGCAGGGCTTCCATGGGTGTGAAGCCGGCGTGGACTAAATCGGCGATGCTGTCGTGCAGGGCGAAGCCCGGGACGAGGTTCGGGGCAGTGGAATCCGTGCCTGCCATCATCGGGATGCCCACTGCGTGCATGTCGCCTACGGCTTTGAGAGAAGCCTCCACAAGCTTTGCGCGCAACAGAAAATCGCCGGACGTTTTGTTGGCGAGGCTTTCCGCGCGCCCCTGTTTCCAGATTTTTTGGAGATTTTGCGGGATATATTTCAAGTTCGGGTCGCCAGCTCGATCTGTTGCGGGCGTGAGATAGGCAAGCTCGATCAGCAGGGGAAGTGTGGGAACCTGCCAGGTGTGATTGGCGAGGAGTTTAGCGTAAAGCTGCTGAGCTTTTTCGTGCGAGTAAGTGTCGAGAACCGCTTGCTGCCAGGCGCGCTGGCGAAGGCTGGTTTGGCGCGGAGTTTCCTTGCGGGGCGGAGGATTCAGTTGCTGCTGGCGCAATTCCGCTTCCCGCGAAGAACAAGCCAGGAGAATTCCGGTTAGGTGTTCGATGCTGGCCTGGCCCGCGTCGGAAGCTTGCGCAGGCGAGATGGAATCGGGGACGTGCCCAACGAAGCGGATGTTTTCCTTGCGGGCGGCATCGGCGATGGCGAAATAGGCTTCGGGCTTGAGGCGGGATTGCACCTTGATGAAATCGACGCCTTCGGATTTAAGTTTGTGGACGGCCGCATCGGCTTCGGCGGGGGTTACGACGACGATCGAGGGTTGGAAGTAGGGCGGGTTGCCGTCGAGATAGGGGCCGGTGAAGAAAATTTGTGGACCGGGTTGATCGCCGGCATCGATTTCCTTTTTTAGTTTTTTGAGTTGGGCTACGTCGCCGCCCATGTCGCGGACGGTGGTGATGCCGTTGGCGATCAGGAGTGGCAGGATGAATTCGCGGCTGCCTGTTGGCTCACCAGCGCCCATCAGGTGGATGTGCATGTCGGCGAGGCCGGGGATGAGAAATTTGCCGGTCGCGTCGATGATGCGAGCACCGGTGGGGATTTCGATGGAGGAGTCGGGGCCTACGGCGGAGATTTTTTCGTTATAGATGAGGACTGTGGAGTTTGGTTGTGGAGAGGCGCCGGTGGCGTCGATGACGGTTGCGTGTGTAATGGCGATCGTGGCGGGGATGGGTTTGTGGCAGGCGGCGGTGAAGAGAAGAAAAAACAGGGGGATTGCGAGAAGAGGACGAATAGGGTTCGGCACGTTTTAATTGTAGCGAATAGGGTTGCGCAGAAGTGGGCCGATCTGAAGATCGGCCACTACATGAAGACGGGAACGGCGATTAGTTTAGTCGGTTGTATTTTTTCAAGACGGCGCGGAGTTTTTCGTGGTCGAGAGCGGCGACGTGGTGGCCGTCGATGCCGGTCATGGAGTCGGCGGCGATCATGGAGTTGACAATGGCTTCCTCGGTGGCCTGCACGACGGCGGCGAACACCGGGTCAAGCGAGTCGTTGGGAAACATTTTTACGTCGGCTACATTTTTGGAACTCCAGACACCGGAGTTGGCGGTGGAGAAGGCGATAAAGATGTCGCCGGAGCCGTCGCCGGAAATGCTACCAAGGCGGCCCAGGCCCAGAGTCGCACGGCGGGCGAGGCGCTTGAGTTGCGTGGAAATGAGCGGAGCGTCGGTGGCGACTACGATGATGATGGAGCCGCGCTCGGAGATTTCGGAAGGCTGGTAGGCATAGGGATCTTCCGACGGAATTTCGCGGCCCACGGGAATTCCGGCGATGCGAAGATTCTGGCGCGACCCAAAGTTGCACTGGACGAGTACGCCGACAGTGTAGCCCCCGTCTTTTTCAGAAAGTTTTCGAGACGATGTGCCGATGCCACCCTTGTAGCCGCTGCAGATCATGCCGGTGCCACCGCCGACGTTGCCTTCGTCGACGTGGCCGGACTGCGCGGAATCGATGGCGTGGAATGCGTGCTCGGGCTTGACGTGAAAACCGTTGGTGTCGTTGAGCCAGCCATCCCATGTTTCGGCGACTACGGGGAGAGACCACCAGTAGCCGCTGGCGTCGGGTTGGCCATGCGCGACGCGCCACTGGATGACAGCGTCGCGAACGACCCCGACGCTGTGCGTGTTGGTAATCATCACGGGGCCTTCAAGAAAGCCGGATTCCTCGATCCAGGTGGTCCCGGTCATTTCGCCATTGCCGTTTTGCGCGAACCATCCGGCGAAGACGGGATTCATCATGGTGTCTTTACCGCGAGGGAGGATGGCAGTTACACCTGTGCGCACGGGTCCTTTGCCGACCACGAGTTTGCCGTCGCCGGAGATGAGAGTGGTGTGGCCGACGAGGACGCCCGGAACGTCGGTGATGGCATTGAAGGGACCGGGGGCACCGTCGAAGGGAACGCCGAGATCGCGAGCGCGGGGCTTAGTGGCAGGTTTTTCCTGGGCAAGCACTGGAAGCACGGCTGCAAACAAAGCAGAAAAGAGAAGGAATGAAGGGACAGCACGCCGCATCGATAGTCTCCGTGGAAAAGAATAATTTTGAAAATGAAAACGAACGCCGAACGCGATCAGGCGGGAAAGACTTTGCCCAGGGCGTATTGTAATGC
>DATHMM010000199.1:0-8328 GCA_035487095.1 Candidatus Sulfotelmatobacter sp.
TTCGTTATAAGGAATGATGTCGATTTTCTCGCCACGCAGTTCGCGGATGATGGACTGGACGCGCATGCCCTTCATGCCGACGCATGCGCCTACGGGATCGACGTCCTTGTCGCGGCTGGCGACGGCCACTTTGGTGCGCTCACCGGCTTCACGGGCGGCGGCGCGAATCTGTACCGTGCCGTCATATATTTCCGGGACTTCCATTTCGAAAAGCCGCTGGACCAGCGAAGCATCCGCGCGGGAGACGATGACCTGCGGCCCTTTGGCGGCGCGGTCGACGGCCTTGATCACGACTCTCAGGCGTTCGCCGATATTGTAGGTTTCGAGTTTGGACTGCTCGCGCTTCGGCAGGCGCGCTTCCGTCCTGCCCATGTCCACGATCAGGTCGGGGCCCTCGGCGCGCTTTACGATTACAGTGACCAGTTCCCCGGCGCGGGTGTGATACTCGTTGAAAATGGTGTCGCGTTCCGCTTCACGGACTTTTTGCAGGATCACCTGCTTGGCGGTCTGTGCGGCGATGCGGCCCAGGACATCGGTCGGCTTGGCCGTAAGAATCTCGGTTCCGATTTCCGCGTTCGGATTCTTTTTCTTCGCGTCGGCCAGGCTGATTTCGCGCTTCGGGTCGGTCACTTCTTCGACGACGGTGTAAACCGAATGCACGTCCACCTGCCCGCTTTCCGGATTGAACTTTCCGCGCAGGTCTTCTTCCGTCTTGTAAAATTTCCGCGCCGCCACAACCATGGCGTCTTCAATGGCAGAAATCACCACTTCCGGTTCGATGTGCTTCTCCCGGCTCAACATCTCGATTTGTTGATAGAGCAGATTCGCCATTTCTCTTTCCTAAAACTCCACGACCAGGTTCGCCTTGCGAATCGCGCCGAGCGGTATCTCCACGATTCGCGCTTCTTTCCCCTTCAACTCCATGCGGACATTTCCGCCCGCGAATCCCCGCAGCCTGCCTTCAAAAAACTTCGCATCGCCGACCGGCTCCGCGGTCGAAATCTTCGCGAGGCGTCCCGCGAAGCGCTCGAAATCGGCGGCTTTCGTCAGCGCGCGATCCATCCCCGGTGAACTGATCTCCAGGACGTATCCCGGCCCGGGAATCAATTCTTCGACGTCCAGAATGACGCTGAGTTGCTGGCTCACGCGCTCACAATCGGCGTGGCTGATTTTCGGGTAAGGACTCGGAGCTTCTTCACCCTCGATCGCCTCGGCAGGTTTCGCGGGGGGCACCTTGTCGATGTACACCCTTAGAAACCTTTGCTTGCCGATCTTCCATTCGACATCCACGACTTCCAGGCCTTGCGAGCGGGCAACCCGTTCGGCGGCCTCGCGGACCTTTTCCAAATTCACGCGAAGACTCCACGGCCTAAGCCGGTCGAAAGCTCAGCACCGCCGGCGGCAACAAAAAAGTGGGCTTGCGCCCACTTCATGGTGCGACCCGATTCAGAGCGAAGAATGAGTATATTCCGGGAGCAAGGTAAATGCAAGGTACCTTAGGGCTTAGGCGGCGGCTGGGGGCGTTGCCGCCGGGCTCCGGCGGCGTGGTGAGGGCCCTAGAAGCAGTTTAACTCAAAGGAATACAAAGACTAATTTGAATCCAAGGTGGTCCAAGGGTTGACCGTCGCTCCCTACGCAGAAACCCCCTTTTGTCCTTCCAGAGCGGCTTGACGTGGCCAGTTCTCCTGCGTACTGTATCAAACAATCTTTCCTCTTCCGCCGGGATAAGGTCGCCATGCTCAAAGGCAGGTCCGGCATGTTCATGATCACTCGTCGTCGCCTCGCGATTGTTTTTCTCCTTTTCGCTTGGGGGGCGCCCGTACTTGCTCAGCGGCCCACGGGTGGGACTCGCAGCAGCCAGCAGGGACCCAACTTCACTTCCGTCACCCTGATCATAAACGTCCGCGACACTCAGGGCGCACCTATGGAAGGATCAACCATTGTGACTCTGGTTGCGACAGCAGGCGGGTACAACCAGACGACTACCACTCGCGACGCATCCTCCGCCAGGTTCGAAGGAATTTCTCCCGGGGATTACGACGTGGAGGCGCGCTACCCGGGCTACCGGCCAACGACCGAGCACATCAGCGTGTCGATGGTGGGCGCCACCATGCAGGTTTATCTCTATCTTAGCCGCGAATCGGACGAGAGGTCTCAGGGACAAAAACCCCAAGGCATTGTGATGTCGCCGAAACTTCAGGCGGAGATGGACAAGGGCCTGGAGGCTTTGCGCAAACTTCAATACGAGATTGCGCGCGTTCACTTTGCGAAAGGACTGGCACTTTCACCGGGAAATGCCGACCTGAGTTATCTGCTGGGGATGGCCGAGCTCGGATTGAACCATACGGAACTGGCGCGCAAGGATTTCGAGCACGCGCTTTCGATTGACCCCGGGCATGAACGCTCCTTGCTCGCTTTGGGCGAGTTGCAACTCCGCGAGGGTGAAACGTCAGAGGCGATCATCACACTGGAAAAGGCGTTCCTCAAGAACGGCGCCGGATGGCGCACTCATCTTCTTCTCGCCTCCGCCTATTTCCAAGCAGGGCGGATGGCGGAGGCGGAACCCCACGCGCAACGCGCCGTGGAGCTGGCCCACGAAAAAAGCGCGGGCGCGCGCCTGCTGCTAGCAGAGATCCAGCAGTCGGAAGGCAAACTTTCCGACGCACAAGCCGGATTGCAAGACCTGGCGGCCAAGTTTCCCAAAGACCCGTCCGCGGCGGAAGCAAAAAAAAGACTGGCCACATTGAATGACGCGCCTACCAAGGTCTCGCCTGAATCCGCGGACCTCACGAGCCTGCCTGCTCCCGTTATTTCCGGGTTTGAACTGTTTTCTGCTACCGAACGGACATGGGCTCCTCTGGATATCGACAGCCGTGAATACCCCCTGGCGCAAAACACTTCATGCAGCGGAGAAGAGATCTTGTCGCGTGCCGAACTGAGGCTGAAAACACAATTAAAGAATTTCGAGAAATTTACCGCAACGGAGCACATTGAGCATCAGGAGATTGACCGGCTCGGCAGGCCCGGCCCCGTTAAATCGCGTGATTTTTCTTATATTGTTTTCGTCAATCGATACCAGGGCGATTCCTTCTTCCTAGACGAGGACAGATATTCCAATGCGAAAGATTCCGGTTTTCCCACGTCTCTTGCCACGACCGGCCTGAACAATCTGGGCGTGGCGATTCTGCAGCCGGCTAACCGGGGCGAATTCGTTTACAAGTGCGAAGGCCTGGCCAGCATCCGTGGAAAGGCAACCTGGCAAATCCGGTTTGAGGAGACAAAGGAATCGCGCGGGGGAATACGCGAGTGGCAACGGAACGGTAAGCTGTTCCAGGTTCCCCTGAAAGGCCGAGTGTGGATATCTTCTACGAGCTTCGATGTGCTGCGAATCGAGACCGACCTGTTGGCGCCCGTGCAACCCCTTGGACTGACACGCGACCACCTGCTGGTGGACTACGGTCCGGTGGATTTCGCGACCTCGACAACCACGCTGTGGCTGCCCTGGAGCGCCGAAATGCACATGGAACTCCACGGCCACCGCTATCATCACAAACACTATCTGACGGACTACATGCTGTTCGAAGTGGACACCAACCACAAAATTGGAAAGCCGAAGGAAGCGCCGGCGCCTGCCACTCAGGCTGCTCCGGCCGGCGATCCAGGCCGACTCTAAACTAAAAAGGGCCGCCTCACAGCGGCCCAGATGTTTCGTTGGTGAGGCTAAGTAGCCTGGCTTGCGGCTCGGCTTATGGCTTGGACGGAGGCGTGGCGGGCTTCGGCGTAGCCGCGGGCTTGGCCGCCGGAGCGCCGGAACCCTTGACCGGATACTGCTGATCGTAGAGCCGGATGATGTCCTGGGTGACGTCGATGTTGTTCGAAGCGTAGATAATCGGCGAATTCTGGGCCGAGGAATCGAACACGGCGACGAAACCGTTCTCGCGGGCGTAGCGGTCGAGGACGTCCATCATCTTGCGGCCGATGCGGTCCACCACATCGCCTTGCGCCGCGTTCACGTCTTCCTGGAGTTCGTTATTCTTACGTTCCAGTTGCGCGGCGAGCCTCTGCCCTTGAGTCTGGGCCTTGGCTTTCTGCTCGTCACTCCAGGTGGTCTGGTTCGCAGCCAATTGCTGCCGGATATCGTTGATCTGCTTGTTGAGAGCTTCCATCTCGTTCTGCCGCGGAGCGAACTGCGATTGCAACTCCGCCGAAGCCTGCTTGCCTTCCGCCGTCGTCACGATAGCCTGACGAACGTTGAGCACGGCAATCTTGCCGCCGCTCGCCGCGCCCGGCGCCGAGGCGGCCTGCGCGCGAAGGGTTGCGGTGCCCAGCAAGCACAACGCGGCTGCCGCAGCCACACGAACCATGTTTCCTGAATTCACTGTTTTCTCCTTATTCATCTTGGCTCTGCCAAGTCCCTGGCGACTGACGCCACTTGGACTGGCATGCCTTTGGCTACTTAACCGGTGACCGGTCAAATTTTCTAAAGCACCTGCGGAAAATGACCAACTCCGTTATCGCGCGCCCCAACGGGGAGTCTCGCAGCACGTACTTATGGTTTCCACTCGCGTGAACTGCCCCCGCGCAAAGCGAAGAGTATAGCTGACCCGCAGGGGCCCTGCAAACGCCCACCGTGCCAGGCCGGAGGAATCAGTGCGGCATGGCCAGGAACACCACGCGATTGTTGTTCTGGTCCACGATCACGGCGATATTCGTCAGGTTGTCGACGTCGATCGCGAATTGCGACAAGCTGCTGATCCCCAGAGTCTGCCGAGTTTTGAAATTCTGCACGTCCACCACGGAACTGCTGTTCGACGTGGAATTGATCGTGAGCAGTGTGCCGGTCTGGTAGTTGTAACCCAGCGAGAAGGGATTGATGCCCACACGAATCGTCTGGGCGGAACCGGTGTCCGGATTGAATGCGTAGATCGAGTTGGCCTGGGTCGACGTGGCGTAGAACAGGCCGGTAGTCGTGGAAGTGGTGTTGTTCGGATCTCCCGGATCGTAAACGATGCCGGTGAGACTCGCGGCAAGCGAGGCAACCGAAGCCGTGGAACTCTTGAGGGGCGGCGTGGAGGACAACGTAACCACGTCCAATCCGCCGGTCACGCTGGTTGTTCCCGAGTTCTGCAGGTTCGTCACGACGGCCACGGCGCGGTTTGGATCAACCGCGATTGCCGTCGGCGGGCCGCTCAAGGCAACAGTCGTAGCGGTCGGCGAGGTGGACACGTGGCCCGAGCCGCTTGCATCGGATGGCAACAACACGGTGAGGTCAATAGAGGTCATGGTGTTCGAACCATTGTTGGCCACCAGCGCCAGTCCGTGATCCTGATCGACGGTCACGCCTAGTGGCGAAAGACCCACGGCGACCGAATTGGTGGTCGTGGTGGTGGTAGTGGATCCCGAAGTCGTAGTCGTGGTAATCGGAATTACTTGGGGGTTTTGCGGATTGCTGATGTCGATAACTGAGGCGGTGCCGGTCGGCGTGTCGCCGCTGTTTGCGACCACCGCAATGGCAAGCCGCGAAAGGATCCCGACGCCGATAGGGTTATTCCCCACGACAACATTGCCAATGATGGTGCCATAGGGAGCAATGTTGCCATTTGTGAGCTGAAAGCCGTTCGGATCGATGGCGATCACAGAAACACTGTTGCAAGCGTAGTTGGTCACCAGCGCGATGCGGCGGCTCTGGTCGATCGCGACTCCCTCCGGGCCCTGCGGAAAGGTCTTGGATGTCGCGCAAGCGGGGGACATGTCGAGGAGTTTCACGACATGGAGGTCGATGGCATTCGTGGGGATTCCGCCCGCCTGGGACTGGATATCCACGGAAAAATCGTGCGGCGCAAAGAGGGCTGCCGCCGGAATGGTGGCATCCACTTCGCCATCGTTAACAAAAGTGGTGGTTATCGGGACGGCTACGGTCTGCCCAGGTGGAGTGATCGAAGTTTGCCCGTCGAGCCTCACCGACGGATTGACGATCGAGCTGAATCCCTGCCCCAAGATCCGCACCATCGCGGTCCTGCCCACTTGCACACCCTGCGGCATGCAGGGTTGCGTCGGGCTCCCTGGGATGCAGGTGGTCGGCGCCTGCGCAGGGGCGCTGGTGCTCAAAGGCGGTTGCGCCACGGGTACACCGAAACAGGTTGTGGTATCGGCTGGATTTGTGCAGCTGGGATTGGGCAATTGCAAATCCTGGATGTGCGCGGTTTGGAAGGATCCCGACGGGTCCATGCTCATATACGACAGCGAGTTGCTTCCTGCGTTCGCCACGAGAATGTATTTGGTCTTCGGGTCATACGCCATCGGTCCAAACACGGAGACGGGCGTACTCGATCCGGTTGGAGTGTAGGCCCCTGCTCCGATCTGCCCCGTGGGAGTGGCAGCGATAATGCGCTGCGGGGGAATAGACGCCCCGCCCGCCGCGAGGCCGCCCGGATTGATCAGCGAAATCTTGTTGCCGTTCTGGTTTGGATCAATATTCGCCGTCGGCGCATACGCCACAAGGATATTCGTGAACGGATCGAAAGCCACGGAGCGGAAGCCGATTTCGGAAACGCCGATTGGAGTCGGGTTGCAATTATTGGCGCAACTCCCCGCCGTGAGCGTTAGAGAGGTGACGGACTGGTCCAGGGTACTGATAAATCCGATCTGTCCCGAAGCTTGATTGTAGTCGGCGTAGGCAAACGTCTGCGTGATGGGGTTGATCGCTGCGCCGGAAGTGGTGGTAGTGGTGCCAAGCGAGAAAAATGCGACCCCATATTGAACCGTGCCCAGCGCATTGGAAGGATTGCTTTCCACGTCGTCGATGGCGACCTGATCCGGCTGCGCGTAGGAGAAAGTAAATGGGGTGACACTTCCCGGGAGCACCTGGAACGTTCCGTTGAAATTCGAGTTCGGCTTTGTGCCCATCACTCCTGAGATGATTACCGTCCCTCCCAGCACGGGGTTGATTCCATTCTGGGTGGTGGTGACGATCGTGGTAATTCCGGCGGTCCGCACGGCGCCGCTGGTTCCTCCGGAGATGAAGGGAGCGATCTGCACGGACGTGGCCTGCTGCAACAGATCGACCACTGAAGTATTGCCGATTCCGCCTCCCGGAGTGACGTAGGCCAGCGGCACGTTCGGCTGCATTACAACCTTCGGTGAAGGTCCCGTAACGACGGAGACGGGGCCAATCACGCAGGGTGGAACTTTTCCAGGCAGGAAACACGCGCGGGTATCGGAACCGTCGAGATTCGGGTTGATATCCACGATGAAAGCAATGTTGGTACTCAAGTTGGGAAGCGAATAGGCCACCACGCCCAAGTGTGTTCCCGGATCGACGCCAATCGAAACAGGAGTGGCCAGACCGGTCGCGGTTGGTTCGTTGAGGAGAGTTTGCAGATCCAGGGGTATGTTCTTCGGCAGGGGCGTGAACACGGTTGCGGGCGTTGTGCCTTGAGGATTGACGGAATACAGATAGAGCGTGCTGTCCGCACTGCTCACGATGGCGGCGACATCGCCTCCATTTGCGCTCAGCTGTGTGTCAATCGCGATGTCCGTCGGAGCCGGCGGGGTATTGCCGGCGGGGACAATCTTCGCGGGTGCAACGGACAAAACCGGCCCGGTGGGAGTGAGGTTCACCAACTGCAACGAACTGGTGCCCTGTTCGACGATCACTGCATAGCCCTTGATCGAGTTCAACGCAATTGCGCTCGGAGCAGGGTTCCCCCCTCCGGGCAATGGTACGCAAATGGGAAAGGCGCCGCCCAAAGGAGCGGTCCCTGTGGTGGGGTCGACGCAACTGGCCGAGCTTGAGTTCGTGGGGTTTGGGCTAAATGTTGCGAAGTTCGGCTGCACGGCGGCATTCGTGGAAACCGTCTTAAACAGCGGCGGCGCCCCCACAGTCGGGTTCGCGTTTACGGTCACTTCATACAATCCGGGAGGCGGCAATTGGAAGCTTCCGGTGGTGCCATTGAGTTGCCTGGGCCCGGATGGTGTACTCGAGTTAACCAGGTTTACCGTCTGGCCCGCAAAAGTCAAAACGGCGAGTGAACCGGAGACACCGTAATATCCGCCGTCCACGCCGACGGGAACAGAAGAGGTTCCGGCCACCTGGGAGATGCTGTCCGGCACCGAGGCAACCAACGCAGGGCCGGCATTGACAATGTGCAGGGGACAAGCAATGGACGAAATCGAGCCAGGAAACAGGACGCAAGGCGGCGAAACTACAGGGGTGCCGGGCAAATTCGCAATCATGATCCAAGCCGGCTGGGTGGGGTCCGGCTCCGCCTGTCTAAGCTGGGTAGCTGTCAAGCGGACACGCGTGACAATGGATGCATCGCAATCCAC
>DATHMM010000200.1:0-4953 GCA_035487095.1 Candidatus Sulfotelmatobacter sp.
CGTCGCGCGCGATAGCCGCCGCGCCCTCACGATGCCTCGCAAATCGCCCTTCACCAGCGTGATTCCCGCACTCTCCATGGCAACGTCCGTGCCCGTGCCCATGGCGATGCCCACATGCGCGGCCGCCAACGCCGGCGCATCATTGATGCCGTCCCCAGCCATGGCCACGATGCGGCCCTCTTTCCTCAAGCGCTGAATCACTGCCGCCTTCTGTTCCGGTCGCACCTCGGCCTCAATTTCGGTGATGCCGAGTTGCTTCGCGATCCCCTCGGCCGACTCCCGCCGGTCGCCCGTCAACATCACCAGCCGCACTCCCTCCGACTGCAGCGCCTTAATCGCCTCCGGTGTGGTCTCTTTTAATTTATCGGTGATAGCGAGTGCCCCGGCGATTTTCCCCTCAACTGCCACAAAGACCATGCTCACGGAGGAAGGGGTTGTCACCCCAAAGTCCAATTGAAGGTGTTGTCCGGCTGGCCCATGCAAACCAGAAATACCGCGTTCTTGCAGGAAATTCAGACTGCCCACCGTGACCCGATCATCGGTCACATTGCCTTCGACCCCGCCACCCGGGTATGCGCGGAATTCCCTTGCGTCCGCTAACTGGGCGCCTTTTTCCGTAGCGGCCTCGACAATTGCTCGCGCAAGTGGGTGTTCACTCGCGCGTTCCATGCTGGCCGCCAACCAAAGCAATCCATCCTTTGAAAGACCGCTGCCCTCAGCCACGACAATGCTCGCAACCCGCGGCTTCCCTTCCGTCAGCGTCCCGGTCTTGTCCAGCACCAGCGTATCCACCCGCGCCAGGGTTTCCAGCGCCTCGGCGTTACGCACCAGGACTCCCGCCGTCGCTCCGCGTCCCACCGCCACCATGATGGACATGGGCGTGGCCAAGCCAAGCGCGCAAGGGCAAGCGATGATCAGCACCGAAACCGCCGCCACCAGCGCGTGCGCAAATCGCGGCTCCGGCCCCAAGAACGCCCAGCCTGCGAACGCTAGAATCGCCGCGGCAACCACTCCCGGCACAAAATAACCTGCCACTTTATCCGCCAGCCGCTGCATCGGCGCGCGGCTGCGTTGCGCTTCACTCACCAGCTTCACGATGCGCGCAAGCAACGTCTCGCTGCCGATACGCTCGGCCAACATCACGAAACTTCCGCTGGCATTAAGCGTCCCGCCGGTGACGTTGTCTCCCGCCTGCTTTTCCACCGGCAACGGCTCGCCCGTCACCATGGATTCGTCCACCGAGCTCGCGCCTTCACGCACCGTCCCGTCCACCGGCACTCGTTCGCCCGGGCGCACCCGCAGCAAATCGCCGCGTTTCACCTGATCCAGTGGAATGTCGCGGTCGCCCCCGCTTGCAACCACATGCGCCGTCTGCGGCGCCAGGTGCAAGAGTTCCCGTATCGCCCCGCTTGTCCGATGCCGCGCGCGCAATTCCAGCACCTGCCCCACCAGCACCAGCGTCGTAATCACCGCCGCGGCTTCGAAATAAACGGAAACCTCGCCGTGCATTCCGCGAACCGAAGCAGGAAAAAGCTGCGGGAAAAGCGTTGCCGCCAGGCTGTAGAGATATGCCGCACCAGTGCCAAGCCCGATCAGCGTGAACATGTTGGGGCTGCGGTTTACCAGCGAAGCCCAGAACCGCTCAAAAAACGGCCACCCGCCCCACAGCACCACGGGCGATGCCAGCAGCAACTCGACCCAGTTCGTCAGGCCGGGAGCAAGATGGAGTCCCAGCGCGTCGCCGGCCATCGAAAGCGCCAGCAGCGGGATCGAGAGCACCGCGCCAACCCAAAGCCGCTTGCGCATGGAATCGTATTCGGGATCGGCCTGCTCTTCGGCCACCATATCCATGGGCTCCAGGGCCATGCCGCAAATCGGGCAACTTCCCGGACCGATCTGCACAATCTCCGGATGCATCGGGCAGGTGTATCGAATCTCTTGCGCCCCAACCGCAGGCGTTGTCGCATGCGCATGTGTATGGGCATGCTCCATCCCGGCGGTTCCCGGCGCCGCCAGAAATTTCTCAGGTTCCTTTTCGAATCGCGCTTTGCAATGTGCCGAACAGAAAAAATAGGTTTTCCCGCCGTGCTCAACCTTCCCCGCCCCCTTCTGCGGGTCCACCGTCATTCCACAAACGGGGTCCTTCACCGCCGGCGCTGAGGCAAGAATCGGCAAAGAAGCCACAGCAGGTTTGGCAGCCATCGCGATTTGCGCCCCGTGCAAACCTGCCGCTGGCGCCGCCGCCGAAAGAAATCGCTCCGGCCCCTGCTCGAACTTCTTCGCGCACCCCGCGCCGCAAAAGTAGTAGCTCTTCCCCTCGTGCTCCACCTTCGCTTTGGCCTTTCCAATCTCAACATTCATCCCGCAAACCGGATCGCGTTCCATCACTCCTCCTGTAGCGGCCGCCTTCCGAGGCGGGCGCCTTTTGCCCGTCCCGAACGAATCTAAGGGACAGGCGCTTTTCCATGCCCCATCGGAGCCCAAATCCCTTCACCGCAAATGCTTGTAAACCATCTCCAGCAGCTCGTCGTACATCGCCGCGGTTTCCTTCGGCTTGCCGCTGCTGATCGCCTTCATCGCGCAATGTTGCAGATGATTCTTCATCAGGTTCCGCCCCACCCCGCGCAGCGCCTCCTGCACCGATGCCACCTGCACCAGGATGTCTGCGCAGTAGCGGTCCTCTTCCACCATCTTCTGCAACCCGCGCACCTGCCCTTCGATCCGCTTCAGCCGGTTCAGGTTCGCCGCCTTCAATTCCGCGTCCACCCCCGCCGCCTTGCGTCCCGTACTCTTCATGCCCATATACCCCCCAAGGGTATTTATACCCCCATACCCTATCCATTGTCAAGCGGCCCGGCTCTCGCATTCGCCGCACTCACTGAATGTCATCCCGAACCCGCGCCTTCATCCCAACCCTGTCATCCCGAACCCGCTTGCCCTGAGCGCATTTAGCGAAGGGCGCTTTTTGCGGGTGAGGGATCTGCTTTGCAGTAGGCTGTCGGCTGTCGGCTGTCGGCTGCCTTACCCCTGCCCCATTCCCCTCCGCCGCTGGTATAATCCCCGCATGACACTTCTCGAAATCACCTACGAACTTCACTCGCCGCCGACCTCCGAACAACTCCAGCGCCTCGGCGAATTCGCCAACACTTACGGCCTCCGCCGCTTCCGCGTCGACGAAAAGCAGAATCGCCTTACGTTGGAGTACGACGCCTCGCGCCTCCGCGACACACAGGTTGCGCACGTCCTCGCCAAAGCCGGTATCCCGATTATCCAGCGACTCGCGATCGATACCGCGCCAGACCCTCTCCCCTTGGAAAAGGCAGCGTTACCCAGATAGCGGGGCGCTGCTCCGGAAGTCAGCTCGTAAAAGTTTTTTTGGGAGGTCGGGGCTTCAGTTTATCCTGAGCGCAGCCGAAGGGCCCCGACGTAAGCGCGAAAGAGGATGTGGGCTTTAGCCCCTAAAGAAAACTTTGCAAGGACGCGCCCGGCATTTATGAGATGGCTTGGCTTCGTTAACATTGGTAAAAAGGAAAGCCTGGGATTTTCTGTTCGCCAACAACGCTTCAAACCTTCACAAACGAGTGAACTCGTAGGGGCGGGGCTTGCCCCGCCCGCTGTTGCAGAACCGCCCAAACTCAATTTGGTCGAGGAATCCGGCAGAGCCAGATGGCTTCTAACGAGGGCAGGGGTCCACTAAAGAAAAAGACTCTGCGCGCAGTAAATCTGAATCGAAAGTTGGAGTGGAGATAGAAGGCTGCTAGGGAATCGTCTAGAAATAAAAGTGGGGCCCCCGCTTGGGATCGGGGAGCCCCGGAAGGCGCATCTCAGATGCCAGTGTCGTTTTCACACCGGCGCGTGGGGTCATCCATCCTAGCTTCCCTCTCAGAGGCAGGTGGTAACGATTCGCCCAAAACAGCAAGTAAGCCCCTTCCCCCTCACTTGCCATAATGTGCGCCTCGTTTCTGAAACGCGCCCACGTGTCCCTCTATTGCACGAGTTGCGCCAAGCCGGTTCCCCTATAGCATTCTCATAAATAGCTCAATAATTTACCCTTAGCTGTCCCGCTCGGAATGGCACCTTGAACCAAAATTGACCTCAAGAGTCAAATCGGAACTCCGCATTGGCTTCCTACTTTTCCGGCTCACCCTCATTCCTCCAATCCTCGTACCATGACCCCAGTAACAAAACTCTTAGTTACCCCGCGCTATCGGTTTTTTTTCGATTCCGGCAGACACTCTCCTCTATGACTTCACCTGTGCTTCGCCGCTTGCGCCGTCTCGCCATCTGGGCCTTTCTCGATCTGGCCCTCTTCGCCGGCGCTCTCGCTCTTTCCACTTCCGCTGACACCCGCGGCCAACTCACCAAAACAAAAGTGGAAGGCTGCTATTGCGGTTGCGCGCAATCCAAAACTTCCGCCGGTTGCACCAGGATGTGTGAACTGCCCAAGTATGCCTCGCGCTCCTGGGCCGTTTCTTGCTCCAAGCCGCGCGTCCAACCGCCCCCCGATAATCCCGGAGCCGGTCCTCACTACCCCCACAAGCCCCGTGCCGAGCGCGCCAGCAACTAGAACTTATCTGCCTAAGTTGACTTCCTTTGCAAAAAGGAAAGTCTGGTATTTTCCATTCGCCAGAAAGGCTTCAAACTTTCACAAAACGAAAGAATTTGTAGGGGCGGGACTCGCCCCGCCCGCTGTTGCATCACCGCCAATTCGATTTGGGCCATGATGTCAACAGAGCCAGACGCCTTCTAATTCCCCCGGGGCGTTTCGCCCAGCAACTTCGCAAAGATTTCCGGCACTTCAAAAATTGCCTGATTCCGGTGCGCCGCAACATTCGCGCGAAATTCCTCCAGCGTGGCTGGTTCAAGGAGCTGTTGTACCCCACCAACGATCTCCCGGAAATTCCGCAGCACGATGCCGACCCGCTTTTCCCTCACCCACTCCGTGTTGTAGCG
>DATHMM010000201.1:0-36450 GCA_035487095.1 Candidatus Sulfotelmatobacter sp.
CCAAAGTACAGATCTACCAGGCCCTCGATGGCCGCGTCGCTCTCTACTACGGCGATACGCGACTGCAACACTCCGCACTACCAGGGGGGTGACAGATTCATGTTGCCGTTAGGGTGACAAATTTATGTTGCTACAACACCCCGCATTGGCCCTTCCGAGGCTCTTCCACAACCCTCTGAAAACACGCCTTATCTGTCAGTAACAGTTCGTGAACATCTGCCTGAAAGGCCCTTGCCCCTTTGCCCCGGTTTCTCTACCCTCAAGGACAGTGGCTACGAAACATATGGCTTCCAAACTAACCGTCTGTCTGCTCTCGCCTCACCCTCTGGTGCTCACGGAGTTTGAGCGCCTCTTGGGCAAGGCTTCACAGTTCAAGGTCATCGCCAAACAACTCGAATCCACGCTCGCTCCCGACTTGCGCAACTTCGAGCCTCCCATCGCTCAAGTTTACGTCGTGGATGCGCATGCCGCTCGCCAGGCTACCGGCGCGCTGCTCACCAATATTCTGGAGCGCCACGTCGATGCGCGTCTCATCGTCGTTGGCGACGCCATCAACGAAGCCAACTGCTTTTCGCTGTTGCGTCTCGGTGTGAAGGGAATCCTCACCTACGCGGAGGCGCGTGACCAGCTTTCTCGCGCGCTGCCTCTTGTTTCCCAGGGCGGCTTTTGGGTCCCGCGTTCCGTGCTCTCCGGCTTCGTTGATTCCATTCTTACCAGCCAGGGACGACGCCTGAAAACCGATTCGGTCACGAACCTGAGCCGCCGCGAGCAGGAAGTTCTCGATTCGCTCCTCGAGAATCTTTCCAACAAGGAAATCGCCAGCAAACTTAATATTGCCGAGCGGACCGTCAAGTTCCATGTCTCGAACTTGCTCAACAAATTCGGTGTCCGCCGCCGCGCCGACCTGATTCTCCTGACCTTCCAGCGCCGCCTCTCCCAGGCCTAATCAAGCGTAGAGGCCACCTTCAGGTGGCCCAGCTTGGCTTTGTGGCAACTCCTGCGGCAGCTTCATGAAAAGCTCTTGGCTGTAAGCTGTCGACTGACGCCGAATTGTCACCGCATCTCTAATCCCCAAATTTAAACCGAACGATGCACCACAACGCCTGCACGCCGTCTTTCCACGTGATTTTCTTCCCCTCTTCATACGTTCTCCCGGCGTAGCTGATCGGCACTTCATAAATTCGCCAATTACCCTTGGCGATTTTGGCGGTAATTTCCGGCTCGAATCCGAACCGGTCCGATTTCAATTGAATATCCTTCAGCACTTCGCGCCGGAACACTTTGTAGCAGGTCTCCATGTCCGTCAGCTTCAGGTTGGTGGAAATATCGGACAGCAGCGTCAACACTTTGTTGGCCACGTAGTGCCAGAAATAATGCACCCGCTGCGGCCCGCCCAGAAATCGCGAGCCATACACGACGTCCGCCCGCCCTTCCAGGATTGGCTCCAGCAGTTTCGGATAATCGCGCGGGTCGTATTCCAGATCCGCATCCTGCACCAGTACAACGTCCCCCGTAGCCACCGCGAATCCCCGCCGCAGGGCAGCTCCTTTTCCCTGATTCTGCCCCTGAAAAAAGAAGCGGATGTTCCGCAACTCGATGGGATCTTCGCCATCGCTAGCGGGCGCCTGGCTCTCGCCCCGGTCCTGTCTTTCCGCCAGTCCTTGCAAAAGCTCCCGCGTTCCATCCTTCGAGCAGTCGTCCACCACAACGATCTCCTTGCGCATGTCCGCTTCTTCCACGCGGCGCAGGATTTCGCAAATCGTATTTTTTTCGTTGTAAACTGGGATTACCACGGAAATTTTCGGATCAACCAATTGGGATGGATTTCTTCTTGTGTGTGTCATGGAAGCCTAAAATTGTATAGGCCCCTCACCCTGTCGTAAAGCGATTCCCCGGCAACGCCTCTGTGTCTGCATGCGCTCGTATGCTTAAATAGAACTCTGGCGTACTTCTCCAATGAGCACCTTCTTTATCGAACAATTCGGCTGCCGTGCCACCCAGGCTGACGGCGCGGCCATTGAGCGCCAACTCCGCGAACAGGGGTGCTCTCCCGCTCCCGCCGCCTCTGTGGCTGACGTCGTGGTTCTCAACACCTGCACAGTCACGGCCGCCGCTGACGCCCAGGCCCGCGACGCCATCCGCAAAATCCACGCTGCGAATCCTGCCACACGCATCCTCGTTACCGGCTGCTACGCCCAGCGCGCGCCCGAAGAAATCGCGGCCCTCCCCGGCGTTTCCTTTGTAGTCGGCAACTCTCACAAATCTCAAATCCCCAAGCTCGTTCCTTCCATATTGGCTGTTTCCCATATTCAACTTGTAGGGGCGGAGCTTGCTCCGCCCCCTCGATCCACGGAGCACGAGTTCCCGTCCCACCCGGCCCCGATCCTAACCGGCAGCATCCTTGAACTAACCGACGTCCTCGTCGCTCCCGTCCTCGGCGGGGAAGGGAATCACACCCGCCCCACCCTGAAAATCCAGGACGGGTGCAATTCCCGCTGCTCGTTCTGCGTAATCCCGTTCGTGCGCGGCAAATCGCGCAGCCTGCCTCCGCAAACGGTCCTCTCCGAAATCCAGCGTCTCTCCGATTCCGGCTTCCGCGAAATCGTTCTCAGCGGCATCAATCTCGGCACCTATGGCCGCGATCTGGCGCCCCGTGTCGAGTTTCTGGAGTTGCTCCGCCGCATCCTCGACGAAACGCCTGTCCAGCGCCTGCGCATCAGCTCTATCGAGCCGCTCGATGTCACCCAGGATCTCATCGACTTCTTCGCATCAAACAGTCGCATAGCTCCGCATTTTCACATGCCGCTGCAATCCGCTTCCGACCGCATCCTCGCCGCCATGCATCGCTGGTATCGCGCCGAGCACTACGCCCGCCGCGTCGAACTCATCCACGACCGCCTGCCCAACGCAGCCATCGGCGCCGATGTCATCACCGGTTTCCCCGGCGAATCCGAAGCTGACCACGCTGCCACGATAGAATTCATCGCTGCGCGGCCCTTCACCTACCTTCACGTTTTCTCCTACTCGCAGCGCCCTGGCACCAAAGCCACCTCGCTCCCCGGCCAACTTCCCAGCCACATCATCAAAAATCGCGCCCGCGAGCTACGGTCGCTCGCCGATTCCAAATCCTCCTTCTTTCGCAGTGCCCAAATCGGCCGCACCCTGCGAGTGCTGACTTTGCGCCGCGATCCCGCTGGCGATCCTCGCTCGACTCCAGCCCTCTCCGAGAATTATCTCCAGGTGCGCTTGCCTGTGACCCTTCCTCCAAATCAATTCGTCGAAGCCGCGGTCACGCGCCTCGAAGACAATCATCTCGTCGCCGCGGCACCTGCTGAGTCTCCGACTTTCCCAGTCACGGGAGCTTGCTCATAGGATCTTCCATGCACATTCTCGGCATCTCCACCCTGGGTCGCGGCTCAGCGGTCGCCCTGCTCAACGACACGTCGGTCCAATTTGCCATTGAAGAAGAAAAGCTCAATCGCCTGGAAGACACTCTCGAAATTCCGCGCCTCGCCCTGGCCCGTTGCCTGAAGGAGAATCAGCTCGAGCTTTCCGATTGCCGCGCGATCGCTGTGGCCGAGCGGTTGCCCCGAACCTCGAAGTCTTCCTCCGGTCGCAAGCGCCGGCCTCCGACCGTCGCTCACGAGCAACTTCGCAATCTCCTTGGTGGCGGCCCTCACCCGTCACAGTTCGATCATCATCTCTGCCACGCGGCCAGTGCCTATTACACTTCAGGCTTTGAGAGCGCCCTGATTCTCTCGCTCGATCAAGGAATTTCCTTTCAATCCTGTGCTATTGCCTTGGGCGAAGCTGACGATATCCAATTGCGGAAGTCGTTGAATTTTCCGGATTCCCTCGGTTGGTTTTACTCGCGTGTCACCGAACTTGCGGGCCTCCGGCCGAGCCGTGACGAACACAAGCTCCAATGGCTCAGCAAGGACGGTGAACCGGAATTTCTCCCCGCGTTTCGCAAGCTTTTCTCCTGGCGCACCACCGGACTGCCTGCGCTGAATCGCCGCTACTTCGCCGTAGGCCCTGACCGTCGCGGCGTCTTTTCCCCGCAGTTCTATCGTGAACTTGGCTTCTCCGCCCGCAGTCTCGTTCTTACACCCGCGCTTCGGGCAAATCTGGCCCGTAGCGCCCAGGATTTTCTGGAAGAAGCTGTCTTGCAGCTTGCGGTGAATTTTCAGTTAACCACTGGCGCGCGTTCCCTCTGCCTAGCCGGTGGAGTCTTTCTAAATGTATTACTGGTTCGCGCCCTTGAAACGCGCGGCCCATTCGATCACGTGTATGTCCAGCCAGTGGCGGGGAACGCCGGCACGGCGCTCGGCGCAGCCTATCTCTCGCGCAAGAAAATCACCGGCCGCTCGGGACGCGGCCCGCTCCCAAGCCTCGCTGTCGGCGTTCATTCAAATTCCCACGAAATTAAAGCCGTCCTCGATAACTGCAAAATCTCCTATCGCTATCTTTCCGGCGAAGATCAGACTATCGACGAAACCACGGCTCTTCTGCACCGCGATAAGATCGTCGCCTGGTGCCAGGGCCGCTCCGAATTCGGTCACCGGGCACTCGGTAATCGCAGCCTTCTCGCTTCACCCTTTTCTGAGTACGTAATTGAAAACGTGAATCTGTTCATCAAGCATCGCGAAGGATTTCATCCGTTTGCTTTGTCCGTGCCTGCTGAACGCGCTGCGGAATATTTTGATGCTTCGCCCAATTGTCTGACGATGTCCTCGCTTGCCTCGCTCACCAGGTCCGTCGCTGGCCTCGAACGCTTCGCTTTTCACGGCAAGGAAGTGCGTGTCCACACTGTCGACAAGCAAGCCAATCCACTCTTTTGGAAGCTACTCCACAAATTCGGCGAATCCGCTCCGGCTCCCATTCTCGTCAACACCTCGTTCAATCTGTTTGGCGAGCCCCTCGTTACCGACCCCCGCGGCGCCGTCCGCAGCTTCTATTGCGCCGGCATCGACGCCCTCGCCCTCGGCCCCTTCCTCCTAGCGAAGTAGCACTTCCGGTCTTTTCGGCGAACCCTGTGGAACCTCAGCACCCTCAATGTCAAATCTTGTTCTTACCCCTCGAAAATCACCTGTGCAATCGCCTGCTCCGACGTGTGCGTAATGCTCACCGCAATATGCTTCACGCCCATCGCCTCCGCAATTTTCCCCGCTTCGCCCTTCAACGTCAGGCTCGGCCGTCCGCCTCGTTTCCTTACCACTTCCACGTCCACCCATCTCACGCCGCGGCTCCAACCCGTCCCTAATGCCTTCATAGCAGCCTCTTTCACCGCGAAACGCCCGGCGTACCGCTCAAATTTGTTTTTGAACTGCTCGCAGTACGCCACCTCATCCACTGTGTACACCCGGCGCAGAAATCTCTCGCCCTGCCCCTCGATCACCGCGCGAATCCGGGGCACTTCCGCCACGTCAATTCCCATGCCAACGATCATCTGCTCACCTGTGCGGCCTGTTTTGCCTTGCCGCCACTCCCCGATTTCTTGCTCTTCATCCTCTTGCGATTATACTGGTCTGATTGTGGCAACCAGAAAAACTTCCATGAGCCGCCGCCGCCCGGGCCAACCTGTGCCCCCGGCGCCATCTGTGCCCCGTATTACCGAACCGTGGCGCCTTCGCAAGGCCGGCGGCCTTCAGATTCTCGAACTAGCCCCCTTCCGCAAGCTCCCCTGGCTTGTCCACGGCTTTAGCACTCGCCCCGGCGGCGTCAGTCCGCGCGAATCTGAAAAAGTCCTCAATCTCGGATTCATGGAATGGGACACCCGCGAAAACGTGCTCGAAAATCGCCAGCTTTTTCAATCCGCCCTGGGTGCCCCTGCTCTCGAGCTCATTCCGCTGAAGCAGATCCACTCGGACGTGATTCGCATCTTCCCTGAACCCCCAGCCGACGTCTGCAAAGGCGACGCTTCGGCGACAGACAGGGCTGGTTTGCTCCTCGCCATCCAGACCGCCGATTGCGTGCCGATCCTCTTCGTCGATCCGAAAAAACGCGCGATTGCCGCCATTCACGCCGGCTGGCGGGGCACTTTGGCCCGGATCACTCAAAAAGCCGTCGGCCGCATGCAGTTCGAATTCGGCAGCAAGCCCGCCGATCTTCTTGCTGCCATCGGCCCCTCGATCGGTCCCTGCTGCTACGAAGTCGCCGCCGACTTCGTGATCAAATTCACCGCGCAATTCGCCGATGCCGCCGACTACTTCGACGAGCCCCGCTCCGGCGAAGAACCCAACCCGCTGCAGTGGCTCAACATGAAGCCGCCCGGCCACCAGCCTCCCCCGAAAAACGTCCATCTCGATCTTCGCAAAGCCAATCGCTCGCAACTCTTGGCTGCAGGCATTCTCGTCAAAAATATTTACGTGAGCGGCCTCTGCACCGCCTGCCACACCGGCCTGCTCTTCAGCCACCGCCGCGAAGGCCCCCTCTCAGGCCGCCTCATGTCCGCAATCGGCCAACGACCGTAGCGGCCACTTTCAAGTGGCCCAGCCTTCCCCCGCTCACACCACGATTCGCAGCGGCGTGCCCTGCACTTCTTTCAGCGCTAACTGCCCGCACGCCGCCATCACATCCCGCCCCCGCGAATAGCGTACAAACGCAGGCACGCCCTTCTCCACCAAAATCCGCCGGAACTCCTCAATCGCTTCCGCGCTCGATTCCTTGTACGGTAGCTCTCCTGGATTCCATGGAATCAGATTCACTTTCACGCGCGTCAGGGGCCCCAGTAATCGCACCACGCGCCGCGCATCCTCTGGCGCGTCGTTCACTCCTCCCAACATCACGTACTCGAACGTCAAATGCTCCCAATTCCGCAGCGGATAATTCCGGCAAGCCTCCATCAGAGCCTTCAGCGGATATTTCTTATTAATCGGCATCAGCAAGTCCCGCTGCTCATCGCACGAAGCGTTCAGCGAAATCGCCAGCTTCGGACGCACTTCCTCTCTCCCCAGCCGCTCGATCCCCGGCACTATCCCGCTCGTCGAAAGCGTTACGTGCTTCGGCGAAAGTCCCACGCCCTCCGCGTCCAGCAGTATCCGCAGCGCCCCCATCACCTTCTCAAAATTCAGCAGCGGTTCGCCCTGCCCCATCAAAACCACATTCGTCCGCGCCGCCAGCCCGGTGGGCTCTTCCATGTAGCGGCCGCTTTCTGAAGCGGGCGCTTTTTCTCCATTCTCGATTTGTCCGCTGCCCGCCCTCTCTTCCATCTCCTTCAGCGGCATCAAAACCTGCGCCACCATCTCCCCCGCCGTCAAATTCCGGATCAATCCCAATTGCGCCGTCAAACAAAACTGGCAATCTACGGCGCAACCCGCCTGCGTCGAAATACAAATCGTCTGCCGCCCCTCGCTGGGCATGAACACCGCTTCCACCGCCGCCGGTTTCTTTAGCGACTTCTCTTCCTGAGCCGGCAACCCAAACAAATACCGCACCGAACCATCCGACGACACATATCTCTGTCGCACCTCCGGCAACGTGATGCTCGTCTCCCTCTTCAACTTCTCTCGCAGCGCCGCAGGCAGATTGCTCCACCGCTCAACCGCAAACTCCCTCTCCGCATACAGCCAGTGATAAATCTGGCCCGCGCGATAAACTGGCTCGCCCATTCCGTCGCAGAATGCCTTCAATTCTTCTTGGCTTTTACCCAGCAGTTCCAATCTCTTCCCCCTAACGCATTCCATTCTCTCATCAACCGTATCCCTGCCACGATCCATCCCCCGATTTTTACTAGCCTTGGGAGGGAAATCCCAACTAATTGAAAATGCCAAACTTGTGTCAATTCCGCCCAGGCTATCACTCGTCACTCGCCACTCTCCCTCCCCTATGCCACAATAGGTCCATGGTCTCCAACGCGCGCGATATACATCGTCACGCTCTACCCAACGGACTCGTCGTTATCACCGAGACTATGCAGCACGTGCGTTCCGTCTCCGTCGGCATCTGGGTTCGCCACGGTTCCCGCCGCGAAACCCCCGCCGAAAATGGCACCGCCCATTTCCTTGAGCATATGGTCTTCAAAGGCACCGAACGCCGTTCTGCCGAAGACATCGCCCGCGAGATGGATTCCGTCGGCGGCATGCTCGACGCCTTCACCTCCAAAGAACAGATCTGTTTCAACGCCAAGGTCCTCGACGCGCATCTCCCCATCGCCTTCGATGTCCTCTCCGACCTCGTCCTTCGTCCAAAATTCGATTCCGAAGACGTCAAGAAAGAGCGCCAGGTCGTCCTGGAAGAAATCAAGATGGACATGGACAACCCCGAATATCTTCTCCATGACATCTTCACCCGCGGTTTTTGGCCTGAGCACTCTCTCGGCCGTCCCATCCTAGGCACGCCGGACACGGTCCGCAAATTCGAACGTGAGCCCTTGCGTACGCGTTTCCAGGATTGGTTCGCACCCGATCATCTTCTCGTCACTGCGGCCGGCCACATCACGCACCAGGAAGTTCTCGACCTTGTCGAGAAAGAGTTCGGCAAGCTGCCGCCGTCGCGCTACAACGCCGCCGACCCCGTTCCATCCACCGCCGCGCCCATCGTTCTCGAAACCAAGCGCGACCTCGAACAGGTTCACGTCTGCATCGGCGTTCCTTCCATCGCACTCGCCGACGAACGCCGTTTTGCCGCTGCCGTTCTCAACAATCTTCTCGGCGGCGGCATGTCCTCGCGCCTCTTCCAGAACATTCGCGAAAAGCAGGGCCTCGCCTACGCCGTATTCAGCGAACTCACACCTTATTCCGACGCGGGAATCCTGAGCGTCTACGCTGGTACCGCCAAGGAAACCGTCGGCCAAGTCGTGGACATGACCATCGCCGAATTCCGCTCCATGAAAGAATCCCCGGTCACCGAAGAAGAGCTCCTCCGCGCCAAGAATCACCTCAAGGGCTCGCTCATGCTCTCCCTTGAGTCCACCAGTTCCCGCATGTCCAATCTCGCCCGCCAGGAACTCTACTTCGGCCGCTTCTCCACCCTCGACGAAATCCTCGCCGCCATCGAGGCCGTCACTCGCGATCAGCTCCAATCGCTCGCCAACCAGTTCTTCCAGCCCGACAAAATCGCCGTCACCGTCCTTGGTCCCACCAATGGCTTCAAACTCGATCGCGCCCGCCTAGCCTGCTAGCCAGCGTAGCGGCCACCTTCAGGTGGCCCCGCTTATCTTTGTATCCGGTGTCCCACTGTAGGAAACCGGCTTGCCCATCCCGCTCTGATTTTCCACCACCCGTAATCCTTACTCGTTGACGTGTTCTCACCGCTCTGCCATTATTTCCAAGGTTTCTCCGGGAGAATCTCTCATCGGTTTGCGCGTCTCCATCCTCGCGTCAGGCAGTTCGGGCAACTTAACTCTGCTCGAAACCGAAACCACCCGCATTCTCGTTGACGCCGGCCTCGGAAAACGCGAAACTCTCGCCCGCCTCGCCGCTGTCGAGCGCAACATCGATCGCCTCGACGCCGTCCTCATCACTCACGAACACACCGATCACTGCAACGGCCTTCCGCAGGTCCTCGGCCTCTGGAAACCGCCCCTCTACGTCACCCAGCCCACCATGGACGCCCTTCTGCGCATCCTGCCCGACACCTTCGGCAAACGCCTCCGCGGTGTCGAATCCATCCAGGCTGGCCAAAGCTTCACTATTGGCAACATTGAGGTACACGCGTTCGCCATCCCTCACGACGCCGCCGATCCGGTCGGATTCACCTTCCGCACCAACGGCACCAAAGTCGCCATCTGCACCGATCTTGGCTACCTGCCGAATCACGTTCGCGTCCATCTCCGCCAGACCGATTGCCTCATCCTCGAATCCAATCACGATCTCGACATGCTCAAGGTCGGCCCGTATCCCTGGGTCGTCAAGCAACGCGTCCTTTCCCGCACCGGCCATCTCTCGAATCACGCCGTCAGCGAATTTCTTGCCGATTCCGAGGGCTTCGATTCGTGCGTCCGCCATCTCGTCCTCGCCCACGTCTCGCAGGAAAACAACAATCCCGATCTCGTCCGCCTCTCCGCCGAAGAAGCCCTCCGCCGCCGTCCTTCCGAATCCCCCTTCACCGGCGAACTCCTCATCGCCTCCCAGCACATCCCCCTCAAACCCCTCGAACTGTAAGCTGCACATGTAGCGGCCGCCGTCTGCGGCGGGCGCCTTTCTCTGAATCCGAGTACGCCCCCGACTTCATCCTAAACGCCGGAGTCGCGGCAGAGCGAGGCCGAAGGGTGAGCGCTGGGTACGAGGCCCATGAGAATCAAGCGCCGTGCGACAGAGTCTCGCCCTTTGCTCCGATCCCCTAACACTCCGTTTTGCGTTCTCCTAAAAAATTCGCGTGACACAATTTCCCATTTTCATTTACACTAAAAATGTTCTTGGTAGAGGTGCGGCGGCCATGAGTAACCGGGTGCGTTGTCCCAGTTCGGTTGGGGCACTCCGGAGAAAGGGGCCAGGTTCAAAAGTCCGCCGAAGTCGCTGCGGTTTCCGAAATTGCAGCGGCTGGGGAATTCGGTCTAAGGCCGGTTCACTGTCATCCGTTTTTACGGGTGGAGCGCTATCGAGAGGTGGTCGCCACGGGGTTTGCTCGCGGTTCCTTCCTTTCTGAATGCTCCCTCCAGTTTGCTAGATTAACTATGAATTTATTTGAGCTGACACGCGCGTTGGTGGATATTGACTCCACCACAGGCCACGAAAAACCCGTGGCGGACTATCTCTTCGCCCACCTATCGTCGCTAGCCGCCAAATACGGCGCCCGCCTCGATCGCCAACCTGCCGAACCCGGCCGCGACAACATTTTCCTCTCCTTCGGTGATCCTCATGTCACCCTTTCCACTCACATGGACACCGTTCCACCATTCTTCTCGTCTCGCGAAGATGCCACCCACATTCACGGCCGCGGCTCCTGCGACGCCAAGGGCATCATCGCCGCCATGATTTCTGCCGCCGAATCGCTTCTCGTGGAAGGCACCCGCAATTTCGCGCTCCTCTTCGTTGTCGGGGAAGAGCGCAGCAGCATCGGCGCCATCACCGCTGCCGCTTCGCCGCGCGGTTCGCGCTTCCTTATCAACGGCGAACCCACAGAAAATCAACTCGCTCTCGGCTCCAAAGGCGCTCTCCGCTACGAACTCATCGCCCGCGGCAAACTTGCCCACTCCGCCTATCCGCAGCTCGGCCATTCCGCAATTCACTCGCTGCTCGATGCGCTGCAGGAAATTCGTGCGTTTCCCTTGCCCTCCGATCCCGTGCTCGGCCCATCCACGCTCAATGTTGGCACCATCTCGGGCGGCCGCGCTCCCAACGTCATCGCCGATGAAGCCCGCTCTGAAATCATGTTCCGCCTCGTCAGTGACCCCGCTTCCACCCGCGCCGCCGTTGCGCGCATTGCGGCCGCCTTCAAAATCGAAGCCCGCGAAGTTCTCTTCTGTCCCGCCGTTCATCTTTCCCCGCTCCTCGATCTGCCGACAACGGTCGTTGCCTTCACCACCGATATTCCCAGCTTCGACGGCTCCT
This sequence comes from Candidatus Sulfotelmatobacter sp., assembly GCA_035487095.1. Taxonomy (GTDB): domain Bacteria; phylum Acidobacteriota; class Terriglobia; order Acidiferrales; family UBA7541; genus Acidiferrum. Next base: position 11,493 of record DATHMM010000201.1, read on the forward strand.
GGGGCCAACCCTTCCTCATCGGCCCCGGCAGCATCCACGTTGCCCACACGGCCGAAGAGCGCATCCCCAAATCCGAGCTGACTAGCGCCGTGGATATCTACGCGCGCATGGTTCGCCAACTTCTCACCACGGGAGCGCCACCCGCATGAGCATCCCTCTCGCCATTGTCGGCCACGGTAAAATGGGTCGCCTCGTCGAGCAGCTCGCTCCGCAGCACGGCTTCCATGTCGTTGCCCGCTTCACAAGCGCCAATGTCACCGGCCTTTCCCGCGAAACTCTTGCCGGGGCGGCAACTGCCATCGAATTCTCGACACCCTCCGCCGCTGTCGAAAATCTTTGCCGTCTGGCCGCTCTCGGAGTTCGCACTGTCTCCGGCACCACCGGCTGGTACGATCGTCTCCCGCAAATTCGCAATTGTGTCGAGAAAGCCGGCTCCGCACTCCTCTATGGCCCGAATTTTTCCATCGGCGTGAATCTCTTTTTCCAGATTGTCTCGCGGGCCGCGGCCCTCTTGGCCGTGCATCCCGAATACGAAGCCTGGGGATGGGAAATTCATCACTCCGCAAAAAAAGATGCTCCCTCTGGCACGTTGAAAAAGCTCGCCGAAGAAATCCAGGCCGCCGGGTATTCCGGCACGCTTAGTCTTGCCGCCAACCGAGCCGGTTCTCACACCGGTACCCACGAAATCGGCTTCGACTCTTCCGCCGACACCATCACCTTGCGCCACACTGCCCGCAGTCGAGAAGGTTATGCCCATGGCGCCCTCCAGGCCGCCCGCTGGCTGCAACAAAAAAAAGGCGTCTACGAATTTCGCGAAATTGTCTCTGAACTGGGGACAGCAAAAAGTTCCGTGTAGCGGCCGCCTTCCGAGGCGGGCGCTTTTGTCAGCTTTGAGGTTTTTGTCTATTAGGGATTCTTGAAAAGGAGCAACCCATGTTCACTGGAACCGGCACCGCGCTCGTAACACCATTTAGAACCGACGGCTCGCTCGACGAAGCCGCCCTCCGCTCTCTCGTCAAGCGCCAGATCGACGCGGGCATCAATTTCCTCGTTCCGTGCGGCACCACCGGCGAAAGTCCCACGCTCACTCACGCCGAGCATCTCCGCGTCGTCGAGCTCACCCTCGAAATCGCCAAGGGCAAAGTGCCCGTCTTAGCCGGCGCCGGCGGGTATAACACCGCCGAAGTCATCTCTCTCGCCAAAGAACTCCAGCAGCTCGGCGCGGACGGCATCCTCTCCGTCACTCCCTACTACAACAAGCCCACGCAGGAAGGCCTCTTCCAGCACTTCAAAGCCATCGCCTCCGCCGTCAATTTGCCCATTATTCTTTACAGTGTTCAGGGCCGCACCGGCGTCAACATCGAACCGGCTACGGTACTCCGCCTTTCTCAAATCGAAAATATCGTTGGCATCAAGGAAGCCTCCGGAAACATTTCCCAGATGGGCGCCATCATAAATCTCGTTCCCAGGGACTTCCTCGTTCTCTCGGGTGACGACTCCTTGACTCTTCCCCTCATCTCCCTCGGCGGCCGCGGCCTGATCTCCGTCGCCTCCAACGAAATTCCCGCGGAGATGACTCGCCTGGTGCAATCCGCCGTCTCCGGGGATTTCGCCGAAGCCCGTCGCCTCCACTTCAAGTATCTTTCTTTGATGGACATCAACTTTGTGGAATCGAATCCCATCCCCGTGAAAGCGGCGCTCGCCGAAATGGGTCTGCTCCAACCCGTGTGGCGGCTGCCCCTCGTTCCTCCCAAACCAGAAAGCCTTGCGCGGATCCGCGCAATTCTGGAGTCCCTGAATCTCCTCGAGAGAGTCCATGTTGCAAGATCAAATTGAATCTCTTTTCGATGCTCCGCCGGCCGATTATTCGGCGGAGCATCACGCGCTCTTCGCATCCTTCAAGGACTCTTTAAATCGTGGTGCTCTTCGCGCCGCCGAACCTGATCCGTCTTCTCCCACCGGGTGGCGCGTCAATGCCTGGGTGAAAAAGGGAATTCTCCTCGGGTTTCGCATAGGCTCCATCGTGGATATGTCCGTTGATTCTGCGAAGCTCCCCTTCTTCGACAAATCCACCTACCCACTGCATTCTTTTTCCGTAGCGGACGGAGTCCGCATCGTTCCCGGTGGCTCCAGCATTCGAGACGGCGTTCACATCGCTCGTGGCGTCATCTGCATGCCGCCCATGTTCGTCAACGTCGGCGCATACGTCGGCGAAAACACCATGATCGATTCGCATGCTCTTGTCGGCTCCTGCGCGCAGATTGGCCGCAACTGCCACATCTCCGCTGGCTCTCAAATCGGTGGAGTTCTCGAGCCTGTAGGTGCGCTACCCGTAATCATCGAAGATGATGTTCTGATTGGTGGGAATTCTGGAATTTACGAAGGCACTATCGTCAAGCGCCGCGCCGTCCTCGGCACCGGCACCATTCTCAATCGCTCCATCCCCGTTTACGATCTCGTGCGAGACGCCGTCTACTCGGCGAACGAAGACCAACCGTTGATCATCCCTGAAGACGCCGTCGTCATTCCCGGCTCTCGCGCCGTTTCGCATCCCGCCGGCAAAAAGTGGGGACTCTCTCTCTCCTGCGCGGTAATCGTCAAATACCGCGACTCCAAAACCGGCTCCCGCATCCAGCTAGAAGACTTCCTCCGCTAACCGGTGGCGCCCAGCCCGTAGCGGCCACTTTCAAGTGGCCCCGTTCACTCATGTATCGGCCGCCTTCCGAGGCGGGCGTTCCTCTAAAGTTAATCAACCCCGCCGTTTCACTTCTGCAGCAATTCCATAAAATACTCATTCGCCTCTTTCGACCCCATCAGCGACAGTTTTTCCACCGCCTTCTTCTTCAATTCCAGATCTTTTTCCGTCCGCGCCACTGCAATCAGCCCTTTCGCATCCCCGCCGATAAAATAGGCGTTCAATATCTCCAATTTCACGCCGCGATCCGTTTCCCTTGGATACATGGCTTGCAGCTCCGCCTGCCCCCCTGTAACCGCCAGATTCCGGATGGCCTCTTTTCTCAACTCCGGATTCGCTTCGTTCTTTGCCAGCGTGGCAAGCTGCTCCCGGTCTCCCGATATAATGTAGCTCCGGATCACCGCGCGCTTCACTTCCGTATCGCCGCTGCTGGTGTATACCTCCGCCAGTATTTTGCCTGCCCCCTTGCCGCCGAACATGGCCAGGTACGAGATTGCCTTCCTTTGCAAGTCGGGATTGCTCTGGCCTCGCGCAATTTTTCCCAGAACCTCCTCGGCTTGCGGCGATCCATTCTGCGCCAGCACAAACAAAGCCTTCGATTTGACGCGCGGCGATCCGCCTCCATTCAGAATCCCTTCCACCAGCGGAATCCCCTTCTCCGGGCTGCTGTTCATTAATCCTTGCAGCGCAAGCAATTTCAAATCTTCGTCGTTCTGCGCCTCCGGATTCGCTTTGGATCCCGTGTTTGAGCGCACCTCGATCTCCAGCGCCTCGCCATCTTTTTTCCAGCGGCTCTGTGGATACCGTTTCTTCAACTCGGCAATCGTCCCGATCGCCGCTTCCTTTTTTCCTTCCCGATTTTGCGCATAAGCTGTCCAATAGAGCGCCGCATCCGTCTGCGGTCCGTTCAGCTTCACAAGTTCCGAGAACGACTTCTCAGCTTCTCGAAACTCATCCTGATCGAGCGCCTCGCGCCCCTCGTCGTACAGCTCCTGCATCCGTTCCGCTCGCTCCTGCTCTGCCTCCCGGGCCTGCTCCCGGCGTTCGCGTTCAGCCTGCTGTTTCTCGTCTTGATTTTCGTCCAGGGTCTCGGACGCCTGCCCCTTTCCCCCGTTTTGCGGCGCGGCAGCGGCGCTCGAACAGATCGCCATGTTCAGCATCGCTCCCGTGAAGCAGATCATTCCTGCGCGGACAAATGCTCTCCTCAAGCTCATACCTTGTTCCTCTCCGTGATTCTCGTTTTGTTTTCTGCCGGCTTTGCGCCTGGATTGGCCTTCCGCTCGTCCAGCCCCTGCTTCACAACTCGCACCTTGAACAAAAGCCCTTGAGCTTCAATGCGTTTGCGGATCGTCTCAAACGCCGCCGGTGTCAATTCATCCGGGCTATTGGCGATATCCAGCAGCACGCGCTCCAATTCATCGAGCGTATTGGCCATCGCTTGATCACCTTCTTTCAGCGCCGTCTGCCGGTACAACCGGTTCTCCTCCACCAGGTCTTCCGCGCGGCGTTGCGTCTCTGCAATATTGATGGTCTTCTCGCCCTTTTGGGCCGGCGCGTTTTCCAGTTCCATCAGCACCATCTCCGTGCGTCCCAGATGCTCGCCAACGGCCACCACTAGCACCCGCTCTCGTACATTCGCCTCATCCACTTGCTCTGGGCTGGGCGCCGTGTGCCTTGTAACCCGGCCTGCGAAGAACGCCAGAATCATCAGCGCCACGATGCCTCCGAGCGCAAGCACCCTCTGCGGCACGAACAGCGATTCCCACCAGCGCGCTTTCTTCTCCCCCAGTCTCGGCGAAATCTTCTGCCACACCCTCTCTCTGTAGTCTTCTCCCGGGTCTGGGATCGGCATGGCATCCAGCGCCGCAAACACGGCCTCGATCCGCGCCAACTCCTCGCGGCATTCGGCGCATTCATTCAAATGTGCGGCGACAGCCGCGCGCCCGTTCGTCTCGACGTCCCGGTACGCGATCAACTCTGCTTCCGTTCTGTGTTTCATCCTTCCGTTCCCATCACGCGAACCTCTTTCCCCTCAAGAAATGGCGCCAGAGCTCGCCGCAATTTTTGCACCGCGCGAAAAACCGTATTCTTCGTCGCATTGGAATTTGCATTCAGCACCGTCGCAATCTCCTCAATCCCGCACCCATCCCAATGCCGCATCACGATCGCCGTTTTCTCCGCAGGGCTCAACTCGTTCAGCGCAGCCTTCATCCGTTCCGCCAATTGCGCGCTTCCGGCAAGCCGCTCCGGCGAGGGAGACATGTCCTGCACCCGGCTCAACGGGTCAACCTCCAAAGAGTCTTCACTCGGCCTGCTCGATCCTTCCCGCTTCGACTCTTCGGAGTTGCGTTGCCGCAGCCGGTCGATCGCATAATTCGCGGCAATTCGATAGACCCAGGTCCCAAAATTCGCGTTTCCCGCGAATTGCTTCAGCTTCTGAAACGCCCGCAGAAACGCCTCCTGGACTACATCTTCCGCGTCGTGGGCATTCCCCATCATCCGGTATGCCATTCGATACACCGTCCGGCTGTGCCTTTCCACAAGCACACGATAGGCATCCCGATCGCCCGCGAGCGTCCGCTCGACGGCCGTCGCGTCGCTGACCGCCCCGTCTTCAGCCATCTCGACGCCTTCCCGCATTCCAACGATTAGACAGGTTTGCCCTCTTCCGGTTAGGTCGGCCGATTTCGCCCCCGATTCGCCCGCCGGGCTCAAAATACCGTATCATTACAAAGGATTTGCACGGGAGATGCTCACGTGATTCCACGCTACACCCGCAAAGAGATGGGCCAAGTCTGGAGCGATGCCAATCGTTACCAGAAGTGGCTGGACGTTGAATTGGCTGCCGCCGACACCCTTGCCGAAGCGGGCCTTGTGCCCAAGGACGCAGCCGCAATCCTCCACTCCAGAGCCAAGGTGGACGCCGACCGCATAAACGAACTTGAAACCCGCGTGAAGCACGACGTCATCGCCTTCACCATGGCCGTCGGCGAATCGATCGGCGATCCCGACGCCGCGCGCTGGCTCCACTATGGCATGACCTCCAACGACGTTGTGGACACTGCGCAGGCATTACTCGTTCGCGACGCCTCTCACATCATCGAGCGTGACCTGGTCATTTTCGGCGAAGTCCTCGACGTGCGCGCCCACGAGTTCCGCCACACTCCCCAGATCGGCCGCACCCACGGCATTCACGCCGAGCCCATCACCTTCGGCCTGAAAATCGCCAACTGGTTCGCCGAAAATCAGCGCAATATCGCCCGCTTCCGCGAAGCCGCACGCAACATGGAATTTGGGAAAATTTCCGGGGCCGTCGGCAATGCATCGCATCTAGGCCCGGAAATCGAAGAGAAAATCTGCCGGAAGCTCGGCCTGCACGTGACTCCCGTAGCCACTCAGGTCATCCAGCGTGATCGCCATGCGCAATATGTCAGCGTGCTCGCGCTCATCGCCGCTTCCCTGGAAAAGATCGCCCTGGAAATCCGGCACCTCCAGCGCACCGAAGTGCGTGAAGCCGAAGAGCATTTCGGAAACGAGCAGCGCGGCAGCTCCGCCATGCCTCACAAGCGGAATCCTGTCACATTCGAGCAGATCTGCGGCCTCGCCCGGTTGGTGCGGGGAAACATGGTGGCGGCATACGAAAACATTGCGTTGTGGCACGAGCGCGACATCTCGCACAGCAGCGTCGAGCGCGTCATTCTGCCGGATTCCACCATTTTGGTGGATTACATGCTCTCGAAGATGACCCAACTCGTCAGCCAGTTGCGCGTGTTCCCGGAACGCATGATGCGCAACCTGGAATCCACGCACGGTCTCGTGTTTTCCGGAACCTTGCTGCTGGACCTCGTCGAGAAAGGCATGCCGCGGGACGATGCTTACAAAGCAGTACAGGAAAGCGCCATGGCGTCCTGGGAGACGGATACGAGTTTCCGGGAACGTGTGGAGAAAGACGCACGGGTCACGAAATATCTGACCCCGAAAGAAATCGAACACGCCTTCGATCTCAAGCGCCAACTGCGCTATGTCGACAATATCTTTGACCGGGTATTCGGCGAACACCCTGCCGGCGAGCGAGGCGTGGCCAACAAGGCCTGAACCCCGCCTCGGCAAAGTCGCCCCCGGAATCTCTACCCCCTGAATTGCATTTGCAGCGGCCGCCTTCCGAGGCGGGCGCTTTTCTATGCCTCCCAAAAACAAAAAGAGCTCCCGGCTCGGCGGGAGCTCTTCTTGCGACTGCCTCATCCGAACTGGCGCGAAGCCGGCTCGGCTGCGGAGGCGGAAATTATTCCACGCGCTGCACGTACCGAGCTTCGGACGTGTCCACGCGGATCCGGTCGCCCTCGTTGACGAACGGCGGCACGTTCACCACCAGCCCGGTTTCGAGTGTGGCGGGCTTCATCACCGCGCTGGCCGTGGCTTTCTGTAGTGTCGGCTCGGTCTGCACCACCTTCATGTCCATGGTGTCCGGCAGGTCCACGCCGATGGGCTTCTCCTCGAAAAACTCGATTTTGACGACGGTGTTGGGGATCAGGTAGTTCACGGTCTCGCCGAGCTCGTCGCGGGTCATCTGCATTTGCTCGTAGGATTCCGTGTTCATGAAGTGGAATTCGTCGCCCTCGTTGTAGAGGTACTCGAATTCGATTTCGTCGAGGATGGCGCGGTCCACGAACTCTTCCGCGCGGAACCGGTAATCGATCATCACCCCGTTCCGGAGGTTCTTCAGGCGCGTCTGCATGGAACCGCGCTTGTTGCCCGGGGTGCGATGGTCGGTGCTGAAAACGGTGAAAAGCTGGCCCTCGTGCTGGATCACCATGCCGGGGCGAAGTTGTGTGGCTTTAACGCTGCTCATAAGTTCCTGAAGCCGCGCAGAGCGGCAGCAGACTCCCTGTAAAAGTTAAATTCAATTCGCAGATTCCAGACGGCAGCCCGAAGGAGCGACGCGTGGAATAACACGAGGCACGCCGGGAAGAAATGCGCTCCCAGCGCGAAATACCAGTATAACGGCGGCCCGCAGTAAGGGTCAAACAGAGTGATTTGAACCGAGCGTTCCCCGGCCCGCTTCCGAAAAGGTGTCCATAAGCTTCTTCAAGTCTTGAAGTTTTTGGGATTGCTGCTGAGGAGTAAGCCTGGACCAGCTTTTTTCGGTTGCCATGGCAAGCGCTTTGACAGCTTTGTCGAGAGCTTCTGCTTCCGTATTTCGTTTCACAAAAGCAAGTTTGCGCCGAATCGAGGGGATGGGCAACCTGTTTAAGGGTGATGTGATGTTTCATTACTTGGCCTCTGCGGAACGCTGCTTGGCGGCTTCGGCCATGATTTTTTCGATTTCCTCGGCGGTGCGGGGGAGCTTGCTGCTGAGCAGTTCGTAACCCGTCTCGGTGATCAGAACGTCGTCTTCGATGCGCACCCCCAGATTTTCATCGGGGATGTAAATTCCCGGCTCCATGGTAACCACCTGCCCTGGCATCAGCGGCTTGCAGGAATCGCCCGGATCGTGGACGTTCAAACCGATGTTGTGGCCAAGGCCGTGGATGAAATACTGGCCCAGGGGCTTGCCGTTCGCATCTTTCCCGTGCGAGTTGATGTAATCGTAGGCAATTTTGTACAGGCTTTGCTTTCCTTTCCGGCACATGTCCGCGCCCGGCTTCAACGCTGCCAGCGCGGCGTTCTGCGCTCCCAGGACGATGTCGTAAATCTCGCGCTGGCGGGGTGTGAATTTTCCGTTGGCGGGAACCGTGCGGGTAATGTCCGCGGCATAGCCGGAATATTGCGCGCCCACGTCCATCACCACGATGTCGCCGTCTTCGATCTTGCGGCCCAGCTTGTCGTAATGCAGCGCGGTCGAATTGGGCCCGGCGCCGACGATCGGAGCGTACGCCTCGGCTTCCGAGCCGCCCATCGCGTGAACCTCAACCATTTTCGCCGCCACTTGGTACTCCCAAAGGCCCGGCCGCATCATTTTGAAAGCCGCAAAGTGCGCGTCGAGCGAGAGATCGATGGCCTGCCTCAAGAAAACCAGTTCGGTGGGCGACTTGATCAAACGCAGATCGGTGATGTTAGCGCGGATATCCTTCAAATTTGCCTGCGGCGCGGCCAGCTTCAGCCAGTCCACCGTTTCTTTCTCGTGGGGATAGCCGCCCAGTTCTTTTTCGTAAGGGAGAATGGTGTAGAAAGCCGGATAAAACTTGGCAAGTTTTTCGATCGTGGCGCGCATTTCCGAAAACGAGCGTACGTCGGCGAAGCCGGTGCGCGCCTGAATGCCGGGATCGCTCGGCGACATGCGTGCCCCATTCCATTTTTCCTTGCCGGGGTTTTTCGCCGGGAGAAAAAGAATTTCGCGCGGCCCCTGGAAATCGTCTTTTTTGGTTCTACTGCCGGCGGGCGGAAGCAGGATCAGCCCGGCTTCCTCCTCGTTGTGGCCCGTAAGGTAATAAAAATTCTCCTCCTGGGCAAAGATGTAGGACTGGGAATCTTCTTCGCGGCCGTTGAGGCCGGTGAGGATGATCGGCGCGTCCGTAGTGGCGGCAAGTTTGGCGCGGCGCGCGGCGTAAACCGAGTTAGATTCGCGTTCGCGGCGCTGCTGCGCGACGGCGGGAAGCGCGAAGGGAAGCGATGCCAGCGCCAGTAGGATCAAGGCGCCATAGCCGCTCCGCAGGAACCGCCCACGCGAACGCACACAAATAGGGAACAGACCACTCATCCGGTCACCTCGGACCCCCAGGGCAGGAGGGCAAGCCCCAGATTGTAGCGGAAGAGAGAAGAGGGAAGCAAAGAAGCCACAGTGCAGCCGAGCAAACAAACGATGACGCGGACATGCAAGGAATGTAGACGCTTCGCCTGAGTAATGTGGCTGGCTATTCCCCGACTTTTTTGATGACGTGGGTTGGGATCGGACCGGCGTCGCGGCGTGCCGGGGGAAGTTTCGGAGTGGTCTTCTTCGGTTTCTTTACTTCGCGCTTGCCTCTGTCTTTATTTCCCATGGTGGATAGATTGCCACAGGTTGGTTTGTCTTGCTAGGGAAATGAGTGCGGCGTTGGGCGCCGCGCGTCCGGCGCGCGGGACCTATGTAGCGTGCGAGTGCTGGAAAAATGTAGTGGTAGAGATGAATGGAGCCATACTAGGCAACGAACTCATAGCGCAGGCCATCCGTTCGAATATCAGCATGAAATTCGCGAGGGTGACAGAATGCTTCGGCGATTGATAAACTGGAAACTCCAGCCCCACTACATTTGTTCATTGGAGGAGAGATGAAGAGGTCGCTATTCAGCGCCGTCGGACCTGTCTTGGTGTTGTTATTGGGACTCATCCTGACGTCACCTGGGGTTGTGTTTGCTCAGGATCATGTGGTCTCGCCGACCGAGATTCAGAAGGATGCAGCGGGTGCATCGGCTGCCCGGCAACAGCACGTGCGGCAGTTGGATGGGTTCCTGTCTTCGAAGGAAGCCCAGCAAGCCCTGAAATCGGCGCACATGGACGGCCAGGAAGTGAAAGCGGCCGTGCAGCAACTCGACGACGAGGACCTGGCGCGGCTTTCGGCGCGCGCTGAAAATGCCCAACGGGAGTTTGCGGCAGGTAACCTTTCCGATCGCGACCTGCTGATCATACTTGTGGCGGTGGCAGCGTTGATCCTGATTATCGTGGCCGTGCGTTGAGATGAAGCTCCGTCGCATCCTCGGGCTGGTGTTGCTCTTGGCGGTGAGCGTGGGACTTGTACCCGCCGCCGAAACGCCCAGCCTTTGGATCGACGTGCCCTTCGTCCCGCAGGTGAAGAACGGTTGCGGCTCGGCCGCGATAGCGATGGTGATGGACTATTGGGACAAAAAGGCGAAACGATCCGCTTCGACTGCCGCAGATGCGGAGAAAATTCAAGCGGCACTTTATTCGCCGGCGGAAGAAGGCATTCCGGCTCGCGCGATGAAGAAATATTTTGAGGACGCGGGTTACCGGACGTTTGCGTTTGTGGGCGATTGGAACGAACTGGGGCATCATCTGGAGCGAGGGCGGCCGCTGATCGTCAGCCTCAAGGCAAGCGGGCCTCATGGACCGCTGCATTACGTGGTCGTAGTGGGAATCGATTCGGCGAGGGGTTACATTTACCTGAACGACCCGGCGCAGGAAAAAATGCTGCGAGTTTCGCGAGAGGGATTCGAGTCGGAATGGAAAGCCACCGAGCATTGGACGTTGCTGGCGGTGCCGCGAAGCCTCGTTTGATTTTCTTTCTGCTGCTTTTGTTTCTCCCGATGCGCGCGATGGCGCAAAACGCCGATCCAGCCGCGCAGAACCTTTCCGAAATAAAAAAACTCTACGAAGCGGGGAATTGGGAAGACGTAGCGCGCGCGGCGGCGGAATCGCCAGCGGCCAGCCCTGATTTGCTGCTCTATTGGGGGCTGGCACTGGCGCATCTGCAGCGGTGGGACGAAGCAAAGGCTGCTTTCGCGGCGGGCCGGGCGAAGGCGCCGGGCGACCCGCGCTTTCCGATCGAATTGGCAGGCATCGCGTATCGCGAGAAGCGCTTTTCGGAAGCCAAGCGGGATTTGTGGAGAGCTTTGGCGATGAATCCCAAGGATGATTACGCCAACAACTTCCTCGCCTCGATCTATTTTCAAGAAGGCAACCTGGAAGCCGCGCTGAAATATTGGAATCGGGCGGGGAAACCGAAACTCGAAGGCCTGGCTTTTGAGCCCACGTTGAAACTCCGGCCCCTGGTGACAGATCGCGCGTTTGCGTTTGCACGCGGGGGCGAATGGCAGCGGGAACAGTATTTGACAACCGAAGCGCGATTGCAGGCCCTGGATTTGTATCCGGGGATGTTTTTCGAACTTAGGGCGCACGATGACGGTTCGTTTGATCTGGGATTCCACGCGGCTGAGCGTAATGGCTGGGGAAGTACGAAATGGGAAGGCCTGGTTTCGCTGTTGCGCGATATGCCGTACCAGGCGATCGATCCGGAATTTTATAACCTGGGCCGCGCGGGAGTGAATTGGGTTTGGACGTATCGCTGGGACGATGAAAAGCGGCGCGTGTTCACCGAAGTTGCCGCTCCGGTCTTTGAAAATCCGGCGGTGCGTTTCCGGCTTTATTTCGACGGGCGGAATGAAAATTGGAACATCACCAACACCTTTATTCCTGGAACCCCTTCGTTGACGCGGCTGAACCTGGAAAGAGCCGAGGCGGGCGCCGAAATCCGATTTATCGAGAACGGCCGGTGGGAATGGTCCGCGGGCGTGGAGTACAGCTATCGCGAGTTTCGAAATCTGCTCGGGATTCCAGCTGCCGCCGCTCCGTTTTTTACGAACGGCTCCGCGATCGCACTGCGCTCGACAGTGCAGAGGTGGCTGATCCGCTTTCCGGAGCGGCGCTTCACATTGAACTCGAGTGGCAACGGGGAGTTCGGAACATTTTTCACTAATCCGTTGGGAAAATATGGACGCCTGCAGGGATCGCTGGCGGCTCGCTGGCTGCCGAAAGCCCGTGGAGACGATTACGAAACACAGTTGAGCCTGCGGGGCGGCCGCACGATCGGAGACGTCCCGTTCGATGAATTATTCACGCTGGGATTTGACCGCGACACTCCGTTGTGGCTGCGAGGGCATCCCGGGCTGCAGGACGGGCAGAAGGGAAATGCTCCGCTCGGCAGAAATTATGTTCTGGTGAATACGGAGGCGGACAAGATCGTTTATCGCAACGGCATTTTCACTCTGAAGATGGGGCCGTTTCTCGACACCGGAAGAACTTACGACCCATCCGGATTTTTTGGTTCCTCGAAATGGCTGTGGGACACGGGGGCGCAGGTAAAGATTCGCGTGCTCGGCGGAGTGGAGGTTGTGCTCGGCTACGGCAAGGATTTGCGCTCGGGCACGAATTCTTTTTTCACCACGGTGACGAGGTAATGGGCACTGAGGGGCCGCAGCGCGTCAGGGGTTTTGCCGATTGCGGAGATTCGCTGTGAGAGACTCGACCTGCGCGCGGGTTTGTTCCAGTGTGCCGGAACAGTCGATTGTATAGTCAGCGCGTTTAATTTTTTCCTGGATGGGAAGCTGGGCGGCCATCCGGCGCCGGGCTTCGGTTTCGCTCATTCCGCGCGCGCGCAAGCGTTCCAGTTGTTGCTCGGGAGTGCACCAGGCGACAACCAGTCCGTCAAGTCTTACGGCCATGCCGGCTTCGATGAGCAACGCGGCTTCGACGAAGACAACCGTGTGAACGCGGCTTTTTTGCCACTCGTCCAGTTGGTTGAAAATAATCTGGTCCACGCGCGGATGAAGGATGGAATTAAGCCTCGCGAGTTTTCCGGGTTCGGCAAAAACGATCGCGGCCAGTTTGCGGCGATCGATGCGCCCGGAAGAGTCAACGAGATCCGCGCCAAATGACAGAAGGATTTCGTCGTGAGCGGCCTGTCCGGGCTCCATGAGCTTGTGAGAAATGGAATCTGCGTCCAGCACAGGGAATCCGAGCTCGCGAAGAATTGCGGCGACAACGCTTTTGCCGCTGGCTATGCCGCCGGTCAGGCCGAGTTTTAGCATCGAATCCCGCAACTCCTTGGAAAGCGCGGCCCCCTCGAAAGGGGGGCCCCATATCACCAAAAATTCCATCAGAAAAATTTAATGCCCGGCTACCGTGGCATTGGAGGCGCGACGCAGGCGCGCGGCTTTCACCGTGTTGCTCATGAGCATCGTGATGGTCATGGGGCCGACGCCGCCCGGGACGGGCGAGATCGCGCCGGCGACCTGAACGGCATCTGGATGCACGTCGCCGATGAGGACGTTGCCCTTGGCGCGGAATTTCTCCAGGCGTTCGGGGAAATTGCGGAGCAATTGCGCGGCTTCCGCGACATCCGTAACCTTATTTGTGCCTACATCGATGACGGCGGCGCCAGGCTTGATCCAATCGGGCTGAACATAACCCGCTTTGCCAATGGCGGCGACGAGAATGTCCGCGCGGCGGATGACGCCAGGAAGTTCGCGCGTTTTCGAATGGCAAATCGTGACCGTGGCGTTGGCGTGGAGCAGCAGCAGCGCCATCGGCTTACCGACAATGTCGCTGCGGCCAAGCACGACGGCGTTGGCGCCTTCGACGGGAATTTGATTCCGACGAAGAAGCTCCATGCAGCCCGCGGGTGTGCACGCAACGAGGCCCGGCCGATTACTGACGAGCCTTCCCATGCTGACGGGATGAAAACCGTCCACGTCTTTCGTGGGATCGACCGCTTCGAGAACGCGTTTCGAATCAATCTGTGAGGGAAGCGGCAACTGGATGAGGATGCCGTCCACGTTGTCATCCGCGTTGAGGTCGCTCACAAGTTGCAACATGTAGTCTGTGGAAACGCTCGTGGGCGGCGTGTGCAGCCAACTCGCCATGCCAAGTTGCTCGCAGGCGGCGATCTTGCTTTTCACGTAAAGCTGCGAGGCGGGATTTTCACCAACCAGAACGGCGGCGAGGCCGGGACGAATTCCCTGCGCGTGCAGCCCGGCAATCTCGGATTTCAATTCGGCGAAAATTTCATCGCGGATTTTCAGGCCGTCCAGGATGCGCGCGGGCATTGAGTATTCGCTTTCCTTGAGCTTCGAACTTCAAATGATAGCACGCGGAGAGAAGCAATACGGCGAGGCCCTCAGGTGGTGCTGACAGAAATCAGTGCGGTCATAGTATGCGCCTGAGCCGGGGCGAGCGTCACGGCGTGGTCGCCGACGTTGCAGGTTTCCACACAGACAAATTGGCGCCATTCATCAGCCCCTATGTCGGACATTTTTTTCGCCTTTTCGGACCAGGGATTCCAGACAACGGTGTCGCGCGAATCTTCCTTGGCCACCAGCACGCGGCGCCGTGCCCCGGGATCTTCGATCTCCACTGTTGAGAAAGTCTGAAGGTAAACTCGATCCGTTTCCGCGGAAATAACAACGTCCCCGTGCTGGTGTTTTTCACGTCGCGAGTCGGTCTTATCGATGAATGCGGCGCCATTCAACCCCCGCAATTTGGCGCCGGCTACATTGGCGACGCGAAAATAGGAATGGAGCGCTTCTTCGAACCGGAAGGAGAAGTCGCCGTGGTTTGTGACAATGATCTCGATGCGCAGTTGCTCGCCGAAGGTGGCGCAAAATAGCAGGTGATAATCGCCGAACCACGTTTTCCGGGTTGCATCGTCGGCGGAGGTGGAAAGCGCCACGGTAACGTCGTGGTCCGCGTGGGTAATGCCTTCAAGTTGCCACGGTTTCGTGCGCACCAGCCCGTGCGCCGGCGAGCGCGGATCGTCAGTCCGGTCGGCGAACCAGGGGAAGCAGATGGGAACCCCGCCGCGAATCGCTGTGCCATCCTGCCATTTCGATTTCGAACTAACGTACAGCACTTCTTCGGCGCCCGCCGGCTTCCAGGAGGTGACGTGCGCTCCCTGCAGATAAATTTCACCGGACGCGCGTGGCGAAGTCACCTGGACGCAGGGAAGTCCGCCGCGGCCATCCACGATTCTGGCGATGCCTGGAATCTCAAATCGGTGATTCAAATCGCTGAGGGGAGCAGGCGTTGCCATCGGGAGACCTCCTTGCTAATCAGGCCGGCAGCGGCGCGGAAGCAGACGCCCAAAGTAGCATAAATTCACTCAATTTAGAGTAAAGGAATGCGGGATAATCGCGCTTGAAACCACTTAATCGCTTCAGACTCTAATCAAGCAGAGGTGGCGGAATGCCAATATTCGGGGATGACGGCGGAAGGCGGGCGAAAGAGAAGGAGGCGAAGGCCGACGGGCGGCTGCCGCCCGGACAATCTCTGACGATCAAGTGGCCCGTGCTGCATTACGGGAACGTGCCGCACTTCGACGCGGCGAAATGGGATTTCAAAATCAGCGGTCTGGTGGAGACGCCACTGCGCCTGACGTGGGAAGAGTTTCGCGCGCTGCCGCAGGTGGAATCCACCAGTGATTTTCACTGCGTGACGCGCTGGAGTCGCCTGGACAATCTCTGGAAGGGCGTGCGATTCGCGGACTTGTTTGATCGAGCGCACGCCAAGCTGGGGGCTGAGTACGCGCTCGTGCTCGCTGAAGAAGGCTACACGTCCAATATTCCACTGAAAGATTTACTGCGGCCTGACGTGCTCTTCGCTTTCGAACACGACGGCGAGCCGCTAACGGCGGATCATGGAGGCCCGCTGCGCCTGATCGTGCCGCATCTTTACGCTTGGAAAAGCGTGAAATGGGTTCGCGGCTTCACGCTTCTGGACCACGACCGCCTGGGCTTCTGGGAACGCAACGGCTACCACGCCTATGGCGACCCCTGGAAAGAGCAGCGGTACTCCGGAACCTAAGAAATCAAATTATTTCGATTCGAAATGATGGATGTCCGCTGTGCCCGCGGACAACGTCATGTCAACTGCGGTGGAGTGTCCCTTCCCTGTGGATCAGACCTCGCTGATGCGTACGCGGCGGGTGCCGAAAGCGATTAAGCGGGGCGGAATATCTCGCACAACTGGAATGCTAGCGAATAGTTTCAGTTGCCAGGGCCTGTTCCCCGCCTGCGTTGCGTTCAGGGCCCCCGCGATGATGCGCCTCTGCAGCAACGATTGCGCCCACTGGATGATGCGAGTCGGCCACTCGCGTTGGCGCTGCACCTCGGCGAGATCGGCTTCCGAAACGTGGCCGGATTTCAGCTTCGCGGTGAGAACATTGGCCGCCACCACCGCATCTTGAATGGCATAGTTGATGCCGACTCCGCCGATGGGCGACATCACATGCGCGGCATCGCCAATCAGAAGCAGGCCCGGCTTGTGCCAGAGCGGGCAGCGGCTGGACTCGACGGAGAGCAGCAGGAGTTGATGCCAATCGGTAAGTGACTCCGCGTGGGGCCCAAAGCGCGGCTCGATCTCAGCGATGCTCTTCCGAATAGCCTCCACGCCCGCATTGCGCAGCTCCTGGTAGTGTCCTTTCGGAAAGACGAGGCCGGCCTGCCAGTAATCGTTGCGCTCCAGAAGAATCAGGATGCGTCCCCCGCCAATACCGCCGAACGCGCCGCCGCTAATTTCTGGTTCGCCCGGCAATTTGGGCAGCCGGAACCACAAGACGTCCATGGGCGGGGAAGTTTTGATAGGCTCGAAACCTGCTAGGCGGCGCATAATTGAAAAGCGCCCGTCGGCGCCAACGGTCAGTGCGCTGCGAATATCATGAACTCCGTCCGGAGCTTGATAGCGAACCCCGCGCAAGGCCGCGTTTTCTTCCAATAACTGGGTCACATTGGCGTGCATCACCAGTTTAAACGAAGGATATTTCGCCGCCTCGCAGGTTATGAATTCGAGGAAGCGCACTTGCGGCACAAGCAGAATGTAAGGGAAACAAGTTTTGAGACGGCCCAGATTGAAGGGCTGAAAGTCTCCATCTGCAAACTTAATCGTTGGTCCGGAAATCTTCGTGTGGGGAATTTTGTGCAGTTTGTCAGCCAGCCCAAGCTGGTCGAGAATTTCGAGGGTAGAAGGATGAATCGTGTCGCCTCGGAATTCGCGGTCGAAGTCCTTATGCATCTCCAGCAGTGTGACGGGAATGCCGTGCCTGGCGAGAAGCAACGATAGCACCGCTCCGGCGGGTCCGCCGCCCACAACGCAGCAGGAAGTCTCTTGAACGTCGAGAACTTCTTTGTCCGTCGAACTGGCCGAGGCAACCGGTGGAGCGACCATGAGTGCTTTCACCTCGATTCGAACATGCTTGCAATCTTTCGATTTGAAAAGACTCTACCCGAACCGAAATCGAATGGGAACTGGGGAAGTTGATGAAAATTGCGCCGGCGGCGTTGTACGCCTGGGTAAGCCGCGGACAAATCGTTTGTCGGGCGCGTGTTTACAGTTTTGAAACACAAGGTCGAATATAATGTGTCAATGCACATAAACAAATTTGGAAATTGGTTTTTGGGAATGATGTTGGTGATTGTTGTGCCTGGAGAGCTCCACGCGCAAACGCAATCGCTTGTCCAGGCGCCAACGAAATTGCCCAATGGAAAGCTGCTTGGCGAAATGCCGGGTGAACCGCAGCCGACGAACAATTTTCCGACAGCGGCCGCGATCTCGCCGGACGGTCGGTTTGCCGTCCTCCTGCACAGCGGTTTTGGCGCATACACATCAGGCGAAAAACAGTCGCTGACAGTTTTGAATCTCCAGACCAACGTGCTTCGCGATTTTCCAGACGATCGTCTAGGGAGCAGGGCGAAGCAGGCCTACTTTCTGGGGCTGGCCTTCAGCGTTGACGGCAAGCATCTGTACGCCTCGATGGCCTCGCTGACCGACCCGCTGGGAAAAGCGAAGGGAAGCACGGGGAACGGGATCGCCGTGTATGGTTTCGAGTATGGACTGGTGACTCCCGAACGATTTTTGCCGCTGCCGCCGCGTGCGACGCTGCCAAGCGGAAAAGTGCGGCGCGAGCAGTTCAAAGATGTGACCTATCCGGCGGGACTAAGCGTGGCAATCAGCGACGGCGAAGAGCGCATCCTGGTGGCATGCAACGGCTCGGACGAGGCGCTCCTGCTGAACAGCGCCGACGGAAAAATCGTCTATCGGTTTGATCTCTCCACGTATAAGCGCATACCGGGAGCACTGCCGTATACGGCGGTGATGACGCGCGACGGTCGGCGAGGATTCGTCTCGCTGTGGAACGCGTCGGCGGTGGCGGAACTGGATCTGGTGAAGGGGACGGTGCTGCAATTTATTTCACTTGGGAAGCCCACGGCGCCGCTTGCGGGCGGGTCGCATCCGACGGCGCTGTTGCTGAATCAGGACGATTCGCGCCTGTTTGTAGCGCTGACGAATCGCGACGAGATCGCCGCCCTGGATACGAAGACCGGAAAAGTCGCCTACGCGCTCTCCACCAAATTGCCGAGACAGAATTATGGCGGCAGCGATCCCGAAAGCCTGGCGCTTTCCGCCGACGGAAACACACTTTTTTCAGCAGACGCGATTTCCGACACGGTCGGTGTATTCGATTTGAGCCATCCCGGCGCGGGCAAGCAGGAGCGGCCGGCGGGATTCATCCCCACGGAGTTTTATCCGACCGTGGTGGCTGCCACAGCGAACGATCTGCTGATCGGAACCGCGAAAGGCCGTGGATCCGGACCGAATCCGAAGGCGATCGGCACCAAAGCCAATGGCGATCCCAGGTATCCCTATAACCCCGCGATGACTCATGGATCGCTGGCACGCATCAAGGTTGCGGATATTCCGGGGAAAATGGCGGAGTGGAGCGCGCAGGCCGCGGCCATGAACGCGGCGCAGGGGAACGTGGACAAGGTTCCTTTCGCGTCCGGACAAAACAAGATCAAGCACGTGATCTACATCATCAAGGAAAACCGCACCTACGATCAGCTTTTCGGAGACCTCGGTGCGGGCGACGGCGACGCATCCCTGGCAATGTACGGCGAAGAGATTACGCCAAACCAGCACAAGCTGGCGCGGCAGTTCGGCTTGCTCGACAATTTTTACGACAGCGGCGACGTTTCGGGCGACGGCCATGTGTGGTCGACTTCAGCCTCAATCTCCGACTACGTGGAAAAAACGTGGCCCATCGGCTACCGCAGCCGGGAACATACCTACGATTCCGAAGGCCAGTTGCTCGGGGGCATTTCCGCGGACGATGACCTTCCCGACGCGGGCGAACCGACTGGCGGTTATCTCTGGAAAAATTTTGCGAAACACGGAATTTCGTACCGTCATTATGGCGAATATATCGTTTCTCGCTGGTGCCAGACCCAGCAGAAAGGGAACTCGCCAGCCGGTGGCCCGCCTGAAGTTGAGGGCGTGCCCTGCGCCAGGGCAACGATCATGAAGGACGAGCCTCTGGAGAAAAACGTGGGCGACCCTCGCGGCGGGCCGAGCCCGTACCCGTGGGAAGTTCCGGTGCTCGGTAAGAACATTGCCTCCCAGGTGGAATTGCGCGGGCACTTCGATCCGTCCTACCCCGATTTTGAGGTCGCTTACCCGGATCAATTGCGCGTGGATGAGTTCTTGAATGAATTTGCGGGTTTCACGGCCTCACGCAAGGCTGGTAAGGACTCAATGCCGCAATTCATTCTGCTGCGGCTGCCGAACGACCACACGGCAGGCGGGAAGAAGGGCAAGCCGAAACCAACCGCCTCGGTGGCGGACAACGACCTGGCTGTCGGCCGCGTCGTCGAAGCGCTCTCGAATAGCGCCTATTGGGACGACACTGCCATTCTGATTCTCGAGGATGACGCACAGGACGGCCCGGACCACGTGGATTCGCACCGCAGCATTGCCCTGGTTGTCAGCAAATACGCGCCAGTAGCGCAATCAGCCGGTGCGAACGGCGGCGTTGTTGTCGATCATCATTTTTATACGACGATCAACATGATTCGCACCATCGAGGCATTGCTCGGCGCGCCTCCGATGAACGCCAATGATTCGCGCGCCGCCGTCATGGCTCCGCTCTTCAGCGGCCTGGGCACGCAACCGCCCTTTCACGCCGATTACCGCAATCGCGACAATGGGCTGCTCTACGAAATGAACACGAAGGAATGGAAGCAGGGAAAAAATCTCGACTTCAGCCACGCCGACGCGGCCGACAACACGGTCCTTAACAAATTCCTCTGGCAAGACCGCATGGGTGCAACGCCGATGCCCGCGCCGCAACATAACGTCTTTCCAGTTTCAACGAAATCCGCAAAGGCCGAATACGACCGAGACTAAGGCCCCGTCCACCCCCTCAAAAACAAGAACGCCCGGGCAACGGCCCGGGCGTTCTGTTTTACTCAAAACTGGATACTGACGACTGAGAACTAGTAAATGTCGTACTGCTCCCAATGCAATGTCGCATCCGACTGAATGATGATGTGCTTGTGTGAGTTCTGCTCGAGCTCGTCGATCAGGATGGACTCGCGCGTCTTCAGCGCCTTGGCGATTTCCGGGTGCACGCGAAGGGTCAGGTTCGGGCCCTCGTGGTCGGCCACGGCCATCTTCCGCGCCTCTGCCTGAATTTCGTAGCAGAGCGTTGGGATGGACTTGACCATGCCGGAGCCGGTGCAATACGGGCAGGGCTGGCAAAGCACGCGCTCGAGGGCCTGCTTCGTGCGCTTGCGGGTGATGCAGACCAGGCCGAATTCGTTGAACGAAAGCGCTTTCGACGGCGCCTTGTCCTGCTCCAGAGCCATCTGCAACGCGCCCAAAACTTTTTCGCGGTTGCGGCGCTCTTCCATGTCTATGAAGTCCACCACGATGATGCCGCCAAGGTCGCGCAGGCGAATCTGCCGCACGATTTCCTTCACGGCTTCGAGGTTGGTCTTGACGATTGTGTCTTCCAGGCGAATCGAGCCTTTGCCGACGAACTTGCCGGTGTTGACGTCGATGGCCACCAGCGCTTCGGTGTGGTTGATGACGATGTAGCCGCCGGACTTCAACCAGACCTTGGCGCGGAGAGCCTTGTCGAGTTCGTGCTGAATCCCGAACTCTTCGAAAATGGGCTGCTCCTTGGTATAGAGCTTCACCTTGTTGACGAGCTTTGGCTGGAAGCGGCTGACGAACTCAACCACCTTGCCGTATTCCTCTTCGTTGTCGATCCAGATGCCGGTGAAATCGTCGCTGACGTAATCGCGAAGAATGCGCTCGACAAGGTTCAGGTCGCGGTGCAGCAGCGCCGGAGCCTTGCGGTCGTCGTGCTTCTGCTTAATTTCACTCCACGTCCGTCCGAGGAACTCGATGTCCGTGCGGATTTCGTCGTCGGTCGCGCCGCCCGCAGCCGTGCGGACGATGAAGCCGCCGGGATAGCTGCCGCGCGCTTCGCCGACAAGCCGGCGTAGCCGCGAGCGATTTTCCGCGCTGGCAATCTTGCGCGAAACCCCGATGTGGTCGATGGTTGGCATGTAAACCAGGAAACGCCCGGGCAGAGCCACGTGGCTCGTGATGCGCGCGCCCTTCTTGCCAAGAGGTTCCTTGGCGATCTGGACGACGATGTCCTGACCGGCTTTCAGCATTTCGGAAATGAGTTGCGGCCGGCGCGAAGGAGCATGCCCTCCGTGATGCCCGCGATGCGGGCCATGGCCATGTCCGCCGCGACGCTCGAAGCGTCCTCGGCCGCGATCACCTCCCCGGTCCGGGCCACGATCGCTGCCACGGTCACGGTCGCCGCCCCGATTGGGACGATCGGAGCGCCCATCCGGGCGTCCGCCGCGTCCACGGAAACCTCCGCGATCACCGCCGCGGTCGCGTCCGCCGCGCTGCGGGCGCTGGAAGCGGGAACGTGGATTGGTGCCAATGCGGGCAAAATCTTCGCGCGGCGCGTTCGGATTGCGCGGGCTGCGGGTTTCGCCGGGCAAAAGCACGGTGTCATCTTCCACAACCGCTGCCCCGGTCGAGCCGTCAGCCGCAGCGGCTGACATGGTTTCCGCCGCGACATGTTCGATCGCTTCGTCGTGAGCGAGGTCCGCCCGCTCGGCTTCCGTCAACTCCGCGCGATTTTCCTCGATCTGAGCTTCCTCGCCTGCTTCGCCCTGATGTTCCTCATGGCCGGATTCCGCGGCGAGCTGTGTTTCGTGGGCTTCGTCTTCCGCATCTTCGCGGTCTTCGCGTTCTTCTCGCTCATCCTGCTCTTCTTCGGTCTCTACTTCGGATTCTTCTTCGTGGTGGCCATGTTCCTGTCGCTCGGCAATCTCGTGCGCTTCGTGCAGCGTCTCCGCTTCGTCTTCGTCAAAATCCGTGCCACCAACAAGAGAGTCGGCTTCGGCACGCGCCTGGGTCTCCTCGTGCTTGGCTTCCACCAACCGGGCTGAAAGCGATACAGCTTCTTCATCGCTGAGTGCGGGCGCGGCGTTGCGGGCCGGTTCGGCTGAAATTTCTTCCGCCTGATGCAGTTCCGCAACGGCCTCCGGTGCGTGCTCTTCATGTGCGGATTCAGAAACGGCCGCCTCGGCTTCCGATTCCGTATCGGCCAAAACCCAATGCGGCAAGCTGCCAGAGAAACGTCGGGGCGTTCCGCTTCCGGGTTGCAGGCCAACTGCGGGACGCGCAGGTGTCTGCTCATAATCGGGCTGTCGCTCTTCCGGTTCGTGATCACCGAGCGGTTCCACCGGCGCAGGCACGGGCCGCGCGCGATACTTCGCCAGCGATTCCCCCGGCAGAACTATGTCGTCCTCGCGCTTTTCGACGGGCGCGCTGGGCACGCGGTCGTTCGAAGGACGCCGATTGTCATACCCTCCCCGATTTTCGCGGTCCCCTTGCGGAGACGCGTACTTCGAAGGGGGCAGATTGCGGCCGCTCCCGCCCTGTCCGTGCGGACGCCGATCGCGATCCCGGTCGCCGCCACCACCGCCGCTTCCGCCGCGGCGCCGTCCAAAACGTCCCCTGCGGCCACCCCGGCCGCGGTCTCCGCCTCGGTCACCGCCGCGGTCTCCACCACGGTCATTTCCTTGCGGGCGATCGTTGCCGATGCGGGGAGGATAGTTGCGCGTGGGGTTGTAGCTGGGCGCGAAATTCTGCGGGGCCGAAGCGTTCGATTCCGGCTGGCGCTCGTCGAGTTCGCCGCCTTCAGCATGTTGGCTTTCTCCGCCGGCATCCCCTTCGTGGTGCTCCGGCTCGCCGTGAAATTCCTGGGATGAGCTGTGATCGCGGCCGGTGCCGTGCTCCTCACGTGGCTCGTCCAGAGAAATCGTCTCTTCGTGGACATGGCGTGTGGAGAGGCTTTCGCCGGGCAGTGGCTCAATGAGCGCGCCGCCCGATGCCGCTGCGATCGCGGGCGCCGGAGCGTCTCCGTGGGAATGGCCGTGGTCGTAGTCTTCGAGGTTTTCGAAAACGTCGCTGACGTACAGAAACGCGTCGCCGTCCAGGCCGATGTCGACGAACGCCGACTGCATGCCCGGAAGCACGCGTGTTACTTTTCCTTTGTAGATGCTGCCGACAAGCGCGAATTCTTTCTCGCGCTCAATGTAGATCTCGACTAGCTGGCCTTCTTCCAATATCGCGACTCTCCGCTCGTGGGAGGACGCGCTGATAACCAATTCTTTCGACATGAAAACTCCTTGGGATGCACCGCCGCGGGACCCTCTGAGACACAGGTCCGGGGCAAGGCGCCGTCCCGGTAATGACCGGGACACGCTGGCGACAACATTATTGTTGCGGCATTGCGTTCGTAGCCGGAGGGGGAAGCCGGGTTGCGGCTTTCGTTTTGCGAAAACCTCATGCTATCGAGGCTGGGCCGTTGCCGGGAAGTTCCCGGGGTAACGGCGGACGATGCTATCCTCACTCTTAAATTCCTTCTTGAACAACAAGCGGACCGAACTTTGCTCGGGCCGCGGGTCCGGCGCAAACCTCCTGATGATGGTCGCGCTCGGAGCTGGCGAAAAGCTAGTTAACGAATCGGCGCAGCCGGACATTCATTACCAGGCCTATCGCCAGGAAAACAAACAGCGTGGCGGATCCTCCATAGGACATCAAGGGCAACGGAATGCCGGTTACCGGCATGGCCCCAATGACCATGGCCACATTTACCAAAACGTGAAATCCAAGCGCCGCTGTCACACCCATGACCAGAAACATTCCCGCGCGATCTTTGGCGCGCTGAGCGTTCTGAACTAGCCGTAACAATAGCGCCATGTACAGCCCGAGTGCAAGCAGCACGCCCTTGAATCCCTGTTCTTCCGCCCACGCCGACATGATGAAATCGGAATACCGGACCGGAATATACCCCAGTTGATTCTGGCTGCCGTTGCCGAAGCCCTTCCCCCAGAAGCCGCCCGAGCCCACGGCGATCTTCGACTGCAAGACCTGATAGCCGGAACCTTTCGCGTCTTCTTCGGGATGCAAAAACGAAGTAACCCTTTCCTTCTGGTACGGTTTCAAGAAATGCCACCCGACGGGCAGCATCAAGACGCCGATTAGGACAATCACCGCGGCGTGTTTCCATTGCAGCCCGGCTAGAAATGCTCCTACGATCAACATCGGCATCAAGACAAGTGCGGTGCCGAGATCGGGCTGCTTCAGAATTAATACCAGCGGTATTCCTACCAGGAGCCCTGCCTTAATTAAATCCTGCAGGGAAAGCTCATCGGTACGCACTTCCGCAAAGAAGCGCGCCAATACGATGATTATAATCAATTTGACCAGTTCTGACACCTGAAGAAATTCGCCGAGGACGGGAATCCAGCGCTTGGCGCCAAACCGCGTGTGGCCTACCAGGAGAACCGCCACAAGTGCCGTTATTCCAATGATATACAGCACGGGGGCCTGGTCCATGATCAGGTGGTAATCGATTCGCGAGAGAATGAACATCAGCACGAACCCGATCACCAGCCAGCGAATCTG
>DATHMM010000202.1:0-15825 GCA_035487095.1 Candidatus Sulfotelmatobacter sp.
GCTAGCCAGCGAGAAAAAGTTTCTAACCCACCCCCGAAGCGAACCGGGCGGTGGGTTTTTTCGTTTAACCCCCTCCCGAAAGACTCCGGCGGAACAATCAGATGAGGAGCCGCGAAGATGAGTCCGGAACTACAGCAGGAAATCGTGAACGCCGCTCGTGAATCCGCGCCTGGCCGAGGTGCGCGGTGAGCCGCCCCGCGGATGGCAGGAAGTGGCGCGCGGGAGTTTTGGGTGCAACGGGAATGGTCGGGCAGCGACTGGTGAAGTTGCTCGCCGATCATCCGTGGTTTGACTTGACCGCCGTGGCGGCTTCCGAACGTTCTTCGGGGAAAACCTACGCCCAAGCGGCGCGCTGGCACCTGGAAGGGCCGGTTCCCGAAACCGCCGGCAGGCTGGTGGTGAAGGATCTGGACCCGAGCCTCGAATGCGATTTTGTTTTTTCCGCGCTCGATTCTTCCGTCGCCGGAAAAGCCGAAGAGGATTTTGCCCGCGCCGGATATCCCGTGGTCAGCAATTCCAGAAATCACCGCATGGATGCGGATGTTCCGCTGCTGATCCCGGAAGTGAATGCCTCTCACGTTGATTCCATTCGGGTCCAACAGAAAAATCGCGGATACGATAACGGTTTCATTGTGACCAATCCCAACTGTTCAACGGCAGGGCTCGTTCTGGTTTTGAAACCCCTGGCAGACGCGTTTGGGCTGGAGAAGATTTTTGTAGTGACGTTGCAGGCGGTTTCCGGCGCCGGCTATCCCGGCGTCCCTTCGCTCGACATTCTCGGCAACGTGGTCCCCTTCATCAGCGGCGAAGAAGAAAAGCTGGAAGCGGAGCCGCAGAAGTTGCTTGGCAAATGGGATGGCTCCCGCTTCATTGAAGCGGGGCTTGGCATCAGCGCGCACTGCAATCGTGTGCCGGTCAGCGACGGGCATCTCGAATGTGTCTCGCTCCGGCTGAAAAAAACAGCCACGCTCAATGAAGTCCGCCAGGCATTGCGAACCTTTGAGGTGTCCCCGGAGCTGGCTTCCCTGCCGACCGGGCTGAAACATCCCATCGTTGTGCAGGACGAAGAAGACCGCCCTCAGCCTCGCAAAGATGTCAATGCCGGCCAGGGCATGGCCGCCGTAGTAGGCCGCGTTCGCGAATGTCCGCTGCTGGACCTGAAACTCACCCTGCTGTCGCACAACCTCGTAAGAGGAGCGGCCGGGGCAGCCCTGCTGAACGCGGAATTGCTCGCTGCGCGCGGATTTCTAAAATCGCGCGTGCCTGCGGGGGCGCAGAACGCGGAGCCAGTCGCTCGCTAACGGTCTTCGATTACCGAGCAAAGTAATAGCGCACTAAGTGAAAGAAAATGGGCGCCGCGAAGCACAGCGAATCGATGCGGTCCAGAATGCCGCCGCGCCTCTCGACCACCGCGCCGAAATCCTTGATGCCGATGTCGCGCTTGATCGCGCTCATCACCAACGCGCCGGCGAAACCCAGGATGCAGATGGTGAACGACATCCCCGCGGACTGCAGCGGCGTGAACGGCGTGGCCCACCACAACAGGGTGCCCAACGCCGTGGCGCTCACCAATCCGCCAAGGGCTCCTTCCCAGGTTTTATCGGGGCTGACGCGCCAGGCTATTTTATTTTTGCCGATCAGCTTTCCCCACACGTATTGCAACAGATCGTTCATCTGATCCACGATTCCCAGATAAAGCAACAACCGCGCGGGGTGCCCCTCAAATCCCGGAATTTTCAGCTGCAGCAACGCGCAAGCGTGGCTCAGGCAATAGCCGCAGACCATCAGGCCAAACTGGATCTTCGCGGCGCGCTCCACGAAATGCGCGGTGTCTCCCGCGATGGCGATGCTTGTTGGAATGAAAATGCAGGCCAGAATCGGAATCATGATGGCCAGGACGATGTACAACTGAAAGCCCAGCACGCAATATTGCAGCGGCATGATAACGAAAAAGCTCCAGAATAAAGTGCGATGGTCGCCGCGGCGCGTGGGAACCAGGGTCAGGTATTCCCGCAATGCTAAAAAGGAAAGTATCCCGAACAGCACCAGCGAACCGATCCGCCCCACCACCAAGGCAAGCGCAAGCACCACGCACATTTTCCACCAGGCGGAAATCTGGGCGTTGAAGTTGTCGATGGTGGAGCGGCTGATATTCGAGTCGTGGCGCCGCTTTAAGACGCGGCCGATGACGGTCAGAATCACCAGCAGGCAGAGCACCCCGCCGAAAAGCCCCATCAATATCGAATCGTGAATCGCCGTCATCATCAGGCGGGCCCGATCCGGCGAAGACTGCTGACCGCCTCGCGTGCGCGTTCCAGGAAGCAGTCCTTATTCTCGTGGGGTTCCACCTGGATGGGCTTTCCGAAAGTCAGCAGACTCAACATGGGCACGGGAAGATATTCGCCCTTGGGCAGGATGCGATTCATATTTTCCATGTGGGCGGGGACCATCTCGATGTCAGGCCGCCGAAGTCCCAGGTGATAGAGCCCTCCCCGAAATTCGCCGACTTTTTCCCCAGTTCCTCGCGTGCCTTCCGGAAAAAGAATAAGAGAATTCCGGTCGCCCAGCGCCGCGGCCATATCCTCAATCAGGGAGCGCCGGGCATGTTTGGGTTCCTCGTGAGAATTCGCCTTGGAAATCGCTCCGCGTTCGACCAAAACTGCCTTGAATACATTTTCGGCGAGATAACGCCGCAGGGAAGTCTCTTCCCAATAGTCCTTGGCCGCGATTGGGCGCGTCCGCGCGCGAATCTCCGAAGGCAGGGCGGACCAGAGCACCACAAAATCCAGATGGCTGGTGTGATTCGCAAAATAGATGCGCTGCCGCTCGTCCGGTTCGCAACCGGCCCACTGCACCTGCACACCCGTAATCCCGCGGGCGACCGCGGCCAGCAAGCTTGCGATCGGGTGGATTCCTTCGCTCATCACACGTTCTGACCCTGCAGCTCCAGCGCGAGCATTCTATCGACCCCGCGCAGTTGAATGCTATGCAATGATTTCAGATCGCAATTCGCGGCCTTCAGCGTAGCGCTCCATAAGGTCAATCATTCGCTTGCACCAAACCCCAAGTGGCTGCGGTCCCCCGAAGGAAATCAATATCGCCGCAACGCTTGCTGTCGACGGTGTAACCATTGTCCGCTCAGAGTCGCTGGTCGGACTCCCGTGGGGACCCGCCGCGTCGCAGAACACGGGCAGGTCTTCCAGGTTCAGATCGAATTTTCCGATGCCCTTGTAAGTCTCGCCCTTGCGGCCGATGCGGAAAACAATATCAGCTTGCACTTTGGCGAGATCATAGAGTCCGATCGGCAGGCGGCTCTCCACGGACACAAGATTAATAATGTCCACAACGCAATTGATGCTCGGAAAGTGTTTTCCGCTGATCAGGCGGCGCAGCAAGGCCTCAGCGGATCCACGATAGCGCGCCGGATCCTTGCCCAGCGCCCTATAACCCGTTCGGGTCGCGGAAATCGCCGGCGCCTCCAGGATTGCCCGTGGATCGGCGGTTTTCAAGATGCCCCCTTCGCATAAATCCAGTTCGCCAAGAAGCTCGAGCGATGAATCGCTTGTGCGTACGTGCCCGGTCACGCAGCCAAGGGCAACGGCGGGGCATTTCTTCTTCAAGCCAGGGTCGATGGAAAGCTTCATCGTGGGATGCTCCGGGGCTTCAGGCGGGCGCTGAAATGACGCAGAAACGGCGCCTGGTGGACCACATCATATCCGGGAATCTCCTGGCGGCGGCGCCAGACGTCGAGAATCACTTCCACAACGTATTCGATATGGCTCTGTGTATAGACGCGGCGGGGAATCGCCAGGCGCACCAGGTCCATGCGCGCATGCTCGCCAAACATCAACGTGCCTATTTCGACGGAGCGAATTCCGCCTTCGAGGTAAAGCTCGTTCGCAAGGGCCACGCCGGGAAATTCTGCGGGCGGTATGTGCGGAAGAAAAGCGCGTGCATCGATATAAATCGCGTGTCCTCCCGGCGGTTGCACGATGGGCACGCCTTCCGCGGCGATATGATTCCCGAGGAACGCCGTGGAGGCGATCCGGTAATGCAGGTAATCCCCTTCCAGCGCCTCGTTCAGCCCCACGGCAATCGCTTCCAGGTCCCGCCCGGCCAGGCCGCCGTAGGTGGGGAATCCCTCGGTCAAAATCAGCAGGTCTTTCTGTTGTTGCGCGATGGAGTCGTCATTGGTGCACAGGAAGCCGCCAATGTTCGCGAGCCCATCCTTTTTCGCGGACATGGTGCATCCGTCGGCGTAGGAAAAAAGTTCGCGTGCGATCTCTCTCGGCGATTTGTCGGCATAACCCAGCCCGCGCAGTTTGATGAAATACGAATTTTCCGCGAACCGGCAGGCGTCAATATACAGGGGAATGCCGTGCTTCTTGCAGATCTGTTTCACTTCGCGGACATTCGCCATCGAAACGGGCTGGCCGCCGCCGGAATTGTTCGTCACCGTCAGCATCACCAGCGGAATTTTCTTCGCTCCTTCGCGCTCGACCACCTCGGCAAGCCGCGCGGTGTCCATGTTTCCCTTGAATGGGTGAACTTGCGAAGGTTCCTTGGCTTCCGGAATCGGCAGATCGAGCGCCTGAGCGCCGACGAATTCGCAGTTGGCGCGAGTCGTGTCGAAGTGCGTGTTGTTCGGAACGATGTCTCCCTTCTTGCACATCACGCTAAAAAGAATGCGCTCCGCCGCCCGCCCCTGGTGAGTCGGGATCACATGCCGGAAACCGAAGATGGCCTGGATCGAATCGCGAAACCTTGTGAAGCTCGGCGAGCCTGCATACGATTCGTCCCCGCGCATCATGGCCGCCCACTGCTCCGTGGACATGGCCGACGTGCCGGAGTCGGTCAGCAGGTCGATCAGTATCTCTTCCGAAGCAACCAGAAACAGGTTGTAGCCCGCGGCCTCGATAAGCCGCTGGCGTTCTTCGCGCGTGGTGGTGCGAATGGGTTCAACGCTCTTGATGCGAAATGGCTCGATAATCGGCCGCTTGGACATGCGTAAGGTGGAGTCTCCTAGCAGACACTACCACAAGTCGGAGAATCCTTTCGGCGCATACAAATTTTCGGCTACTGCAATCCAAGATTGGAGAGGATTTTGGGATTCTCCTCCTGCACCGCCATCAGATTGTGGCAGGCTGTGCAATCGTTGGAAATGGTTTGTCCGTCGGCGCTCGTGTGCGAACCATCGTGGCAGCGGAAGCATCCGGGAAAGTCATTGTGGCCGAGATTGTTGGGGTGCACGCCCCAGTTCACGTTCATCTCCGGGAAAATGTTGCGCAGGTAAATCCCGGCCACATTGCCGGCAGACTGTTCGACTAGCGCGCGCTTTCCGCTATAAGTTTCCGGATAGGTCGTCCTGTAATAGTTGACGATCCCTTCTTCGATTTGTTTTTGTGCGGTTTCGCGGTCGGGATAATTCACTTTCAGGAGTTCCACCGCCTTCTTCCGGATAAATGGTAGCTCAGGACTGATCATGCCGCGCGACATCCGCTGGTCAACGGCATTTTCCGGCAATTCGAACACATGCGTCGGCCGATTATGGCAATCAATACAATCCATGGCGCGGTGCTCGTCTTTTTCCAACTCTTGTTTGCTCGCTTTGATATCCGTCGAAACAAACTCCACCGTCTTCCCTTTGTCATCCGTGTAATAAACCACCGGGATCACCTGCCGGTGTTCATCCGTCGAGATGTATTGGATTCGCGAGCCGTCATCCAGGTGCCGCCCGTGAATTCCGACCGAGCCCGCGGCCGAAAGCCCGCCGATCTTTATCATCAACGCTGTCGTCATCGGGGTATTTTTTTCGTCATCCTTGTAATTGGTTTTGAGAATGAGCTTGTCGCCGGAGAAACGCTGCGGCCAATGGCACTGTTCGCAGGTTTCCCGCGCCGGGCGCAGGTATTTCACGGGAGCAGGTATCGGCCGCGAGTAGGTATGAAACGTCACCGCAAAAACCTGTCGCAAGCCGGAAAGCTTGGAACGTACGAACCAGCCCGCTCCTGGCCCGATGTGGCATTCCACGCATTCCACGTGCGAGTGTGGTGAATTCTGATACGCGGAGAACTCCGGTGCCATCACCGTATGGCAAGTCTGTCCGCAGAAGCTCGCGGTATCCATGTAGGAGACCCCGCGATACGAAGCAAATGAAAAAATAATCACATTCAGCAAGCTGGCCACGGCAACGAACAATAAGCTGTGTTGCACCATCGGAATCTTAAGATCGATCTCCGGATACACGCTCGGCAGTTCGCCCGCATTGCTTAGTTTTCTCCGGCGCAGGTAAATGCCCGCCGGAATCAACAGCAAACCCAGAATAAAGATGGCCGGCAGCGTTAAGAAAATCAGTAATCCGATGTACGGGTGCGGTGGCCCGGGAAGAATGAAATCGTAAATCCAGAACGCGATCAGCGTTATGGCGCTTCCGGTCGTCAGCGCCACTCCGATCAAGCTCACCGTGTTCTGGCTGAAGTAATAAATCAGGCGTGCCCAATCCCTGACGGTATTCTGTGGACTCATACGGGGAGTTCCCCACGTTTCCTTGAATCGAAATTGAATCTCTTTAAAAACACTGGTGAAGGATTCACCAGCACCTCTGCACTGGCCCATACTCTTCGGGCCCCCGGTGACAGGCGCCAAGGCGAACTGAGTGTTTCCCGCCAACAACGCTCAGGTCCACCTCAATTTGGCACGAAGCGCGCAGGAGCGGGCGCGCTCCGTGCCCAATCCTTTTCAGGCTCCCCGCAAAATTTACTTCTTCAGCGAACGGATGTAGCCGACCAGATCTTTCACCTGATCCGGCGTCAGCGTTTTGTAAGCAGGCATCTTCGGGGGCTTTCCCTCGGAGATGATCTTGCTCAGATCGGCATCGCTCATCTTCTGAACGTCCGCGGCCGCCATGTCGGTGGTCTTCATGGCCTCCTTGCCTTTGCCGTCGGCGCCGTGGCATCCGGCACACTTCGCCTTAAACGCCGCTTCCCCAGCTGCCGTATCGGCCTTCGCCGGCGCGCTCAGCAGGCTTGTGCCCGCCAAAAGTGCTCCGACCAACGTCAGCGTCCCAAGCTTCTTCATTTTTGTCTGCATATTCTCGCTTCTCCCTGACGAATTTTTCAGCAGCGCAGCTGAATTTCGCCACACCGCTGCCGTACTAAAACACCTGGCTGTACAAAGTGTGACCAAGCCCGCCCGGAAATTCTGTGACGCATGAACATTCTGAGAGATCGTGGGTCCCACTTCGCAATACTGTAATAGTCCCAACGGGTCCTTCCCGTCCAGTAATTTGGGCAGCCAGTGACTGTCCCCTATTGAACCTTTGCTCATTTCGAGACACGAGAGGATGAGTTCGGGCCATCCTGGCATCCGAAAAACAACGAATGCCAAGTAGGCGGGAAGGGAGGGTCTTCCCTTACCTCGAAAAGGTAAAAGGAAGGTCGAAAGGACGCTCTCAATCTACAAGCTCGCACCCATTTTTCAAGCGATTTCTCAACTAAAAATTATCTCGCAAAAAAGTAATCGGACCTGTCGGGTCCTACTATTCCATTCTGGAATGCGAATTCTTCTCCCTGCTCAGGTCTCGCGGGCCCCAGGCGATGCCGAGTTCCGCTACCCACTCCCGGTCAAATCCGGTATACTGGAATTCCTGCCCTTCATTGCGTAATAGACCCCAAACCCAGCCAATCTAACCACGAAGGAGCGTATCTATGAATAAGCTCTGGGTATCGTTTGTCGCGGGCCTGCTGGTCGTCACGACCACCCCGGCCTCCGACAACAAAAAAGAAGTGGAACGCGTGGAGAATTCCGGCACGGTGATTTCGGAAATTCTGGATATTCCGGATGACATTCCGCAATCGCTGCTGGATAAGTCGGAGTGCGTCATCGTGCTCCCCAGCGTTTTGAAAGCCGCCTTTATTGTCGGCGGCAGCTACGGCCGGGGCGTCATGACCTGTCGCACCGGAGAGAAGTTCAACGGGCCGTGGGGCTCGCCCACAATGGTTGCCCTCGAAGGGGGAAGCTTCGGTCTGCAAATTGGCGGTGAGGCGACGGACTTCGTCCTTCTCCTCATGAGCCAGCGCAGCGCCGAAAGCGTCCTCTCCACGAAGGTGAAGCTGGGCGCGGATATCTCCGCAGCCGCCGGACCAAAGGGCAGGGATGCCTCAGCGGAAACCGATGCCGCGATGAGGGCGGAAATCCTCAGCTATTCGCGCGCCCGTGGCGTGTTCGCGGGGATTTCTCTTGAAGGCTCCACCCTGCGGCCGGACAACGATGCCAACGCCAAGCTCTATGGCAGCGAAGTCCCCGCGAAGGACATCGTGCTCAAGGGCAGCGTGCAGCCGCCCACCTGCGCCCAAAGACTGCTCACCACACTCAACCATAAGTCGCCGAAAAACATTTCCGGCGACTAAAGAAGCCGTCTCATAAATAAGGCAAAGGGGGTCGGAGCTTTAGCTCCGACATTAGAAGGGCTAGCAACAATGGGCTTTCGCCCCTGAGGAAATGCCTCCTCAGCCCTACGTTTATTTATGAGACAAGCTCTAAAGATCGCGCCCTGATCTCAGGGCAGTGAAGGCGGTTGTTGTTTTAACGAGGGGCGCGCTTCAGCGTGCGTAATTTCCACGGCGAGCGGTATCCATCTCCGTGGGAACCGCAATCGAGCGCGCCCCATTTTTTCCGACCGCGCGCACCGCAAAAAAGTGATTGTCGGTGGAGACTCCCTTCAACACCGCTTGCGCCCCCGAAGTTACAAAGTCGTAGGCCATCCACCGGGCTTCGGTGGTCTCTCGCCAGAGAATTTCAAATCCCGTGCGTTCCGCATCATCCTCCGCCGTCCACGAAACTTTCGCGTCCGGGGTCACCGCGCCTTCCAGCGTCGCCTGGGTGGGCGGCGCGGGGGACATCGCCAGTTGCCGCAGGACTTCCGCATTGTCGCGCGCTACGTCTCCCATGAATCGAAAATCGAGATACTTTTCCATATCTCCGTACTCCACGCCGTTCTCCGTGCGCGGCGTCTGGTGCTGCTGGGTGTACTCTTCCAGCGGTTCGGTGAAGCGCACGGCCGGGAAGCCCGCCTTGTAAAAAGGATAGTGGTCCCCTCCTCGCCCGAAGCGATCCACGCGGAAGATCATGCGGATCGCCCCGCGCCCGTCAATCTCTTCAATCGTGCGCGCCAATTCGCGCGAAGACGAATCGCTGTCGTCAATGGGCCCGTTTCCAGAGAAAACCCGCACGCGATGCGGTCCGCCCGGCGCCCGGTCCGCGCCCACAATGTCGTCGTCCAGCATTCCGCCCACGGTGTAGCCCTGCTGCTTCAGCCATTCCACCAGGTGCGTGCTTCCAAGAAGACCCTGTTCCTCGCCCGACACGGCGGCGAACAAAAGCGTCGCGCGGAACGGTGTGTGCCCGCCTGCCGCCAGCTTGCTCAGCAAGCGCGCGGATTCCACGCTCACCGCCACACCCGAAGCATCGTCATCCGCGCCGGGCGCGTCCAGCTTCGGGTCCATGTCGTCGGACGGCCGCGAATCCATGTGCCCGGACACAAGAAATACGGTCTTCGCCAGTTTTGGGTCGGAACCCGGAAGAATCGCGTACACATTTTCCATCGGCGCGGGAACTCCGCCGGTTCGCTTGGACGTGGCTTCGAACTTGTCCACCACCACCTGCAGCTTCCCGCCGGATTCCTTTGCAATTTCATTCAGCCGCGCCGCCACCTGGTCCCGCCCGCAGCCCACCCCGCGCTTCGCATCCGTCCACGAAGAGATCGTCAGCCGCGTCCCGCATGCGACCATCTGATGAATCAGCGCCTGCATCGATTTTTCGTCGATGGACTCCCGGGCGATCGCCCCCGCCGGCGCCGGAAGCGCTTTCGGCTGCGGCTTCCCCTGCGGCGGCTCGGCCGGGTCGCGCTGCGCAACTTGCTGCGAAAAAGCGGGGCCCGCCAACAATAAGGCGGCAATTGAAGCCCCGGCACACCACTTGCAAACTGACTGGCGAATTACAGTTTGGAAAATTTTCACGGAGGGTTCCCTTTGTTGAATTGGCTTGCAATCGAAGAGCATATTCTAGCCTGAATCGCCCATCCCGGAATGCTCGACCTTGGCAAAGGATTGCCAGTGGGGTTCGCCGACAATGTTTGGCGGCCTGGGCAAAAGCTAATGGAAACGAACGGGAAGCCTGGCCGGGGAGTGTCTTTCTACCTGCGTGAAGTAGCCCCGCACGGGCAGTAGCCGCTGAAGGAATGCTTCGGCGGGCTTCCCCACTAATTTCATCTATGCGAATGCGAACCCACAGAAGACCGCCGCGTCTGCACACGCGGCGGTCTTGGACCGGAATGTTCCCAACTGAAGTTTATGGACAACCCGACAGCGGCGTCAGCGTTACGCTTGGAGCGCTGCCTGTAAGTCTGGAAAATGGATTTCCAGCGGCGTTGAAAAAACAGGTGGGATTGTTGCCGGAGTCGGATAGCTTCACCAATATGCTCTGGATGTTCCAATTGTCGTTGGATTCTGCGAACCCGTTATGCGAAGTCAAAGTGATTACGGCGTTCCCAAAGGCCGATAACGGCTGAAGCGTATTCAAACTGAATATCTTGTCGTGGTTGGTGTTGTTGTCCCAACTGGGGTCGCTTTGCGCCTTGAGTGTAAAGAGCATAGGGTTGCCGTTCACGAGAAGGACAGCTGTCGCCGAGCTATCTCCCCTTAGATCGTCTCCACCAGTGGTGATGTTGAACTCCACCTGGTTGAATTTGGCCGTGGGGGGAGGAGTTGGCGTGCAGTTCGGCGTGCTCAGGGTAAGCGTGGGGGCGTTGTTAGTCAGGCGCGCCAACGGATTTCCCCCGCTGTTAATCAGGCATTGTGCGGGCCCGGGGGGATTGGATGCCGTGATATTTACGCTCTGAATGTTCCAGTTGTCGTCCGTTTCGCCGAAGGAGTCGTGAGATGTCAGAGTGATCAGAATATTCTGGAGCTGGGATAACGGCTGCGGTGGAGTCAAGGCAAAGATCAGATCGTGAGTGGAATTGTTATTCCAACCGGCCTGATTTTGAGCTTTCAGCGTAATCACTTGAAGTACAGAGCCGTTTGGCGCCTTGATGGTCGCGGTGGCGGAGCTGTCCCCTCGGAGGTCGTCGCTTCCGGTAACAATGACGAACTCTATTTGTGTCAATCCGCCCGGGCCAGACTGATTCGGACAGTTTGGCATCACGAAAGTATCGGTTGGCATGCTGCCCGTCAGCCTCACCAGCGGATCGCCGCCGAGGCTCAGCTCGCAAATCAATCGCCCGGTAGGATCCAGAACTTTTGCAGTGAGGTGTTCGATATTCCAGTTGTCGTCCGTCTCGCCAAAGGAATTGTGAGAGGTTAAAGTCACGGCTATGTCCGTCAATGGCGTTTGTGCCGTAGGAAGTACCGGCGGCCTCAGCCCGGTGACGACTTCGTTGGTCGTGTTATTGCCCCAGGGGGACATGCCCTGCGACTTCAGGGTCACTGTTTGAAACGTGGAGGCGCCGGATTGCAGGCCTGCGGTTGAGGAGCTGTCTCCACGGAGATCGTCGCTTCCTGTGGAAACGTCGAATTCGATCGATGGGCCGAAACTTGCCACGCAATTCGAAGTGTCGTTGCTCCATTGCTGCTGTGCGACGAACGCCTTCCCATTGAGGTTTACCGAGGCTGGTGACTGGTTGCACTTATCGCCGATCTCCTGTCCAAACGACGAAGAAAATATATTGTTGCTGTCCCACCAGGCGGTATTGCCAAGTGGGTCAAAAATATTCAACGAAGTGCCAAAGGGCAGCGGATCCGTCACGGATTCGGCTAATTCGTGGGACAGAATGGTCGTCTCTCGGTCGGCTGACAACTGATTTGGACCGCTGGAAATGCCGGCAGAGCACCCCGGCAGTGAATCGTCGTTGGGCATGAACGCATAAATCACCTTGCCGCCGTTGAAATCGAATTCGCTGTGATACGCGCAGAAATCCGTACTGGTGCAACCGGTCAACCCGTTGCATTCCTGCACGGCGGCGCCCGTGAAAACAAAAAATTCCGTACTCAAACCAAAGCTCAATCCATTCTGGTTGATGAAGTTTTGGATCTCATTTTGGACGTCGGAATCCTGCAGCGGGGATCGCGGATAGGGAGTCAAATCCTGAAATACTCTGCCCACCTTGACCGCTCCCGGGGCATTCTGCGGCGCAGTGCAGGCCGTGCTCGAGCATTGTCCTGGATATTGCGTCAGTATGTTCCAGTAGCCGGTCTGGCCAAGATCATTCAGGAAATTCGTTATCGTAGTCTCATAAAGCTGGTCCGCCGCGGCATTTCCGGCAGGTGGGGACACATAGTGGGACCCTGGCGGCAGCCAGAAGATCAAATTTGCGTCGACGGTTTGCATGATTGGCCCGCCGTGGTCCGATAGGTTGGTCTGCGCCTGAATCGTTCCTGCCGCTGCCAGCCAAAGAGCGAAGGCGCAGGTCAACGAAACAGGCAATCTCGAATTCTGGCGTGCCACTTTGACGAAGCCGTTCCAAACTTTGCGAATTTCTACGCAGGACTCGTGATTCCTCATGGTGAACTCCTCTCTCAGCCGGCAAACTTTTCGGATTCTGGACGCTTATTTTTCGGAGCTGCTACTTGGGTTGAACCAGCACTGGAGGTTTTATAGGCACGATGAATTGCCTGTTGATATTGTCCAGCAGCACCGCGGTATCGGCGCGAGTCAACTTTAAGGCGGGCTGGAAGGTGTTGTCGCCGAGCAGAGGCATGACCCCGCTCTTGATCGCAAGTGCGAAATACGGAGCCGCCGCAGGCTTCCAATTCTTTGCGTCAGGAGTGCTTTGCAAAAAGCTGCTCAGCTCCTGGCTGGTCATCGGCTGCAGTTGATTCTTTGCCCCCATAATTCTGACCAGGATAATGCTGGCTTCTTCGCGCGAAAGTGCCGCATTTGGGGAAAAATTTGTCGTCAGCGCGCATCCCTTGCACATCACTTGCCTGTTCATAAAGGGCGCCATCGCCTGAATTGCCGAAAACAGCGGATCCGTCGATTTAATATCGGAGAAGGAGACCGTCTCGCTCGGCTTTCCCAGCTTGTACAGGCTCTGAACCATGGTTGCAAAATCGCCTCTTGTCACCACTCCGTCGGGGTTGAAGATCCCAACCGACACCGGCTTCATGATGCCCTGCGCCACCATGTTGCTGATCGCAGGCGCTTCCACCCCGTGGTTCCCCAGGTCAGAGAACACGGCATTTTGGCTTGGCAATGCGGTAACTTTCTTCACCTTGGTCGGTGCCGGCTGCGCTCGACCAGTTGAGGGAGAACCAAGGGTTGCAACGAGCAGGGGGAAGTATAAAAGGAATCGGGGCCGGGTCTTCGTTTGCATGGGAGCCTCCGACGCTCAGGCAGGAAATGCGTGCAGATGTACTATTCGTATACGTATTTTATGTCAAGAGATATTTACTGGTATTGAGTATATTCTGTGGATAATCCGCAGCTGTGTCGAATATTCCCCATTCTGTTCCAAATGAATCCAGTTCAGCGTTCCAATATGAAACGATTCGCCGCGTGCCTTAACTTTGGTTGCGAAACGTAGGTTTTGTGTTACTCCTTCCTTTCGACTCTAACTCTTGAGCTTTTCATACTCAGGCTCTTTCCCACCCCCAGCCTGCCGATTCGAATAGTCCCCCCACCATTCGAACACGCGTGTAACACCCTGTAACTAGACTTCTATATACTCTATTAATATACTTCGATCATGACAACCAAACGATCCAGCTCGCCCTCCGGCCCTTGCCAGTTTGAATTCACTGGAGATCCGACGAAGGATGTCCACGCTGGGCCTGTCGAAGGGTTCCGCTCCTAATTCCCCGATGCCTATTCTCCACTCCCAATCCGAATCATTTCCTTCCTTCTCTGCGACCTCTGTGTCTCCGGCCTCAGCGAACTCTGTGTTAAAGTCCGTCTCCACTCTTGTTCCCTCTGCCTTCGACCACAAACTAAACGCTGCAGAATCTATGCTCCCCCTAACTTCAATCCTTCCCGCACTTGCGCACCCCTACTCTAAGCCCTTACCCCTGTATCTCTTGCGGAAAACAGGGGGGTACCCCTACCTGGTCATACCAATTTCGATTCCCACATCCGCGCAGACCACGTCCTTAATGGACAACTCGGAATAAGAAGGGACACCACGTTGGCGGGATATTGGCTACCATCACCAACCCATTCGGCTCATCCGCTGAAGGATTATCGCGCTGTACCTATTCATCCGTTCGGGGCGCCGCTTCAGGGGAGCCGGCAGTATTGCAGCGAGCCGCGCAGACTGTTGCCGGCCAATGTCCCGGGCTTCGGTTGCGTCGTAGTAACGGCACGCCGACTCCGCCCCG
Organism: Candidatus Sulfotelmatobacter sp.; assembly: GCA_035487095.1. Classification (GTDB taxonomy): domain Bacteria; phylum Acidobacteriota; class Terriglobia; order Acidiferrales; family UBA7541; genus Acidiferrum. Next base: position 14,370 of record DATHMM010000202.1, read on the forward strand.
TAAATACCGGGGCCCCACTCGACCACGTTGAGGTAGATCTCCAGAATGCGCCGCTTGCCAAGGGCGAATTCGGCCACCGGCACCAGTGTGGCCTCCACGCCCTTGCGCAGGAAAGAGCGGCCGGTTCCGAAGAACAGGTTTTTTACGAGCTGCTGCGTAATGGTGGAAGCTCCGCGGGTGCGTTCGCCTTCCAAATCGTCTTCGGCAGCGATTTGGATCTCGTGCCAATCGAATCCGTGGTGATGGTAGAAGTTCCCGTCCTCCGCGGCGATTACCGCGTGCTGGAGGTCGGGCGAGATTTGCCGGAGCGGAATGAAATCGTAGCGTTCGCGATACGGCGTGTGGTGAATCCAGGCCTGCATGCGGCGCTGCACGTGCACGGCGGTTGTCGGCGGGTCGATCCACCGCGCGGCCACAAGGATCAGCGCGGCGAGCGACCAAAGGAGCGCAAAGCCAATGACAACCCAGCGAATAAACGATCGCAGAAAGCTCGTCCGAGGCGGGGACTGGGTCTGCGGCTGTATCTGTGTTTGTGTCTGTGTCTCTGTGTCCGGCATCGCAGTCACAGTTCAGAATAACAGCCTCGGCTGTCTTTCCGAGTTTTCTCCCTGTAACACAGGTATGAATCACAGGTAGGATTTACGGGTAAGCGCTCATCGTGGTGACGGAAGTGACTCAATGCCGAAAGGAGACAAGCAATGTCCTACAGCATAGCGACCTTGCTGACCCGCAATCTTCAAGAAGTCTTCGGTGAAAACGACCCCGCGCGCCGGCGCGCGGCCGTTCAAGAGCTTTACACCGAAGATGGCGTGTTCTACGACCCCAACAAGGGAGTCTATCGTGGCCGCGACGAGATCGACCGCATCGCGGGCGAGATCAGGGCTACCCACCTTGACTTTCGGTATCAGCCAATTGCCGAGCCAGAGGAAACGGGCAACGGCGGACGGGTCCGATGGGTAGCGGGCCGCCCTGGTGAGGCGCCAGCTTACGCCGGGACTGACTTCATCATTGCCCGGGGCGGCCGGATTGCCGCCCTCTATCTTTTTTTCGACAAGCTACCCTGAGCTGGGCTCTGCCGATGAGCGCACGGATCAGGCGAGAGGACTTCCAGCGTTTGATTTCCATTTCGCGGCGACGGGCTTCGAGCAAAGATGCAAATTCTTCTTTGTGAATAAGTTTCCAAGGGCCGCGTCCCCGCGTCGAAGGAGTGTGACCGCGTTCATGTTCAGAAATTCTGCGATCAAGATCATCGGTTGAACCTACATAAAACCTACCGGAACGCTGGCTTTGCAGGATATAAAGAAATGCAACCATGGTGAGCGACTCGAGACATAGGTAACACTTTGTACCGGACACATGGGTAACACTTCTTCCTCTAGGGAGAGGAGGGAATGATGCCTTGGAAGGAGTGTTCGGTCATGGATGAAAGAATGCAGTTTGTTGCTCGCCGGCTAGC
>DATHMM010000203.1:0-46021 GCA_035487095.1 Candidatus Sulfotelmatobacter sp.
CAGTTTGGTGGAACTGCCGGCGAAGTCCGTGCGGAAGCCACCCGGCTCAACGATGGTGACCTTGATGCCTAGCGGCGCCACTTCGCGCGACAACACTTCTGAGAAACCCTCGACACCCCATTTCGCAGCCGAATAGGGCCCACGCCCTGGAGGCCCGATCCTGCCGCCCATCGACGAGAACTGAACAAAATGACCGGCTTTCCTTTGGCGAAAGTACGGAAGAGCGGCCTTCGTCACGATGATCGTCCCGAAGAGATTCGTTTCGATTTGTGCGCGAAAATCCGACATCGGCGTGTCTTCGACGGACGAGAGATTGCCGTATCCTGCGTTGTTGATAACAACCTCCAGCGAGCCAAAGGCACCGATCGCCGCCTTCACTGCGCTCGCTGCCGCGGACTCGTCGGTCACGTCCAGCGCGAAGAGCTTGATCTGGTCACCGTGGCGCTCCGATAGGTCATGTAGAGACTCGATGTCCCTAGCTGTCGCCAACACTTTATTACCCGCCACAAGGCCCGCTTCGACAATCGCGCGACCCAGACCGCGAGAACTGCCCGTCACTAACCAAACTTGCGCCATTCATCCTCCTATTATTCGCAATCGATTCCCCAGGATATAAGAACTCATTGCGAAGTCGTAGCTATGTCGAAATCGCACGTGCCGCGCCCCGCGCAACCAGCATGCAACTTGTGATCAGATATCCGGCGTTAAGCGAGCGCCCGGTCGGCAGTTCGGGTGTTCTCCATACTGCTGAACTCATACGTCCTGTCGTTCACCCGTATCATGTTCCGTTTGAAGTCTGCTGCGTGCTGCATGTCTTTCCTTTCAGTCGTAGCGTTTGTGGTACTGCTCGCTAAGAACTGGCATGGACGAAACCCAGACCGTCACGTCCACTTCCAATCGTGAGCAGAGCCCAAATTGCTTCCTCGTCATTGGCTTCACGAGGCATGTGCGGAAAATGCCTGCCTCAATCCAGTCGATTTTTACGTCATCGGGTTCATCATCGGGATCGTAGGTGCGCATTGCGTCCGGACGCTAACGCGGGAGGCAGTCACGCGTCAACGCGGATTTTGAGGTGGGAGCTTTCTACGTCTACCTACGTTTTTTCTACATTCTGCGACGCCTCAGATTTCCCACGAACGAAGGGAAAACGGTCACAGGACTTCAGTTCCATTGCAAAGACGAAGGTTAGGTTTTACCATCATTACTGGAATTTCCTGCTGCATCTGAGGCAGAATCCCACCCTCTCCGCCAAAACATCCCCCTTATTGTTCAAGACTTTCCGAATCCACAAATTTCTTATACCCGACTTATACCCTTCGTCCGCCAGGCAGGTCCACTCCACCAAATTCCGTAAGGTCTTGGATCAATTGCTTGGCGCGGCTGTTTTTCCAGACCAGGCGCTATCACCATAGGGACGGAAGGCCCATTCGATCGCGTTCTTCAATACTGCCGGGATGGAGTAACGTCTGGACCAGCGGACCATGCCAACGTAGGGATAGTGTCGACGACAAGGCGAATGTCCTGTCCATCTCCAGCTTCTTCGAAGCCATGCCGCAAGGATGCCATGCGCACTCCCGAGTCATTCCGCATGCGACTGGCAAGCTTTTCGTTTCGCCATGCTTGCGCCAGATGCGGACGGACCACCTGCAGAATCTAATCCGACGCGACCGGCTCACCCAGACACATTCCTGGCACCGCCACTCTTTGAAACATAAAAGCCGAAACCTCTGTTCCTGGAGGATATTGCTTCAGCTGGGCCTGAAACTCAGGTGATTCAAAGCCGTGTTTGAACGCGTCCGTAGATTCCCAGATGACGTAGTTCATGAACAAGCAACTCCCCGCGATCCCGCGATGCAATTGCGCCGAGATGAGGCCGGGCTGCTTTCGCATAATGGCAAATTGCTTCCGAAATCCGGCCAGGAACTCTTCCACTTGCTCATGCTTCACCAGGAAGGTGCTGAGGAGGACGACCGGCCCAACGTTATTTGCGATCTGCTTGTCAAAGGCCACGTTTGGGTCCATCTGCACGAACTTGGCCCCTGCGCCGCCCTCCTGCCCGCTGAAATCGCTTTCATAGGCGAACGCCGAATTGAGCGACCGGACTGGCGCCAGTGCCGCACCGACGGACATCGCCTGGAGAAGACCACGACGGTCAACTTTCATAATCACCCCTTGTGTAAATAAGCTCAGGTCCAAGGAAACTTCAGTTGTTCGGCGTTAGTTCCTGCCGGGGTTTTTCAGTCAAACCAAGCCCAGCCAGGATCATGCGCACAAAAATAGTTCCAGTAACATATCCGCGCCCCCAGACGGGGTCGAACTCAGCGGACGGCGCGGCAGCCAGGATCTCCGCAACGGAAGAACCTGCCGCAATCAAGCGCTGAACGCGGCCTTCGATGGTACGCAGCGTGTCGTGAAAATTGACGAGATCATCGCGATTTGCGATTGGCCCGTGACCTGGCACCACGACGGTCTCCGCATTGACGAACGGCAAGAGCTGCTCAATCGCCCGAATCACTCCATGCAAGGATCCTCGAGAAGATTCGTCGATGACCGGATAACTTCCGTTTGTCATCAAATCGCCCATCACCAGGACGTTTGTTGAGGGCAACCACACCACGACATCTCCGTCCGTGTGGGCCGGTTCCTGTGGTATCAATTCGAGAGTCTGCGAACCAAGATCAATGCTTACCGCAGTATTGAACGTGAGAACGGGCCAGGCCGAGCGCGGCGAGCTTCGCACGCTCCATTCGAGCGAAGGAACGAATTGATCTTGAGACATGCGCGCCCAGCAGTTCGCATGGCCCACCACTATCGTTTGATCCTCCGCAAACGTGGAGTTTCCATCCGTGTGGTCGAAGTGCCAGTGAGTGTCAATCAGCCAGCGAGGCGATTGGTGAAGCGCCCCAGCGATGGCCTTGCGTATTTCAGGAACGCGCGGGCCATAGCCCGTATCGATCACAGCGCATCCCTGGGAGCCGCCAACTGCGGTTACCGTTCCCCCGGCTCCTATAAAGGAAAAAACGGTTGGGCGAATCTCAACAACGGCCAGGGGAGCAGTTTGATATGTGACCCGCGAGAGTTCGACAAGGCCGCCCGCCGGGAAGCTGTGGCGGTCATTCATCCGAACAGCGGACTGCCCTCCGGTCATATTTCTCTCTCCTCGGTCGCAGCTGGCATTTCTGCTTGCAAAATTGAAGATGGAGGCTCATGGCAGGAACTTGTAACCGGAGTTATGGACCGTATGAAAGTGTTTGGGACGGGAAGGTTCGGTTTCCAGTTTTTTGCGCAACCGCAAAATGTGGTTATCGACAGTCCTGGTGCAAGGATAGTTCTCGTATCCCCACACCTCATTGAGCAGTTCGTCCCGTGAGATTACTCTCCGCGGATGTTTGACCAGATACGCAAGGGTTCTGAATTCCTTGCATGTGAGAATAACGAGCCGGCCGTTGCGATGAATTTCCATGGTTGAAAGACATCCTTTCACTTCCCCAAACTCAAACGTGTCTGCGGCGCTGGGATTTCTCAACAAGGCCTTCGCTGCATCCAGCGACAAGCGAGCATTATTGTTATCGATGGGGCCAGTGACGGACTTATTGGGCCCCCGCTTTTTCCGCGTCGTCTTATCATGAACAGCCGATTTTGGAACAAGCACGATCACAGGCAAGTAACTCGATAGCTTACGAAACTCTTCCCGGACGCCAGAAACGGGCACGGGCGCCAAATCTTCATTGAGGAAGTGCATCGGATTCGAATCGAGTTCGGTCTTGGGTTGCGCAAAGGGAAAAATTGCCGCTTTGATTCTTGCTGTCATTGGGATTCCTCGTTACTCAGCCAGCCTGGCACAAGTGGAGCTGCCGGCACTTTGCAGCAAGGGCATTCGATGCATCGCGATTTTCGCTTGAAACATTCGCGCCTTTACTGCCCCGATCGAAATCCCCAGAATTTGTGCGGTTTCTCTTATTGAATGCTCTTGTAAGTGGATCAGCTCCACAACGTCGCGAGTTCTCGGCCGTAGTCCCGAAATAGCTGACTTCACGATCCGTTTCCGTTCACGAAGGGAGCAACTCTGTTCGGGATCGGGAGCTTTGCACCGGAATTCTCGTTGCGCTACGGGTTCAGCCGACGCGTCTGGCTGGTCTATGGGAACTTCTCGCGCTCCGCGGTTTTTACGAAGCTTCATCAAGGCGGCATTAATCGCAATGCGTGTCAGCCAGGTTGCAAATTGGGATCTTCCATCAAAATCCTTGAGATGGACGAAAGCGTTCAGAAAGCACTCTTGCGCTGCGTCTTCCGCGTCTTCGCGGTTTCTTGTGATCTGGCGAGTCACACAGGAGATCTTTTTCATATGACGTTTGCAAAGCTCTCCGAAGGGATCTCTTCGCCCACTTTTGGCGGCAGCGATCAACTGTTTCTCGCTCCACGCTCGTAGGTCGGTAACTGCTGCGGCATCGCTCTGAGCGGAAAAAATTGTAGTCGTCACTGCCCTGAACCTCCTCTTTCGAACCTGAACTGTCCTTTGCGGGCTCTCTCAACTCTTTTCTCTTTCCATCCACTCGCGGACGTACTCCGGACAGTTCTCCAGCTTCATCCCATGCGCCTCGCAATCTTTTAGAAACTTCACTGCGTCGCGATCTGCCAGCCTCACCTCTTGTAAGTCCAAGACGATGGTTCTGAAGTCCGCAGCAAAGAGCGCCTTCAACTCCGCAACCTCCTCCGCCATCATGTGTCCACTTAGCGTAAAAACGATGATTCCCTGCCGCACCGATCGCTCGATCCTCAAGGTCATTGTTATGTTGTTGGGCCCAGTCAGCCATGGCCTTGCTGCATTGTTGCCACCGCGGCTCTGGATTGACGAAGATGCAACCCGGAGACCAGATACAAAGTATTGAAACAAAAGGCTTAGCGTAGAAAGTGGATGACGGGAATCCGGCGAGTGCCGGATTTCCGGGAGTTAAAAAGGAAGGACCTACTAGTCCTTGAAGATAAATTTGTACTTCTTGATTCCCAGCTGCTTAATTTTCGTGTCCAGCGTCGATCGGGGAATCCCAAGTTTCGCTGCCGCACCTTGTGGGCCCGCGACCTTTCCTTTGCTTTCAGCTAACGCCTTTTCGATAATTTTTTTCTCGTGGTCCTGGAGAGTATCTGGCAAGGGGCCTGGCAACTCTTGCCAAACTGCCTCCTGGCTGGCCAGCCATGCCTTTTCGATCCAAAAAGTGTCGCCGCTGCTCAAAATCACCGATCTCTCAACGATGTTTTGCAGCTCACGGATATTTCCCGGCCAAGAATACGACTGACACTGTTCCAGCGTGTTCCTGTCGATTCTGCGAATATGCTTACCGGCTTTCTCTGCGTAGCGTTTAACGAAGTACTCCACCAACATGGGAATGTCCTCCCTCCGCTTGCGCAAAGGAGGCACCTCAATCGGGAACACGTTAAGCCGGTAAAACAAGTCGGCTCGAAACGCTCCAGCGGCAATGGCTGCTGTTAAGTCACGGTTGGTTGCAGCTATGACGCGAACGTCAGTGGAAAGAGTAAGGTTGCTTCCCACTCGTTCGAACTGCCGCTCCTGCAGTACTCTCAGCAACGCAATCTGGGCCTCCGCGGGAAGCTCGCCGACCTCGTCTAGAAAGATCGTACCCGAGTGTGCCATTTCGAAGCGGCCCTGGCGACGCTGCACCGCGCCAGTGAAGGCGCCTTTCTCGTGGCCAAACAGCTCCGACGCGATCAACGCGGAAGGAATCGATGCACAATTTACGCTGATGAACGCCTGGCAGGAACGTTGCGAATGCTTGTGTATCGCGCGAGCAATCAGTTCTTTTCCTGTGCCGGTTTCGCCTGTGATCAGGACCGTAGAATCGGTCGGGGCCACTTTCACTATGCTGGAGAGCACGTTTTGCAGCGCTGCAGACGCTCCCACAATCTCCTCAAACATGAATGCCTGATCGATTTGCTCCCTCAGCGCAAGGTTTTCGTCGCGGATCCTTTCCTCGGCCCGCTTGCGATCCTCGATATCGGTCCCCGTCGCGTACCAGCGAATAATGTGCCCTTGGTCGTCGCGAAGGGGGTTGTAGCGGACTAGAAACCACCGATAGTTACCGTCTTTTCCAAGCGCTCTTTGCTCAAGCTCAAAAGGCTTACCACGCACGAGACCCTCTTGGCGCTCTTTGCGCAGCCTTTCCAAATCCTCGGGGTGGAAGACTCGTGCGCGATGGTCTTCTCTCTGCACTTCCTCCAAAGTGAGACCCGTGTAATCGAGCACTGTCTGATTTGCATAAAGGGCTGTCCCATCAGGTCGCAACACGTAAATATAACTGGCCACGGCGTCGGTCATCCGCCGAAGCTCTGCTTCCTCTGCCTTTATTTGCTCAAACGCAGTCTGCAGAGCCGCTCTCGCTTCGTGCTGCTCGGTGACATCCATCGCCGTACCGACTAATTCAACTACATCACCTGAAGCATTCACTACCGGCTGTCCGACCACATGAATGTACCTGGCCGCGCCGTTTGGCAGCAGAAGCCTATAGTCGGCCTCAAAGTCGGTCCTGTCCCGAATGGCCTGCTCGACCACACGCGTGTAATAACGCGCGTCGTCCTGGTGCAACCGCTGGGCTACCTCCATGTAAGATGGTGGCGTGGCGTCGGGATCGAAGCCGAAGATCTGGTACATCTCTTTTGACCAATAGGAAGAATTCCAGCCGAACCTTGGGATCACGGCAAGCTCTTGACCGGCCTCACGCTGCGAGTTTTCCATCTGAGGGACCCGCACCGCCCAACTGCCGGTGTGGGTCAATTTCTGTGCTTCGGCCAAATAACCTTCACTCCGCCGCAGGGCCTCTTCCCTCTGCTTGCGCTCGGTGATATCCATAGCGGTCCCGACAAATTCTACGAGCGCACCCGACTCGTTCAAGACAGGATGCCCGACAGCATGGAGGTGCCTGATGGATCCGTCGGGAAGAACAATGCGATAGTCCGCGTCATAGTCTGTTTTCTGGATTAGGGATCTTTCAAAGAGTTCCTGAATGCGCTTCTGGTCCTCGATATGATTTCTGCTAAGCCAAAATTCAACGGTCGACGTATCCTCATCGGGCCTGACGCCGAATATTCGAAATATTTGCGGTGAAACCCTGACCGTCCCCGATGAAACATCAAGTTTCCAACTACCTGTTTGGCTTATTCTTTGTGCCTCAAGCAAATCTGCTTCAGTCTGGCGCAGCTTTTCTTCGGCGCGCTTGCGTTCGGTCACATCCATGACCGTGCCGACGACTTCATCGCCTGACTCAATCACAGGGTGAGCGATAGAGTGGAGGTGCTTTATCGTTCCGTCTGGAAGCACGATTCGAAAATCTATCTCAGAATCTGCCCACTCCTTCTGCGTGGACGCCATTCTTTTCTTTCTCAACTCCATCTTGGGTCGATCGTCGGGGTGAACCCTTTCAAAAAAGTCCCAAGTGGGGTGAGCCATCTTCTCGGGATCGTAGTCGTAAATGCGAAAGACCTCCTGCGACCAGAAGAGGGTGTCAGTGCGCACATTCCAAACCCAACTGCCCGTGTGGGTCAATTTCTGTGCCTCCGCCAGGTAAGCCTCACTCCGCCGTAAGGCTTCCTCGGCACGTTTGCGTTGTGTAATGTCCTCAGACAGTGCCATTATGAATCGTGGTACCCCCTCGGTGCCCGGCACAAGAGTTACGTTGTTGCTTACCCAAATCGAACTGCCGTCCTTGCGCAGATACTTTTTCTCAATCTGAAACTGTTGTCGTTTTCCCTCCAGCAGTTCGGTGACGAGCGCCCAGTTCGCTTCGCGGTAGTCCTCATGCGTTACGTCCAGAAAAGAAAGTGCGCGCAGTTCTTCCTCCGTGTAGCCCACGATTGTCTGGTAGACATGATTGGTGGCGAGAAACCGGCCGTCCAGGTCAGTCAGCGCAACGCCGATAGCCGAATTCTCAAAGACGGATCTCCACCGCTCCTCGCTTTTCCGAAGGGCTTGCTCAGCGCGCTTGCGATCTTCGATTTCGATAGCGGTTCCATACCATCTGATAAGCTTTCCGGTTTCATCGCGCAGCGGCACATTCCGAATAAACCACCAGCAATATTCTCCGTCCGCCCGTCGAACCCGCGTTTCGCCCTCCATGGCCTGCCCGCTCTCAAGGGCTGCGTCCCAATCGGCGAGGAATCTCCTCCGGTCATCGGGATGAAGAACCGCTTCCCATTTCCACCCGAATGCCTCATCCGAAGATAAACCTGTGAATTGCAACCAACGATCATTAACGAAATCGACCTGACCCTCGGGCGAAGTGCTCCAGACATGCGCCGGAACAGTATTTACCACGTCGCGAAGCGCTCTCTCGCTTCGCCGAGCAACTTCCGTCCGCTCCTTGATTTCCTCGAAGGCTTTCTCCAACTCGGTTCTAGCCTTCCATTGTTCGGTGACATCCATGATGGTGCCGATGACCTCAATGATTTCACCGGAGTTATCCCTGACAGGATGAGCGACTGAATGGAGGTGCTTGATGGTGCCGTCCGGGAAAATGATTCGAAAATCAATCTGCGAATCCAGCCACGTATTTCCGGAGGCCTCCATTCTTGCGCTCTGCTCGATCCGTGGTCGATCCTCGGGATGAACTCTCTCGAGAAACTGCGGCCAAGTGAGCCCCGTTTCCTGATATTCGTAGTCATAAATCCTAAAAATTTCTCTCGACCAGAAGAGAACGCCTGTACGCACATTCCAGGCCCAACTGCCGGTGTGACTCAATTTCTGTGCTTCAGCCAGGTAACTCTCACTCCGCCGGAGTTCTCTTTCTGCTTTTTTGCGCTCGGTAATGTCTCGATAAATGAGGTAGACACCTACCTGCTCGAAGCCAAGCGAAATACTTTTTCCCACTACGGAAACGTCAAAGCGAACACCGTCTTTGCGGTGCCGGACGGCCTCCAATTCAACTCTTTTCCCCGAAATAAGTGCATCCTGGTTTTTGACGGCCTCGGCGCGTAATTCTTCGGGCACTATTATTTCCGGAAGCCACTGTCCCGCAACCTCCTCTGCTGTGTACCCGAAGATTCGTGTGAACTCCTTGTTGACCCGCAACACGTGAAATTTATCGTCGGTCAGTATCACTGCGTCGGGCGATAGCTCAAACAATTCATCGAGTTGCTCTTTCTCCCTGTGCAATTCCTCATTCGCCGCAGTCAGGCTTGCCGTTCGGTCCGCCACCTCGACCTCGAGAGCATCCCTTGACCGTCTTACCCAGATCATGAGGACGGCAAAGAGCAAGAACACCAGGTTATACAGAACGCGAGAGAGGCTGCTTGTTGCCCCTTCGACGATGAAGGCGCGTATCAATGACGAAAGCAAAACTGCCACAATACCCGGCTTCGTGCCGCCGTACCAAAATGTAATCGCGATTGCGGATAGTGCAAATGCGGCAAACGCATGAGGCAGATTGAAGTGGTGAAACAGCAACTCCAGCAGCAGAGCGGCGGAAACCGAAGCGAAAGCCAAACCATAGCGGCGCGCGAACGGCGCATTTGGGCCCGTCAGTTTTTTAGATGTAGCTGAATCAGGCATGGTTTAGACCTTCTCTCACGCTCGGATCTAAGGTTACGATGGTTTCCGTTTAGATTCTTACTGTAGCTCCGTTCCAAAGGCGGCACAACGCGCTGTGCAGCACTTTAGAGTGGCTCGAAAGATCGTCCAAGCGGGCACGCCCCGGCTCGAATCTCTTACGGCTAGCCACGAATCGGGAGTTTGGACCGGTGCGCCCCTGTAACACCACAACGCTTGTGACTTCAGAGCGACATGGGTCATCATGTCGATTGAAGGTATTCGCCCTCAAATGCATAGTGCTGCACATACGGCCATGAGCACCGAAGCGGAGCTACAGCGTCAAAACGAGCGGCTTGAGCTGCTCCTCAATCTGACGAGCAAAATCACGTCGAGCCTCGAGGTCCGGGAAGTCTTGCGGGCGATTGCGGCGAACATACGCGAAGTCATACACGCTGATGCCGTGGTCGTATCGCTGCCCGACGCAGCGTCGGGAAAATCAAGAGTAATTGCCGTGGATTTTCCGCACGGCAAGGGGGCAGTAAAGGAAGAGGTGACGGTCGCATTAAGCCCCGCTAATAAGAAAGCCATAGACACATTGAAACCCGTGGTGATTTCCATGCGGGAACGTGAGGAACTCGCGGCCGAGGCATATGAGATTGCTGCCGCGGAAGGCATAAAAGCCATTTGCCTTATTCCACTTGTAAATCGCGGCCGAGTCCTCGGGACCCTGTCGATCTCGCGAATGACAGAGACTCCGTTTGTCCCGGAAGATATCGATTTCCTCAGCCGGGCATCAGGGCAGATAGCCATCGCCATTGAAAATGCGTTGGCGTACCGGCAAATTTCCGAACTCAAGGATAAGCTCGCCCAGGAGAAACTCTACCTGGAAGAGGAATTTCGCAGCGAGATGGGCTTTGAGCAGATCATTGGGAACAGCAAAGCGCTAAAGCACGTTTTGCAACAGGTTGAAACGGTTGCCCCCAGCGATTCCACGGTTCTGTTGCTTGGAGAAACCGGCACGGGAAAGGAGTTGATTGCTCGCGCGATTCACGACCGCAGCCATCGAGTGAAGCGCACTTTTGTGAAGCTGAATTGCGCAGCGATACCAACAGGCCTGCTGGAAAGCGAGTTGTTCGGACACGAAAAGGGAGCGTTCACGGGGGCCATCGGCCAAAAAATCGGCCGGTTGGAACTAGCGGACCAAGGCACCCTGTTCTTGGATGAAGTGGGAGACATCCCGATCGAAATCCAGCCGAAGTTGCTGCGAGCTTTGCAGGAGCGGGAATTCGAGCGTCTTGGCAGCACGCACACAAGAAAGGTGAACGTGCGCCTGATCGCCGCTACCAACCGCAATCTGGAAAAGATGATTGCAGATCGAGAATTCCGGAGCGATCTGTACTATCGCCTGAATGTATTTCCAATCCGAATTCCGCCCTTGAGAGATCGCAAAGAGGACATCGCGCTGCTGGTTAGCTATTTTGTCCAAAAGTTTTCAAAGCAAATGCAAAAGAAGGTCGAATCGGTTCCCACGGCTGTAATGAAGGGACTGACGGCGTGGGAATGGCCCGGGAACATTCGTGAACTGGAGAATTTCATAGAGCGTGCCGTGATCCTGACGCGAGGCAGCGCGCTCGAAGCTCCACTCGGCGAACTCCAAAAGACAATCGCGGACAAGCCTGCACACACCGTCCTCCCGGAACACAAGCACATCGCTGCAGAAAACACGGAGTGGCGAAAGGACAAAAACGGAATTGTTCAGGAATACGCGAGGAAGCAACGCGACGAGATTGTACGTGCACTTTCTGAGTGCAAGGGGCGCGTCGGTGGTGCTGATGGAGCTGCCGCCCGGCTTGGCATTAATCGCACAACGCTCCTTTCTCGAATGAAGAAATTTGGTATCCACTCAAAGCAGTACGCTTAATCTCCTGGCCGCCCTTTTGCTATAACCTCACCCATAGCCTCGACAGTTTCAACGCTTTCAACTTCTTCAACATCGACACCTTCGACTCCTGCCGGTCTTCTCCCGAGAATTCAGCGACTTACAGTTCCCCACGTTTGGCTAAGGCCTTGCCCTTATTAGATGCGTAGCGAAATGGCGGCTCTCAAGCCGTGCTCGCCTTTCGCTGCCGCCAGCTGATCAGGAGTCTCGCTATGAAATACAAACCAGAAGCAACTATCGCCTGCATGAGTGATCCTGCGGGCGAACGAGCGCTCGTAGTTGCCGCCAAGAACGGAGACGAACAGGCGTTTGAAACCCTGTTTAAACGTTACCAGCGAAAGACCCTCTCGGTTGTGCTGCGGTACACACGTGTCGTCGAAGACGCGGAAGACATCGTTCAGCAAAGCTTCTACAAGGCTTTCGTGCATTTGTGCCAGTTCCAGGGAGAATCCTCCTTCTCCACCTGGTTGACGCGTATCGCCATCAACGAAGCGCTTATGTTCCTGCGGCACGTTCGTCTGACGCGCGAAGTGTCGATCGACGGCATCCGTGACGCAGAAGGAAGTCCAGTTATTTTAGAGAAACCCGACTCAAACCCCAATCCGGAAAGCAGCTGCTCGCAGCGAGAAGAAGTCCAAATTCTCTCGGAGGCGGTTCGGAATCTGCGCCCAGGGCTGCGGACAGCAATCGTGTTGAGAGAACTTCGTGAGTTATCTACAAGCGAGACGGCTTGTCGCATGGGACTCCCGGCCGGCACAGTCAAAGCGCGCATATTTCGCGGGAAGCGGCAGCTCCGCCAAAACCTGAGGTCTTATCTAAAGCCCACTCGGAAGCCCGGAACAAATACTGCCGGCCACATCCCGCAGCCCCACCTCTGTAATGCTTCCGGTTTCTGAGGAAAACACCATGTTGAAGATCAGCTTTAGCGAAACACCTGCGGAAGAGAAATGGATTCTGGAAGGCCGCCTCAGTGGGGCTTGGGTTCGAGAACTAAAAACGAGCTGGAAGAAGAACCACCAAGCCAACCAAAAGCGTGCGTGCATCGTGGACCTGAACGAAGTCACATTTATCGACAAGACCGGCGAGCGGCTGCTGCGCGTCTTGCGCAAGGAAGGTGCGCAGTTCACCCTGGGGGGTTGCTATGTCCGTCACATTGTTGAGCAGCTGAAAGTCCGGCGGAAACGCAAGATTTCCAATCTGTTGACTTCCTTTCTTGTCGGCTTCGTGTTGGTGCTGTTCGACACAACCGCGGCAAGAGCGCAAAGCACGACCGTGTTGGGAAGCGTGCCGAGCGGCCCAGCCAGCGATGAACTTGTCCATCTGACTCTCCGTGACGCCATCAAAATGGCGTTGCGATACAACCTCGGAACAATTGAAAGCGGACAAAACGCCCAAATTGCTCGCGGTCAGCGGCTACTCGCGCTTAGCAACCTGTTGCCTCAAGTCAGCGCAGGCGCATCGGAGAACGTCCAGCAAGTGAACCTCGCGACCTTCGGGTTCAACAAATTCGAAATCGCAGGAATTCCCAATGTTGTTGGACCTTTCAGCTACAGCTCGGTGGATGCAAGCGTCAGCCAAACACTGTTCAGCTATGAATCCATCCAGCGGTTTCGCGCAGCTCGCACTGCTGAGCAGGCCGCCCAACTAAGCTATCAAGACATCCTGGACGTGGTCACGCTCACGGTCGGCAACGCCTATTTGCGGATCATCGAGGCAGACTCTCGAATTAAGGCACAAGAAGCCCAGGTCCAGAATGCAAGAGCTCTATACGATCGCGCGGTCGATCAAGTGCAGGCGGGGACCGCCCCGCGAATCGACGCAACACGCACCGAAGTTCAGTTGCACACGGAGGAGTACAACCTAAGCATAGCCCGCAACAATTTCGCCCTCGCAAAGCTAGCGCTTGGACGCGCGATCGGACTCCCGCTAGGGCAGCAGTTTGAGCTGGCCGACACACTCCCATATTCCGACATCACTCCTCTAAGCGTCGACGATGCCCTGCAAATTGCGTTCAAATCGCGTAGCGATTTCCGTTCCGCTCTCGATTCTCAAAAAACTGCTGCGCAAACCCTTGCTGCTGCCAAAGGCGAACGGTATCCGACTGTGGCGGTTAACGGTAGCTACGGCGATATTGGACCGACGTTCGGCAACTCGCACGGAGATTTCACGTTTCAAGCAGGGATCAGAGTTCCACTCTTCACTGGCGGACGGATTAAGGGTGATATCACGCAAGCCGAAGCAGAATTGCGTCAAAGAAGAGCTGAAGCTGAAAATGTACGCGGACAGATCGACCAGGACGTCCGCACGGCCCTACTGAATCTAAATGCCGCAAAAGAACAGGTTGAAGTGGCCAAGCAAAATGTCGAGCTTGCCAATGAGAGCCTTGCCCGGTCGAAGGATCGCTTCACTTCTGGAGTAACTGACACTGTTGAAGTCGTCCAGGCCGAGCAGGCTCTCGCCAGCGCCAACGATCAATACATAACGAGCCTTTACAACCACAACTTCGCCAAGCTCTCTCTCACCCGCGCCCTTGGGGTCGCACGCACCAACTACAGCCAATATCTGGGAGAAAAGTAATGTCCAATGACAATCAAGCCAGCAACAAACGCTCCGCTCTGGTTGATGACGAGGTTCGCATTTACGTGGAAGCCGAGCCCAATTCCGAAAAGCCGGCCAAAGACAGCGGCAGTCTCAATCGGTTCGTTGATCGCTTGCACGAGCACCCGTTAAAGGTCGCCGTGGTAAGTCTTGCACTCTTGGCGATCTTGACTGTCATCGCGTATCTCGTCCGCAACGCATTTCTCTACGAAGACACCGACGATGCACAGGTGGATGGGCACGTGATGCCCTTGAGTGCGCGCATCAACGGCCAGGTAATGAAAGTGAACTTCGTCGAAGGCCAACTGGTTCAGCAGGGCGATCTGCTCGCGATCATTGACCCTGCCGATTTCAAGATCGCCGTGATTCAGGCGGAGGCGGCGCTGGCAGACGCACAAGCCAGTGCCACGAGTTCTCGTTGGAATGTCCCAATCACCTCTGTGACGTCACAAAGCAATCTCGATTCAGCGCAAACCCAGGTGGTTAACGCTGAGGCGGGACTCCTGGCAGCCGAGCACAATCACGAGTCGGCCAAGGCCTTGCTGACGCAGGCCGAGGCCAATGCCGCCAAGAGTAACGCAGACCTCGAACGCGCTAAACAGCTCGTCGCCAAGGAAGATATCTCCCGCCAGCAATTTGATCAGGCGGTCGCTTCAGCAACAGCAAACCAAGCGGCAGTCACTTCGGCCGACGCCACTGTCAAGGCCGCCGAGCAGGCTGTGCGGCAGGCCGAGGGGAAACTCTTGCAGGCAAAGGCTGATCTTCGAAGCGCCCAGACCGCGCCGCAACACGTGTCTCTAATCCGCGCCCAGGCGGACGCTGCGGATGCGCAAGTCGAGCAACGCCGCGCTCAGCTGGCCCAAGCACAGCTTAATTTCAGTTACACCGTCATTCGCTCGCCGGTGACCGGAATCATTGGAAAGAAGAGCGTTGAAGTCGGTCAGAACGTGAGCATTGGCCAGGAAATGTTGGAAGTCGTACCCCTCGATGACATTTGGGTGACCGCCAATTTCAAGGAGACGCAACTGCAGCATATGCGGCCTGGGCAGCCCGTGAAAATCAGCGTGGACGCCTACGGTCGCACCTGGTCCGGACGCGTGACCAATATGGGTGGCGGCACCGGCTCAGTTTTCAGTCTGCTGCCTCCGGAGAACGCGACGGGCAACTACGTGAAGGTCGTACAGAGGGTACCGGTGCGGATCGATTTCGATCGCACCGCGGGACAGCATTTTAATGCAGAGGGAATTTTGAAGCCTGGATTGTCCGTCGTGCCAGACGTGAGGGTGCGATGAATACAGCGGGGTCTCTCGCAGCTGAGCAACCGGCGTGGCAACCAAGGGTCAACCCGTGGATCATTGGCGTCGCGGTTTCGCTGGCTGCGTTCATGGAGGCACTCGATACCAGCATCGCGAACGTAGCCCTTCCGCACATTGCGGGCAGCATGGGCGCGAGCAATGATGAGAGCACGTGGGTCCTGACAAGTTACCTGGTGTCGAACGCCGTTGTACTTCCGATCAGCGGCTTTCTTGTTGGCTGGCTCGGACGCAAGCGCTTCTTCCTGATATGCGTCATCTTTTTTACGGTTAGCTCGTTTTTGTGTGGCGTGGCGCCGAGCCTCGGGTTGCTGCTTCTTTTCCGAGTGCTGCAGGGCGCCTTCGGTGGCGGACTGCAGCCGATGACGCAGGCAATCCTGGCGGACACTTTCCCGCCCGAGAAACGCGGGTTGGCCTTCGCTCTGTATGGAATCACGGTCATCTGTGGCCCCGCCATTGGTCCCACGCTGGGAGGCTGGATCACGGATAATTATTCCTGGCGCTGGATTTTCTATATCAACGTTCCAGTGGGAATTCTGGCCGTCTTTCTGGTTTCTCAGCTAATCGAAGATCCGCCTTACTTGTCCCGCCTGAAAGCTACGATGGCGAAGTTCGACTATGTTGGGTTCGCGCTGCTCGCCGTCGGTGTAGGCGCTCTCCAGGTTGCACTCGACAAAGGACAAGAAGACGACTGGTTCGGGTCGCGCTTCATTACCACACTGATCATTCTCGCCGCCGTCGGCTTGGTATCCCTCGTTTTCTGGGAGTGGCGCCACAAAGAACCGATCGTGGATGTCCATCTGTTCAAGCAGTTTAATTTTGCAAGCTGCAATCTGATGATGTTCGTGCTTGGCGCCGTTCTCTTCAGTTCAACCGTCCTTCTTCCTCAGTTCTTGCAAACCCTGATGGGTTACACGGCGCAAAAGGCCGGCATGGTCATCTCGATGGCGGCGATTCTTCTGGTCTTTCTTTTACCGTTCGTCGGGCGCCTCGCGGGGCGCTTTCAGGCCCGGCACCTTCTCGCTTTCGGCTGGATCGCACTCGCCGTGGCCATGTATTTCTCATGCAGGCACATCGATCTACTCATCAGCTTTCGTGCTGCCGCTTGGATGCGCATCTGGCAGTATCTTCCGGTCGGATTTTTGTTCGTTCCGCTCACGATGGCCGCCTATATTGGCCTGCCGGAGTCGAAAAGCAACGCTGCGGCCGGCTTGATAAACTTCACGCGCAATATCGGGCAAAGCGTAGGAACCTCGGCTGTGACTACGTTGCTCGCGCGCCGAGGTCAATACCATCAGTCCGTTCTTGCCGAGTACACACGCTCTCATCGGTTCGACGCGGCCGTGGCAGGCTTGACGAGCCGCCTGACACATGTCGGTTTGAGCATGCACTCCGCTCAACAACAAGCAATGGCCAGGATGTACAACTTGGTGATCACACAAGCTCAAGCCCTCTCGTATGTCGATATCTACTGGCTGCTCGCCTCGACTTCCGCGCTCATGTTTTTGTTGTGCTTCCTGCTAGCCAAAAACGAGCCGGGCAAAGGCGGCCAGGTCGCGGTTCACTGAAGTTTACTCTTGAGCGATGGTGTTAATGCGTGGAGTCGGCTTACGCATCGTGATAATCAAAGTGGCTGCAGTCCGGTCTCGCCGCGCTCATCAGCTTGGGGTCGCGTTGCTCGACAAGCTGGGGGAATCGCCAGGATCCGCCTCGATTGGGGCACCGGATAGCACTGTCGAAGGCCACTTGCGGCTAACCCAGTTGGCAAAGAGCTTCGCCAGGCCTACAGCTAGGAGTATGGCCGCTGCCCAGCGCGCCAGTAGCGTCAACCCGGCGGCAGTCACCTGTGGCCACGGAGCCAGCCACAGGACATTCCAGCGGTCGATCATCCAGTGCCAAGCCGTATGAGCCACGATCGCGGAAACCAGGATCACTCCCGTTCGTCCGGCGAGGACGCCGCGGAATAAAAGCCCAAGAGCGGGAACCGCAACGCAAAGAACCGCAAGCTGGCCGAGTTCGATCCCAACATTAAAAGAGAAGAGGGACGCCAGGAGGTGCGAGCCGGCAAACTGCAACTGATCCTTCAGCGCATAGGAAAACCCAAACCCATGCACCAAGCCGAACAATCCGGCGATGATCCATCGGCGATTTAAATTGGCCCCGACGATATTCTCGAGCGCCATGTAAAGAATCGAAGCGGCGATGGCGGTTTCCACAAAGGGCGGAAACCATGCGCCGCCAGGCGCCAGATTGAATGCCGAACCGAGCAGGGTGACGGAATGCCCCAGCGTAAACGCGGTAATTACCGGAATCAGGCCGCGAATCCGCCGAAACGGGATGATCAGGCAAAGCAGGAAAAGCAGGTGATCGATGCCGCTCAGGATATGTCCCACTCCCAGAACCACGAAGCCCTTCGTAGCCTGAAACCATGTCGGATTCAGCGGAACCTCGCCACTTTTGCCGTTGATCAAAAATGCGCGAGAGCCGCCCTCCAGCGGCAGGAATCGCACTGTCAGCTTCAACAGTTCCCCCAGGTCCGGAGCGAGCGTGGTCTGGATGGTGAAGAGAGAGTTGGGCGAAGCAATCGGGTAGATGAAATGCGCGTCGAAATAGCCCTGATCGAAGTAGATTTCCGTCCGTGGATCGACGGGCTCGGCGGCATGCGCGACGGCCGAATCATACTCCTCAAAGGAACGGTCCGAGGGCAGGTCCAATCGGCCCACGGCGCTCACGGGGACTAGCCGAACGCCGTTCTCGCGAATATCGATGCCTTGGGCGATGCCGCGAAGCGCCAGGTCCGAAGCAGGCCCGGAAGCGGCAAGATCATAGACATGCCCATTCAAGGGGAATTGCACGGAACGCAAGAGGTCCAACGGCACGCGAACGACAAGATGGGCCTGATGAGGCTCCATCTTGACGAAAGAATTCACGACCGTATGCAGTGGAAGGTCATGTGCGCGCACCGGCAGCAGGCAATACACCGCGCAGCAGACGAGGATCAGGGCAAGCAGAAAACCGCGGCGAACCATCGTGGATAGCTCCGCTGGCCGAGAGGCCGAGACCGGGAAGCCAAAAGTTCCCCGGTCTCTCCGTCTCGACTTAGGATTGTTTAGTAGCGGTCGTCACTGCCGTCGACTTGGACAAATTTTTGTACGCGACGGCCGGTGATGGTTTCGGCAATGAACACATTGCCGTGCGAGTCTGAAGCGGTGGTGTGTGCGAACGCAAAGTGGGCCACGTTATGGCCCGGACACGGAGCGATCCCGCAAGCGCCGAAAGCGCCAAGGATATCCCCGGTTTGCCGATCCACGATCCAGGCATTGTCGTTGCCGAGGTCCGCGTTCATGATGAACTTCTGGCTGGTAGGACTCTGGCTGGCAAGATAATCGATGTTGGGCCAGAAATCGAAGTCGCAAGCGCGAGTGCCGGCCTTGAGAATCGCGGCCTGGTTCGCTGGGGTGGCGCCGGGGGCGTTGCCGATAGCAATTGACGAAAGGTAATTGCCCATCTTGTCCCAGACCTCGATGCGGCTGTTGGGACGGTCGCAGGTGTAGACAAGCCCGTCATTGCCGAGCACTACGCAGTGCGGGTGTCCGCCGCCGGTGGCGCCAAAAGTGCCGCCGGGGCATGGGGTCGCGGTGCACTTCGTGCCGAATTGACGAAGGTAATTGCCGTTGGAATCAAAGACCACAACGCGATGGTTGCCGTAGCCGTCGGCAATGTAAACGTCGCCCGGGTTTCCTGTGACCGGGTCCGGATTCGGATCAACGGCGACGTCAGCAGGTTCGTTTAACAGGGTCTGGCTGCTGTTGAAGTCGTTGGCTTCCCCGCACGTCGGATAAACGGCCGTGCCGCCGACTTTGGTGTTGGTGGATGGGCCGTCACAGACTCCTTTGGTGCCGATCTGTAGAAGGGCCACACCGCCGCCACCGTCGTGGGCGTATTTCTGGACGATGCCGTCCCCATTGCCAGCGGTCCAGATGTTGCCCTGGTAGTCCACATAGCAGCCGTGAGAGCCGTAGGGCATGTATGCACTGCCACCATACGACGGCCCTGTTTGGGTGAGCGAGGCGTTGCCAAAGCCGTTTACCACGTTGCCTTCGGGATCAAATTCGACGATCACGGGTGCCGGAATCGCCGATGCGCTGGCGTCCTGGCCGACAATGGCGCCGGATTCGTTGCCTTGTATGACCCCGCCTACGGTTACTCCCACCTCCCAGGCGCGGTTGACGGTGAAAACATGGTTCTCCGCATCCACGCAGGTGCCGGCCACTTCTCCCTGCACCCACGGGTGAGCGACTCCGTTGCTGTCGACGGAAGCCGGAAGAGGTTTAGGCCAGTAGGGATCGACCCGGAACTCCGGTGTTTTATTGTTGTGGCCGGCCTTTGCAGGTGACTTCCAAAGACCGAGCGCGAGGATAAGGGTGAGTAAAACCGCAGAGAAATAAACGTACCGCCCAAACTTCATCGTGATGAGTCTCCTTCCTAGCCGGGGTTTGACCTGTGGCCACGGTTGAGACCTGGTGTTTCGCTAAGAGGCAGCTACACATCTACCGGCGTGCCTCCCGCCCCATGAGAATTTTCGTTGCTTTGCAGTCGCAATACGAATCGAAGGAAGCACGGCGGCGGAAATTACACCCGGGTTTTCAAGAAGTCAATGGAGTACCTCTTGCGGTAACACACATTGTATTGTACTCTTTATATAATAGTAGTCCCCTCGCACCTTCTCAGCGCACTTGCCATCTGGCGCTGTGCCCGGCCTTCCGTGGCGGACCGGCGGTCAAGTTTGATTCATCGGACGCCCGCAGAACACCTTAAGTTCGAATCCTACCCAGCCGGCCATTTTGTGTGGCCTGGGAATCCGATGTCCATATTGCAGGGTCGCGCATCCAACCTGTGTGGCTGTTGTTTGTTTTGAAATTTCCAGCCACAATGGGGCTCCCTCCGCCTCCGCCCTTGAGGCCACATGTTTTTTCACACCATTGACCAAGTCCGGCGCTTCTTTAAAATTCTCGCGGGCTTTACACTCCTGGGACTGGGGGCGGTTATGCTGTTCACGCCGGGTCCCGGATGGGTGGTAATCTTTCTCGGGCTGACACTCCTGGCGGCGGAGTTCGTGTGGGCGCGGCGATTAATGGACCGGATGAAAGAACAGGGCACGCGATGGAGGGACTCGGTTCTGAAACTCCGCAAGACCGGCTCCCCCGATTCAGTGTGAACTGCAACTTTCCTGAGGAAAAATTCGAATGATAAACGAATGGAAGGACAAGTGGGCGCTGATTACCGGTGCGAGCGCGGGGATCGGCGTGGCGCTGGCGGAGGAACTTGCGGCCGGAGGCACCCATCTTGTGCTGACGGCGCGGCGTCTGGACAAGTTGCAGGAAGTTGCCGAGGGTCTGCGCAAAAAGCACAGCATCCAGACCCAAGTTGTGGCGGCTGACCTTGCCAGGCGGGAGGCTCCGCAGGAAATTTACGCTTTCACAAAAGAAAAAGGCTTGCGCATCGACCTGCTGATCAACAACGCGGGATTCGGGCAATATGGCGAACTGCCGCAGGTGGAAGCGCAGCGACTCTTGGACATGGTGGAAGTGAACTGCACGGCGGTGGTGCACCTGACGCGCCTCTACCTGCCGGAAATGGTTGCGCAGCGCAGCGGCGACATCCTGATCCTTGCTTCGACGGCGTCGTTTCAAGCCGTGCCCTTCATCTCCACTTACGCCGCGACGAAGGCGTTTGATCTGTTCTTCGCGGAAGGTCTTGCGGAAGAGATGAAGCCTCACGGCATTCGAGTTTGCGCGTTGTGCCCCGGCTCGACGGAATCGGAATTTCATGCGGTTGCCGGCCAGGAGGCGTTCACGGCGCGGAATCAGGAGCCTGCGGATAAGGTCGCACGAACGGGTTTGCAGGCGCTTGCCGCCGGCAAGAGCTATGTCATCTCCGGCTTGGGCAACTATCTTGGCGCGCACTCGCAGCGCCTGGTGCCGCGCCGCGTGGTAACTCGAGTGGCGGCGAACATGTTTCGCCCCAGCAAGAAAACACGTTAGCCCGCCGCCCGATTGCATAAATGTGTGCAGCCCCGGCCCAGCCTCCGGTCTTGCCACATCGCACCCCTGCAACTCTAACCCTTTGACCGGGTTTGATTTAGAGTAGGACCCGCCGGGACCATCGGCCACGGCACGCGACGCTTGCCCGCCCGGGAACTTTCCCCGCGCCTCCTGGGAATAGTTATATAAAGCAGGCGTCACATCAGGAGAATCGCACATCGACTCACAGGAGAGAGACGACGTCCTGCTTAAGCGCTCGGCCAAGGGCGATGAAGAAGCTTTCACGCAACTTTACCGGCGCAACCAGGCGCAGATTTATCGTTTTGCGCTGCGCATGACGGGCCAAGCCTGGGCCGCGGAGGAAATTGTGCAGGACGTGTTCATGACCCTGGTGCGGGAGCCAAAGAAATACGATCCAGCGCGCGGCACACTGGGAGCGTTTCTTTATGGGGTCGCCCGCAACCGGGTGATGAAACATCTGGAGCGCCAGCCACGGGAGTTCTCCCTGGAAGTGAAGAACAGCGAGGGAGAGATGAGGGCGCTCGATGTTGCCGACGAACGAACACCGGCGCACTGGGCGGAAATTCGCGAACGCCGGGAGCGGGTGCGCTCGGCAGTGTCGTCCTTGCCGCCGGAATTCCGGGAAACCGTGGTCCTATGCGAGCTGGAAGAGATGAGCTACGAACAGGCCGCGCAGATGCTGGAATGCCCGATCGGCACGGTGCGTTCAAGGCTGCACCGGGGACGCGCGCTGCTGCTGGCAAAGCTGGAAATGCTGCGTGAATCGCCCAAGCGGGCGAATGCGGGTCGCTGAAGATTGCAGGGAGATTTGACTATGAATTGCGAAGAATTTGCCAGTGCGAGGATGGATCGGGAGCTCTTCGCCGGCGGGCCGGAAATCGAGGTTGCCCGTGAACATTTGCGGAGTTGCCCGCATTGTGCGGCGCTCTTTGAAAGTTCGCTGGCGCTAAGCGCGGACCTGCGCGAATTGGCGCGCCAAACATCGGACGCAACAACGCCATCCCGCGTGGAGATGCGGTTGCGCCAGGAATTTCGCACGCTGCACACCACGGAGAAGAGCCGCGGCAGGGTGGTTGTGGCAAGTTGGCTGCTCGCTGCCGCGACGCTGGTTCTCGTCGCCAGTTCTTTGCTGCTTTGGCGCAAACATGGAGACGTATCTACCTCGAGCTCGCGCCCTTCGTCCGCGACGCCGGTTGCCGTTCGCTCCGTTGCGAATGGCCCTGAACTTGGCGGCACCCTGATTGCCGAAAACGATGGCGACGAGTTCGCGTTGATTCCCGGGGCAATTCCGGGATTGCTGGACGACACCACAGTGGTGCGCGTGCAGATGGAGCGCGGCGCGCTTGGGGCGCTGGGGCTCTCGGTAAATGAGGAACACGCCAACGACATTGTTCAGGTGGACTTGCTGCTCGGGGCCGATGGACAACCCCAGGCTTACCGCCTGCCACAATCGAACAACTAAGTTTCACGCGGCGCGGTCGCCGCGTTCAGGAGAGAGGCAACAGGAGAGAAGTAGAGGAGAATCAGGAATGAACAGGAAATGGATTTTATCGGTATTGACGGCAAGCGTGCTAGGCATTGCCGGCGCTGGCCGGGCGCAAGAGCCGCCGGCCGGTCCGTTACCTCAGGGTGACTTCATGCCCGGCGGGCAGATTGGCGGGCGCATGAAAATCCTGGGGTTCGAGGAGATGCACCCGGGGAAGGTCGTCACGGGAGCGCCGTACTCCGCCGTCGGCGTCACAGAGACTACGCAGACTCTTGCGGATGGCACCACGATCGACCGCAAAATTCAAGCCAACATTTTTCGTGATGGGCAGGGACGCGTGCGTCGCGAGACCACGCTTCCGGCGATCGGCCCGCTTGTTGCCAGCGGAAAATCGAACTCTTTTGTGATGATTCACGATCCCGTCGCCGGCACGGCCTATATTCTTCACCCCGATACCAAGATCGCGGACCAGTTGCCCGCGCCTCACGCTCACAAGCAAGGCAACGGTGGCTTGCAGGATAGGTTCGAAGCCCACATCCAGCAGGAAATCGCCAACGGCACACTGAAGAAGGAAGATCTGGGAACGCAGACGATCAACGGAGTCTCCGCCCAGGGAACGCGTTATACGCGCACAATTCCCGCCGGACAAATCGGGAATAGCAAGCTGATCACTACGGTTACCGAGCGCTGGTATTCGCCGGATCTGCAGGTGGTGGTGAAGAGCACGCGAACCGACCCGCGCTTTGGGTCCACCACTTACACACTGTCGAGCATTCAACGGCAGGAGCCGGCGGCGACGCTTTTCGCCGTTCCCGCGGACTACACCGTCCAGCAAGGGCATCCGCACGGCAGGGGCAACAGGATGAATGCCCCGGCTGGGCAGGCTCCCGCCGGCGCTGCGCCGCCTTCGCCGGGCAATTAAACAACGGCTTAACGATCTTCTCTCCTGAAGACGGCCCGCCCTTGCTGCAGCTACCCCCATTGCTGCAGCGAGGGCGAAGTCGTGTTTGGGGAGAAATTGAGGAGTTCGTCGGATGGTTGAGAAAAGCGTTAAGATGGGGTCCATGGAAGAGAAAGACCTCGCCGAACAGTTGATTCTTGAGGGCTACTCTCACCTGTACGTGTGGGAAGACGGCCCCGGCGTGGATTACAAAGAGCATACGCATCGTGCGGAATCGGCGCACATCATTCTGAGCGGCGAGATGAGCATGACCATGAACGGTGAGACGAAGACCTATCGCACCGGCGACCGTTGCGATCTGCCCGCCGGAATTGTGCACTCCGCAAAGACCGGGCCGCAGGGCTGCCGCTACCTGATCGCCGAACGTTGAAATAATTCAAATTTGTGGGGATGTTCCCGGGCAAGCCCGGTCGAGCAGTTCGATCACGTGAAGAACTTGCTGTCCGGTGCGGTGAATTTCCGCGCCGGCCCGCAGTTGCAGCAGGCAGCCCGGATTCGCCGTGGCGATGATCTCTGCGTTCGTGGATTTGGCATGGGCCATTTTTTCGGACAACAGATCGAGAGACGCCTCCGTTTGCGTGACGTTGTAGACTCCCGCCGAACCGCAGCAGATGTCCCCGAACGGCAATTCCACCAATTCGATGCCCGGAATCGCGCGCAACAACTGGCGCGGCGCCTCGCGAATCTTTTGCCCGTGCAGAAGATGGCAGGAATCCTGATAGGTGACCCGCGCGGGAACGGACTTCAGTGCGGCCGAGAGGCCGAGCCCCGCGAGAAACTCGGTAACGTCGCGCGTTTTTCTCGCCAGCGCCGCGGCGGCGGCGAATTCGGGCTCATCCGCCGTGAAGAGATGATCGTATTCCTTCAGCGTGGAGCCGCACCCGGCGGCGTTGGTCACCAGCGCGTCGAAATGTGTGGAAGCGAAAGCGGCGATGTTCCAGCGAGCCAGGTCGCGGGCCACGTCGCGCACGCCCGCATGCGCCGGCAAAGCGCCACAGCAGAATTGGCCCCCGGGAACGACCACCTCGCAGCCATTCGCGGTGAGCACGCGGATGGTCGCTTCATTCAGGCCCGCGAATGTGACATTCGCGACGCAACCGGCGAAGAAGGCGACGCGGGCGCGGCGAGCGCCCTGCGCGGGAAAGGTTTTGCCGAGCTGATCGAAAAAGAATTGGCGATCGATTGGCGGCAGCAATAGGTCCCGGTCCGCGAGGCCGAACAGCTTCAGAATGCCGGTGGCCCGTGCCGCGGCTTGCAGGCCGGAGCGTTGATAGATCCGCAGAAGTTTCGCGGCCATCGCGATGCGCTCGGGATAAGGCAGCAAACGGCGATACACGAAATTCCTGGCCAGTCGCGAGAAAAATGGACGCTGGAAGTCCCGCTCGATTCGTGCGCGCGCATGTTCCACCAGCTTTCCGTAATTCACGGCCGAAGGGCAGGCCGATTCGCACGAGCGGCAGTCGAGGCATTTATCGATGTGGTCAACGAAACCCTTGGAGACCGGAAGTTCGCCCTCGTTCACCAACATCATCTGGCGAATCCGGCCGCGCGGCGAATCCGCCTCCAGTTGCCACAGGCGATAGGTCGGGCAGTGATTCAGGCACAAGCCGCAATGCACGCAACGCGAATAATCTTCGTAGACGGGAATCGCGCCGGGGATGGGTGGCGGAGTCGCCATGGCTCAGATGCCTCCCACGAAACGCCCGGGGGCGAAAATGTTATGCGGGTCGAACGCTTGCTTCACGCGCTGCATCATCTGCAAATCCGCACGCTTCGCGCTCCACACGCCGACCCGCTCCCTGAGCCACG
This sequence comes from Candidatus Sulfotelmatobacter sp., assembly GCA_035487095.1. Taxonomy (GTDB): domain Bacteria; phylum Acidobacteriota; class Terriglobia; order Acidiferrales; family UBA7541; genus Acidiferrum. The sequence goes on from DATHMM010000203.1 coordinate 25,707, forward strand.
GTGAGGCGTGCAGCAGCGTGGCGCTGCCTTTGTTCTCTTCCACTTGAGAGAAGAGCCTGGTCACTTCGCGCTGGAGAATTGCGTTTGCTGCATCCGCTTCCTCATCGGCTAGCAAAGTAACGTAGGCCACACCGCAGGCGCGAAGGGCGAACGCCGAACGCAGGAGCGGTGGCTGCGATCCGCTCAACAATTCGGCCACGTCTCCGCTTGCGGCTCGCGGCAATACGATCCGAAGCACGGCGACGTTTGGCGCGGATCTCCCCAGCCAGTGGAACGCTCCCCGAAACGACGCCTCCAGTGATTGAGCGGATCGTGCGTCTATGTTTTCGCTGTGCGCGGCTTTCGTCCGCTCGGAACGCTCTTGCAATTCGCGCCGGATTCGTTCGATTACCGCCGTGCTTCCTTCGAAGCACGCAACGACCTTCCATCCGTCCGCTGAAAGCGATTTCGGCGCACCGCCAGTTTTGTTCTGCCAGGCCGCAAGCAGCGCGGAAAACTCCGCGTCGAAAAGTTCCAGGTTCGAAAACGGTAGACCAGACTTGAGCAGCGAGGCGTGGAAATCCAACGCCGGTTCCAGCGCCGTAAAAGTCGAAAGATGCGCGCCCCGCAACTCCGGCAGCGGGAAGGTCCGGAAGTTCAACCGCGTAATGACACCCAGCGTGCCCAGCGTGCCGATCAGCAGTTTGTGCAAATCGTAGCCGGTCACGTTCTTCACCACACGGCCGCCGCTTTTGCACAGCTTGCCCGTGCCATCCACAAACTCGGCGCCGACCAGGAAGTCTCGCGCCGTGCCGTACTGCTGGCGGAGCACGGAATCGATTCCCGAAGCTACAGCGCCGCCGAGAGTGGAAGTCTCGAAAAATGGCACGGCAAGAGGCAGAAATTGATTTTTCGCGCCAAGCACTCCTTCCAGTTCATGCAGCGGCAACCCTGCGTCCGCGCTGACCGTCAGGTCGCCGGGATCGTAGTGAGCAATCTGGCGCAGAGCTGTCATGTCCAGCGCCAGGTCGTAACCCCGTGGCGGCATTCCAAGTTCCAGTTTGCTGCGCGAGCCGCACGCAACTACAGCCAGATTTTCCGCCACAGCAAAACTCACAATTTCCGCCACCTCTTCCGCTGAGCGCGGCTTCAAGACAGCCAGCGGCGCGCGGCCTGAAATCGCAAATTCCTGCAGTGCGGTTTCGGAGGCGCGCACGCGATCGCTTCCAACCAGCTTCTCCAGGCGCGTGGGCAAACTGACGGTGCTGCTCATCGCCGCGTCCCGGCCGATTGCGCGGATTTGTGAACGCGAATTTCGCCGCAGCCTTTGCTCAGCGGGAAGATCTTTCCGGGGTTCAGGGCGGAATCGGGATTGAACGCATCGTGAATCCTGCGCATCAGATCGAAATCGGCGTCGCTGAAAAGGAGCGTCATCAGCTCGTTCTTTTCCATGCCAACGCCGTGCTCGCCCGTCAAGCTTCCGCCGAGGGACACGCACATGCGGATAATTTCCTCCGCGGCTGCAATGGCCCGCTTAAATTGCCCCGTGTCGCGCGGATCGTAGAGAACAATCGGGTGCAGGTTGCCATCGCCCGCGTGAAAGATATTGCCGATTTGAAAGCCGAACTTCTTTCCGGTCGCGTGAATTCTTTCGAGCGCCTCCGGGAGCTTCGACCGCGGAATCACGCCATCAAGAACGTAATTCGATGGCGCCAGGCGGCCCAGCGCTCCAAAGGCGTTTCTCCTGCCTTTCCACAAAAGATCGCGCTCTCGGTCGTCGCGCGCGGTGCGGACTTCTCGCGCGCGGTTGGAATTGCAGATTTCCGCAATCGCCCCGGCTTGCGATTCGGCGGCCTCTCGCAAGCCTTCCACTTCGATCAGCAGGACCGCGGCACTGTCTCGTGGAAAACCGGCGTGGATATAATCCTCGACCGCGCGCAACGTCCACCCGTCGAGCATCTCGCAGGCCGCGGGCGTGATGCCCTGCGCGGTCATTTCCACCACGGTGCGCGAGGCATCTCCCACTTCATCGAATATCGCCAGCAACGTTTTCACCGCTTCGGCTTTGCGGGTAAGCTTCACCGTAATTTCCGTCACCAGTGCCAGCGTGCCTTCGCTTCCCACGAACAGCCCGCAGAGATCGTAGCCCGGGGCGTCCCCATGACGGCTGCCTACGCGCGCAATTTCACCATCCGGCATTACCAACTCCAGCGCGGCAATGTGATTGGTTGTCAGTCCGTACGCCAGCGTGTGCGGCCCGCCGGAATTTTCCGCGACATTTCCGCCGATGGTGCACGACTTTTGGCTGGAGGGGTCGGGAGCAAAATACAGTCCTGCGTGTTCCACCGCACGGGTGATATCCAGATTCACCACGCCGGGTTGCACCACCGCGCGCCGGTTCTCCACATCGATTTCCAGGATGCGATTCATGCGCGCGAAAACGATCATCACTCCGCCCCTGCGCGCCAGCGCTCCTCCCGAAAGCCCCGTGCCCGCGCCGCGGCCGACCACCGGCACCTGGTATTTCGCCGCGAGCTTTACGATGCGCGAAACGTCCTGCGTCGTGTGGGGAAAGACGATCACTTCCGGGCGCGCCTTTTCCACTGATCCGTCGAATTCGTACAGCAATAGATCCTCTGTTTGGGACAAGACGTTCGCGGGTCCGAGAAGAGATTTCAATCCACGAATGAGAGCAGGGTTCATGGGCGAGCCGTCGGTTATAGTGCGCGGCATTCCCACTATAGTAATTCACTCCGCGGGCTGGCAATGGCGCTCTCTGGCGGCCCGTGCTGTGCTAGTGTAAGAGAACCAAAATCGCAAGAGGACGCGCATGGCCAAACCGAAGGTGTTCGCTACCCACCAATTATTTGATGAAGCCCGGCAAATTCTGGAGGCCGGCTGTGACGTGGAGTATTGGGCCAACGAAGAACGTCCGCCGCGCGAGGATGTGCTGCGCCGCGTCAAGGATAAGGAAGGCGTTGTCTGCCTGCTCACCGAAAAAGTGAACGACGAGCTTCTTCGCGTCGCTCCAAAATTGCGTATCGCCGCGAACGTTGCCGTGGGTTACGACAACATCGACGTCGATACCTGCACGAAACGCGGCGTGGTGGCCACCAATACACCTGGCGTGCTTGACGAGACAACCGCCGATTTTGCCTGGACCCTGATGATGGCCGTGGCGCGGCGGCTTGCCGAAGGCGAGCAACTCGCGCGCTCCGGCAACTGGAAGGGCTGGAACCTCGATCAGCTAGTCGGCGCCGACGTCTGGGGCAAGACGCTGGGGCTGGTGGGATTCGGCCGCATCGGTCGCGCGGTCGCGCGCCGCGCCCTCGGGTTCAACATGAAGGTGATTTACACCGACGCGGTGAAAGCGCCCGAGGATGTGGCGAAGTCGCTGAACGCGGAATTCCGCGACATGAATGCGCTGCTGGCCGAATCCGATTTCATCAGCCTGCACGTGCCGCTGATCCCCGAAACGCGCGGGTTGTTTGACTCGCCAAAATTTTACCGCATGAAGCCGACCGCGTTTCTGATCAATACGTCTCGCGGCCCTGTGGTGGAGGAAGCCGCGCTGGTAGCGGCGCTCGAGGCCAAAAAAATCGCCGGGGCGGCGCTGGACGTCTTTGAAAACGAGCCGTTCATCCACCCGGGGCTGAAGCGCGCGAACGTCGTGCTGGCGCCGCACCTGGCCTCGGCTTCGCTGGAAACGCGGACGAAAATGGCCGTGATGGCGGCACAAAATGTGGTGGCGCTTTTTTCGGGGCAGATGCCGCCGAATATGCTGAACCCCGCGGTCCTGAAGAAATCCTGAGTTTCCCAATGCGGCGGCTGTCATGACACCGGGTAAGCAAATTGCGCGGGGGATTTTCCGCCACACGCTGGCAGCGCTGGATATTCCGCGCGTCATGGAATTGAAACTTACGCTCTCCGGCTCCACGCTAATTCTGGAAAACACCGCGGTCGATCTTTCGGCCTGCACTTCGATGTTCGTGGTCGCAATCGGCAAAGCGGCGCATGCGATGGCCGCCGGATTGCGTTCGTTTCTTCCGGACTCTTACGAATTCAAGGGAGTCGTCGCGGCCCCAACAAGGCCGGAAGCCCCCGTTCCCGGCCTGCAATATTTTGTCGCGGGGCATCCCAACCCAAACGAAGACAGTTGGCGCGCGGCGGAGGCGATTCTCGCCCTCTTGCGCGACGCGGATGAGCGAACCGTGGTTTTCTTTTTATTGTCGGGAGGTGGCTCCGCACTCACCGAGCTGCCGATTGTGCCTGGAATGCGCCTCGACGAGTTGCAAGCGGCGAATCACGCGCTCGTCACCTGCGGAGCGCCAATCGAAGCGATGAACACCGTGCGCCGCCACCTTTCCGCCGTGAAGGGCGGACGCCTGGCGCTTGCCGCCGCTCGCGCTACTAAAATCACGCTGGCGGTCACCGATGTGCCGGTCGGCAAAGAGCATGCGCTTGCTTCCGGACCGACGGTGCCGGATCCCTCCACGATCGCGGATACGCTTCGCATCATCGATCAATATGAGTTGCGCAAGAAATTTCCCGCAGGGCTGGTTCGCTGGCTGGACGCGGGGAAAATGCCCGAAACGCCGAAGCCCGGCGATCCGGCGTTTCGCAACGCCCATTTTCAGCTGCTGTTGGGCATGCACGACCTTTTCCACGCCGCCCACCATGCCTCGGAAGCGCGGGGCTACATTACGTGCTGCGACAATTCCACTGACGACTGGCCGGTCGGCGACGCCGCCGATGCCTTGCTGAAAAAACTGGAAGAATGGAAAGCCGAAAACCCGGGCCAGCGCGTGGCCGTGATTGCCGATGGAGAGCTGAGTTCACCAGTTACAGGAAACGGCATTGGCGGCAGAAACTCCGCATTCGTGCTCTCGTGCGTCGAAAAAATCGCCGGGCGTGGAATCACCGTGCTGAGCGCGGGCACCGATGGGATGGACGGCAACAGCCCCGCCGCGGGGGCCATGGCCGATGGCGAAACGCTCGCTCGGGCGCGAGCGCTCGGACTCGACCCAGCCACGGCATTCCGGCAAAGCGACGCCTACACTTTTTTCGAAAAACTCGGCGACGCGATCCTCACAGGCCCCACCGGCAATAACCTGCGCGACTTGCGCATCCTGCTCGCCGAGCCGTAACTCGTATGTCTTACAATGCAGCACAAAAGAACTGCGATTTACTTGGAGTGCGGCGGCTCTGCCGCCGCTTTTGAGATTGCAGCTGCGCTAAACAACATGGATTGGGGCTCGCCGCTGAAACCGTGAAAGCGGGAGCAGAGCTCCCGCACTCCAAAAATTGAAGCTAGCCCGGATTTTCCCACAGCCCATTATGGGCGATTTGTTACTGCTTCGGCGGAGGCGGCAGCCGCTTTTCGATTTCCTTCAGGCGTTCACTCATTTCCTGCACCAGTTGTTCGACGCGGATCAACCGTTCGTCCCCGCCCGCCTTGTCGTCGGCGTTCCCCTGCGACTGCATCCCGCCGTGCGCGCTGCCGCTCGCCAACGGATTCTTCAGCCGCTCGATCTGTTCCTTGATGGTTGGCTGCATCTCGATGCTCAGGTTCTTGCTCTGCAGCATGGCTTCAAGCGCGGGAATCGCCGAGGCGTCGCCGCGCCCGCCGAGCGCATAAATCGCCGTCCGGCGAATCGGGAAATGCGAGTCCTGGAGATATCCGGCGATCACTTGCGTGAGTTCCTTGTTGTCCTTCTGCAAGCGCGCCAGGCTGCCGATGGCCGCTTGGCGTGAATCCATCTCCTTGCCGGGCGCCGCCCAATCACGCAGCAGCGGCACAGCCTTATCGTCGCCCAGCGAACCGAGGCCATTCAATGCGGCGTCTCGCAGGAAACCGTCCGGTGAATCGGCATTCACCGCCGCAACCAGCGTCTCGTAAGCTCCCGCGCCCTTCACGCGGCCAATGGCGCGCAGCGCCGCACCGCGCGCACGATAGGAAGCATCCTCGCGCGCAACGCTCTGCAACCGCGCGACGACGGCCGCGTCATCTTTGAAATTCTCCAGTGCTACCACGATGCTGCCGCGTACCCACGGCTCCTTCGCGGAGTTCAGCGCCTCCAACAATTGCTTCGACGCCGCCGCGCCGCCGAGTTCTCCCAGCGAACTGGCCGCGGTCCGTCGCACACCGGTGCTCTTGTCGTTGCGCAGGGCATCACCTAGCGCCGCAACAACTTCGTCGTCTCCCTTGAGTTTTGCCAGCGCTTCGGCCGCGTCCGCGCGGTCCGCCACTTCGCCGGCATTCTTCAACTGGTAGAGCAGTTCCTTTTTCTCTTTCTTGAACTGCGCGGATTTCAGGATTTGCGTTCCCTTGTCGAAAAGCACCATCATCGGTGCGGAATCCGCCGGGAAAGTGAACACCTCGGACTCCTGCGTCAGGTGAATGGGATAAAGCTTCGGCCCGGACGCCGTGGTGATTTCAACGTCCACCGGCACGTTGAACAGCCCGACGTATCCCTCGCGCTTTTGCGTCTGCTTCACCGTCAGCGCGACTTGCTTCTTCGCTTCATCGTACGCGTAGCTCACTTCGAATTTCGGCGCGCCCGCTCCGTAAATCCATTGCCGGAAAAACCCATCCACATTCGTGTGCGTCGCTTCCTCAATCGCTTTCGTCAGGTCCGAAGTCATCACGTTCTTCCCGCGATTCGCTTCCAGGTAATGCTTCAGCCCCGCGTAGAACGCATCTTCGCCCAACTGGCGGCGCAGCATGTACAGCACCCAGCCGCCCTTGCCGTAAGCGTTCCCGTCAAACTCTTCGGATTCTTCAAAGTCGTAGCGCACGATCGGCTTGCCGTAAAGCGAACGCATCGCGAACCATTGCTTCGCGCCTTCCCAGCGGTTGTAGTCGGCCACGTCTTTGCCGAAATGCGATTCCGCCCACACCGTTTCCATGAACGTCGCGAATCCCTCGTTCAGCCAGATGTTGCCCCAATCCTTGGTGGTCACCAGATCGCCGAACCATTGGTGCCCCAGCTCATGCGAAATCAGGTCGTCTTCATTCTGTTCGTATTCCGGGACCAGTTTCGGATTGCGCAGCGACTCCGCGGTGTTGGTCGTGGCGCTGGAGTTCTCCATGCCGCCGGCCACGAACTCGTCCACCATCGCCTGCGCATATTTTTCCCAGGGGTAGTCCACGCCCAGTTTCTTGCTGAACAACTCGATCATTGCCGGCGTGCGGCTATAGCTCGGGCTCAACCGGTCACCGCGATCCTTGGGGGCATAGTAGGTGACCGGGATATTCCTCCAGGTGTCCTTTACCTCGACAAATTCGCCCGCCACCACGGTAAAGAGATACGTCGAGCTGGGCTGCGATTCGCGCCAGGTCCAGGTCTTCATGCCGTCGCTGGCGTCGGTCACGCCGACCAGCTTGCCATTCGAAATGGTCAGCCAGCTTGCGGGAACGGTAAGAATCGTCTCTGTCGTCAGACGATCGTTCGGATAATCGTAAGTCGGCAGATAATAGCGTGTGTCCTCGGATTCGCCCTGTGTCCAGACCTGCAGCGGCCGGTTGGGATAATCCTTATCGGGAAGTATGAAATAGAGGCCTTTGGTGGGCACGCCCTGATACTTGATCTCCACGTCGAATTTCGCGCCGGCTTTCGCGCCGTTCGGCAGCGTAACGACCAGCTTGCTGTCGGTGGTCGTAAACTTCGCCGTGCTTTTATTGATGCGCACGCTTTCGATTTGCAGCCCGACCGAATCGAACGAAATATTCTGGAGGCCGTCGCGCAACAGTGCGACCGAGTGGGTCACATCGCCAATCACCTTCTTCTGCTCGGGTTGAAAGCGCAGCTCGATTTTCGAATGTTGCAGGTCGTAGTCCTTGCTGCGGGCAAACGGCTCGTCCGCGCGCAGCAATCCCGCCCCGCCCGGCAACCACAAGGCGCACAAAATTGCGCTCGCCACGAAGATTCGTTGCCAATTCAAAATTTTCCGCCTGATCATTCCGTTCGCTCCTAGAGATTCTTATTAATTCAGCAATTCCAACCGCAGGATTCGATGGCCCGCATGCTCTAAAGTTTCCACGGCAACTGGAATCTCTTCTTCCTGCACTAGCAGGTAATCCGTATCAAACGTCGAAATCACAAAAATTCCCACGCCCACACGGGCCAGCGGACTCGCCAAGGCCGAAACCACTCCGGTTTCGTCAAAGGCGAACGGACCGTGCACCTTCAGCATCCGCCACCCGCGGGAGGCATCCAGTCCACCCGGAACGCTCGCTTCCGCGATAACCACGGAAAGTTCCTCTGGCGTTCGCGTCACCGAGGAAAATCCAGAGCCGTTAACCCAGGCGGGAATTTCCGCGTCACACGCAAATTTTGCGATCGCGTAGCGCCCTTCCATCACAGAAAGTGTCAGTGTGCGATTTGCGGGCGGCATGCGGCGCTAGAGCAGGCTCCTCGTCGTGCCGCCATCAATGGCCAGCGATACTCCGTTCACGTAGCCCGCTTTTTCGGAAGCAAGAAACGCCACCACCGACGCGAACTCTTCCGGTGTTCCCAGGCGTCCGGCGGGGATCAGCTTTTTCCATCCGGCGAAGACCTCTTCGGGCGTCGCGCCGGTTCGCCCGGCCATCATTCCCGCCAGTTCATCCAGCCGATCGGTGCGCGTATAACCAGGACAGACGTTGTTCACAGTGATCCCATGCGCACCGTATTCGTTTGCCAGCGTGCGAACCAGGCCGGTCACGCCCGCGCGCAGCGAATTCGAAAGCAGCAGTCCTTCTACCGGCTGTTTCACCGAATACGATGTGATGGTCAGGAATCGGCCCCACTTGTTTTTCTGCATCCGCGGCAACGTCTCCTGGGCGAAATACACGGTGCTCATCAGCAGTTGGTCGGTCCAGACGCGCCAGTCTTCAATGGTTGTGGCGCTGAACAATTTAGACGGCGGCCCGCCGGTGTTGGTAACGCAAATATCCACGCGCCCAAAGCGCTTCTCTGCATCGCCCACAAACCGCGCGACGTCCGAAGCATTTCCGACGTCCACAGCCTGCCAGAAAACCTCGCGCCCCGACGCGGCCTGAATTTCGAGCGCCGTCGCCTTCAAGTCCGCTGCCGTGCGCGCGCAGATCGCAATCTCCGCGCCTTCGCGCGCCAACTCCTCCGCCACCGCCCGCCCCAGTCCCTTGCTCGCCGCAGCCACAACCGCCACGCGCCCGCGCAACCCCAAGTCCATCCCGGCCTCCAAGCCTAATCTTCGATGTTCTCCCGAACGGCGGAGGGCCGTCAAATCGGTTTCATTCGAGCTCATTCGGTTAGACGCGGTTCAAGATGTCTGCACTTGTGAAATAATTCCTCACAACGGTCCAACAGGTTTTTACTATTTGCAGACAAACTTCGAAACGGACAGGAGGTTCTCATGAATGCAGCCGACTTCCGAAGGATTGCACTGAGCCTGCCGGGCGCCGAGGAAAGTTCTCACATGGGCCAGCCGGACTTTCGCGTGGACGGCAGAATCTTCGCGACATTGGCCTCGGCCAAACAGGGCTTCGGGAACCTGAAGCTTACGCCGGAGCAGCAATCCGCCTTTGTCGAAGAGATGCCGGGGGTTTTTCTTCCCATCCAGGGCGGCTGGGGACGCATGGGAATGACCCACATCCGGCTGGCGGAAGCAACCGAGGAGGTTCTCCACGGCGCGCTGCACGCGGCCTGGAAGTTGCGTGCCGGGAAAAACGCCAAGTCGGGAAAGAAGAAGCGCGTCCCGGCGAAGAACCCCCAATCTTCAAAAGGAGGCAAGAAAAGACGCTGAGGGGCGATCCGCGAGATCGGATTATGTGCCTCTCGAAAATTTGCACTCGAAGCCCGGCGCGCACTAAGATGCGGGATAAAGTCAGTTTCGCTCCTCAATCGTTCCCACGGGAGGTACGCATGCTTCGCCTTCGATTCGCGATCGTTCTGTTCGTGGTGGCTTGCTGGTTCGCCATTCCGCTCCGCGCTCAATTCGGGAAAAACGTAGTCGTTGCGGCCGGCTCCGACGTGGACCACCAACTCAACGAAATCAGCGCCGCAACCGATCCCGCGGCAAAGCTCAAATTGATCGATGCCTTCTCCGCCGCTCACCCGGAGGGCGACCTGCAGATCCTCGCCGACGAGCAGTACGTGAACTACTACCTCGGCGCGAAACAGTACGACAAAGTTTTCGAATTCGGCGACAAGCTCTTCGCGCTCGACCCTGACAATTTTTCGAACGCCGTCAACATGGTCCGCGGCGCCAACGAAAAGGGCGACACCGACCGGCTCTTCGCCGCGGGAGAAAAGGCGGCCGGGATTCTGCAACGATTCAAGGCGCAACCCCCGCCGCAAGACGTTGCTCCGGAGGCCTGGAAAATCCAGCAGCAGCACACGCTCGAATCCATCAAGGACAATCAGGATTACATCGAACAATCGCTGGTGACGGCGGCGTACCAGCAGAAAGACGCCGCGAAAAGGGCCGCGTTTCTGGTGCGTTTTGCGAACCTCTACCCCGATTCGCCAAATGCCGGGCAGGCTCTTGCGGCGGGCGCGGTCGCGTATCAGCAGGCGCAGAACCGCCCAAAGATGCTGGAAACTGCCAACAGCGCGCTGGCAAAAGATCCCAACAATATCGGCGTATTGCTGCTGCTCGCGGACGACTACAGCGAAAAAGGCGAACAGCTGGACAAGGCCGAGGCCAACGCCAAAAAGGCCGCGTCGCTCTGTGACACGGCGAAAAAACCCGAGGGCGTGAACGACGCCGATTGGCAGAAGCAGGTGAATCTGCAGAAGGGGCTGGCCTTCAGCGCGCTGGGCCAGATCGATCTCCAGAAAAAGCTGAATCCCGCTGCCGTCGACAGCTTGACCAAGGCCGCTCCGCTGCTGAAACCAAATGCGGCGGTCTACGCGAGGAATCAGTATCGCCTGGGGTTCGCGTACCTCAATTTAAAGAGAACCGCGGAGGCCAAACAGGCCTTCACAGACGCGGCGTCGGTGGACAGTCCTTATAAAGGACCCGCGCAAGAGAAACTGAGGGGCATCGCGGCGGCCAAAGCGCCGGCAAGGTAAATTTCACAAACTCAAACGCTTCGCGACAGAAAGCGTCAGCTGCCTTCGCTCAGGATCTTCTGGTACGCGGGCACGGTCAGAAACTCCACAAACTGCGGCGAACGGATCAAATCGCGCATCAGTTGCGCCGATTTTTCGTAAGCCGCATACCGCGCCGCGTCACCGGCTTGCTTCGCCTTGGCGAGTTCCTCGTCAATCATGCGGTCGCATAGCGCGACATCGATTTTGCGGCCGTCCTGCAGATGCGCGTCGTTGTGAATCCACTGCCACAGTTGCGCGCGGCTGATTTCGGCCGTCGCCGCGTCTTCCATCAAATTAAACAGCGGGACGCAGCCGGTGCCGCGCAGCCACGCTTCCAGATAGCCGAGGCCGACGGCGATATTCTGCCGCAACCCTGCCTCCGTAATCTGGCCCTTCGGCACTTCCAGCAAATCCGCCGCTGTTGCATTGAAATCGGAAAGTTTTTTATCAATCTGATTCGGCCCCGGCATCAGGCGGTCGAATATTTCCGCTGCCACGCCAACCAACCCCGGATGCGCCACCCACGTGCCGTCGTTGCCGTCGCCGGCTTCGCGCTCTTTGTCGGCGCGCACCTGTGCGATGGCTTTTTCATTCGCCACCGGATCGCTTTTGATCGGGATGAACGCCGCCATGCCGCCCATGGCGTGAATATTCCGCCGGTGGCAGATCTTGATCAGCAGTTTGCTGTACGAGCGCAGGAAATGCGTGGTCATGGTGACCTGCCCGCGGTCGGGCAGTACGGTTTTGGGATCGTGCGAAAATTTCTTGATGAAGCTGAAAATGTAATCCCAGCGGCCGCAATTCAGGCCCGAGGAATGTTCGCGCAGTTCGTAAAGAATTTCGTCCATCTCGAACGCGGCCAGGATGGTTTCGATCAGCACGGTAGCGCGAATGCTGCCGCGCTTCAGGCCCAGCGCGTCCTGCGAGTGCAGGAAAATGTCGTTCCAGAGGCGCGCTTCCAGGTGGCTTTCGATTTTCGGCAGGTAGAAATATGGCCCGCTACCGCGCACCAGCAACTCTTTCGCGTTGTGAAAAAAGTACAAACCGAAATCAAACAGCGCACCGGAGGTCGGCGTGCCATCCACCAAAACGTGCTTCTCCTCCAGATGCCAGCCGCGCGGGCGCACCAGCAACACCGCGGTTCGTTCATTCAACTTATAGTTCTTTCCCGACGCCGGGTCAGTGTAAGTGATTGTCCGCCGCACCGCGTCCATCAGGTTGGCCTGCCCTTCGATCTGGTTGGCCCATGTCGGCGTGTTCGAATCCTCAAAATCCGCCATGAACACTTTCGCGCCGGAGTTCAGCGCGTTGATGATCATCTTGCGGTCCACAGGACCGGTGATTTCCACGCGACGGTCCATGAGATCCGCGGGAATCGGCGCCACGGTCCACTCCGACTCGCGAATCGATTTCGTTTCTGCCAAGAAATCCGGCTTCTCGCCCGCGTCCAGCCTCTTCTGCCGCTCCGCACGTGCGGCCAGCAATTCCACGCGCCGCGGATTGAACCGCCGCTGCAAACCCACAATAAATTCCAGCGCCGCCGGCGTAAGCACCCGCTCCTGCGCCGGATGCGCCGGGGCCAGAATCTGCACGCCCTGAATCGAAGACGAAGGACTAGTCATGTGTGGTCACCCATTCATCTCAGCAACTCTCCACGATAATACCGCAAGCAAATTGCCGTTGAGTCCAACTTTTCTGTTTGCCGCGCCACTTACCGCAGGGCCCAGGCGGCTCCTCGCCGAAGCTTGTTGCGGGGATTGCCCGCTTAGCGGCAATAGTTGATGATGGAAGCTCCCGGAAGGCCCCGCGATGGACAACGCCCCCAAATGTCCGGTCAGCGGCAAGCGCAAATACGCCACCGAAGGCGCCGCTCTCGCCACAGCCAGGCACCAGGTCGCCACCGCCGCCGCCCCGGCGACACTCCACGCCTACCGCTGCAACTGGTGCCACGCCTGGCACCTCACAAAAAAGCCGGAAAAATCCGGCGATGATCGTTGAAAGCCCGCGGCCTCCCGCTAACTCTCCAGGCCGCTAGAACGCTGGTGTTTTTCAGGGAAGCAGGTTCACGATTGCGGGGTGCAGCTCCCAGATGGTTGCCACCTGCGCGGAGCCGCGGTTGTGGTCAAAGTCCTCGAATGCCATACCTAATACTTGTACTGGCAAAGCTTGCGGCAGTTCACCGCCGTGTTGGGAGTCGAGCTTAAAGCCATGTGTCGCCAGTTGCGACTGCGCGCTCTGGCGAGCAGTGCAATATTCGGTGTCCACGGGGGTTTCCACGATCACCCGGGAAGCAGCCTTATCGGCCGTCTGGGAGATTTCAAAATGCACGTCGCAGTCCGCGCCATTGACGCTGGCTTCCTGCAAGAATCCAGCGGCGATATGGAAAACCTGCAGCTCACGTCCGGTGCGTGGCGCAGCGGGGTCCACAAACGCGTCCTGCGTCCAGCTGAGCATGGTGTTAACGTCGATTTCCTGTGCGGCAACAACGGGGATCGGCACGTGTTTCGCCAGATGCCGGAAATCGAGGATATCCGGCTCGATCGGAATGCACTTGCAGAGATCTTCGGGGCTCGGCTGCAAGACGCCGTAGCTGTTGCCGTTGCAGCCGGCCGCAAGCATTCCCAATAGGGTCAGGCTGCCCACCCCAAAACTAAATTTCATTGGTTATCCCTGATTCCTGACTCAACGCGCGACGCAAAGAAATCGCCGCTGAAGGGAAGCTCGTACACTCACCGCGGGAGACTCGCGTAGTAGTAGCCCAACGACGCTCCGGCGACAATGACCGCAAGAACCAGAAGTGCAATCTGCCACTGCACAACCGTAATCTCCCTGGGGGCCTGTATCCAATGTCCCATTCCAAATCCTCCCTGCTTTAGCTTACGCCACGAGAAACATCAGGGCTGTTCAGTTTCGGACACGCTCTTCCAGCGGAAAAAAGGCTGAGCTCACTCGTTCGCAAATCCGATTTATTTTATTTGGCCCGGCAGATCAATGAGTTTCAATCACCCGTAAGCCGCCTCACCGGACATGGCCCTTCCCCCCACTCCCAGACTCCTTTCTTGACTTTCCTCCGCCAAGAAGGTAATTGATGCCCTGCAGAAAGGTTTGGGCAGCAGAAGTGATACAGAATTCAGAAGTCTCCGCGCGTTGGCGATTCCAGGATTTCGAGCGGGCCACACGGCAAGATCGCTCCTTTTGGAGGATGGATGATGACTTGGACGCAAGTGTACGATCCACTTGGCCACTGGTGGCTTTCCACCTTGGTAGCCGCGCTGCCAATCGTTGTACTACTTGGGTTGCTCGCCGGCTTCAAGGTCCGGGCACACCTCTGTGCCATCGCCGGGGCTGCCACAGCAGTTCTTTGCGCCATCTTCGTCTTCCATATGCCAGCCCAGATGGCCCTTAGCAGTTTCGCCTACGGGGGCGCGTACGGCCTCCTCAAAATCGTCTGGATCGTCATCGCCGCCGTCTTCCTCTATGACATATCCGTCGAGACCGGCCAGTTTGAAATCATGAAGCAGTCCGTGGCCGCTATCACGCCCGATCGCCGCCTCCAACTCCTGCTTGTAGCCTTCTGCTTCGGCGCCTTCATCGAAGGCTGCGCTGGGTTCGGCGCGCCCGTCGCCATCGCAGGCGCTTTCATGATCGGTCTCGGCTTTAAACCCTTTCACGCGGCCGCTCTCAACCTTATCGCCAACACCGCCCCCGTTGCCTGGGGCGCCATCGGAACTCCCGTCCACGCCCTCGCCTCCGTCACGGCGCTCCCCGAGAGCGATCTCAGCGCCATGATCGGCCGAATTCTTCCTATCACCGCCGTGATCGTCCCCTTCTGGCTGGTTCGCGCCATGGTCAGTTGGTCCGAAACGTGGGAAGTTTTTCCCGCAATCCTCGTCGTTGGCATTTCGTTCGCCGGCACACAATGGTTTTGGGCCAATCACATGGACAGCAATCTCGTAGACATCGCCGCCGGCGTGGTTTCGCTCCTCGCCACCATGCTCTTCCTCCGCTTCTGGAAGCCCAAGCGTATCTGGCGCTTCCCCGAAGAGCGCGAATCGGACGCCACCAAAGCCGACGCCGCAGCCCAGACTTCCGTGACGGACACCATGGGCGATGAGTGGAAAATCCGTCAACGCTCTCTCGCGGGCGTCCGTTACACCCCAGGCCAAATCGCCAAAGCCTGGTTGCCGTTCGCCATCCTCTCGCTGTTCGTGCTCGCGTGGGGGTTGCCCAACATCAAGCTAGCCATGAATAAAGCCACCACGCCAGCCTTCAGCGTTAAGTTGCCCGACGGCAAGAATCGCCCCGGCCCCGCTGGATGGGACTGGCCTGGGCTCCACAACAAAGTTTTTCGCACCACTCCCGTAGTCGCAAAACCCGCCGCCGAAGCCGCCCGCTTCGACTTCAACTGGCTCACGGCCACCGGTACCGGCTGCTTCCTGGCCGCCCTGGTTTCCGGGCTAATCCTCGGCCTTGGCCCCGGCAAAATCATGAAAATCTTCGGCGGCACTCTCTTCCGCTTGCGCTTCGCCATCGTCGCCATGACCTGCATGCTTGGCCTCGGCTATGTCACGCGCTACTCCGGCATGGACGCCGTCCTCGGTCTCGCCTTCACGCGCACCGGCTGGTTCTTCCCGTTCTTCGGCGCATTCATCGGCTGGCTCGGCGTCGCCCTCACCGGCAGCGACACTTCCTCCAACGTGCTCTTCGGTGGCCTCCAAAAAATCACTGCCCAGCAGCTCAACCTAAGCCCCATCCTGATGTGTGCCACCAACAGCGCCGGCGGCGTCATGGGCAAAATGATCGACGCCCAATCCATTTGCATCGCGACGGCCGCCACCAACCAGGTCGGAAACGAGGGTACGATATTTCGATTTGTTTTCTGGCACTCCGTCGCCCTGGCGTCCATCGTCGGCGTGATCGTCATGCTGTATGCGTATGTTTTCCCGCAATTCATCCCCAGCGGGTTGAACTTCATTCACTAATAGCGCAAGCTGCTTCTAGGCTTGCGGTGAATGAATGCTATGGAAAAGCGCTTCCTGGATGAGCTTCGAACGGTCGTCGGCGCCAGTGGCCTGATTTCTTCTCCGGAAGAACTGCACACCTATGAATGCGACGGCCTGACCAACTTTCGCGTCATGCCTCAGGCGGTTCTGCTTCCTTCGAACACCGGGCAGGTTCAAGCGATCGTGCGCGTGTGCCATCGCGAGCGAATTCCCTTTGTCGCACGCGGATCGGGGACAGGACTGAGCGGCGGCGCGCTTCCCGTTGAAAACGGAATCGTCATCAGCCTGGCGCGCATGAATCGCATCCTGGAAGTGGACCTGCCGAACGCGCGCGTGGTCGTCGAACCTGGAGTGATCAATCTGGATGTCACCGGCCGCGTGCAACCCCATCAATATTTCTACGCGCCGGATCCTTCGTCGCAATCCGTCTGCAGCATCGGCGGAAACGTGGCGGAAAATTCCGGCGGCGCGCATTGCCTGAAATATGGTTTCACGACGACGCACGTTCTTGGCCTGGAGGTCGTGCTTCCCGACGGCTCGCTGGTGCATCTCGGCGGAAAAAGCCTGGACATGCCGGGTTACGACCTCATGGGCGTCTTCGTCGGTTCCGAAGGCACGCTCGGCATCGCCACGAAAGTGACCTTGCGAATCGTGAAGCGCCCCGAATGTATTCGCACACTCCTCGCCGCGTTTGATGGAACAAATGAAGCAGGCGCTGCGGTTAGCGACATCATCGCAGCCGGCATGCTCCCCGCGGCCATTGAAATGATGGACAACCTCGCCATTCAGGCCGCGGAAGCCGCCGTGCATCCCAACTATCCCGATTGCGGTGGGCTGCTGCTGGTCGAACTCGACGGCCCGGTCGCCGAGGTCGAAGCGTTGATGCGCGACGTCGACGAAATTTGTCGCAAGAACGGCGCGTGGGAAGTTCGACTGGCGAAGTCCGACACCGAGCGCATGCTGGTCTGGAAGGGCCGCAAGGCGGCATTCGCCGCGATGGGCCGCATCTCACCGAACTACATCGTGCAGGACGGCGTGATTCCGCGGACCGCGCTGCCGCGGGTAATGAGCGAAATCGCGCGCCTCAGTGAAGAAACCGGAATTCGCGTCGCCAACGTCTTCCACGCCGGCGACGGCAATCTCCACCCGCTCGTCCTCTACGACGCGCGCATCCCCGGCCAGCAACACGCCGCCGAATCCCTCTCCGCCAAAATTCTCGACCTCTGCATCGCCGCCGGTGGCTCCATCACAGGGGAGCACGGCGTAGGCCAGGACAAAAAATATGCCATGTCCAAAATGTTTGCCGAACCCGACCTAGCCACCATGCAAAGAGTCCGCTGCGCCTTCGACCCGCTAAATCTCAGCAATCCCACCAAAGTTTTCCCAACGCCGCGCCTCTGCGGCGAAAAACCGGGCGAGTACAAGCCGCATCCGAGCGAAATCTCCGGCGCCGCCGACCGCTTCTAATGCCATTCAATTGGAACGATCGGCAATCACACTGCGCCGAATTGCGCACTCGATTAGAAGCGTTGCGTCTCATCTTTCCAAGCGGAGGCAAAGGCGAATCGTTTTGCGCCCTTTTCGATGAGTTCCTCGAAAACCGTGAATTCGGCCTTGCCCTAGAAGTGCTTTGTGATTTCCTATTGGAGCCCGACGTCTCACCACCGAGCGAAACTGAATTCAATGAGATTGCGACGCTTCACGCCCTCATGGAAGTTCAAGATGACTGCCTCTTGCGACTGCGGGGCAAACGCCAACATTCTCGCCCTGAATAGCAGTATCAAGATGTCGCCCTTGACATTGAACATGGCCTTACCTACATTGAATTCGTTGTGACAAAGACCGTCAAAGACGAAATTATTGAGCAAGTGGACCGCCTGGACGCTCCTCACCAGCGCAAAGTCCTGGATTTCGCTCGCCGGCTGACCGAACCCACAGGAACGCCAGGACAGAGCCTCATGCGCTTCCCGGGTTCTATCGAACCCGCCGATCTCGATACCATGTCGAGTGCCATCCAGGAAGGATGCGAAAAGATCGATCCGAATGCCTGGTAGAATCCTTCTCGACACAAACGTCATCATCGCTTTTTTCGCGGGGCAGAAAGCAGTTTCTCAACACGTCTCCCAATCCGAGCTCTTTGTCTCCAGTATCGTCCTAGGCGAGCTTCACTACGGCGCCTGCAAGTCAGCCCATGCGGCCGCTAACCAAGCCAGGATTGAAGAGTTCGCCTCTTCAGTTTCAGTCTTGAACTGCGATGCGGAAACAGCCAGGCGTTATGGTCAGATCAAGGATCACTTGCGTTTGAAGGGTCGGCCTATTCCAGAGAATGACATTTGGATTGCCGCATGCGCAATCCAATACGGCTTGCCCTTAGTTACGCGCGACGATCACTTCGGACACGTGGACGGACTCAGTATCGAAACTTGGTAAGTATCCTTAAGCGCCCACGTCGTCAACAAAGCGCACGTGCAAGGTTTTCCCTGTCGTTTCAACTCTAAGCTGTTCGCCTCGCTCCTACTCTCGCAGCACGCTCACGAGTTTTTATCTATCCTTTCTTCCAAAACCACAGTCACGGTGTCCCCTACTTCTTTCCCTATCGCTTTGCGTAACTCCGCCCTCACAGGAAGCTTATGCGTCCCGTCGCCCATCGCCATAAACGAACTCCGAAATGGATGGCCATCGATTTTGCCACTCACCTTAACCAAGCCACGCGTCCCAAAAAACTTGACCGAACCCGGCCAAATCACATATGTCCAGCCACCCTTGGCCTTGCTCTTCTGCAATTTGGCCCTAAACTTTTTGTTCAGCATCGCACTCGATCCTTTCCCCTCAACAAATCATTGAGACCTAACCCTTCCGCATGCATCCAATTCCCCGAGGTGTTCCCATGCGATCAGACATTATCCCCGGCGCCACATTCCCCAACTACGAACTCCCCGACCACACCGCCAAACACCGCAAGCTCTGCGACCTCCAAGGCCCACATCCCATGGTTCTCGTCCTCAGCCGCGGCGGCTTCTGCCCCAAGGACCGCCGACAGTCCGAACTCCTCGTCCAACTCCATCGCGAACTCGAAGTTTCCTATTGTCGCCTCGTCACCATCAGCACCGACAACATCACTGAAACAAATGAATACCGCACCGGCGTGGGCGCCCACTGGCCTTTCCTCTCCGACCCAGCCCGCACCATCCAAAAAGATCTCGACATCGCCGAATACACCGACCCTCTCCACAACCCCATGATTCCTCACGTCATCGTCCTCGAGCCCGGCCTTATCATCTACAAAATCTACAACGGCTACTGGTTTCTCGGCCGCCCCACCATGGAAGATCTCCGCCAGGACCTCCGCGCCGTCACCAAAAAATGCCGCCCCGACTGGGACATCACCACACCCCAACTCAAAGCCGCCTGGCAGCAAGGTCGCAAAGACCTCTTCTATCCCTACGGCAAAACCTACGTCCAGACTCTAGGTGAACAGGACTGAAGTACGATTAAAGCTGGACTAAAGCCGCGACGTGCGGTTCTAACACTGCAATTGGTTTACTCGATCCCGCTTTAAGGGAGGGCTTGTTTACCCTGAGCCTCGAAGGACTACCCTGTAAGGGCCCTCCCAATCGGGCCGCTACCGCAACTGAAGCTTTGATGCATTCCACATCCCAAAGTATTAGACTTACCCACAGCGCACCCGCGCGATCCTCGCAGCCCTGCTTCCATGCTGCAAGGAGGGTAACCGTATGCCGCTCGTTGTTAGCCGCGTTTCGATCCCCAGAAAAATCTTGATGGTTGCTGCCTGCACGCTGTCCTGCGCTTGGTTTCAGACTCCGCTTGCTCTAGCCCAACACGTCGGCCACGCTGGCGGCGGACAGTTCAGAACCGGCGGCCGCATAGGCGCACCGCATGTGGTCTCCCCACCGGCTTCACGCGCAATTTTCTTCCGACCCCCGACCGGGCTTCCTGGACGCCCCTTTTTCATTTTTCGCCAACCCTTCTTCAATCCCGCGCCGTTTCTCTGGTCTTGGCAAGCTTTCAACTCTTCTTGGTGGCTGTACTGCGGCCCCATCTGGGGCTGGTATTCCGGCTGCGGCGATTTCTTGTCTTCCGCACCTATTACTGAACACTATCTCGCCCCGCCCCTCACCTACGCGAGCCCTGTTTACATTTACAGCCTGTATGGGCAGCCGCTAGTACAGATATGTCTGAAGGGCGGCACTGTCTACAACGTGAACGACTACTGGTTCGTTGACGACGAGATACATTTCACCATGCTCGATGA
>DATHMM010000204.1:0-5712 GCA_035487095.1 Candidatus Sulfotelmatobacter sp.
GCCCCCTCAAAGCCGGCCTAGCGGCCTCTGCCGCGTTTCCGTTTATTTGGGAGCTCTCTCGATTCATTCGATTACGGCGACGCACTCAATCTTCAACTCTTGATTAACGCGGTAATCGGAAGCTGACCCACTAGCCTTTTCCGCCACCAATTGCACCCCCACTCTTTCTGCGCTAACTTTTAACGCTCATCAACTCTTCATCCAAGGACTCTCATGACCTCAAATCTTTCCCTCCGTAACCGCCGCGACTTTCTCCGCGCCTCCGCCGTAACTCTCGCCACAGGCGCATTCCCCTCTTCGCTCTTCTCCGCAACAGAAATTTTCGCAACGAATTCTTCGTCCACTCCCTCCAAACCCCTCCGCATCATCCTCGACACCGACCCCGGCCTCGACGACGCCATCGCCATCTTCCTCGCCCTCCGCTCCCCCGAACTCCACGTCGAAGCCGTCACCCCCGTCTGCGGCAACGTTCCTCTCTCCCTAACTCTTCCCAATGCCCTTCGCCTGGTCGAAATCGCTGGCCGTACCGACATCCCCGTCGCCGCCGGCGCCGCCGCTCCTCTCGTACGCCGCCTCGTCACCGCCAAGTACGCCCACGGCAACAACGGCCTCGGCGGCGTGGATTTCCCCGAAGCAAAACTGAAGCCCGTCTCCGAAACCGCCACTGAACTCATTCGCCGCATCGTTCGGGCCAATCCCCGCGAAATCTCCATCGTCGCGATCGGCCCGCTCACCAACGTCGCCACCGTCCTGAAGTCCGACCCGACGATCGCCCCGCTGATCAAATCCATCGTCATCATGGGCGGCTCGCTCAGCGGCGGCAACATCACGCCCGCCGCCGAATTTAATTTCTATGTCGATCCCGAGGCCGCGCGCATCGTCTTCGATTCCGGCATTCCTCTCACCATGGTCGGCCTCGACGTCACCCGCAAAGTCATCATCCGCGAAGAGCAGGTCCGCGCCCTCGAAGCCGCGCAGAATCCCGTCAGCCAGGCCGCCGGCAAAATCCTCCGCGCCAATCTTGACCGCTTGACCAAGGCGGGCAGTGCCAATGGCTTCGCAATGCACGATCCGCTCACCGTCGCGCAGCTCATTGATCCGTCGGTCGTCACTCTGAAGGAGTATTTTGTGGAAATTGAAACCACCGGCGAACTCACCGCAGGCCAATCTCTCGGCTACTCCCACGGCCCCGTGCGCCGCTCTCCGCCGCTCGAAACAGGACTTCCCCCAGTTGAGTATTTGGAGTCGGACTTCAAGCCCAACGCCCTGGTCGCCGTCGATGTCGACCCCGACAAATTCTTCCGCCTGCTCCTCGCTCGACTCACGGCTTCCGCTTAATCAGGGGCACCTCTGGGAGGCGAAAAACATGGCTGCGACGCGTCAGGAAAAATACAACACGTTTCGGACCCTCCATCAACGGCCCGGCACATTTGTAATCCCCAATCCGTGGGATGCAGGCAGCGCAAAAATTCTGGCCGCCTTTGGTTTCGAAGCCCTGGCCACCACAAGCGCCGGCTGCGCGTTTTCTCGGGGACACCTCGACTCAGCCCCTGAAATGACCCGCGACGTCATTTTGCAGAATACCAAAGAGATCGTGGATGCCACGCAGCTGCCCGTCTCTGCGGATCTTCAGAACGGTTTCGGCCATTCCCCCGATGTTTGCGCTGAAACAATTCGGCTCGCGGCCGCGGCTGGCCTCGCCGGAGGCTCCATTGAAGACGCCACTGGCGACACGAACAATCCCATCTATGACTTTCAGCTCGCCACCGAACGCGTCGCCGCCGCGGCCGAAGCGGCTCACGCTTCCCAATTCTTGCTTACCGCCCGCGCCGAAAACTTCCTCCACGATCGCCCCGACCTTGACGACACCATCCGGCGTTTGCAATCATTCTCCAGGGCCGGCGCCGACGTCCTCTACGCTCCCGGCCTCACGAGCCTCGACGCAATCCGCAGCGTCTGCGCATCCGTTCCAAAGCCGGTGAATGTCCTCATGGGTTTCACAGGTGCAACTTTTTCTGTGGAAGAACTCGCTGCGGCAGGTGCCAAGCGCATCAGCGTAGGCGGTTCCTTCGCCCGCGCCGCTCTCGGAGCACTGGTGCAAGCTGCTCGCGAGGTCAAAGAGAAAGGCACATTTAGCTATGCAACCGACGCCCTGCCGTCCACCGAAATCAAGCGCTACTTGATCAGTGCCAAGCAGTAATCCGTTCGCATAGTTTTGCCCGAATTTTCCAGACAAGCAGAACGCAATTCTCTGAGGCTGGTTTTTCTTCACCAGTCACCAGCCACTATTCACCAGTCACTACTTCCGGAAAATCCCCCACCCGATCCGCACCTGAATCGTATTGATCCCCGGATTCGGCGTGGTCATCCCCGCATTCGAAATGTGCATGAAGCGCACTTCCGCGCTCCAATTGTGTTTCTCGCCGAGGATGTGCATCCCCAGCGCTCCGCTCGACGTGAAATTGATCTGCGACGTATTCTCCGGCACCTTCGTAGTCGTGAACAGCGTCCCGCCCTCAATCTCAAAATACGGCTTCACTTTCTTCGGCTCGGACAGTATCCACTTGAACGCGAATGGATTCACCCCGCCGCCATATGCCGTGTTCGTCTTCTGCACGATCGCCCAAGCCGGCACCACGTCAAACGCGTACTCCAACTGACCCTTCAAAAATCCCGGCCCATGCGGCGCTGTCAAAATCAATCCGTAACGCAATCCCAAATTCCACACGCCGGTATCCGAGGTGCTCCCATTAATCCCGTGTCCCCCGCCAGTCCAAATCTGCAACTCCTGGCTCGAATTCTCCGGCGACCCTTGCGCCCGCAAATTCCCGCCGCCCAAAAGCCCCGCAAGGAGTGCCACCCCACCCGCCACCAAAATCTTCCGCTTCACTCTCACGTGTTCTCTCCGCCCTTCCCGAATTCTGCACCATATCCGAAAACCCGCCCCGCTGACAATCCTGAATCCCACGTCCGGTTTTGGCCCACTTTTTGATGATGCTGAACTGACTTGAGGTGCTTTTTCCGGCACCTGTCCCACGTTTTGCTGATCGCATGCGGGAAACGACACGTACGATGACGGTTGAAGTTGGTTTCAGAAGTCCGAAGATGTGGGGATTGTGATGAAGCCTTTGATCTTTACTCTCTGTGCTGTGTTTGCGTTTGGCGGGGTGAGCGCGCAGCAGACTACTTGGCAGCCATCGCCGGGACATACGCAAGTCGCGATCTGGCCGGAAACGCCGCCTGATGCGCAGCCTGTTCCGGGGCCGGAAACGGTGGGATCCGATTCAGATTTTCTCGTTGCTGGCGGACACGTCATAGGCGTGGGCAACGTCACGCGCCCAACGATGACGGTCTATTCGCCCAAAGGAAAGAATACAGGAGTCGCAGTCGTCGTGTTTCCCGGGGGAGGCTTTGAAGGGCTGGCCATCGATCTGGAAGGGACGGAGGGCTGCGACTGGCTGACGTCCAAGGGGATTACTTGCGTGCTGCTGAAATATCGCGTGCCGAGTTTGCCTTATGACTGGCACTGCGATTGCCGGCCCGATGGCCTTGTGAAATCGACCCTGGCGCTGGAAGATGCGCAGAGGACGATGGGCCTGGTGCGATTTCACGCCGCGGAGTGGCATATCGATCCGCACAAGATCGGAGTGCTGGGTTTTTCAGCAGGCGGATATCTGGTGGCGGAAATTAGCACGGACTTCGAGCGCCGTTTGTATAAGCCTGTCGATCCGGCCGACAAAGAAAGCTGCCGGCCGGATTTCGCGGTGGGTGTTTATCCTGGGCATCTGTGGGTTGGCCGCAGCGCTTACAAATTGAACCCGAATGTTCCTGTCACGCGCCAGACGCCGCCTACGTTCTTGCTGCAGGCGGAGGATGACCACGTGGACAACGTAAACGACTCGCTGGCGTACTACATTGCGCTGAAGAAGGCTGGGGTTCTCGTTGAGATGCATTTGTACGCGCAGGGCGGGCATGCGTTCGGGCTGCGGCGCACGAAGTTTCCGATAACCGGATGGCCTCAGTTGGTGGAAACTTGGCTCGGGACGCTTGGGATGATTTCGGAGTAGATGCTCTGGGATCGCACCCGGCCAGGATGCGCGAAGGATCTCAACTCAAAAATCCCAACCCAATCGCCGGTTGGATGATCGACTCACTCAAATTGTTCTGGAAAAAAGAAAGGAGGCGAGCCAGGTCTTCTCGCCTCCCTGTTATTCCCCTTTCGGGGAATCCGACTAGCCTGACGGAGGGCGGCCAGTCGGTCGTGTGTTGGCTTGCCTATGAAACTCGCGAAACACGAAAAAAGTTACAGCGATTTTCAGAAAAATGACTAGAATCTATACGCGTTCCCTCGCTCCCCGGAAAGGGGTCCCTGCATGTCGCGTCAGTCGCAGTTGAGCCCAGACAACATCCTTCGTTTTCTACAACTTAGAAGCGGCCCCGCTTCCATCGAAGACCTCTCCCGTTCCCTCCAGGTCAAAAAATCCAGCCGCCGCGCCCTCCTCCAGATGCTCGCCAAGCTGAAAAAGCGCGGACTCGTTGAAGAACTTTCCCACGGCCGCTTCCTCCTCCGTCAATCTTCCCGCCCGCCGCAGTCATCCGCGAAGCCCCAATCCGCAGCGCAGCCGCCAGCCGAGAATTTCCCACAGCATAAAGCCGTTTCCCGCGACGAAATCAAGGGCCGCCTCGTCCTCCATCAGGACGGCTACGGCTTCGTCGTTCCCGACGTCGCCATTCCCAATCTCGACGGCGATCTCTTCATCCCCCGCGATTTCGTCGAAGACGCCATGCACGGCGACCACGTCATCGCAAAAGTTTCCCGCCTCAGCGGCGCACCCGGAGCCCGCCGCGCCGAAGGCCGCATCCTCCGCATCGTCTCTCGCGCGCATCCTTCCGTCGTCGGCCTCTTCCGCTATTCTTCCCGCGGCTGCGTCGTCGTCCCCTACGACCCCCGTGTCCAGCACGAAATCGAGCTTCCCGCCGGCGAAGAACTTTCTCCCGCCCTCCGCGAGCAGTTGCTCCCCAGTGAAAAAGAGCGTCCCGGCAAGCGCCCCCGCCTCGCCCACATTCCAAAACTCGATGGCGCCGTGGTGAACGCTGAACTCGTGCGTTACGCCCGCGATGGCGCCTCGCCCATCGGCCGCGTCATCGAAATCCTCGGCCGCCCCGGCGATCTCGGCGTAGACACCGAGATCATCATCCGCAAGCACCACCTGCCGCACACATTTCCCGGCGAAGTTGCTCACGAAGCCGAACAACTCGCCCGCCCCGTCTCCGAATCCGAGCTATCCGGCCGCGAGGATTTTCGCAGCCTCCCCATCGTCACCATCGACGGCGAAACCGCCCGCGACTTCGTCGAAGACGCCATGCATGGCGACCACGTTATCGCCAAAATTACCCGCCTCAGCGGAGCTCCCGGCGCCCGCCGCGCCGAAGGCCGCATCCTCCGCGTCGTCTCCCGCGCCCATCCCTCCGTCGTCGGCCTTTTCCGCTACACCTCGCGCGGCTGCGTGGTCGTCCCTTACGATCCTCGCGTTCAGCACGAAATCGAGCTTCCCCCCGGTGAAGAACTTTCTCCCACCCTCCGCGAACAACTGCTCCCCGGTGAAAAAGAACGCCCCGGCAAGCGCCTCCGCCTCGCCCACATCGCGAAACTCGATGGCGCCGTTGTCAACGCCGAACTCATTCGCTACGCCCGCGAAGGCGCCTCGCCCA
>DATHMM010000205.1:0-3112 GCA_035487095.1 Candidatus Sulfotelmatobacter sp.
GTGCGGATATTCCTAAAACGTCTTTGCCGAATCCAAAAGAATCGTCACCGGCCCTTCGTTCACCAGTTCCACCTGCATCATTTCCTGAAAGCGCCCAGTCTCGCAGCGCAGACCGGCGGCGCGAATCTGTTCCACGAAGAATTCGTAAAGCTGCCGCGCTTTTTCCGGCGGCGCGGCGGCGTCGAACGACGGCCGCTTGCCACGTCGCACGTCCCCGTGCAGCGTGAACTGCGAAACCGCCAGCACGCTCCCGCCAACATCTTGCGCGCTGTGGTTCATTTTCCCCTCGCCGTCTTCGAACACTCGCAAGCCGGCGATTTTTTCCGCCAGGTAGGTGGCATCGGCCTTCGTGTCGTCCCGGCCCACGCCAAGCAGGACCAGCAATCCCAGGCAAATTTCGCCAGCGATTTCGCCATTCACCGTAACCTGGGCGCGGCTAACCCGCTGCACGACAGCACGCATAGAATTCTCAGGCTCTTTCTACTGTGGCTTCCCCGCAAGCATCGACTCATGCGCAGCCACTGCTTGCCAACGGCCGTCACGATAAACATAAATGTCAGTGAAGCGAACTCTCGCCAGAACCTTCCCCGTTCGATCCACTGCGGTCGCCAATCCGCGGATGTAGCCAAAATCTCCATGTACCTGTGCGCGCATTTCCGTTAGTTCATGATGCACCGGCTGATGCTCGCCGGCTTTGGCGAGGGTTGTGTCGCGATCCTGCAGCGTTCCGTCTGGCCCCGCGTCTTCAAACTCTGCGGCCAATAGGCAGCTCAGGGCCGCGGAGTCGCGCTGCTCCAGCGCCTTGGCCCACGTCTGCTCATTCTGGACCAGCGCGCTCCCATCTTTCACCTGACCGGCCGGACAGGGCGCCGCATTAGCCATTGGGCACAACATCAAGAGCCACACACAACCACGTTTCACTATGAACTCCCGCCAACCAAGTTGTGAATCGTCCAATCATAGCTCGCCTGCAGTTTGACCACGAGAACTTCCAACCGTTACGATCAAGTGTCCCGATTTAAAGTTGGCCAAGGGTTTGCCCTGTGTGGCAATCCCTTTCCTTTACACTAATTCGCCGGGGCAAGTACACTACACGTTCGCCTATTTTCAATGCGGTAACACCTGCGAGGAGCGAAGTCGCGGAGGGGGCCGGGCGAAGGCCGGAGGGGAAGCGGAGACTGCGGTCTCCGAATCCGGGCATCGAATTTCAAATCAAATCGTGCTAAAGCGAGGAGAAACATGGCAGCCGTTGACGAGAAAGTAAAGCAGATCATCGTGGAGCAGTTGGGTGTGGACGAGGGCGAGGTCACCTCCAGCGCATCGTTCGTGGACGACCTGGGTGCCGATTCACTGGACACGGTCGAGCTGGTGATGGCTTTCGAAGAAGGTTTCGACATCGAGATCCCCGACGAGGACGCGGAAAAGATCCGCACCGTGCAGGACGCCATCGACTACATCGGGAAGCATTCGAAAGGCGGCAAGTAGTTTGGGACGCAGGGTCGTAGTTACCGGCATCGGCCTGATCTGCGGCGTGGGCAACACCACCGGAGAAGTGTGGAAGGCCGTGCTCGCCGGTAAAAGCGGCGTAGCCCGCATCACCCAGTTCGACTCCAGCAATTTCGCCTGCCAGATCGCCGCCGAGGTAAAGAACTTTGACCCGCTGAACTTCATCGAGAAAAAAGAAGTCAAAAAGATGGGACGCTTCATTCACCTGGCCATCGCCGCCGCGGATGAAGCGTTCAAGATGTCGGCCCTCAAGATCACACCCGAGAACGACGAGCGCGTCGGCGTGCACATCGGCTCCGGCATTGGCGGATTCGACATCATCGAACGCGAACACACCGCCTTGTTCGAAGGTGGCCCACGCAAGATTTCCCCGTTCTTTATTCCCGCGGCCATTATCAATCTCGCCGCGGGCCATGTTTCCATGCGGCTCGGCGCCAAAGGCCCGAACGAAGCCACAGCCACGGCCTGCACCACCAGCGCTCACTCCGTGGGAGACTCATTCCGCATCATCCAGCACAACGATGCGGACGTGATGATCGCCGGCGGCTCCGAAGCCGCCATTACTCCAATGGGCGTCGGCGGATTCGCCGCCATGCGCGCGCTTTCCACCCGCAACGACGATCCCGAAAAAGCCAGCCGTCCCTGGGACAAAGATCGCGACGGCTTTGTGATGGGTGAAGGCGCGGGCATCCTGGTGCTCGAAGAACTCGAGCACGCCCAACGACGCGGCGCGCCTATCCTCGCCGAGATCGCCGGTTATGGAATGTCTGGCGACGCCTACCACATGACGCAGCCCGCCCCCGAGCACGAAGGCGGATTCCGCGTGATGCGCAACGCCACCCGCGACGCCGGCATCAGCCCCGACAAAGTCGATTACGTCAACGCCCACGGAACTTCCACGCCGATCGGCGATACGCTTGAGGCGCACGCGATCCGCAACTTCTTCGGCGAACATAAACTCCCTGTCAGTTCCACCAAGTCCATGACCGGGCATCTGCTCGGAGGCGCCGGCGGCCTCGAGGCGGGCATCACGGTGCTGGCTCTGCGCGATCAGATCCTGCCGCCCACCATCAACCTTGTTAGCCAGGACCCCGAAACCTGCGGCATGGATTTCGTCCCCAATCAAGCCCGCAAGGCCAAGCTCGAATACGCCATGTCGAACTCTTTCGGCTTCGGCGGCACCAACGGTGCACTGCTGTTCCGGAGATGGTCGGAGTAGAAGAATGCAACTCATAAGGGGTTCGGGAAGGGCACGGCTTCAGCCGTGCCACAACAGTGCCAGATCGAGAGCCGGGCGTTAGCCCCTGAGGCCTGCTCTCCCGCGATTGACTTGCCGCTTTCCTCCACGTAAGATTCGCCACGAAAAGGAGGCGGGATGCAATTACGGCTTGAGAGCCGCCCGGTTGGCGAGGTCTTGATTGTTCAATGCCACGGACGAATCGTGGCCGGCAATGAAGTCTTCACCCTGCACTCCCACGTCGGAGACTCCATCGACAAGCACGGCGATGTCGTGCTGCAGCTCGACCAGGTAGAGTTCGTCGACAGCAGCGGTTTGGGAGCATTGGTGCGTCTGATGCAAGCCGCACGATCGAAAGGCGGAGACCTC
>DATHMM010000206.1:0-43161 GCA_035487095.1 Candidatus Sulfotelmatobacter sp.
CTGTCGCGAAGGCCGGCGGGGAATCGTTTTCGGCATATCTTTTGCGCGATTTTCCTGATGTTGTGCCTGGGCTGGGGCGCGGAGGTGCGTGCGGATACGCTTTCCGGGACGGTGAAAGATCCGGCTGGACTTCCTGTGGCGGGCGCGAAGGTCGAAGTGACGGGAGAAAATCTGGCGCAGCCCGTCACGCTGACTTCCGACCATGCGGGAAAATTCGCCGCCGGCGACCTGAAGCCGGGAAAGTATTCCGTAAAAGTCACCAAAGATGGGTTTCAAACGCTGACGAGTACTGTGGACCTGCGCGGAGCCGCGGATTTGCAACTGACACTGGCGATCGCCGAACAGCAGACCAGCGTCACGGTCACGGGCAAGAGCCTGGCGTTCGCCAACTCTGACCCTGTTTATCGGCAATTGCGGGAGCTCGGATTAGGTGCCACGTATCGCTGTGACGATGTGACCTTCCCTATGGACGTGGGCACGTATACGTTTAAATCCGGCACGCTCACGTTCCTGGCGCCGGTGAACGGCGAAGAGACTGGAGCGATTTTCGTGGGCCAGGGGCATTTCGTGTTGAAGCCTGTGGCGCCTATAGACACGCAGGAAATGATCCGGCGAAGCGGCAAGGAGATTGCCGAGGAAGACTTCACGGAAGTAGTGTTCCGCTTTACCGGCGGCATCGCGAAACAATTCTCGAAGTTCAAGACCAGCCCGGTGGACACGCCGGCGCAGGCGGGTGCGGCCTTTCAGCGATGGAAGAGCAGGATGCGGCAGCGCCATGAAATCCCCGAAGGATTTACGGAAGACATTCTCGATGGCGATACGATTGATAACGTTGATGCCGACCTGCTCGCGAGCCTCGACAATCCAAAGCATCCTGCATTTATAAACGCATATATGACGGGGACGCCGCACAAGGATCTCCGCTACTTCATCCGTACGCGAGTTGGCGCGATTTCGCAGCTGGATTCGCCGGAAGAAGTGGCTTTGATCAATTGCAATGGCTCCGGCATGGACGACGGCATCTGGTATTCGCAGCATTTGCTTTCGGAGCTGAAGGCGCACACAGCGAATTCCCGGGAAGACCGGCGGCTGTTTGCGACGAAGGGCTACGTGATCGAGACGACCATCGGAAAGAACAATCACTTTTTCAGCCGCGCGACGCTCACGTTTGAACCGCTTGTGGAAGGCGAACGCGTGCTCAAATTCGGATTGCTGCCGACGCTCCGGGTCAGCCGCGTGGTCGACGAAAAGGGCCAGGATCTGCGTTTCGTCCAGGAAGACAGGAGACAAGACGGATCGTTTTACGCCGTCCTAGACCAAGCCTCGCCGATGGGAAAGACGCATTCGATCACCATCGAATACGGGGGCGATAAGGTGCTCTACGATGCAGGCGGCGGAAGCTTTTACGTTGGTGCGCGCGAATCGTGGTACCCGAACCTGAACGGATTCGGGGAAAAGTCGATGTACGACCTGACGTTTAAAGTGCCGAAATCGAATGTGGTGATCAGCGTCGGAAAGCTGCAAGGGGAATCGGAAGAAGCGGGCTTTGCCGTGTCGCATTGGGTGACACCGGTGCCCGTGGCGGTGGCGGGATTCAACTACGGCAAGTATCAGAAGACGGCGATTGCCGATGACATTACCCACTACAACATAACGGGGTATTACCTGACGGAGTTGCCAGACAACCTGTCCAGGTTCCGGAATGGGCCGCTGGCGGCGATGGCGCCTCGCTCGATGACAAACTACGCCCTCGAGCAGGCCCGCGCGCAAATGGAACTCTGCACGCTGTATTTCGGAAGAGCGCCCTACGAGAATCTCGCAATCACTGAGCAGCCCAATTTTAGTTTTGGGCAGTCCTGGCCGAGCCTCGTCTACCTGCCCATCTCCGCGTATATCGATTCCACGCAGCGCTGGATGATGTTCGGGCACATCGATTCCGACTTTACCGGGTTCGTGCAGGAAGTGACACCGCACGAAGTGGCGCACCAGTGGTTCGGTCACAGCGTCAGCTGGGCTTCCTACCACGATCAATGGCTTTCGGAAGGATTCGCGGATTTTGCCGCGGGCCTGTTTTTGGAGGAGGCTGTCGGACCCAAGTGGCAAAAGGACTACATTGCTTACTGGGACCGGGAAAAGCGGCGCATCCTCGAGAAGAATAACTTCGGAGTTTCGGCGAACGATGCCGGTCCCCTTTGGCTGGGTCAGCGACTGATCTCGCCGCGTTCCGGGCGAGCGTACCAGGGAATTGCCTATTCCAAAGGCGCCTACGTGCTGCAGATGCTCAGGTCGCTCATGCACGACGACCAGGGCACGGGCGGCAATCCGGACCAGGCGTTCATCGACATGATGCATGACTTCATCGCGAGCCATCAGAAGGAACCGGCTTCCACCGAGTCGTTCAAAGAGATTGTCGAAAAGCATATGTCGAAAAGGCTGGACCTCCAGAATAATGGACGACTGGATTGGTTCTTCCGGGAGTGGGTTTATGGCACGCAAGTGCCGCGCTACCAGTTCAAGTACGAGATCCTGCCGGGCGAGGGAAACACAGTGAAAGCCCGCGTGGAAATCACGCAAAGCGAAGTGGACGACCAGTTCGCGATGTTCGTTCCCGTTTACGGCGATTTCGGCCAGGGGATGATGCGGCTGGGACAAGTGGGGATCGTCGGGAATTCCACGCGCCAGGCGGTATTCAAGCTTCCGCGCCAACCGAAGAAAATGGAGTTGAACAGCTACAAAAGCATCCTCGAGCGCTAAGATTTCTGGGTGCCGGCCATCCCGTAGCTTGAAGCGCGGCGAGGGTGTTAGTGGCGGAAGACGTGCCAGGAAATAGTCCTTCCTAGCGGGCGCCAATATTGACATTGCCAGCCCGTCGGCTACGATGAAAAAGAGTCGTAAGGGTTGGGTGCGAGGTACTGACCATGACCATCGAAATTCGCGATCCGAGCCTAGAAGCCAGGCTGAAGAAGCAACTTCAGGCGACGGGCTCCAGAAGTGTTGAAGAAGTTCTGCTCCGCTTGTTGGAAACCCAGGAGGAGCAGGATCGCTGGCTCTCCGAAAATCGCGAAGCGATCAACGCGAAGATACGGCGCGGTATCGAACAACTCGACCGTGGAGAAGGCATCCCCGAAGACCAGCTCGATTCTCATCTGGCCCGATTGAAGGCCAAGCCTGAATGAAGGCGCGATTCGTCCTCGCGCCCCAGGCTGCAGCCGACCTCGCCGACATCTGGCGCTACATCAAGAATCAGAGCACCGTTGAGATGGCAGATCACGTCGAATCCGTCATCCGAGACAAATTCGCATTTCTATCGGAAACTCCCGAAGTCGGGCACCGTCGTAGGGATTTAACGAACGAAGAAGTGAAATTCTTCCCCGTCTACTCTTACTTGATCGTTTACCAGCCCGCCACAAGGCCTCTGCAGATCGTTGCGATCCTTCACGGCCGCCGGGATGTAGAGCAAGTCCTCAGAGACCGGCTCTGATTTTCCGGGTCTTTTCCGTTTGGTGCGGGTTGTGGTTGACGACTCTCCTTGAACAGGATAGCCTCGCAGCTAATTAATCCATCCTGTTCGACGGAAAGAGGCTGCCCATGCATTTCCTCGCTGCCCTATGGCTCCCGATATTGTTGTCTGCGGTGATCGTGTTCATTGCAAGCTCGATCCTGCACATGGTGTTGCCGTATCACAAATCGGATTATCGGCAGTTGCCCGACGAAGAAAAGCTGCTTGCGGTTTTGCGTCCTTCCGGTCTGCAAAAGGGCTTGTATGTTTTCCCTTATACCACGCACAAAGAAATGAATTCACCAGAGATCCAGGAAAAATACAAGCAAGGGCCCGTCGGATTGCTGACCGTGTTCCCCAGCGGCCCGCCCGCTATGCCCAAGTTTCTGACCCTGTGGTTTTTCTATTGCCTGATCATCGGCGTCGTTGTCGCGTACCTCACTGCGCACACCGTTACGCCCGGCGCTCCCTATCGTCACGTCTTTCGCGTGGCCGGCACCGCAGCGTTCCTGGCTTACGGCGTGGCGAATCTCAGCAACGGAATCTGGAAAGGCCTGCCCTGGAGCAATGTCGTCAAAGAGGTCGTCGACGGGTTGATCTACTCCCTGTTGATGGCCGGAACATTTGGCTGGCTCTGGCCACAGGGATAACCCGAGCCCTCGTACTCGCGTGGTCGGGAAGTTCCTGCATTGCCAGCCGGGCTGTTTGAGAGTAGGCTCTCCCTGAAGCGTTGCCGCCCTCCCAGTCGCGCCCGTTTTCCCGCGGCAACAGCCACTGACAGACCGGGACGGTTGTATTCGAGGGAGGAAGGCGTCATGTCCGTCTCCCAAGCTCACAAAGAATTGTTTGGCCGCCTCTACCATTCCATCTGGAACGAGCGGCGCATGGAATTTCTCGACCTGGTGATTGCCGACACTCACGCGCTCGGTGATCCAACAGTCGCCGGCGGAGCCGTTGGCCCGTCAGCGTACAGGCGCCAGGTGGAGCGTTTTCTCACCGGCCTGCCGGACCTGCGATTTGAGGTCCACGAAACCATCAGTGAAGGCGACAGGCTGGTGGTCTACTGGACCATTACCGGAACGCACCGCGGCGAGTTCCTTGGCGTGCCCCCGACCAATAAGAAAGTTTCGTTCAGCGGCATCACGATCAACCAGATCCGGAACGGCAAAATCATCGAATCCACAGTGATTTGGGATGGCCTCGGCCTGCTCGAACAGTTTGGCGTCGAGCTGCCGGTTCGGTACGAGATGCTGGCCGCCTCCACTCGCTGAATTTTCGTCCGGATCGCGACGCCCCGGGCTTTGACTCTTTGGCGTCAATTCAAGCCAATCCTGTTGAGTTCTCCGTCGGCCAGTTCCATCCTTAGGCAAACACTTCGTACCGCCGCATCCGGGTCGTGCGTCTGGCGGTGGACGCTCGAATCGAAAAATAAAGGAGAGCTCGATCTATGACAAAAACCAAACTGGGTATTGCGGGGACACTTGCCCTGGCGATGGTCTGCGGTGGCGTTGCCGTGGCTCAAATGCCGAAGGATAACGTCAGTGGCGGCAAACATCCGAATCTGGCCGCGGCGCAGCGTCTCTCTCGCCAGGCCTGGGAGAAAATCGGCGCGGCGCAGCAGGCCAACGAATGGGATATGGATGGCCACGCTGCAAAAGCGAAGGAACTCCTCGATCAGGTCAACAACGAGCTCAAGATGGCTGCCGAAGCCGCGAACCACAACCACAAGTAATTTTCATCCGGCGCGTCCTCTTTTTCTTTTTCAACAAAACGTCCAGCCTGGCGTCGCGCAGGCTGGGCGTTTCATTTTCCGCGCATGCAATGAAACTCCACCCCCGGCAAGGGAGGGCGAACTCAATCAGGAGCGGCGCACTCACCGCCCAAAGAACTCATCCAATTTTCGTTCGTTTTCCGCTGAAGCCTCGCGTATCCTGAGAGTCCAGCCGCCCAGGGAGTTTTTCATGGTTGTCCTTTCGCAACAACGGGCCAAAAAATTTCTCGCCGTGCGGATATTCGTTCCCCTGCTTTTTGTTTCGACTGTAGCCGTTGCACCCGCGGGCGCCGGCCCGCAGTCAGCCGATGGTTCCCCGACCCAGGTTCCGGTTGTGGTGAGCGATTTTGAGCTTTTCTCCGTGCCCCCTCCCCCGCCTTCTCCCCGCCAGCCAGCTCTCGCGCCGAATCAGCAGAAACCAAAATTCCCGCCAATGAGTGAGGATCCCGAAATCCCCTCTGTTCAGGCCCGCCGGTTAACGGATTTCTTTGCAGTTACTTTGGTTGAGACCCTTCGCAAGAGCGGCTACAACGTACGCCGCCAGAGAGGCCAGAATTCTCCGAAGGGAGCGCTAGTCCGTGGTGTCTTCGCGGAACCGGATGATCAAAATCGCATCCGGCGCGAATTGTGGGGCGGAAGCTCCCCGAACGCCAAGTTCTTTCTGTATGCCGGAATATTCAACATGGCCCGCCCTGATCAGCCCTTATACCAACTCGCTTCGGACCAGCCAAGAGAGGATCCCTATGGGCCGGTCATCACCTTGAACAACTACATCCCTCTGGCTAAGTACGAACTCGACAAGAATCCCACGGAGGAGGACATTCGGAAGATCTGCAGGCAGATTGCCGACAGCTTGACGGCTCTGCTGGCCGCCAATCCCAGCGCCTTTGCACAATAATTTTTATTGGAAATTCCATCCAGGCAGTCGCCAAAACCATCTATATTCTTAGGACCAGAACATGGTTTCGGCCTTGCGGCCAAGCTGCTTCTAGGTAAGAATGGAGCAGCATCATTTTCCGCTCATTGGGTCCTACTTCTGGGGGTTGGCGTTTGTTCGCAGGAAGCGCAATGCGTCTGTCAGGGCCCCGGCCGAGTCGCCGGCTGGCCACGTCGGTTATCGTTTCGCTTGCGCTGCTCTCCTTTTTCTTTCTGCTGCAAGTCGCTCCGCACTCCCACGCCGACGGACATGACGACGCGGCCTGCCGCATTTGCCAGATAGCCCACATTGGCGTAGCGCCCACGGTTTCCACCGTCCTGCTGAACCCGGTTCTTCTCTACTTCGGCGAAATTTTTTCTCCTCGCCGTCTTCATTTCATCGATTCGTTCTCCGCTGATTCCCCCTCTCGCGCCCCTCCCGCACTCGCTTAATTCCCAGCCCTGGTAAGTCTCCGAAGCGCGACCCCGTGGGGTTTCGCTACCGCCGCTATTTCGGCGGGCCTACCACCATACCCACAACATCGCCCGAAGCGGCTTGGAGGATTCATGCGGTTTGCTGTTCGAAGTCTATCTTTTCTATTCGCGCAAGTGGTCTTACTCGTCCTTGTCACCAGCGCCCAATTGGGCAATTCCGGCTCGATTGAAGGAACGGTGAAGGATCCGTCGGGTGCCGTGGTTCCCGGGGCCACGGTCCAGATCAACAATCCGGTCAGCGGATTCACGCACTCCACTGTCACCGGCGCCGATGGCACATTTCGCTTCACTAACGTGCCCTTCAATCCGTACCACCTCACCACCAGCAGTTCGGGATTCGTCACGAGCTCGCAGGATGTGGAGGTGCGTTCCGGCGTGCCCACAAAAGTGGCGATCGAGCTGAAGCTGGGCTCCTCGGCGACGACCGTGACCGTTACGGAAAACGGCGGCGACCTTGTCGAGAACGATTCCACCTTTCACACCGACGTGGACCGCGGCCTATTCGAAAAAGTTCCACTGGAAAGCAGTTCTTCTTCGGTCAGTTCGCTGGTCACCCTGACCACGCCCGGCGTCGCCGCCGATTCCAACGGCCTGTTCCACGGCCTCGGCGATCACGCGTCGAACTCGTTTTCCGTTGACGGGCAGCCTATTTCCGACCAGCAGAGCAAAGTCTTCTCCAACCAGATTCCGTCGGACTCGATTCAGTCGCTGGAAGTTATCTCCGGAGCGCCTCCGGCGGAGTTCGGCGACAAGACCAGCCTCGTAATCAAGGTAACTACGCGATCGGGTCTCGGTGTGGATCAACCCCACGGCACCGTGAGCACTTCGTACGGCAGCTTCGGAACCGCGAACATCTCGGGGGACCTCGCCTACGGTGGAAAGAACTGGGGTAATTTTATCGCGGTGGACGGATTGCGATCCGGCCGCTTCCTCGATCCGCCGGAGCAGACCACATTGCACGACAAGGGGAACGAAGAAAACTTTTTCGACCGCGTCGATTACAAACTCTCCGAGGCCAACACGCTACAGTTGAATCTTGGCTACTCGCGTTCGTGGTTCCAGGTGCCCAATTCGTTTGACGCGCAGGACGCAACTGGCTGGTCGGGACTGGTCGTCCCCGCGACGTGCCCCCCGGGGCAATCCGTCTCGTGCGGCGGTTTTGGTCCGAACGGCCTGCCCGTGGGGCCGCAGGATCAGCGCGCCAAAATCAATACCTTCAACGTCGCACCGACGTTTGTACACCTGATCAGTTCCTCAGCCGTACTGACCGCCGGCGCCTTCTTCCGGCAAGACCAGTTTAACTATTATCCGAGCCCCAATCCGTTTGCGGACCTCACGCCCAATCTCCAGACAGATACGATTTCCCAGGCGCGGCGCCTTACCAACGCCGGCATCCACTCCGACATTTCCTACGTGCACGGCATTCACAACATTAAGGCGGGAATCACCGCGCAACACGAATTTCTCACAGAAAACGATGCGTTCGGCATCGTCGACCCGGCGTTGAATTCGCCGTGCCTTATGACCAACCCGGACCTCTCCACGTCTCCGGTGACCAGCCCCTCTATAACCAGTCCTGCGCAGTGCGGGGGTCCGATGAGTCCCGGCACCACCGTGAATCCGAATTTTTCCGCTGTGCTGGCCTGCATTGACCTTACGCGTCCCATTCCGGCGCCTTCCAGCGGTTGCGCGAATACGGCCAGCGCCTCTCATTTCTTCCGCGGCCACACCGACGTGAAGGAAGTAGGCCTCTACCTGCAAGACACCATCACCAAGGGCAATTGGAGCTTCAACCTGGGAATTCGCGGCGATTTATATCGAGGAATAACCCACAGTACGCAGCCTGAGCCGCGTCTGGGCATCGCCTACAATATCAAGCCGACGAATACGGTTCTTCGACTCTCCTACGCGCGCACACTGGAAACCCCTTTTAACGAAAATCTGGTGCTCGCCAGCGTGGGCTGCAACGATCCGGTGGTGAACGCACTCCAGGCGGCCATCCAGGGAGCCCCGTGCATCACCAACCCGCTGAGCCCCGGCTGGCGCAACGAATTTCACGCCGGCTTTCAGCAAGCGTTCGGCAAATACCTGATGGTGGAGGGCGAGTACATCTGGAAATACACGCACCTCGCTTATGACTTCAGCGTCTTTGGCAATACGCCGATCACGTTTCCCATCGAATGGCAGCGTTCGAAAATTCCCGGCTATTTGCTGAGGGCAACCGTTCCGAACTATCACGGCCTCTCGGCATACTTCGTAGCCTCCAGCGTGGCCGCGCGGTTTTTCCAACCGCAGGTCAGCGGCATTGGGGTCACTCCGGTGGGCCAGGGCGGCACCGGTGTTTTTCGCATTGACCACGACGAACTTTTTAACCAGACAACTCACCTGCAATATCAGCCCTGGAAGAGCGGACCCTGGATGGGATTCAACTGGCGGTATGACAGCGGCCTTGTAGCCGGAGCCGTGCCGTTTGCCACCAGCGCGAATCCCGCCGATCCGGGATTCCAGGTGAATCTGAGCGGGCTCACGGCCGACCAGCAGATCCAGGCGGGCCTTTTCTGCGGCAACCTGTTCCCAACCATGGCGGCGCCGCTCAAATCTTGTGCGGGGAACCTGTTAGGCTCGAGTCTGGTGCAGATTCCCGCCCCCGGCACCGAAAATGACGACAAGAATCCACCGCGGATTCAGCCGCGCAATCTTTTCGACATCTCCGTCGGGCACGACAACCTTTTCCACGGCGACCGCTATCGCTGGAGCCTGCAGTTCAGTGTGATCAACCTGACCAACAAGACTGCGCTCTATAACTTTCTGTCCACATTCAGCGGGACGCACTTCGTCACACCACGGTCCGAAACGGTCCAGCTCGGTTTCCACTTCTAGCGTTTTAAGTTTTTCGCCCGAAAGCCCTGCGAGAGCCGGCAACGGTTTCTTGCAGGGCTATTCTTTTGTCGCCTCCGGATTCCACACGTCCCTTTTTATCTGCTACTCTGTCCGCCGGAGGTCATCGTCCGATGAGCAGTTCGCCCGCGCAGGTCCGCAATGTTTCGGACACGGCTTTGTGGGCCGCGCATTTCCGCGCCGAAGAATCGCGGCGTCCCGACGCCCTCTTCCACGATCCGTATGCGGAAAAGCTCGGCGCGAAGCGCGGCGGGGAAATGGCGCGCACTCTGCCCGAGGGTATGAGCCACGCATGGGCCTGGGTGGCCCGGACGTATTTGTTCGACCAGATTTTGCAAAAAGAGATTGCGGAAGGCGCGGACCTGATCGTGAATTGCGCCGCGGGCCTGGATGCGCGGCCGTATCGCATGCAGCTTCCCGCCACGCTGCAGTGGATCGAAGCCGACCTGCCGGATATGCTCGCGTACAAAACGGAACTGCTTGCCGGCGACAAACCCACCTGCCAATTGGAACGCATTGCCGTGAACCTTGCGGACATTAACGAGCGTCGCCGCTTCCTTGTCGGCACCGCCAGCCGCGGCAAACGCGGTATCGTCCTTACCGAAGGGCTGCTGATCTACCTCTCCACGGAAGAAGTTGCGCAGTTCGCGGAGGATCTTTCCGCCACCGCCTCTCTCCAGCGCTGGATTCTCGATATGCATTCGCCGCGCTTGCTGGCCATGATGCAGCGCCGCACGGGCAAGGCCCTCGAAAAAGTTGGCGCGCCATTCAAATTCGGCCCCGCCGAAGGCCCGGATTTCTTTCGTCCCCATGGCTGGACACCTGTTCGGGTCGAAGGTTTTCTTCACACCGCCGCGCGTTTCGGCCGTCCGCCGCTTCTCCTGCGCTTGTTCGCAAAATTGGGCGACACGCGCAGTTGGAAAGCAAACCGTCCCTGGGCCGGGGCCTGCCTTCTGCAAAACAACTCCGCGCCGAAGGATGAAAAAGGCACAACTTCATGAGCGGCGCCCTATCGGAACCAGCGGAGAAAAATCTTAGAATCGGCGTGGATCTGGGCGGCACGAAGATTGAGTTTGTGGCACTGGAAGCTGACGGGCGCGAGCTTCGCCGCTTTCGCGTGCCGACCCCGCGCGGCGATTATGACGCCACCGTAAAAGCCGTGCGCGAGGGCGTGCTGCAGATCGAAAGAGAATTGCAGCGCAGCGCCACGGTTGGAGTCGGCATCCCAGGAACAATTTCCGGCATCACCCACACCGTGAAAAATGCCAACTCCACCTGGATGAATGGCAAACCGTTCGACAAGGACTTAAGCGCCGCGCTTGCCCGCGAGGTGCGTTGCGCGAACGACGCCAATTGCCTGGCGGTCTCCGAAGCCACCGATGGAGCAGGCGCCGGCCACCACATCGTGTTTGCCGTGATCCTGGGAACGGGCTGCGGAGGCGGAGTTGCCGTGAACGGGCGCGTCCACAATGGACACAACGGCGTTGCCGGCGAATGGGGCCACACCACGCTGCCGTGGATGAAACCCGGCGAGTATCCGGGCCCGGATTGCTATTGCGGTCATAAAGGGTGCGTGGAGCTCTGGATTTCCGGCACCGGCCTGGAAGCGGATTACGAGCGCGCCACAAAAACGAAAATCCTTGGCAAGGAAATCGTCGCGCGCTCGGAAAGCGGGGAAGCGGCGGCGCTGGCCTGCCTGGAACGGTATGAAGACCGCCTGACGCGTAGCCTGGCGCAGATGGTGAATATCCTTGACCCCGACATCATCGTGCTGGGCGGCGGAGTTTCGCAGGTGCCGCGCCTCTATCGAAATGTGCCGTCACGATTGAAGGAATACGTTTTCGGGCGCGAAGCCGACACACCGATCGTTGTAGCGAAACACGGAGACGCCAGCGGCGTTCGCGGCGCCGCCTGGCTCTGGCCGCTGGAACCGATTGTGCGCGCGCAACTGTAGCTCACCCCTTCAGGGGTTAGGGTTTCCACTCCGGCGGGGAAATTTTCTTGCCGCAGTGAAAAACCTCAGGCCTGAAGGCCTGAGCTGCAGGTTGGCATAAAAAAAGCCCCCGGCAAGTGCCGAGGGCTTTCGGAAAAAATACCTGTGAGCTTTGTTAGGTCGTCAACTGCCCGCGGCGGATCAACCGCACGCACATCGCCAGCATCCCGCAAATCAGCAGGGCCAGCGTTCCCGGTTCGGGTGTGGGCACGATGAACTCCTGCACCTGTCCGGTCAAGGTCAGTGGTCCGCAATTGGTGACGATTTCGAAGTTCTGCAAGTTGATGGTGCCGTAGTCCTCGCTCGCCAGCAGCAACCAGTTTTGCACGTCGGCGTTGCCGTTGCCGCGCGAGCCGGGATTCATGATGTCCCACAACGCATATTGCAGGTTCACCAGATCGCCCGGGTTGGACGCGAACTGCGTCGTCAGCCACGCCGCTTCTTCATAAGCCACCGCGGGGTTGCCGAGCACCGCCGAACCCGTGACGCTGCCGTAGCGTGTCTGTGAAAAATTGTTGGTGTTGACGGCCGTGGCGAGGTTCGTGACGTTCCCCCACCACTGCTGGCCGAAATTTACGTCGTTGATGATGTCATCGCAGAAGAGCGTGACCGTCTGGCCGTTCATGGTCCCGAAGTAGGGGCTCACATAATATTGGCCATCGTTCGCGCCGTTTACACCCTGAAAAACCATTTGCACCGGGCCATCCGCGTAAGCGAACGGCACGAGAAACATTCCGACTAGCAATAGTCCTAGCAGCCTTACAATTCTCATCCGTGTCTCCCCGTTCTGTGAGCAAGGCTGCGGGCCTTGTGGATGGGGAGAAGTGCAAGCAAGGGGCCAGACAAGTCAAAATGAGACGCATTGAAAACGAAGGGATTAGAGCTCCTGAAGAGGAAAGTTCCGAAATGGAATGAAAGGGGTTGCCCTTCATGGGATTCAATCGGGCATCTTTTCCCCTAAGACAATCATAATAATGGAGATACTGGTACTATTAACCCTGCGGGACGATCGTACTAAAACTCGGTCATTTCTGTCGTCTCGCGACCGCAGAGTTGGGAGGCCAGAAACTACCCCGCCCGGCCTCCCCGTCGTTAAGAGTGACTGCTATTTTCCGGCCGCCTTGCTCATCTTGGCAGTGAACGCCTCCGAGCGCTTCTTCATCTCTTCGGGAGACACATCCTCCACATGTTGCGCCAGCCCCCAACGATGCCCAAACGGATCGCGGATCTTCCCGTAGCGGTCTCCCCAGAACTGGTTCTCCAGGGCCATTTCCACTTTGGCGCCCGCTTTCACGGCGCGGTTGAACACGGTGTCGACGTCCTCCGCGTACAGGAAGAGGTTGCTTGAGTTGGGGGCATCCGCCGGCGGCGCGCTGCTCATGCCGGGAAACTCGTCGCTCAGCATCAGGACGGAATCGCCAATTTGCAGCTCGGCGTGCATGACCAGGCCGCCCGGTCCGGGCATGCGCACCTTTTCCGTGGCATGAAAAACCTCCTTGTAGTATTCGATCGCCCGGGCCGCACCCTTGCAAACGATTGCCGGAGTAATGGAATGAAATCCTTCAGGAATTGCTTTAACGGCGCACATAGTGCCTCCTTCAGATTTTTTGGGTTGGGCGCGCAGGGAGGTTGAAGCAACGGGAGGGAACTTCACAGTTCACTCTGCGCGTGGACTTCCTGAATACTCCCCGGGTATGGTCAAGTCAAGAAGGAAATCCACGAAATAAATTCGGAGTTTGATTTGGGCCTGTCAAGCGGCCTCGAGCATCCAATCGCCGTATTTCTGACGGAGGTGCGCCATGCGTTATGACTTTTTGCTGGAAACGTATGCGACGGAACGCATCAAGGTATTGAGTGTCTGGAGCGAATTTCGAGACGCGGATCTCGAGGTTCGCCCGAATGCCGGGGATCCCCGCGGCCGCAGTGTCCACGAGCAGATGGTGCATCAATGCGTCAGCGAAGATTTTTGGCTGCGCACTATGCTTGCCGTGGATGTTTCCGCACCGCCGCTGCCCGCGCAGGAGACGCGCGTCGAATTTATTCGCCGCTATGCGGAAGACAGCGCGAAACGCCTCGCCGTGATGCAAGCGCGAGACGAAGCCTGGTGGGAGAGCGAAACCACTTTTTTCGGCGTGAAACGCTCCGTCGCCTGGGTGATGACCCGCCGCATCGCACACACCGCGCACCATCGCGGCCAGCAAATGGCCATGCTCCGCATGCTGGCCCGCGATCTGCACAGCAACTATGGTCCCACAGCGGACACCGGCGGCCTGATGCAGGATCACGCGCCGACTGTCTACGCCTACCCGGGGCTCGACGAATTGCTCCGCGATCTGCCGGCAAGCGCGCACAAAAGTCCTATGCGCGGCCCCCAGGGCAAGCCCATAACGGAGCGCCCGAAGGTGTAGCGCGGGCCTTCAGGCCCGAGGGTTTTCGATGCCATGCCACGATCTTGCCTGCGTGGTGGAAACCCTCATCCTGAAGGGGTGAGCTACAGGATTAGTACTCGCGGTAAAGTTCGGGGAACTGCTTCTTCAGGTTTTGAATTTTCGGCAGGTCGTTGATGACGATGTAGGGATTGTCGGTGTGGTGTTTCAGGTAATCCTGGTGATAGCCTTCCGCGGGATAAAATCCGTTCAGCGGCACCACCTGGGTCATGATCTTGCCTGAATAAACCTTCGCCGTGTTCAATTGCGTGATGTACGCATCGGCGATTTTCTTCTGCTCCGGGCTGCCATAAAAAATGGAAGACCGGTATTGCGTTCCCCAGTCCGGACCCTGTTTGTTCAACTCGGTTGGATTGTGCGCGACCGAAAAGAAAATCATCAGAATCTGGCCGTAGGTAATTTCCGAAGGATCAAAAACCACCTTGACGCTCTCCGCGTGGCCGGTCTTGCCGCTGCTGACAGTTTCGTACTGTGCGGTGTCCGCGGTTCCGCCGGTGTATCCGGAGGTCGCGGAAATTACGCCCTTGGTGTGTTCATAGACAGCCTGAATGCCCCAGAAGCAACCGCCCGAAATCACCGCCACTTCTTTGCCCTTTGTGGCCGCCACCGGTTGGTCCACGGTTGGCTTGGGGAATGTGGAGTTCGCTCGCGGCGCTTTAGCCCTTGAGTTGAACGCCGCAAACATCACCAGTGCAGCTGCGATCATTCCGAATGATATGAACCGACTCCAGCTTTGCATCATCATGCTCCCGGCCGGCTCTATCGGTTCGCCCGGTATGCCGTGTCCACAGCAGTATTCCGTGTTGGATGCCGCCTTAGAGTCTTACGGTTCCAAGTACCGCGCTATTCGGTGAGGGGGCGGCGTTTTCGG
Source organism: Candidatus Sulfotelmatobacter sp. (assembly GCA_035487095.1). Taxonomy (GTDB): domain Bacteria; phylum Acidobacteriota; class Terriglobia; order Acidiferrales; family UBA7541; genus Acidiferrum. Next base: position 14,890 of record DATHMM010000206.1, read on the forward strand.
CATCCACTGGGTTAGAGTGGGATGCCCCAGGGTACGTTACACAGCATCTTATACTCCAATTTTTCACGGGAATCACCGATTTCATGCGTATGCCCAACCACACACCTTGCGCCCGGATCCAGGTCCTCTTCTGAGGTGGTTCTCGCGGGATGGCGTGCTTTCCGCCGGTAACGGCAAGGCTGCCTGCTGCGTCTGAATGGAAAAGCTCGCAAACTTACTTTTGGAGAATACGCATGCCGCTTCGCACTGCGCCATTTTTCGCTCTTGCCGGAGCCCTCATTATTCTGCAACCCGCTTCCGGCCAGGTCACTAACGGGAAAAAGCCTCAACTGCCTCCGCCGTTCGCCACAAAATCGGCCGGGAACGGCCCGTCGGGCGTGAAGCCGCCGGCAGGCTTTCTTCCCACGGTTCCCGCGGGTTTCCGCGTGAATGTTTTTGCCCAGGAATTCAAGCGGGTGCGATTCCTGATCGCCGCGCCGAATGGGGACCTTTTCGCGGCTGACACAGGCGCCGGGCAAGTGATCGTCCTGCGCGATCCGCAGCACACGGGAGGGGCCCAGCAGCGTGAAGTCTTTGCCGGCAGCCTGAAACACCCTTTCGGAATCGCTTTCCGCGACGACTACGTCTACGTCGGCAATACCGGCGAAGTCGTTCGCTTCCGCTACGACAAGCAAACTTCCAAACGACTGGGGGAAGCCGAGCGCATCCTCGATCTCCCGCCCTATGGAGGCCACTCCACGCGCACCCTGGCCTTCAGCAAAGATGGCCAGCATCTCTACATCAGTGTCGGTTCTTCGGGAAACATCGATATTGAAAAAGACCAGCGCCGCGCCGCCATCCTCGTTTGCGATCCGGATGGCAAGAACGCGCGTATCTTCGCTTCCGGCTTGCGCAATAGCGTAGGTCTCGCCGTCGAACCCGTCACCGGCGCAGTCTGGGCCGCGGTCAACGAGCGCGATGAACTCGGCGATAATCTTCCCCCCGACTATCTGACTTCCGTCCAGGACGGCGGTTTTTACGGCTGGCCCTACAGTTACATCGGCGACAACGTGGATCCTCGCGTGAAGCCGCAGAGACCCGATCTGGTCGCCAGGGCCATTATTCCCGATGTCCTGCTCGGCGCTCACGTGGCGCCGCTGCAGTTCGCGTTTTACAGCGGCACGCAGTTTCCCGCGCAGTATCGCGGCGGCGCCTTCCTGGCCGAGCACGGCTCCTGGAATCGCGCCTCGCGTGCGGGCTATCAGGTCGCCTTCGTCGGATTCAAGGATGGAAAAGCGGCTGCGGATCCGGTTCCGTTCCTCACGGGTTTTGTCACCGATCCCGGCGGCGCCAACGTGAACGGCCGGCCCGTTGGAGTCGCAGTGGCGCCCGATGGCGCATTGCTGGTTAGCGACGACGGTGCAAATGTGATTTACCGCATCAGCTACGCGATGTAGCCCTTCGAAAATGAGTTGTAGCCCATCCCTTCGGGGATGAGGGTTCCACGGCGCGGCAAGGTCGTGCTGTAACACGGGGAACCTCAGGCCTGAAGGCCTGAGCTACAGGCTACGCATCTACTTCACAACTAGAGTTAGGGAAACCGGCGAGAGCGGGAAACTCTTCGTCGAACCCGCCGGTGTCGCCGAAGGCGTTACGGTGAGCGTGTAAGTCCCGCTGGGCGTGATTACTGCCGGCGGCGGTGGCTGCTGTTGCTGCTGAACTGTGTTCGCGCTGCCGCCGCCACCGCATCCATTCATAACCAAGGCCATGAAGGCAAGTGCGAGCCCCCATTTCCAGGCTATTTCGGCCGTTGAAACCTCCCGCCGCATGTCCGTCCGCGAGCCGCTCCAGCGAGCGAGAAACAGCAGAAGTAACATTGCGGCAATCGCATACGCCAACGGCTTCAGGAATATATCTCGCGGAGCGCGCCGTGCAATCGAGGCGTTGCCGCTGGTCGTTACTGTCACCGTGAAATTTACGGGCGCTCCGCTCGTCAGTGTCACGTTCTGCGCGCTGCAGTTCGCTCCCGTGGGCGCTCCCGAACACGCGAACGCAAGGGACCCGCTGAATCCCGGGCCCGCCGTAGCTTGCAGAATAAACTGTGCCGTTTGACCTGCGCTCACCGAGGCGCTCAGGGTGGCACCCGCGGCCGCGACAATCGTTACCGCGGCGACCGCCGTGGCGTTGATGGTCACCAGTTGCGGCGAATTGACCGCATCGTCTGTAATCGTCAGCGTTGTCGAGCGAATCCCCGTTGCCAGGGGCGCGAACGTCACCGGAACGCTGCAGCTTGCGCCCGCCGCGACCGGGGCCGCCAGGCAGTTCGAACCTCCCACCGAAAAATCGCCGGCGTTCAAGCCGCTCACGCCGATCGCGGTCACATGTAGCGGCGCCGTTCCGGAATTCGAAACCGTCAGATTTTGCGGCGCGGAGGCAGTGCCTTGCGCCGTTGTGCCCGCGAGATTGAATGTGCCGGGGGGATTCAACGTGACGGCGGGCGTCGGAGTTGGTGGCGCAACGCCCGTTCCGCTCAGCCCATACTGTTGCGGATTTCCCAGCGCACTGTCCATTACGTTCAAGGTCGCCTGGCTGGAACCAACGCTAGTCGGAGCGTAGATAATAAAAAGGGAACAGGAATGCTTCGGTTGCAGCAGGACCGTGGAAATGCAGCTGTCGCTTTCCACGAAATCCCCTGCGTTTGCCCCCGTGATCGAAACCGATTGAAAACTTACGCCCTGATCCCCGCTGCTGGTCAGCGTAATCGATTGAGAGGTGCTTTTTTGCCCGATCACGGTGTCTGGAAAAGTCAGGCCCAATGCGCTTGGCGACAATACCGGGCCAACCGAGTTTTGTCCGCCCGATGGGCCGAGCGACGCAATTGCCGGCGAGACTTGCGTCGACTGCTGGAAAAACGGCTGGCTGATCGCGGCCGGTTGGCTTGGCAGCCCGGTTCCCGGATCGACCTCGTACACATTGATACCAAAAACGCCGTAGACCGAACTTGCCGCGTATGTGAACGGAGCTTGCGGATTTTGCACCCCGGATAGGAAGCCGGCGTCGGCGACGGGCAGCGGGGATGACGGCAACACCAGAAATGTCGCTGTGTCCAAGAGTTCAAAACACTCCGCGCAATTCGCCGCTCCGGACGCCGGCACCTGCACATAGGTCACCTGGCCCTCAGGATCGAAAAAGATCGAGTTCGGGTACATCAGATCCGAACCGTTCGTACCGACTTCGCTCCCCAGATCTTCCGTCCCCAAGGACGTCAGAGCGAAATTCGCCGGATCGATCTGGTAAATCGAAAGAGATGCGCGGCTCGAACCGTATCCCAGCCCGAGATAATTTCCTCGAGCGCTGATTCGCGCTCCCAGCCCGCGGGTGCCAACTACCGTTCCACCGCTCGGATCCAGCGCGGCCACTCCACTAACCGGATCGAACGTGATCAGGTAAAGCAGCGCATTCGGGAATTGCGCCTGCGAAGTGGGGAACTGGTTGATGAAAATTGCAATGCCGTGCCCGTTCGGATCCCCGACAGCTCCGCCGTCGATCCAGGGGCCGGACACGGGCAATAACTGGCTGCCGACCGGCACCAGTCCGGGCGCACTGGGATTCACCTGAAAGGTATCGAGTGTCAGCGTGCTTGCGCCTGGCGCAGGCACCAGATCGGACTTCAGGAGGTACACGAACTGTCCCGTACTCTCGGCTATCACCAGCACACCAAACTGCCCGGTCGAAGCTTGGAAGGGCGACGCGGCGACTTCGCTGGCCGCTCCTGTGGCCGCATCCACCGTGTACATGGAAAGCCCATCCACGCAGTAGCCGTAGAGATAGCGGCCCTTGGGATCGATGGCGGAAGGTCCGCACGGATTCGTAAACGTCGTCTGCGAATTGGGCAACAAAGAAAGCGCGCCGCTCGCATCGTCCCGCAAAAATGTCACCGACCCTGTGGTTTTTCCGTTTGCGATGGTATTCACGAAGAGCCACGGCTGGGGCGTCTGCGCGGCGGCACGGAAAACTCCAAAGAAGCACGCGAGCAGGGTAAAAATACAAAATGTAACGGTGCTGCGGCGGTGCGTACCGCCGGAAGGGCAATGCGGCATTTCGAACTTCCTTGCGCTGAACGCGCGGTTCAGCTTGTAAACGAGAAAAGAGGGAAACCTGCAGGGAGACTAGCTTGCGGAGGTCAGAGCGTCAACTAAAAGTGTATAAAAAAGATAGTAAATAGTCTTTCGGCTATGTCCCAAATTGGAACAGATTGTCGAAGCCGAGCCTCGGAATGCGTTTCAAAATGGAACGACCGATACGCCCGCTCATCAGAAGGAAGCCCTTTTCAAATGAAAAATCTCGGGTTAATGTCTGTTAATGGATGTTAATGCAGCCTCGGCTGGCTTTTGGATACATTCAGATGCTTATGCCTCCATTTAGACTTGATGTGGAAAAGCTTCCGAGCAGCACGGAAGCCCTTACAATTTATACCGCCAGCGGAAAACTAAGCATTGAGACTGTGAACGAGTTCCTGCCACGACTTCGGGCGGAATCGGCCCAGAGAGTGATCCTCGACCTGAATGGGGTGAGCTTCCTGGACTCCGCCGGAGTGGGCGCGCTGGTATCGATCTTCGTCAGCCGCCGCAGCCAGGGCAAGGAATTTGGACTGGCCGCGCTGCAAACGCAGGCCCAGGCCGTGGTAACGGTTGCCGGGCTGCAAAATCTATTGCCTATCTATAAGACCGTCGAAGACGCGAGCGCGAAAAAAGCCTGATCAGGTAGCGCCGGCATCCTGCCGGCATTGAGAACTTGCTTTGTGCTTGCCGACAGGATGCCGGCGCTACCAATGCGTTTTGGGGTGAACTATCGCGGGGTCCAATTCGGATGGCTGGTGAACAACCCGTCCACAAAGCCAATCTGGTAGGAAACAAATAGCCCGAAGCAGAGACTAAGCACGCCGGAAGCTGTAACCAGTCCTCGATTGACCCAGGCAAATCGCGATCCGGCGTAGGAAAACGGCAGCGCCAGCGCCACCGTGATCAGCATCATCCCGGCGATGGTTCCCACTCCAAAAATCAGCAGATAAAACACGCCCCAGCGCGGGTTATGGATCGTGGTCAGCACCAGCAGTGCCACCGCCGCGGAGCCCGCCAGTCCGTGCACGATGCCGATCAGCAGCGGGCGCAACGAATGGAAAATTCCGAGTTTTGCAAACGGGCGCCGCAGCCAACTCGGCGGCGCCAGCGCTTCGCCATGATGCTCTGCCGCGGGCTGGTGCTCATGCCAATGGTAGTGCACATGCGATCCGTGCCCATGAACGTGCACATGCTCCCCGATGACTCGCACATGCGCGGGAGAAAACTTCTCGCTCAACCACCGCGTCACGCCTGTGAGATTCAGAACTCCCAGCAGGATCAGCATCAGGCCGACCGCGAATTCCATCGTCAGGCCGACGCGCGTCGGAATGGCCACATTAAATAGAATGATCGCGGCGCCGACCAGCAAGATCGTCAGCGTATGTCCCAATCCCCACAGCGCGCCGATCCAACCCGCCTTGCCGATAGAGGGCTCACGGCTGACGATCGTGGAAACCGCGATCACGTGGTCCGGGTCGGTGGCATGCCGCATACCCAGAAAGAATCCAATCGCCAGTATAGTAAGTCCGCTAATCATGAGTAAATTCAGCCCGTTTCCAGCCCAGCCGCTGAACTAGAAGGATACTGAAGGATGAGAATCAACGCGAGTGATTCGTATCACCAAGCAATTCAGCGCGCAGCGGCCACCCGCAGGTGGCCAAATCCCACGGCGCAGCGGCTTCGACAGAGTCATCGGCAGCCCGCCCGGTTTGATAATTCCCAAAATGGATTCGATGCTTAAAGTTTAAGTTTTCTTCAGCAGCCGCAGAAATTCGGAGGCCGTGTGCGGCAGCCGCGCGCCGCGCCGCGAAATGATGTAAAGGTGGCGCGGGATGCTCAGCTGCTTGATGCGAACTTCCTTCAGCCAGCCGTGCTCCAGTTCCCACGTCACGCACATCCGCGGCACAATCGCCACGCCCATTCCCATCTGCACAAAGCGTTTGATGGATTCAATCGTCGGCATTTCCATGGGCATATCCAGCGCGGTACGGTTGCGGGCAAACAGCTCAATCACTTTGCGCCTGAATGGAGACTCCACGATGTGCGCGATGAAAGCCTCCTTCCCAAGCTCCTCCACGTCCACTTCCTTGCGCTTCGCCAGCGGATGCTTCGGCGGCACTACGAGCGTCAGCTCGTCTTTCAGGATTTCGGTGGCTTGCAGTTGCGCGTCGCGGGGTATGAAGGAAACCGCGCCAAGGTCCAGGCGGTAATTCACCACCTCATGAGGAATGTCCCGCGAAAACATGCGATGCACTCGAACCTGGACGCCCGGGTGGGCCTGGCGAAAACTTGCCAGGGCCGGCAGCAGGGCGTGAATCGAGCTCTCATTGACGCCCAGGGAAAGCTCGCCGCGCTTCAACCCTTCCAGCTCCAGCATTCCCTTTTTCACTTCGTCGCGCAGATTCAGCAGGCGCTCGGCGTAATCCCGCAACAGGGTGCCCGCGTCGGTCAGGCGAACCGGGCGCGCCCCGCGGACGAACAATGGCTGCTCCAGCGAATCCTCCAGTTTGCGAATGGTCAAGCTGACCGCGGGCTGGGTGCGGTAAAGTCGCTCGGCCGCCCGGGAGAAGCTGCCCTCCTTCGCAACCATCAAAAACACCTGTAATTCGCCAAGATCCATGCGTAAACCTCTTATCGGTGGGCAGCTCGATCAAACCCTCTGAAGGCCGGCTATCCAGGATGCCAGTAAATCCCGGCGGGGGCGCCAAGGAGCCGCTACCCCAAACCCTAGTATAAGATAGAATTATCAATTACAGAATGAAGATAAATTGGACTAGAACGGGTCCCCATGCGTTACTGGTATCACAGAACTGGGAGTAGCCATGAGCCACGTACGAATCTTTGATACTACCCTCCGCGATGGCGAACAATCGCCCGGGTTTTCCATGAATACCGAGGAAAAGATCCGCATGGCGCGCCAATTGGCGGCTTTGGGCGTGGACGTGATCGAAGCCGGTTTTCCGATCGCCTCCCGGGGCGACCTGGAGGCGGTGCAAGCCGTTGCGAAAGAAGTCCGCGACGTTCCCATCGCCGCACTGGCCCGCGCGCGCAAGGACGACATTCTTGCGGCCGTTGAAGCCTTGAAGCCCGCGAAATCGCCGCGCATGCACGTGTTTCTCGCCACCTCCGACCTCCACTTGCAGGCCAAGCTGCACATCACGCGCGAGCAGGCGCTCGAAGCCATCGGCTCCATGATCAAGCTGGCCCGCAATCACGTGGAGGAAATCGAATTTTCCGCCGAAGACGCCGGCCGCACCGAAATTGAATTTCTTTGCAAGGCGTGCCAGATCGCGGTCGAAAATGGCGCCACTATTCTCAACCTGCCGGACACGGTCGGATACGCCGTGCCGGAAGAGTACGGCGCGATGTTTCTGAAAGTCCGCGAACACCTCGGCGATCCCGAGCACATCACGTTAAGCGCCCACTGCCACGACGACCTCGGCCTTGCTGTTGCCAACTCGCTGGCCGCGGTTCGCGCCGGCGTGCGGCAGATCGAATGCACCGTGAACGGCATCGGCGAACGCGCCGGAAATGCCGCGCTCGAAGAGATTGCCGTCGCGTTGGCCGTGCGCAAGGACAGCTTTGGCGTCGCTACGAAACTCAATTTGAAAGAGCTCTATAAGTCCAGCCGACTGCTCAGCGAAATCACGGGCGCGGTGATCGCGCCTAACAAAGCGGTCGTCGGCGCCAACGCATTTGCGCACGAAGCGGGCATTCACCAGGACGGCATCATCAAGAATCCGCTCACCTACGAGATTATTTCTCCTGAAGCTGTCGGCGTCCCTTCGCGCTCGCTCGTTCTTGGCAAGCACTCTGGCCGCAACGCTCTGCGCCAGTCACTCAAGGAACTCGGCTACGACGCCTCGGACACGGAACTCGCGGAGTGCTATCGCCGGGTCACTTCACTTGCGGACGAGTCCAAGCAGGTGCGCGCGCGCGACCTGATGGCGATCGCGCACGAAGTCATTCGCCGCAAAGCCGCGGCAGCGGCGAGCGAAACGTCTTCTGCGGCGTAGGATTTGTAGCTCGCCCCTTCAGGGGCGAGGGTTTTCATAGCGTGGGCGAGATCGTGCCGTAGCATGGAAAAGCCTCAGGCCTGAAGGCCTGAGCTACAATTTGAAGGGTTAATCTCGGGGTGTCCAGGCCATGAAGTTGAAAAAGACGATCGTCCTTCTTCCCGGTGACGGCATCGGTCCGGAAGTTACGCGGTCCGCCGCCAACGTCCTGCAGGAATGCGCGCGCGAATTTCAGCACCAGTTCACGTTTGTGGAGATGCCCGTCGGAGGCGCCGCCATCGACAAGAGCGGCACTCCGCTCCCCAATGAAACGCTGGACGCCTGCAAGAAAGCCGACGCAGTCTTCCTCGGCGCGGTCGGAGGCCCCAAGTGGGACTCGCTTCCGGTCGGCAAGCGCACCGAAAACGGCTTGCTCGACCTGCGCAAGGGACTCGGCCTCTACGTCAACCTGCGTCCCGTGAAATTGCTTGAGCCTCTGCGTGGCATTTCTCCGCTGAAAGCGGACCGCCTCGGCGACCTCGATATGGAAATCGTTCGCGAACTGGCCGGCGGCATGTATTTCGGCGAGCGCGGTTCAGTAAAAGAAAATGGCGTGGAGCGCGCTTTCGACACTGAATCCTATTCAACGCCCGAAATCGAGCGCATCGCCGCCTTTGCTTTTGCCCGCGCCGAAGCCCGTTCGCGCCGCATCATCTCCGTGGACAAGGCCAACGTCCTGAACAGTTCGCAACTCTGGCGCCGCACCGTTACCGCCATGGGCACGGTCTACCCCAACGTGAAGCTCGAGCACATGTACGTGGACAATGCGGCCATGCAGCTCACGCTGAAGCCCACGCAATTCGACGTGATGCTCACCACCAACATGTTCGGGGACATTTTGAGCGATGCCGCCGCCGCACTCGTCGGGTCGATCGGCCTGATTCCTTCCGCCAGCTTTGGCACCGGCGCGCCGCTCTTCGAACCGATTCACGGTTCCGCGCCGAGCCTCGCGGGAAAGGACATGGCCAATCCCATCGGCGCCATTCTCAGCGCCACGATGATGCTGCGCGATACCTTTGGCCTGAACCTCGAAGCCGATTGGGCCGAACAGTCGCTCGTCCGTGTTCTGAACACCGGCGTGCGCACCCCGGACATCGCCGAGCCCGGCAGGAAAACCGTGACCTGCTCCGTCTTCAACGACATGTTGCACGACGAAATGCAGCGCACCTTCGAGCACGCCGAAAAATACGGCTGGGGCGTCTAGTCCTCTGTTTTCAACTTTGGGTAAGGCCTATCGGGCCAACTTGGCGCTCGTAGCTTTGGGATCTGCGCCAGGTTGCATCGCGGAAGACAAGCCTCGGCTCGGCCAGACAATTTCCAAGGCAATTTGATGTTTCACCAGCATCCGGGAACGCCGATTGATACGAACTTCCATGGTGTTGCTCCCGTCAGCGTGCAGTTCTGAACTGTTCTCTTTCTGGGCGACGACTTCCTTGCCGCCATGGAAAACAGTCACACGGAGCACATGGTCACCGGCTTCAATGGGACAGTTGAAACGCAAAGTATCGCCGCGATGCGCAGACTCCAGCGGAGTCGTCAGAAGAAGGTTGTCATCGGAGTAGATCGCAAGAGTCTCTTCCCCCACATCCGACACGACTGAAATGTTCAGAGAAGTTTGCCGCGTGGCTGAGGGGGCCGCATCCGTCAGGGAGCTTCCGGGCGCGGCTGCAGTTTTCGGGCTTTTCGGTCCGGCGGCGCCCGCAACCGAGGGTCTATGAGCCACTACCGGCGGCCCTGCCGCATTCTGCGCACCCTTTCCCCGCGGAACATTTACCTTGGAGGGCACCCTGGAGGGCTGCCGGCCCACATTTGTGTTTGTTATTGGCGTCGCGGAGCCACTTGTCGGAAGAGCTTGGGTGTCCGAACTCAAGGCGGTGGAGCTGCTTCCGCCCGGCGGAAGAAGTGTGAGCACTGGTTGAGAGGAAAGGGAAGGGGACATCGCAGGTGGTGTGCCTGGAGAAGTGATGGCGCTCAGACCTGTTGCTGCAGGCGGCGGGGATTGCAAAGCCGAGCGGTGCAAACGCAGCTGGACGAGGAGAACTAATGCGAGAACCAGGATTCCCGCGGTAGCGCTGGTAAGCCAAACTTCACTGCCCCGTACCGGACGTTTCCACCAGGAAGTTATGCTGCGCCAAGCGGTTCCTTGAGATGGTTGATGGAGGGGCCTGCGGAGTGCGGTGGTCGGCGCTGAATTCACCAGCAATGATGTCCCGGATGAGCTTGCCGCCACTGTTCTTGGCCCGGCTGCCGCCTGCGCCTTCTTGGAACGCGCCAGCGGGTATAGCGCGGCCGCCAGGTCCTGGGCCGTCGCAAAGCGCGCGTCAGGGCTTTTGGCCAGGCAACACATCACAATTCGATCGAATTCCGGCGGCAACGCGGGATTCAGATGCGAGGGCGGCGCGGGCTCCGAAGAAACGATTTGCCCGCAGACGGCGATAACGGAGCTGCCGTCGAACGGGTGGACACCCGTAGTCATTTGATAGAGGACAATCCCCAGGGAAAAAAGATCCGAGCGCGCGTCCTGGGGTTGATCCAAAATCTGTTCGGGAGAAAGAAATGCGGGGGTGCCGTTCAGGGTGCCGGAAGCAGAGACGTGTGTCGCATAGCGCGCGATACCAAAGTCGCCCAGCTTTGGGCGGCCTTCTCTCGTGATCAGGATGTTCGCGGGTTTCACGTCGCCATGAATGATTTTGGCCTGATGTGCCTGAGAAAGTGCGGTCGCCAGGTCGCCTCCCCACGCCGCCGCCTTTTCGAGCGAGAGAGGCGCAGTCTGCAGGGCCTTCTCCAGGGTTTCTCCTTCCACATATTCCATTACGAAATAGGGAAAACCGTTGTGGTCCGTGCCAACATCGTAGAGGCTGACGATCGAAGAATGGGCAAGTTGGCCGACGATTTGTGCTTCGCGGAGGAACTGCTCCTGGAGTTGACGCGAGCCGAAGCCGTTCTGAAAGGTCTTTAATGCCACAGTGCGGCCGATCAGGGTATCCAGCGCCTTATCGACACGGCTGGTCGCACCGGTTCCCAGGGTTTCGATCACTTCGTAGCGACTGGTCAAAGTTGGCATAGGCAGAGCCAGGGCGGGCAAATCGAGAGATGCCAGTGTCCCACGGCGACTGTCCGCCGAAAATGGCCCGGAGGTACTAGCGGCAAAAACTTCCGTACCAATTCCTCTTGCCACTCTTTCGAATCCGCTTCATGGACTTTGTTTACCTATGTGCTCAGGCTGCGTGGCACACTCTTCCGCCGGGTTATACTTCGCCAATCCGTGAACGGCACTGCTCTTCCGCTTGTGCATCGCCCCCAATTTTCCTTCACCGCTGCGAGACCCGACTGCTTACGGTTTTTTCCGCTCAACCGGTGCGGGCTTCGGCTTTTCCGTGGCCGCCGGGGCTTCTGGCTTCGCGAGCAGGGAAGAGCCACGCTTCGCGGTGTGTTGCAGAGGCGAGGCAGAGCCGGTCTGCTGCCTGCGCGCTTGCACAGCTGCGGGCATTTGCTTGACAGCAGGCTGAGCTGCCTTGCCAGCCACGGGTTGGTAAACATTCAGGACGCCCGCCTCCATGAAATGGTCCGAAGTTATTTCCTGCGCCTTGCCGGCGGGGGAGAGAAGCAGGGCTCCTGTAAAGCCCAGGAAGATCACTGGCATCCTCAATATATTGAAAAACTGCACGTCGCACCTCCGACTGCAAATTGGAATAGAAAATCCTGAGGCGTTCGTCACTGCCCTAGCGCTTTCGGAGCGGCGATGCGAGCGCAATTACTGCCGCGTGACAGGCTCGCTCATGGCAGCTCCGCGCGACCACGTACCCGGACCGTTCGAAGGCTCCTCTTGCCAGCCATGCCAATCCACTCCACAATCTCTTTTCACCCATGCGCTGGCTCCGACTCCTCGGCATCGTTCTCGCGTCCGCCTTCCTCATTCTTTGCTGCGCGCTCTACACGTTTCGCGCCGTCGCCCGCAAGCACACGCGCGAACTCGAAACTCGCCTCGCCACGCTTCCCGATCCGGCCGCCAACACTCCCTATCCGAAATTCTTTTTTCAGCGTGGCGTGAACTTCACCGCGGAATTTCCCGCTTTCTATGGCAACGATGCCGCGGTCGAAATGCTCAAGAAGCTTCCCGCCCATGGCATCAACTCCATCGCGCTGGTGCCTTATGGCTTTGCTTCCACCAAGGAACCCAAGGTCCACGGCTGGAACACCCGATGGGAAGGTGATGCGGGCATTACCCAGCTTGCCCGCGTCGCGCATTCCCTCGGCATGAAAATGCTGCTGAAGCCGCAGCTCTGGATGCACGGCGGCAATCCCGCGGACATCAATTTCCCCGGCGCGGCCGAAAACTCCGAGTGGTTCGCGCAATACCAGCCCTTTCTCGAGCACTACGCGCAACTCGCCTCCGCGATCCACGCCGATGTGCTTTGCGTCGGCGTGGAACTGGAAAAAATGTCCGGCAACGAGCAGGCCTGGCGCAAACTTATCGCCCGGGCCCGCGAACTTTATCCCGGACCGCTCACCTACGCCGCCAACTTCGGCCCCGAATTCGAGTCCATCAAATTCTGGGACGCGCTGGACTACATCGGCATCGACGAATACTATCCGCTACCCGATGACCTCTCCACGGCCGCGGTCGTCGAAAAAATCTCCGCCGTGCAGGGGCGTTTTCAAAAGCCCGTCCTCTTCACCGAAGCCGGCTTCCCCAGCGTCACCGAAGCCAACCGCTACCCATATGATGGTTCCTCGCGCGCCGTGGATTTAGAAATCCAAGCCAAAAGCTACGACGCGCTTCTTTCCGCCTTCTACGAAAAACCGTGGTTCGCCGGCGTCTACTGGTGGAAAGTCGGCACCAACGGCTACGGCGGCCCCGCGGACGCCTCGCACACTCCCTGGAACAAGCCCGCCATGCAATCCATCGAACTCTGGTACCGCAGCGGAAAGCGCTAAACAGTTTCTTCACCGAAGCGAGTCCCAGTTGGGGCTGAATTAAATGCAATCATGGCAATGGTTTCTGAACGTCACATTGACACCAATGCATCGCTTGCTGTTGAATAGGGAGAGTTGAGGGGACACATTGGCAGAGAAACAGCTAGTTGCGGCGATCGGCAGGAAGTACGCAAAAATGAGCCGTGCGCGCCGAATCCGGACGATACACAGCCTTTCGGCGGATGGTGCGGAATTTATCCGCCGGTTTTTCCCGGAGTTTTACGCTGAGGCTTTTCCCCAGACGGGCCGCTCGGCTTCCGGCTCGAGCGAAGCAGATTCGCGCCCTGAGCTATACGCAAAGACTCGTTAGCATCCAGTCCCAGCCGCTTTCCCCATTCCACCACCAGATTCTTTCGCTCGTTGGTTCCGTAGACATTTTGAAGAATGGCTTTGAAGATTTCCGCTGGTTCCATGCCGCCAGCTAGCGCAGCTTCGACGGCCGCCCGCTTTTCCTTCTCACTAAGGTGTTCCGAAGCGCTAGGTTTGACCATTCCTCACTCGTTACGGCGGAGACACTTACCGTGGCGATACCCTAATCCATTTCATAAAATCTCGCAATGTCGCTCGGGTTATTGTTCGAATGTAAGTGGGTCTTTCCATGCAACTCGGTTGCTAGAACCCGTTCGGGATGATAATTTTAATGATTCGTAGTTTCCCGGGCACAAGGGTTGGGGGCCTGAAATCGTGAGGTCAGCCAGGGCAATCAGGTTTTTATAACAGCTTCTCCCGAGGGGAACTTTTTTGCTCTTAATAAGGGTTGCCCTTCCCCCAGTTTGGCCGGAACTCATTGTTCATCTGAAAAATGCCAGCACCTACTTCCAATCAGAGTCGCGGTGAATCCGGGCGTGTGCCCGGCCTAACGTATTGGCGTGTCGAGGGTTCGCTGTTCGAAATCAGCGCGCTGCGCAGTATCGGCTTTTTCAATTGGAACAGCCAGAGTTTTCTCGAGCGATGGGTACGCCGCTCCGGAACGCTGGCGATGGGCGTCCTCCGCCCCCCCGCGTATCTCGCCAATCGCACCTTTGCCACTCGGCTTCTGCACAGTGTCCTCAGCGGCATCACTCGCGACCGCCTGGACCTTCTTGGTGAAGAATATTTCCAGTACGAACTCAAACCCAAGATGCGCCGCGAAGCCGTGGACAAATTGATTGAATCGGTCCGCAGCGGCGAGCGCGTCATCCTTGTCAGCCAGCTTCTCGAACACATCCTCCGCCCAATGACCGAATATTTCGGGGCAGATGGTTTTATCGCCAATCGCCTGGAATTCCGCGATGGCGAGACCACCGGCCGCCTGTGCCAACCGGTGATTCGCCCGCGCGGCCCGCTTGCCTGGCTGGCAAGCGGATCGGCAGACGGCCGCATCTCACGGGAAAAACTTCTCTCGCAACTCGGCTGGAATGGGAAAGTGCAGCTCCTCGATTCCGCCGTGCAGCCCGCGCTCCGCTCGCAACTCCCCGCGCGCACCTCGGTCGACCGCCTCGGCAGCACGCCGCATGTAGCGCGCCTCTCCGTCCGCGATTCACTTGCGGGCAAGCACCTGATGCTCATCGGCGTCACGGGTTTCATCGGCAAGGTCTGGCTGGTGGACCTGCTCGAAAAAATTCCCGAGATCGCTAAAATCACCTTGCTCATCCGCCGCAACCGGACCACCTCGGCCCAGCGCCGCTTCGAAAAAATCGTCGAGGAATCTCCGACGCTCGACCGCCTGCAGGAAATTCACGGCGCGAATCTCGCGGCTTTTCTGCGCGAAAAAGTGGAAGTCGTCGAAGGCGACGTCAGCCAGCCCGGCCTGGGCCTGGACGCCGCGACGCAAGCGCGCCTGCAGCGCTCGCTCGACGTGGTCGCCAACAGCGCCGGTCTCACCGATTTCAATCCCGACCTGCGCGACGCGCTCTCTTCCAACGTCGATTCCACGCGCTATCTTCTTGATTTCCTGCGCAAGTGCGACCACGCCGGCCTGATGCATCTTTCCACCTGCTACGTTGTCGGGATGCGTGACGGCCGCGTCAATGAAGAACTCCGCGCCAACTACAACCCCGCTAGCCACCCCGACTTCGACGCGGAGAAAGAAATCGCCTCGCTGCGCGAAATGGTGCAGCGCATCGAAGCGCGAGCCGGAAGCCCGGAACTCGCGAAAGCCCTGCGCCGCCAGGCCCTCGGCCGTGCAGGCGATCCTGCGAAAGTCGCTCCCGAGGAACTTGACGCCGTCACCCGGCGCAATCGCGCCCGCTGGGTTCGCAACCGCCTGGTTCGCGCAGGCATGAAGCGCGCCCAGCATCTCGGCTGGCCCAACACCTACACGTTCACGAAAAGTCTCGGCGAATCCGTCCTCGCGCAGCAGGGCCACGATCTTTCGATCGCGGTCGTTCGCCCCTCGATCGTCGAAAGTTCGGAGCGCACGCCTTTCACCGGATGGAACGAAGGCATCAACACCTCCGGCCCGCTCTCCTATCTCCTCGGAACGAATTTCCGGCAGCTTCCGTCGAACGAGCGCAAGTGCCTCGACGTCATCCCCGTGGACATGGTTACCCGCGGCATGACGCTGATCGCCGCTGCGCTCGTCCAGCGCAAGCAGGCGCGCCTCTACCAGCTCGCCACGTCGGCCATCAATCCCGTCAACATGGCGCGCTCGATCGAGCTCACCGGCCTCGCCCATCGCAAGCATTACAAAACGCAGCAGGGCATCGAGCACTGGCTGAAAGTGAAGTTCGAAACCATTCCCGTCTCGAAGCAGCGCTACGAGCGCCTTTCCATTCCCATGCAGAAGGCCGTGGTTTCCCGCATCAACAAAGTCGCCACGTCGCTCAATATCAGCAAGCCGCCGCTCGCCAAGGCCGAACGCGACCTCGTTCGCGCCGAAAAGCTCATTGAACTTTACGAACCCTTCATCCTCCACAACGAGCACGTTTTCGAGTGCGAAAACGCCCGTCTCCTTTCCGCGGCGCTCTCGCCCGAAGAAAAAAAGATGTTCGACTTCTCGCCGGAAACCATTGACTGGTGGGACTACTGGATTAACATCCACATACCGGCTCTTCGCCGCTGGTGCTACCCCTTGATGGAAGGGAAGCCCCTGGAGGCTCGTGAGCCGCGGGCGCTGAACTGGTCGGCGCCACCGGAGGAAGCTTCCGCGGCGATTCGCTGAAGCGCCATCATCCGTCTATGGCTATTTTCCTGACAGGTTCCACCGGTTATCTCGGCAGCTACCTTGTGGCGGGCCTTTTCACGGGCCACGTCGATCGCCTGAATCTCCTGGTCCGTGCGAAGAGCGAGCAGGAAGCCCGGGAACGCCTCTGGCAATCGCTGCAGCTTCACTTTGCGTTTCCCGAATTTCTGGAACGCTTGAACTCCCGCGTGCGCATCTTTCGCGGCGATCTCACCGGCGAACGCTTCGGCCTCGGCGACGACGATTATCACGCGCTGGTCGACTCCACCGATTCCGTTCTGCACTGCGCCGCTTCTTTAAATCGCAAATCCGAAAAGCAGTGCCTCAACGTCAATCTGCGTGGCTCGCTCGAAGTCATTCAGCTTGCCCGCCGGGCGCAGAATCATCATGGCCTGCGGCGATATTCCCACGTTTCCACGGTCGCCGTCGCCGGCAAGCGTCAGAACGAAGTCGTCACCGAAGACACTTCCATCGACTGGAACCGCTCCGACTACGATCCCTACGCCCGCACCAAGAAATTCTGCGAGCACATGGTCCACCAGCTTCTCCCCGATGTGACCCGCACGATTTTCCGCCCCGCCATCGTCCTCGGCGATTCCCGCCGCCCCGAAACTTCGCAATTCGACATGGTGCAGGCCTTCGATACCCTGGCGCGTTTTCCAGTCCTTCCCCTGCGCCCCGATGACAGAATTGACATCGTCCCCGCAAATTACGTTGGCGCCGCCATCGTAAAAATTCACCAGATGGAAAAACCGAATTACGGCATTTATCATCTATCTTCTGGGACCGGTGCGCAGACGTATAAAGAACTTACGGATGCGCTGGCCGAAATTGGCGGATGGTCCAGGCCCAGCTATCAACCGTGGCTCGGCGGGCCGTTCTCCAAAACCGTGAATTGGCTGGCCTTCAAGGGCGGCCCGGTCGGGTATGGAGCTTCCTTGCTGAGAGTTTTCTGGCCGTATCTGGATTGGAACACCGTGTTCGATAATTCCCGCGTCGTGCAGGAAATGGGCGAAGCACCCGCAAAGTTTTCTTCGTATGCCTACCCGCTCCTTCAGTTCAGCCGCGCGAACAAATTCAAATATCCCGCAAAGCCCTGGCCCGCCAATGCGATCAAGCCTGCTGCGGTAACCGCGGGGAGCGCCGGCGCATGACCGATTTCCTTCTCGTCGCCTGGGTCAGCGCCATGATCGAGTTCCGCTGCTTCGCCTGGAAATTCGGCATCGGCAAGCGCTGGACGCCCGGCGAAAAACTTAAGCTCCTCTTTGCCGGCTACAACGGTACCCGTAACACCGGCAGCGACGTCCGCGTGCAGGAAACGTTGCGGCAGATCCGCCACGTCCTGGGCACGGAAAATGTCGACTTCAGCGTGATGACCCAGAATTTCGATCGCACCCAGGGGTATTTCGAGGGTTCGCGCCAGGTGCACCTCCCCGACGTGTTTCCGCCGTTCCTCTTTCGCGAAGTCCACGCCAATCATGGAGTGGTATCTTGCGAAGGCTCGATGTTCAAAAGCAAATTCGCCAACGCGCTGACCACAATGATGATCGGCTCGCTCGGCCTCGCCTCCGCGGAAAACAAGCTTTCCGTCGCCTACGCCGGAGATGCAGGCCACATGGACGATCTGATCGCGTGGATGTGCGCCCGCTACACGCGCGACTCGCTCGTGATCACGCGCAGCCTCGAATCGCAGCAACTCCTTTCCGGCCTCGGTGTCCCGAACGAACTTGGCGCCGACACCGCCTGGACATTCGAGCCGCGGTCGCCCGACTACGCGCGGAGCACTTTGCGCAAAGCCGGCTGGGACGAAAAAACTCCTATCCTCGTTCTCTGCCCGATTCATCCTTTCGTCTGGCCCGTGCGAGCTTCCATCGCCAAGTACATCGCGCGCACCGTCACCGGCGCATTCAAAGACAGCCAGTACCGCACGGTCTATTTCTTTGAATCGGGCGCCGAAGTCGATCGCAAGTTCAACCACTACGTCGCCGGTTACGCGCAAGCCGCCAAAGTGTTTCTCCAGCGGCACAAAGTTTTCCCGATCCTCGTGGCCATGGAGCGCCTCGACGCGGTCGCCTGCCATGCCATCGAAAAGGAAATTCCCGGCACGCCGATTTTCACCTCCGACGATTACGACATGTTCGAACTCGTCTCCATCCTTCGTGCGTGCACCTACATGGTCTCTTCGCGCTATCACGGCATTGTCACCAGCATGCCCGCGGGCGTGGTCTCCGCCGGAGTCACCATGGACGAGCGCATCCGCAACCTGATGCGCGAGCGCGGCCACCAGCACCTGCTGCTTAACGTCGATGACCCGGATCTTGGTCCCAAGCTTCTCGACGTCATGGAAAAGCTTGTCGTGGAGGCCGATTCCATCCGCGATTCGGTCGGCCGCACGGTCGTCTCCAACCTCAAAGCGATGTCGCGCATGGCCATCTTTTTTGAGGACGAACTCCGCAAAACGTATCCCGAATTTCCCCTGCGCAAAGGCGTGCTGAGCTGGGAAGACAACTTGCCGCCCTTCAATGAAAACCTGCGCAAGCTGGTGGAGGAATACGATTCCTCTCCCGGCGTGCTGGCGGCGGGGCGCTGAAGCAGATGCCCAATTTTCTAGAAAACGCGTTCGCGCAATTGCAGAAAGCTTCCGGACGCGTCGTCCTGCGCGAAATCCGCGGCACGGAATTCGTCAGCGTCTCCGGCGCGGAGCTTCTCGATCAGGTTGCGCGCGCGCGCGCCTATCTGCGCGGCGCTGGTCTGCAGGCGGGCGATCGCTGCGCTTTGCTTGGCCCCAATTCGATTCGCTGGGCTGCAATCGATCTCGCGCTGATGGCCGAGGGCATCGTCGTGGTGCCGCTTTATTCTCGCCAGGCGCCCGCCGAACTCGCCGCGATGATGAAGGACTGCACACCCAGCCTGCTGATCGCGAGCGACGCCGCCATCGGCGAAAGCGTCGCGCAGGTCTGGCCCGAAGTCCCGCCACGCGACACGTTCGACGAAATTCTCCAGTCCGCACCTATGCAAAAGGGAATCGCTAGCCCGCCCAATCCCCGCCAGAGCGAAGACCTCGTCACCATCATCTACACCTCCGGCACTTCCGGCGAACCCAAGGGCGTCTGCCTCAGCACGAAGAATCTCGACCACATGCTCTCCTGCACTACCGGCTGGATCGACCATCTCGATAAAAACAGCCGCGAACCTTTGCGCGTGTTCCAATACCTGCCTTTCAATTTTGCCGCTTCGTGGATCGTCATGATGTCCTGCCTTACGCGCGAAACCGTCCTCACGCTTTCCACCGACCTCAACAGGCTGGCCGACGAAATCCGCCTATCCGCTCCCAACTATTTTTTCAATGTGCCCACGCTGCTCGAGCGCGTGAAACGCGGCGTCGAAGAAAATCTTTCGAAGCGCGGCAGTCTTATCCAGTCGATCTATAAGAAAGGCCACGGCGGCTGGCAGAAGCGAAACGAGGGCAAGTCCTCGGGCGGTCTCTGGCTCTTCGCCGCGCAGAAGCTTATCTTTGGCAAAATTCGCGAGCGCTTCGGCCCCAACCTGCGTGGGCTAGTCTGCGGCTCCGCGCCGCTCGCTCCCGAAACTCAGGATTTCTTTGGCATGCTCGGTATTCCCATCTGGCAGGTTTACGGCCTTACGGAAACCTGTGGCATTTGCACCATGGACGACCCGCGCATCGCCTCCGAGCCCGGCCGCGTCGGCCAGTCCGTTCCCGGCATCGCAATGAAAACCGGCGAGAACGACGAAATCCTCGTCAGCGGGCCGAATATTTTTCCCGGGTACTGGAATCGCCCCGAAGAAACCGCCCGCGTCTTGCAAGGCGGATGGTTCCACACGGGCGATCAAGGCGAAGTGAACTCCCGCGGCAACTGGCGGATCAGCGGCCGCATCAAGAACCTCATCATCCTCAATTCCGGGCACAACATCGCGCCCGAACCCATCGAAGAAAAAATCGGTCAGCATCTTTCCGGAGCGCAGCAAGTGGTCATTGTCGGCAATGGCCGCGGGTATCTCTGCGCCCTGGTTACCGGCGCCGTTGAACCGGCCTCCATTCAATCCGCGCTGGACGCCGTCAACTCCGAACTGCCGCACTACCGCCAGGTCCGCAATTTCGCTATTCTTTCGGAAGTGTTCACTCCCGAAAATGCTCTCCTCACCGCCAACGGCAAGGTGAAGCGCGACGCCATCAACAAAAGGTTCCGGGAAGAAATCGAGCAGATGTACAGCAAGCACGCCGTCGCCGCGGGAACGAACGCATGAAGAAACGGCGCCGCAATGAGCTCCCGGTAAAGGAATTCCGCGGCAAAGGCCTCCGGTGGGAATGGCGCGACGGTGTTGTCGAACTCACGCTCGACCACGAACCTCTCAACGAAATCGGCACGCTGCTGCTCGGCGAACTCGAACAATTTGTCGCGGCCATCGACACGCTGGCCCCGATCACCAGCGCCTGCATCATCACCAGCGCCCGCCGCGGCGGCTTCAGCGTCGGCGGCGATTTGAAGGAGCTTTACAACAACGCTGTAAAACTTCCGCCCAAGCAACGTGTCGCGGGCCTGCGAACCTTCATCCAGCGCATCCATCGCGTCGCGAATGCCATCGACGCCGCTCCCTTCATCACTGTGGCCGCTGTTCACGGGCTCTGCATGGGTGGCGGTCTCGAGCTCGCGCTTCTCTGCGACCTCATCGTCGCCGACAAGATGGCCCGCTTCGGGTTCCCCGAACTGCGACTCGGATTTATCCCCGGCTTCGGCGGCATTCCCCGTCTCCGCCGCGGCGTGGGCAACGGCTTCATCCGCGACATGCTCTTCACCGGCCGCACCGTCAAGGCCGAAGCAGCGCACCAGGCCGGCCTCATCTCGCATCTCGCCGGTGAAGGCTACGCGCTCGAAGTCGCCCGCTCCATGGCCCAGCAAATTACGAAGTTCGACGCCGAAGCCCGCATCGCCGCAAAAAAATTCATCAAGCCCATCCCCTACCAGGAACTTCGCGAAGAAGTCGAGCTTTTCTGCAAACTCTTCAACCGTCCCCAGGTCATGGAGAGTCTCCGCCGCTTTGTCGAATCCGATGACCCCATGAAGCATCTCCCCGTCGCCCCCAGATCGTAATCTCGTCTTCTTCCTCTCTGCGGCCCTCTGTGTTCTCTGTGGTGAATTCTTTCTTTTTTCCTCCACCTAGCCAAATGGCGGATGTCCCGAATTTCCCTCTCTGTCACTCTAACGATGGAGGTAGAAAACATGTCATCCGAATGGGCAACCGTTTCGAAAGAACTTGCCGAAACCACCGCCAAAGCCGGCGCGCATGCCGTCGCGGTTCACACGGAATCCCGCGGCTCGTCCAGCGGGGTCATCTGGCGTCCCGGCATCATCGTGACCGCCGAGCACGCCCTGCAACGGGACGAGGACATACAGTTGACGCTACCCGATGGTCAGCTAGCGGCCGCAAAGCTTGTTGGTCGAGATGCTTCCACCGACGTCGCAGTCCTGAAGTGCGAGCAAGCCAGTTCCCCCGTTCCGTCCTTCGGCGATACCACTTCGCTGCGCCCGGGTAACGTTGCGCTCGTCGTCGGTCGCACCCGTGCCAGCGGCCCCGTGGCCGCGCTGGCCTTCGTCAGTATGGTGGCGAACGAGCGCCGCCTCTGGGGCGGCCTCTCTCTCTCTCCCTACGTTCGCCTGGATGTTGCCATGCAACGCACGGGAGTGGGCGGCGCAGTCGTTGACGCCGAAGGCCGCGTGGCCGGCATCGCCACTCCAAAATTCGCGCCCACGGGAGCCCTCGCCCTGCCGGTCGCCACGGTGAACGGCGTGGTGGACGCCCTCCTTACGCAAGGCCGTATTCCCCGCGGGTACCTCGGCGTCGGCCTGCAGCCGGTTCGCCTCCCCGAGAATCTGAAAGAGACCCTCCAGCGCCGTGAAAAAACCGCTGCGATTGTGCTGGAAGTCGAGCCCGGCGGGCCCGCTCACAATGCCGGCGTGGTGATCGGAGACATTCTTCTCTCGCTCGACAGCAAATCCGTCACGCGCCTCGAAGATGTCCAGGCCCATCTGCACGGCGCAAACATCGGCAAATCCCTCGCCGCCCGTTTTCTTCGCGGCGGGGCGCCACGCGACGTCACGATCACCATCGCGGAACGTCCCAACGGGAGCGTCTGAGATGAGCATCCGGGGACTTGGGGAAATTGCCGAACGCGTGCGCCGCTCCACCGTTCTCGTTCAACCCGGCGGCCGCGGCAGCGGCTCCGGCGTAGTCTGGTCCGACGACGGGTTGATCATCACCAACGCCCACGTTGCGCGCGGGCCTCGCGCAAGAATCTCTCTTTGGGATGGCCGTGAATTTCAAGCTGAAGTAGCCGCCCGGGATGCGCGGCGCGACCTTGCGGCCCTCCGCATTTCCGCGACGCAGCTTTCCTCGGCAACCAGCCGCGATTCCTCGGACGTTCGGGCCGGTGAGATTGCTCTGGCCGTCGGCAATCCTTTCGGTTTTCTTGGTGCGCTCACCACAGGCATCGTCCATGCAGTTGGACCTTTGCGGGGCCTGGGCTCCCGGAATTGGGTGCAGTCCGATGTCCGCCTGGCGCCAGGAAATTCGGGCGGGCCGCTCGCGGATGCGCAGGGCCGCGTCATCGGCATCAACTCAATGATCGCGGGCAGCCTCGCGCTGGCCATCCCGAGCAATGATGTGCGCCGCTTTCTGCAGGGCCAGAGCGGGAGGAACTGGCTTGGCGTCACACTTACGCCCGTTCGGCTGCCGCTCGCCAGCAGCCAGGAGATTGGCCTCCTCATTATCGGCATCGAGCCGTCTGGCCCGGCTTCTCTGGCCTCGCTTCTGCCGGGCGACATTCTCCTCGGCTCCGAAAAGCAGCCCTTCCGTTCCGCCGACGACCTTGCCGATGCGCTCGATGAGAACCCCGCCGGGGTCTTGCACCTCGCCTTTCTTCGCGGAGACTACACTCGCGTGCGCAAAGTGAGCGTGCAACTCCGCGCCAGGAACAGTCGTGCAGGAGCGGCCGCCGCGTGATCCGCGTGCTCATCGTCGCGGCCTCAGCCCGCGCCCGGCGGGCGCTCGAATCCTTGCTTCACACCCAGGGCTTCGAGGTTGTGGGCGTCCTCGCCGCGTTCGAAGACGCAGCCGATGAGTTCGGGGAAAAAGGTCTCGACGCCATTGTCGTTGACGCAAGCGATCTCCACGTGGAGGAACTCCACGGACTATTGCAGGAAACCGGAATTGCGCGCGAAACACCGGTGATCCTTCTGCTTCCTGAGGCTTCCTCCAGCGCGGGTTCCCGAGCCTTGAGTCTCGGCGTGCGTGGAATTCTCCCGCCATCGCCGGAGCCCCGGCAACTCGCCGCCGCGCTCGAAGCCGTCGTTCGCGGACTGGTCGTGCTCGGCTCCGAATCAGGCGCGCCGATGCGTGCCGCCGCCAGCCGTTCAACTCCTGTGGACGAATTAGCCGAGCCGCTCACTCCCCGCGAAAGGGAAGTGCTGCGCCTGCTCGCCTCCGGCCTCGGCAACAAGGAAATCGCCGCAAAACTCAAAATCTCCGAGCACACCGCAAAATTCCACGTGGCCTCCATCCTCGGCAAGCTAGGCGCCGCCTCCCGCGCCGAAGCCGTCTCCATTGGCATGCGCAACGGCCTCATCCTCCTGTAGCGGGCAGCATTCAGGCTTGCCCCGACGAAGGGAGGGGGGGCCGCGCCTGTTCTTCCGGCGTCAGGGTCATTCCTGCGAAGGAGGCTTTCCACGACTCCTCGGTGTCCTCCGGGCCCTCCGCGGTGAAATCCCCTTCTTCCTTATTCCTACCACGCTCTTTTTCGTTAGTTGGTCAGTTTCCGATAACGCGACTGAGCAAGACTTGGCAATCGGGACCTTATAAGAAATACCCAAGGCCGGAAAAAATCGTCTTTGCAGAGCCGTTTCCCACGCTGATGACTTCGAGCCAATGGTCTTCGTAAGAATCCCCCACGAGAATGATGTCCACCTGGCCTTCGCCACGTGTGTCTGCAAGGTCCAAGGGAGTCCATTCCGTAACGTCAGGTACATCGACATCTGTTTTCTTCAATGGCAATTTTCGGAGAACCGTCACATGTCCCTTCTGGTCAACGACGGCGACTACCTCGCAAACTTCTATGTTATCTCCGCTTCGATGCGAGTAAAACGCTTGAGTCAGCGACCAGCCAACACGGTCTGATTGCCAGACTGTAAAGTAAGTTTCCCCAGGCGCTTTGGCTGGTAGTCCCAGTTGTTGCAATTCGTGGACTAAAATTCTGCGAAGTTCTGGATCTACTTGTCCCTGCTGTTTACAATCCGCCGCGTTCTTGCTCTCATTCCATTCACAATTGTAGTCAGCGATGACTCTAACGTTGGCGCTGCGCTTTTCTCTGTCTCTGACATCGCAGCTCTCGTCGGGGCCGTTCCCGAACGGTGATTCACCGCAATAATGTTTCTTCAAAAAAGTGCTAATTCTTTGGCACGAAGCGTCTATGCAATCGGGCCGATGTGGGTCTTTCTTCGTCTGAGCAGTAGTTTTTTCATGGTCCGGCGCAATAGCTACAATCCCGCTCCCGGCGTCGCCCTTCCGTGGCGGCATAGTCGCGTAGTCCAGCACCGGATTGGTATCCTTCGTACATTTTGTATAACGGGTCCACACCTGCCCGTGTCCAATCTCGATTGTCGTTGGATTGACCACCCGATATTTGGGGTCCCCAGCTATCGTGGTGTTCGGCATCCATTCTCCCGGAGCAAAGCAGCCGCCCGGCCCGCAAAACGAGACCGAAAACTGGTTACCCGGCTGCTTCTTAATTTGAACGCCGAACGCGTCTGTACAATTTGCCTTCCAAAAGCCGGTGAAATCGGTGGGCCTATTACAGGCCGCAACTAGAAAAAGACATAAAGTGGAGAAAGCGAACGCCGTGAGCCGACTTTGCATATTGAGGGGTCCTAGCGCCATTGTTGGCGCGCCAATTAACCTACCAGCTATCGCATTGTGGCAGTCCTTCTAGTTGGTCACAGCTGACCTAAGGGACAGACTTGTTCGAAGCAGCACCTCAAGAGCTATTCCAATGCCCGCAGCGGTAACCGGAGACTGACCCGCTTTCTTTTTCCCCCCGTTTTCCTTCCCGCCCCGGGGATGTTAAATTGATTGGGTATGCGCACCATCGAACAGACGACGCAGGAGATCCTGGAACTCGCCACGGTGCAATTTAAGGTACCCGCGGGATCCCTCGCGGCCGACGACGATTTTTACAAGAAACTCGGCATCGACAGCCTGCAAGCCCTCGAAATGCTCTCCCGCCTTGAAAATCACTTTCGCATCGAGCTCCCCGACTATGAAGTTCAGGGGGTGAGCGACTTCAAAACGCTCGCCCAGCGGATCCAAGCCCGCCTCTGATGCTCGATTTAAAAAAATGCAATTCCGTCGGCGAAGCTCTCCGCGACGCCTTGGAAACCTGGCCCACCGAAGTCTGCCTGATCGAATCCGACCGCGGCGAAGAAAAGCAGCGCCTCACCTATCGCAATTTCAGAGACAAGGCCCTGCCGCTCGCCAAATCCTTGCAGGATCTGGCTATGGGCCCGGGCGACCGCGTCGCTATCATCATGACCAATCAGTCGAAGTGGCTGATTTCCGCCTACGCGATTTTCTTTTGCGGCGCCACGCTTGTGCCTCTCGATTTCAAGCTCAAGCCCGAAGAGCAGTGGCAACTTCTGAAACACTCCGGCGCGAAAGTGCTCATCACGGAATACGGCATCTGGCGCCAGCTCTGCGGTTCTCCGGCGCGATCCGCTGCCGCAAACCTGGTGGCGGTTCTCGCTACCGAAGCGCCGGGAGACGCGGACATGGCTGGAGCTGAGCGCTGGGAAAATGTCAAAGGCGCGAACATTCCCGTTTTCGTTCCGCAGCAGCGGGAGGACATCGCCTGCATCGTTTACTCCTCCGGCACCGGAGGCACGCCCAAGGGCTGCATGATGACGCACGAAAATTATCTCGAGCAGTGCGTGGCCCTCACGTCGCTCTATCCTTTTTGGCCCGGCGTGCGCTACCTCAGCATCCTTCCCACGAATCACGCTATCGATTTCATGGTCGGATTTTTCGGACCTTTCACTTGCGGTGCCGCCGTCGTGCATCTCCGCACCCTGCGTCCCGAATACGTCCGCGAAGCATTCCCGAAATACGAGATCACGTATGTCAGCCTGGTGCCGCTCGTCCTGAAAAATTTGCAAAAGGGCTTGCAGGCGCGTTTTGACGCGCTTCCCGAGCCCAAGCGCAAGGCCTTGGATGCCGTCCGCAACATCAATCGCGCACTGACGAAAGACCGTCCGCGCTTGTGGCTCAGCCGCAAGCTACTCGGCGAAGTTCACGCAAATTTCGGCGGCAAGCTCGAAGCCATCATCGTCGGAGGCGCTTTCACCGAGCCGCAGACGCTGCAATTTTTCTATGATTTGGGAATTCCCGTTGCCAACGGCTACGGCCTCACCGAAGCGGGCACCGCGGTCACCGTCAACGATCTGAAGCCGTTCCGCCCGGACACGGTTGGCAAGCCGCTCCCCGGCATGGAAGTTCAGATCCGCAACTCCGACGGTGACGGCATTGGCGAAGTCACCGTGCGCAGTAAAACGGTGATGGCCGGTTATCTCAACGAACCCGAACTCACCGCCGAAACTGTCGTTGACGGCTGGCTGCGCACCGGCGACATGGGCCGTTTCGATTCCACCGGCCACCTGCAGCTTTTCGGCCGCAAGAAAAACATGATCGTCACCGAAGAAGGGAAGAATGTTTACGCCGAAGACGTCGAGCAAGCGTTCGAAGGCCTGAAGGTCAAAGAGTTCTGCGTGTTCGCCGCCAACTTCATCTGGCCGCAGCGTTCCATGCTCCACGAAAAACTTCTCCTCGTGATCCACCTCGAGCACGGCGAGGCTCTCACGCCGGAACTCAAGTCCGAACTCTCCATGCGCAACGCCCGCCTGACGAATTACAAGCGCGTCCACGGCCTGGTCATCTACCAGGAAGATTTTCCGTTGACTGCCTCGCTGAAAATCAAGCGCAGCGAACTGGCCCAGCGCCTATCCGCGCTCGACCGGGAGCAAGCCATCCTCCCGATCTGACAACTGTAGCTCACCCCTTCAAGGGTGAGGGTTTTCAAAGCGCCGGCAAGTATCGCGCCGCAGTTATGAAAACCCTCAGGCCTAAAGGCCTGAGCTACAACCCAATAACCGATGAATTTTTCGCAGCGACTTCATATAAAATGCCCAATCCGGCAAAACCGTGACCGATAAATTCCTAGCGATCGTCAATCCGGCGGCGGGCGGCGGCCGCTCCGCAAAGCTCGCCGGCACCGAACTTCGCCGTCTCAAGGCGAAAGGCCTGCGCGTGGACGCTATCGCTTCCATGGCCCCGGGCCACGCCGTGCAGCTCGCCCGCGAAGCCTACGATCAGGGCTATCGCCGCTTCCTCGCCGTCGGCGGCGACGGCACCGCTCACGAAATCATCAACGGCATCTTCTCCCGCGAAGGGCAAACCGACCGCGTTGAACTCGGCTTTCTTCCCCTCGGCACGGGCAATTCCTTCTTGCGCGATTTTACGGACAAGGGCGCCGAATCTTCCGTCGAAGCCCTGCTCGCCGGCCGCAAGCGCCGCGTGGATGTCCTCCGCTTGCGTCACGCCTCCCGCACTATCTACTCCTTCAATCTCATTAGCGTCGGCTTCACCGCTGACGTGGGCGCGCTCGCCAACCGCCGCTTTAAATCTTTCGGCCACCTCGGCTATCTTCTCGGTGTCTTCGTGCGTGTCGTACAACTCAAGCGCCGCGCGTTTAAACTCCGATGCGATGATGAAACCTCCTGGGATGAGCGCCGCTGTCTTTTTCTCACCTTCAACAACAGCAAATTCACGGGTGGCACGATGATGATCGCTCCGACTGCCGATCCAAGCAGCGGCTATATTGAGTTCGTCCGCTGGGGCCCCATCGGGCGCCTCGGCC
>DATHMM010000207.1:0-7904 GCA_035487095.1 Candidatus Sulfotelmatobacter sp.
CCTTACATGCAGAACTTCAACCTGAATCTTCAGCAGCAAGTGGCGCGCAAAATGGTGCTGCAAATCGGTTACGTGGGATCCAACGGACATAAACTTCTGCAGACGGTGGACGCCAACCAGCCGACGCAGGCGCAGATCACGGCTGCAGATTGTGCCGGACAACCCATTCCGGCTCCCGGTCAGCCATGCCTGGGTGGCCTTGTTCAGGACTTCGGGGTGCCGCGTCAATTTTTCGTTCCCGGCATCGCGGCCAGTCCGTTTTACCTGAACTTTCTGCAAAGTTCCGCGAACTCGAATTACAACTCCCTGCAGACGAGTTTTCGCGTCAACGACTGGCATGGCCTGACCACAACGTTCAACTACACCTGGTCGCATTCGATTGACAATGCCAGCGACCTTTGGGAGTACATCCCCAACGGTTCCACGCCGAACCAGACCTATACGTCGAATCCGAACCGCGGCAATTCCAATTTTGACGTCCGAAATCGAATTACGTGGAACTTCATCTATCAGATTCCAGATGCGAAGGACAGTCGCTTCAAGTTGATTCGCAACGGGTGGGGCCTGAATGGAATCGCCACCATACAATCGGGGCAGCCGTTTCAGTTTAACTTCAACTTTGAAGACGACTTTGACGGCAGCGGGAGCGGATATGGCGTGCCCGATCGTGTTCCTGGCGTTCCCATCCAATACAATCAAAATGATCCTAACAACTACATCAACCTGAACGCGTTTGCCGTTCCTTGCACCCCAGTTGCCGGAGGATTTGACGGCACGGCAGCTACTTGCCAGCCCGGCACGCGCCATTACGGCAATCTAGGTCGCAATTCCCTGATCGGGCCGCATTTCCGCCAGTTCGATTTCTCCATCTTCAAGGACACATCGATCACGGAGCGATTGAAAATGCAGCTTCGCTTCGAAGCCTACAATTTGTTCAACCACCCGAATTTTGCGAACCCATACCTGCCGTTCTTCATCGCTGATCCCCTAGTGAATGGCTCGACACCGGCCGGCACTGGGGTAGGCCACTATGCGCTGACCTCGACGCCTGACGTTGGCATCGGCTACCCGTTCCTGGGCAGCGGTAGCCCCCGCAACTTGCAGATTGCGGCGAAGTTCACGTTCTAGCCCCCCTCAATTTTTGTAGAAGCAGCGCGAAGGCCCCGGTCGCCCAGCCCGGGGCCTTCGTGTTTCTAAGTTCTTTAGAATCTTCAGTTGCAAGCTTTAGCGGCCCCTCTCCGGCACGAACCAACCCCGCCGGCCTGACCGTAACATGCACATCTCATTGCAACTTGTGATAGTTTTGCCACGGCCGCCGCGTACTTACCTATGGAACCGCTGAGACCAGGGCGAATGAGCGCACCGGGAAATACGGAGCCGACGGATTTAATCGCTCGAGCCCGGACTGGGGATACCCAGGCTTGGGGCGATCTGTACCGGGAATTTGCCCCGGCGATCTTCCGCTTTTGCCGGAGGGCGATGCCCACGCGCGAAGACGCGGAAGACGCCACGATGGAGATTTTCATGAAGTTGCGCGACAAACTCATCCAGTACGACCAGACGCGGTCCTTCACCGCCTGGCTCTACAAGGTTGCCGCCAATCATTGCTGGGACATGCTGCGGCGCAAGAAGGCCCGCCACGATAAAGACATGGATGACGTGGACGACGTCGCGCTGGAATGCCCGGAACCGAATCAACTGGAAAAGCTGATCGAAGAACGCACCAGCGCGGAAGTCCGCAAAGCACTCGATACTTTGGGCATGCGCGCGCGCATGGCGCTCGTGATGCGCTACTACTCGGATATGAGCTATGACGAAATTGCGGACGCCATCGGCGTTCGCCGCCAGTTTGTGGGGGTCGTGCTCCTGCGGGCACGGCATGAATTGCGGCAGGCGCTGGGGGAGAACAGCGCCCTCGCCGTCGGAGGAACGCGGTGAACGAACCAGACATGAAGAGCGGCAAACAGCCGAACGAAACGCACGTCGATGAAATGACTTTGCTGATGTATGTCGAGCGGCAACTGGACCGCGAAGTCGCGCAGGGCGTGTCTCTCCACACGCAGACTTGCACGCGCTGCATGACCCTGCTGCGCGCGCTCGACCGCGAATCCCGATTGCTGACGCGCTCCATGCTGGAGCAGGACGAGCCTTTACCCGCGCGCCTCGCCGAGTTTCAGGAAAAAGTAAAGCGCAACATGCAATGGATTTGGGGCGTGGTCTTTGGCCTGGCCGTTCTGGGCGTCTACGCCTTGTACACGGAATATATCGTGCCTTGGGAAAGCCAGTTCGAACAAGCCGGCTTCGGCAGCACGAATTTGCTGAACCTGGTGGTGTTTCAGGGCGCATTCTGGAAAGGATGGCAATCCATGTTCAGCTTGTTCGAGGTGCTTGCCGTGATGTGTATGGCTGGCTTCGGCTTGTTCGCATTCCGCCGCTATTTGCGGCGCGGCTCGGCGCTGGCGGTGCTCTTTACCGGCTTCGGCTTGCTGATGGCTGTTGCCACGCCCGCCTCCGCCACCGAATTCCGCAAGGGCGATACCGTCACCGTGAAAAAAGACGAGGTCATCAAGAGCGACCTGTTCGTTACCGGCGAGCACATCCGAATTGATGGCGAGGTCGACGGAGACGTTTATGCGTTTGCCCACCAGGTGGATGTCACCGGCCACATTAATGGCGACCTGATCTGCTTTGCGCAAGCCGTGCGCGTCAGCGGGACGATCGACGGAAACCTGCGCGCCGGGGCGAACAATGTGAGCCTCAGCGGCAGCGTCGAACGCAACGTGATGGTCTGGAACGAAACGTTCAATCTGGATTCCAGTGGGAAAATCGGCCGCAGTCTTACCGGGGGAGGCGAAACCCTCACTCTCGATGGGAAAATCGGCCGTGACTTTCTTGGCTATGCGGATAGCACCAACATCTCCGGGTTCATCGGGGGCTCCGTGCGCGGAAGCGGCAAATCGCTCTCGATCGCATCCGGCGCGGAAATCGACGGGAAGGCCACCTTCAAGGGACAAAGGGAACCCAGCGTCGCTTCCGACGCCAAACTCGCCTCGCCCGTGGAATTCACGAAAATGGAGCACAAGCGCGAAGAGCGCACCGGCGGCTACTACCTTTGGCGGGTCATCTGGACCGGCACGTTCATTTTGTTTGGCCTGGTGCTTACCGGGTTGATGCCGAAATTTGCCCTGGAGACGGTGGACTCCGCCGGCCATATCGGCGCTTCGTTCGGACTTGGTGTGCTGGTGTTTTTTGGCGTGGCCATCGCTTCGATCATTGCGTGCATCACGATTGTGGGCATGCTGGTGGGCATCTCTTCGTTTATGCTCTGGCTGGTCATGTTGTTTGCCGCAGAGGTGGTTGTGGGCGGCATCGTCGGCCAGTGGATCATGGGCCGCGATGACGACTTCTGGCCCTTCTTCCTGCGCGTGGTTGTGGGCATCGCGGCGGTTCGTGTTGTTACGAGTCTGCCGTTTATCGGCCACTGGGCCGGGTTCGTTGTCACGCTCTGGGGCATGGGAGCCATTTCGCTGGCGTTGTATCGCCGGCTGCAGCCTACGCTTGCGCCGAACATTCCGTCTGCGCCCATGGCGCCCCTCGGTAATCCGCTACCGCCGAACACCACGGTGGGCGGGATTTAATCTGCTCTTGAGTGCGGGAGCGAAGCTCCCGCTTTTGCGGTCAACGCCATGGCAACCAAATCCAATTTGTTCTGCCGCATCAATCTCAAAAGCGAGAGCAGAGCTCTCGCACTCCAAAAAACACGGGCCCCGGAACTTCCGGGGCCCGTTGCCTTTGCGGAGGCGGGTGAAAACTTAGTGTTGGCGAACCTTGGCCGCCTGAAACGACTGAACCGGACCACCGATCGGATTGTAGAACAGCGCTGAGATGGATACCGTACCCGACAGGGTGGTGACATTCTCAAAGAGTGTGGCGTTCGTGTACGTCTGTACGGAAGGCGGCACGGTGAAGGCCGTGATGTAGGTTGGCAGTCCGTTGATACCGAAAACTGGGCCAGACACCGTGCCGACAGTTCCCGTCAAGCGCGAGAAGCGCAGGATCAGCGCCGTTGCGGTGGCGTTGATCCCGTTGGTTCCGGTTGCAGCACCGGTAACTTTGGCGCGGATGGTTTGTCCCGCGAGCAGGTCGCCCACCGTCGAGAATCCGGCGTTTGTGGCCGGCAACGTAGGCTGGCCGGTCAGAATTCCGAAATCAACGAGGGGAGTGGCCGTTGGACTGATAGTCAGGCACACACCGCTCCCAAAGCCGGCGCTGGCCAGAGGGGAGCCACCGGTGGTAATCGAGCTGTCGCTGAGGATCATGCCGAAATTCGAGCCGCCGTTGCAGGTGCTCGGATAAATGGTGCCTTCCACTTCATCTACCGGCGTTTTTGAGGAGTCGATGACGTCGAGCGAGGTGGCAAGGATGGTGCCGGTGTTCGTCAGCACTCCTTGCAGGCTGACGATCGAACCAACCCCGATGCAGTTTAGGCTACCAACGCCGCCGCTGCATTGTTGCTGGGGATCGAAGACTTGCGTGGACCCGTTGATCGTGGCGGTCAGAGTGCCGCGCACCGTCGAACTCAACGAAATGCTGCTGCCGCTAATGGCCGTGACGTGCCCAGTGAAATCGTCGACAAAGGCAAAGTCGCCGGTGGGAACGCCGATGGGCGTGGTCGTCGTCGCCGTGAGGACATTCGGTTGCTGCATGTCGATGCCAATGCCGCCGGTGGTCACGATTGCATTGTTATAATTGAAGTCGAGGTCCAGCCATTGGTTCGCGTTGCTCGTCAACGTCAGGCTGATGGGAACGGTGATCGTAGTGGTGGCTCCGCTGGGTATTCCGCAAACACTGAAAGGATTTGCCGCGGGGCAATTGCCAACCTGTGCGCCTGAATTGTTGATGAATGTGCCGGTGGCCGCGCCGAGGGTTACGTTGATTGCGGTATAGGTGCCGGCGGCTACCGATGCGTTGGTGACCACCACGTCGGAATCCGTTTGCAACCGGGTCAACTCGAAATTCGCCGGTGCGCCGGGGGCGAACACCGAAACTTGCCCGCCGGAAGAGGAAGTCAGTGAAATCCCGACAATCGGCAACGTGAAGCTGACAACTGTGGTATTCGTGGGTGGCGTGTCTGATATCGAGACGCTCAGAGAAGCGTTGCCACTCGGGTTGCAGTTTGTGACGCACCTGTCCTTGACGCCGCTGCAGGAAGAAAGCAATAGAATGGCGGCAAACACAGTGAAAACAAGATACTTTCTTGAACTCATGCGAACACCCCACGACGGATTTCACCGCCTGCGACGGCGGCAAAGGGCAGCTGGAATTCCCCAACAACACTTTACTCCCACGCGTTCATCGTGGACGTCCGGAAAATCCCAATTTGCCCAAACATTAACTTCGGAGTTCTGGGTCAGCGAAGGCTCTCTAGGTCCAACTCGACCTTTACATGCTGATCGTTCGGCGTGTCGATAACGATTGTGCACATAGACGAATCGATTTTTGCCGCATCGAATTCCAACTGCACTTTTTCCCCATTCGGAGGCAGCTCGGAAGGCCCGTCGAGGGGTTCGGCGTAGGCCAGGCGGGTGTCAGTTTCGGGAACGATTTCTTTCTTATTCTGGATGACCTTAATTTTGACCGAGTTTGGAGGCGGCGCGAGGCGCATGTAGCAGATGTTCAATAACATTCGTAACTTCATCGGCTTATCATAGAATTCCTTCACCGCGTCCTGTGAACTGTAATTGGGCGCCCCGCCGGCGTAAGCAACGATTTGCAGGAAGGGGGTCTCCACCCGGATCTCGGAGGTACAACTTCCCTGGTGGAGGTCCGAAATGAAAAGAGAATACGGTGCAAGGAACTGCGGAGAGAGCCCACCCTGGCGAATACCCAAAAAGTAGGCGTCGCGAATGGCGCTTGAAGTGAGCGGATAGTCGTACGCCGACGCGGGTAATGCCACGGCCAGGCTAAGGACGAGGGCCATAGCTTTGAGAATCACGCTTTGGGATTCCTTGCAGTTTTGGCTCATGGTGCCCTCGCTGGCTCGCCGTGTCGTTCTGCGCCGCACACCACCTTGAAAATGAGACGCGCGGGAGTGTGTTATCGTTACTGATTCAAGCGTTTAAGGCGCAGATTAGGCAGGGTTTCTGGTCAAGCGTAAATCCAACCCGGGCTCTTCCGAGGCCCCGAAAAAGAACAGGGAAGTGGTGCAGGAGCGCGTCTACGTGCCGCTTGAGGACGACTTGCACGCTCATGACGTGGAAAGCGAGCCGGTGCGACCCAATCGTGCCGTTGGCGACGCGCATGGCTCGGCTGCGGGCGTGGCTCCGGCACATGAGGACGAGACTCCCTCTACCACCGGCCCGACAATGGAGCAGATCTTCGGCCCCGGCGGATTCCTGGAACGCAGCATGATCGGCGGCTACGAGCATCGCCCCGCGCAATTGCAGATGGCGGAGGCGGTGCACGACGCGTTTCAGAAACACCATCACAGCGTGGTCGAAGCGGGCACGGGCACGGGGAAAACGCTGGCGTACCTGCTACCGGCCATCTGCAGCGGGCGTAGAGTGGTGATTTCCACGGCAACCAAATCACTGCAGGAGCAGCTTTATCAGAAGGACGTGCCGTTCCTGCAAAAGCATTTCGCGCCCAATCTGAAAGTTGCCGTGATGAAGGGCCGCTCCAACTTTCTGTGCCTTTCCAAAATGCACGCCCTGGCCGACCAGCCGATGCTGAAGGGCATGGAAGAGGTGGACGCGTTCCGGCAGATCCGCGAGTGGTCGAATCTGACGGAAACGGGCGATCGCGCCGAGTTGACGTTTTTGCCGGACGATTCGGAACTGTGGTCGCGCATTGACGCGCGCCGCGACACCTGCACCGGGAAGAAGTGCCCGGAATTCGAGAAGTGCTTCCTGACGCAGATGCAAAACCGCGCCAAGGAAGCCGATCTGATCATCGTGAATCATCACCTGTTTTTCGCCGACCTGGCGCTGAAGCAGGACGACTTCGGCAGCATCCTGCCGGAATATTCGGCGGTGGTATTCGACGAAGCGCATGAGATGGAAGACGTCGCCAGCGATTATTTCGGCCAGCAGATTTCGAATTTCCGTTTCGAAGAGCTGGCGCGCGACGCCGACCACGCCATGCGGCTGACCAAGACGGGCTCACCCACGCTGCTTCGCCGCACACAGCGCATCCGCGAAAAGAGCCGCGCCTTCTTCGACAGCTTTCCGCCGCGCGACGGCCGCTTTCCTTTTACCCGGCAGGAGCGCGAAGCCTTCCTAGAACAGAACCGCGAGAGTTATGACGCGTTGCTGAACGCCTGCAAGGCCATGGAAACAGAGTTTGCCGCTTTGACGCAGAAACCGGAGGAACTTACGCGCATCGGCCGCCGCAGCTTCGAAATCCGCCAGGAATTGGCTTTCCTCTTCGAATCCAACGAGAAAAATTACGTCTACTGGTTCGAGCGCCGCAATAAAGGCGTGTTCCTTGCCGCCACCCCGATCGACATCAGCCAGATTCTCCGCGAGAAACTTTTCGAAGCGTTCGACACAGTGATCCTCACTTCCGCCACGCTCACTGTCGCAGGCCGCTTTGAGTTCATCCG
This sequence comes from Candidatus Sulfotelmatobacter sp., assembly GCA_035487095.1. GTDB lineage: Bacteria > Acidobacteriota > Terriglobia > Acidiferrales > UBA7541 > Acidiferrum. The sequence goes on from DATHMM010000207.1 coordinate 7,604, forward strand.
ACAGCGTCTGGGACTCGATCACGCGAAGGAATGCGCGCTGCCGCCAGAGTTCGATTATCAGCAGCAGGCGCTGCTCTATCTTCCGCAGAAAATGCCCGACGTGCGCGATGCGGGCTTTGCCGGCAAGGCCGCCGACGAAATCGTGCAACTCCTGGAACTCAGCCAGGGCCGCGCCTTCTGCCTCTTCACCAGCTACTCGCAAATGAACGATCTGTTCGAGCGGGTGCGTACTCGCGTCGATTTCCCACTCATGCTGCAAGGCACCGCGCCGCGCTCCGTCCTCCTCGAGCGCTTCAAGAAC
>DATHMM010000208.1:0-17048 GCA_035487095.1 Candidatus Sulfotelmatobacter sp.
GAGCGCACCAAAGTGGCCGTCGCCAGCCGCGACAAGGACGTCGATCCCGTAGGCGCATGCGTCGGCATGAAGGGCATGCGCGTCCAGTCCATCATCCGCGAACTGCGTGGCGAGAAAATCGACATCATTCCTTATAACGAAGAAACGGTTGCGTTCGCGCAAAAAGCCTTGAGCCCCGCGAAAGTAACGCGCGTCCAGATCACCGACCCGGAGAACAAAAAGCTGGAAGTCATCGTCGAGGATTCGCAGCTTTCGCTTGCAATCGGGAAAAAAGGACAGAACGTCCGCCTGGCCAGCAAGCTGATCGGCTGGGACATCGACATCAAGAGCGAGGAAGAGAAGCGCCGCGAAATCGAAGAGCAGATGACCGCTCTTACCGCGCCGACCACTCCTCTGACCGTCCTCGCGGGCGTCGGACCCAAGACCATTGAGAAAATCGAAGCCGCCGGTATTTCGAACCTGGAAAAACTCGCCAGCATGACGCCGGAGCAGTTGATGGAAATTCCCGGCATCGGCGAAAAAATGGTCGACAAAATCTATCAGGCCGTGAACCGCTTCTATGAGGGCGGAGACGCCGCGGCCACGCCGGTGGAAACCACGGACGAAAACGGCGAAGAGGCACCTTTGACTGAAGCGTCCGCGCAAACATCAGACGAACCCGCCGCCGAGCCCGCGGTCGAAACCGCCAGTCAGACGGAAGCTCCACAGGCAACGGAATCCGCTTCGGAGATTAACTCGGAAGCAGCTGCTACCCCGGAAAAGGAAACCCCGGCGGAACAGCAGGAAGAGAAAAGTTCCTAAGAAGCATGAGCGACGCAAATCAAGTCCGCATCAATGAGCTCGCGCGCGAACTCGAGGTCAAGGCGAAAGCCATCATTGACCTTTTGGCCGGTTTTGGCGTTACCGAAAAGAAAACGCATTCCAGTTCGATTCCCGCCGATGTGGCGGAAAAGGTCAAGCATCACCTGAAGGGCGTGGCGGATGCCGAAACCGCGGCTGAAGCCGAACGCTCGGCCAAGGAAGCGGCGGCAAAAGCAGCCCTGCGCAGGCCGCCGGCTCCAGCTCCCCAGGTTCCGTCTCCAGTTGTGCCCGCGCAGCATCCAGTCGCGACGAAACCCGCGGCTACGGTACCGATTGCTTCTCCCGCGCCGACCCCTGCTCCAGCACCCGTCGCGGTGAAGCCCGCACCTGCTACACCACCCCCAGCCGCGGCCCCAGCGCCGGCGGCTCCTGTTGCGAAACCGGTTGCGCCCGCTCCTTCCGTAGCGACTTCACCCGCGGCCGCGCCGCCGTCCGCCACACCGGCAACACCCGCGGCAGATCGACCTGCCGCGCCAGTCACTCCGCCATCTCCTGGCCAGCCGCGGCCTGCGCCGCAACAGCCTTTGCGCCCTTCTCCTTCTCATCCCCATCAACCTGCCCGCGCCCCGGGACAGCAGCCATCCGCACGCCCTGGCGGAGCTCCGCCTCCCCAATCGCGTCCGCAGCAGCCGGGCTCGCAACCGCAAGCCGCGCGCTCTGGCGCGCCGTCTACTGCGCCGCGCCCCCAACAACCTCTTCGTCCCATGCCCACCGGAAACCGCGGGCCAATTCCCGGAACCATGCCGGGTGACCGCGAGCGTCGGCCAAGTGGCCCTCGTCCCGGTCAGCCGATGCGCCCGCAGCAATCCGGCGGGCAGGGTGGACGTCCGTTTACACCGCGCCCCAGTGGTCCGGGCGGTCCAGGTGGACCAGGCGGAGGTGGACGCACATTTACTCCGCGCCCAGGCGCCGCGCCATCTGGCGCGCGACCGGGGCAGCGCACGTCCGGCGCTCGTCCTGGGATGTTGCCCTCGCCGTTCTCCGAAAAACCATCCAAGGCGGAGCCTGGCAAGCCGCTTTACGCGCGCAAACCGCAACAGCGCCAGCGTCCGATGGCGGACAAGCGCGAGATGGAAGGCGAGCGGAAGCTGCACCCGACGCGTCAGCGTCCGGGAGCAGGCGGCCGCGGAGTGGCTGCGGCAGCGATAGCTCCGCCGGAGCCGCGCGCTCCACGCGACATCACGTTGACGGAAGGCATTACCATCCGCGAATTGGCGGAAAAACTCGATGTCCGCGCAAAAGATCTTTTGAAGACCCTGCTCGATCGCGGCGTGTTCGCCAGCATCAACCAGGCGCTGGATGTGCAGACAGCGACCGACCTCGCCCAGTCGTTCAACGGTGTGGTCAGCGTCGTCTCTCTCGAAGAGGAAATGGTCCTCGAGGTGGCAAAGGAAGAGACCAAGGAAAATCTGAAACCGCGGCCGCCGGTGGTTACGGTCATGGGCCACGTGGACCACGGAAAGACCAGCCTGCTCGATGCAATCCGCCAGGAAGACGTGGCGGCCGGCGAAGCCGGAGGCATCACGCAGCACATCGGCGCCTATAAGGTGCAGGTGGGCGAAAAGAGTGTGGTGTTTGTGGATACCCCGGGCCACGAAGCGTTTACACGGATGCGCGCGCGCGGCGCGAAAGTTACGGACATCGTGGTGCTCGTGGTAGCTGCCGACGACGGCGTCATGCCGCAGACCCGCGAAGCTCTTGACCACGCGAAGGCGGCGAATGTGCCGATCATCGTGGCGGTCAACAAAATCGACAAGCCGGAAGCCCAGCCGGAACGCGTGAAGCGGCAACTCTCGGATCTCGGCCTGATGCCCGCGGAATGGGGCGGCGAGACAGAATTCGTGGAAGTCTCCGCCAAACAGAAAAAGAACCTCGACAAATTGCTGGAAATTATTTTGCTGGTGGCGGATTTGCGTGAATTGAAGGCGAATCCCGATGCCCCGGCAAGCGGAACCGTCCTGGAATCCCGCGTGGACAAGGGCCGCGGCCCGGTGGCCACCGTGCTCGTACAGAACGGAACGCTCAACAACGGCGACTTTTTCATCGTCGGCTCCGTATTCGGCAAAGTCCGCGCGATGTTTGACGATCACGGGCGCCCGGTGAAGACCGCCCCGCCATCCACACCGGTCGAAGTGCTCGGCCTTCAGGGCGTTCCCGAAGCTGGCGACCACTTCCAGGTAACCGATGAAGCCAAGGCGCGGCACGTGGTGGAGTTCCGGCAGTCCAAGCAGCGCGATGCCGCATTGCGCGCCAGTGCCGGCAGCCGCATTACTCTCGATCAATTGCACGAGCAGTTGAAGGCCGGGGAAGTGAAAGAGCTTCCGATCGTCATCAAGGCAGACGTGCAGGGCTCCGCGGAAGTGCTGGAAGAGATGCTGCCGAGGCTGTCGACCGATCAGGTAAAACTCAAGATCATCAGCGCGGGAGTTGGCACGGTAACCGAAAACGACATTCTGCTTGCCTCAGCGTCGGGAGCCATCGTTATCGCATTCGGCGTGCGTCCGGACCGCAAAGCACAGGACCTGGCGCAGCAGGAAAAAGTGGACATCCGCACCCACAACATCATTTACGAAGTTTCCGACGAAATTAAGAAAGCCATGGAAGGCCTGCTGGAACCGGTCTTCCAGGAGACTTATCTGGGCCGCGCGGAAGTACGCAACACCTTCCGCATCAAGGGGTCGGGCAGCGTGGCCGGCTGCTACGTCGTCGACGGCGTGATCAAGCGCGACTCCCAGATTCGCGTCGTGCGCGACGGCGCCGTGATTTACACATCCAGGCTCAGCTCGCTGAAACGCTTCAAGGACGATGCCAGCGAAGTGCGTACGGGTTTTGAGTGCGGCCTGGGCATTGCAAACTTCAACGACGTCAAGGTTGGCGACATTCTGGAGTGCTTCCAGGTGACCAAGCTGTCCGCCGCCGAAGCCGCCGCCCAGGGTTCTTCCGCCGCACGCAAATAGGAGACATGCATCAGGCTCAGGCTTCCCGGGCCTGAGGGTGGTTTGCCATGCCCGTCGGATTGCTCACACTGGAGTTGCACATTGCGGATGCGCAGTCGCTGAAGGATAAGCGGCAGGTTTTGCGCAGCCTCAAAGATCGCCTCCGGGCGCATTTCAATGTGGCGGTCGCGGAACTCGATTTTGAGGACACCTGGCAGCGCTCGGTGGTCGGCGTGGTCACTCTTTCGAATGAAGAGCATCACGTCGAAGAAGCTCTGCAAAAGGTGCTGGCGGAGGCTGACACGATTTTGGGGCCGATGGTGGTCGGTCACTCCGTCGAGCTGTTGTAATCGTGTCGCGAGGGAGAGAGTTGTAAGTCATAAGTTGTCAGTATTAAATCGGAAGCAGAAACTTAGAACTTAGAACTTAGAACTAATAACTTAGAACTTAGAACTTAGAACTTAGAACTAGTAACTGAACATGAGTCCTGATCATCATCGTCATCTGCGCGTCGGCGAGGAAATCGCCCATGAGTTAAACGCCATGCTGGTTGGCGAATTGAAAGACCCGCGGCTGGAAGGCAACGTCTGTGTCAGCGAAGTGCGCGTGCAGCCCGATATGAAGCACGCGCGAGTCTACGTGAGCGTGCGCACAGAAAACTCCAGGGAGCAGACCGACGCCATCAAGGCCCTCGAACACGCCTCCGGCTACATCAAGCACGAACTGGTGGAGCGTCTGCATTTGCGTCGCGTTCCCGATTTGCACTTCACGCTCGATCTTTCGCAGGAGCACGTCGAGCGCATCGAACAGCTTCTGAAGCAGATGAAGTCGGACAAGGCCGATAAGCCCGAACCGAATCCTTGAACGATGATCTGCAAGCCCAATCTTGAATCCGCAAAACCGCATGTCTTTGTAGCGCCTGCCATTCGGGGTGCCTCGTTTGCACCCAAAATGATTTTAGGGCCGGGCACCTAACGCGAGTTTGTTGCCCTACTTAAAACTGAGAACTTATAACTGAAAACTCCCCAAATGCCACGTCAACCACAACCCGCTCCTTTCGACGGCGCCCTGGTCATCAACAAGCCGCAGGGAAAGACCTCGCACGACATCGTGGATGCGGTGCGCCATCTTGCTGGATTCCGCCAGATCGGCCATCTCGGCACCCTGGATCCGCTGGCAACCGGTGTTCTGGTTTTGCTGCTGGGCAAGGCCACCCGTTTCGTCCGTTTTTATACGGGCCGGCGCAAGCGTTACACCGCGGGTTTTCGGTTCGGCTACGCCACAAATACGTTTGACTCGGAAGGCCAGCCTGCCGGCCCGGATGCGGCGCCGGTGCTGGACCGCGAAGTGCTGCTGCGCCTGGCGGCGGAGTCGACCGGCCGCTTCGAACAGATGCCGCCGATTTTTTCCGCCAAGAAAATTCACGGCCGGCCAGCGTATGAACTCGCGCGCAAGAATCAGGTTGTCGAACTGAAGCCCGTACCCGTCGAGATTTTTGAGTTTCGGTTGACGGGGATGGAAGGGCCGGTCGCGCGTTTCTCGATCGAGTGTTCCTCCGGGACATATATCCGCTCACTGGCTCACGACATGGGGCAGAAGCTCGGCTGTGGCGCGCATCTCGCCGAGATCTGCCGCACGGCAGTCGGAGAATTTTCCCTCGAACAAGCCATCGATCTGGAAGAATTGTCGCGGGCTAAGCAGGACGGCAAGTTTGAGTCCTGCTTGATTCCGCTGGAGCACCTGTTGTCGAATTTCCCCCGAACCAACGTATTGCCGGTCCTCGAGAAAAAAATACGTCACGGCGCGAAATTCAATGTGATGCCTTCGCAGCTGAAGCCCGGCCGTGTGGAACTTCCGCCGGGGGCTACCACGCATTTGGATACCGAGGAAGCGCAGCCCCCGCGCTTGCGCGTGTTCAGCCAGGAAAACAAGCTGATCGCCATTGCCGAAGCGGTCGTGCCGCGAACCTACCAGCCTGTCGTTGTCTTTGATCCACTTCCCTGAATCATCTTCCTGAATACGGCGCCTTTCGCTGGGCCACTCCCTGAAAGTGGTCGTGTTGCAGCCCCATGCCGAATAGCGGACTCGCTGTTTTCAGCCCGGGTGTTACCCCGGCGGCTGCTGCAATGGAATCTCGGGCTGCGGTTGCGGCGGTTGGTTTTGCGGTGGTGGATTTTGTGGTGGCTGGTTTTGCGGCGGCTGATTCGCCGGTGGTTGTTCCGGTGGCGGTTGATTCGCTGGTGGCTGCTGCTCTTGTGGTGGCTCGCGTCTCTGCCGCGGCCCCGCCGGCTGCTCCGTAGGCGCTCCCGTCGGTGCTGGTTGCGGGGTCTCTCCCGGCGGCTGCGTCGGAGCAGGAACGGGTTCCTGATCCGGCCTTTGGACCGGAGGTGCGGCCCCGCCCGCCTGGCCATGGCCACCGGGTTCACCGGTGCCCGCGTAGATGGTTTTGGTCTGGTGAAAGGGCGAGCGAACGCGGCGAGGGGTCACCAGGAACAGAATTTCGTCCTCGGTGTACGAATTGCTTCGGGTGCCAAACGCATAGCCCACGCCGGGGAGTGTGGCCAGGCCGGGAAGGCCGGTGATCGACTTGGTTTCGTTTTCGCTAAGGACGCCAGTGATCAGCGAGGTTTCATCTTCCTTCAGTCGCACCGTTTGCGTCACGGTTCGATTCGAGATGATGGGAATGCCATTTATGCTGTTTCCTGAGAGCGCCTTAATCTCAAATTCCAGCTGCAGCGTCACCTCCTTCGTGTCGTGCAACTGCGGCGTGGCTTTGATTTTTATCCCGATGTCCTCATATTCGGAGCCGGGATAAGGGGTCTGGGCGATTGCGGGATTCGAAATCAGGCTCGCGGGGCTTTCGACCAGCGTCACCTCCCCTACAGCCCCGGCGATGTTGTTCGTCACCACGATGTCCGGAAATGCGCTGCCCGTGAAATCTCCGGCCAGGATGACCTCGGGACTTGTGCCCGCAGCGGGTTCAATCGCGTTGGCGAACAGGCCGTTGCCCAGATCGGCGAAGAGGGTGACCGTACCCACGGCAGTGTTGGTTACCGCGATCCCGCCGGTGGAGGCCTGAGCGAGCTCGGCAATCGCCACGCCGCTCGGCGTTGTGTCCGTCGCAAGGGGAGATTGTGCCGCCGCCACAAATGTGCCGTTTCCATTGTCGAGAAACACGGAAAGCGTGTTGTCCTGCTGATTCACCACCGCCAGCGCCGGCCCGTTGCTGCCGTTGAGAACTCCCGATGCGATGGCCACGGGAAGATTACCCACGGTCAACGGAGAGTTCGGAAACTCCGTGAACGTACCGTTTCCATTGCCTGCCAATATGGTTACGTTTTTTGAGATCTGATTCACAATCGCCAGGTCGGGAAGTCCGTCGCCGTTGAAGTCAGCCGTTGTTATAGCCACTGGGCCGCTAGCGGTGGGGGGCAACGTGAAAGGCGAACCGGGTACTTCGATGAAGGTGCCATCCCCTCTGCCGTCGAATACGGAAAGAGTGTTGTCCTTGAAATTCGTTACCACGAAGCCCAGGTTGGAATCACCGTTATTGGTATTAAAGGTGCCCACGGCGATAGCGCTGGGCTGGTTCCCTACGGGAATTGGGGTCACATCTCTCTTGAAACTCCCATCGCCGTTGCCCAGAAACTCGATCACACCGTTGCCAACCGGGTCGGTCACCAGCAAATCCGCAAAATTGTCGCTGTTCGTGAAATTCGTGTTCGCATTCAGGCTTCCCGTGGCCAGGGCAGGGGCTGGCGTGGAGCTGGTCCAGTTGGTTCCGAGCGAGATTGGCGAAACCAGGCCGACTCCGCTCGTCGGCTGCGCCAATTGCGGAATCGCCCCGCTCCCCTGGTTCAGCAGGATGGTCAGTGTGTTATCAGTCTGATTGACCACCGCGAGATCCTGCGTTCCGGCGCTCCGGAAATCCGCTGTCACCATGGCGGCCGGATTTTTCCCCACGGGGAATGCCTGCGTCGGAATCGTCGCTCCGGACCCTCCGGGGTTGGGCGTGAAGCCGGTTGAGCCGAGACTCCCCGATAACAGAGACAACGTGATTGGCACGCGGTCGCCGACAAAAAACGTTGCCGGTTTGCCATCCTGCGCACGCATCAAGATTTGCGTGCCGTTGTGCACCAGCGACAGCGCCTGCGAAAACTGCGCGGAGAGAGTCGGCAGTACAAGGAGATAGGTGCTCTTCCCGCCTCCAATCGCCGCCACGGCCGGAATGGCCGACGTCAAACTGGAAAGGCCTCCGCCCGCGAGCGCTCCCGCCGGCCCGCCGAACACTCCGGCCAGAAGTGTAAGCAACGAACTCAGATCGGGTGCGGAACGCAAGGAATTGACTAGATTTTGCGGCACAGGCACCATTTGCTGGCTTGCCGGCCAACTGATGCCGAGGTTCCTCGCATTGGTGCGGTCGACTTCCAGAAGGTCAATCTCCAGCAGTACTTCTCCGGGCCCATGCTCCAGATTGTTGACGATCTCCTCCGCCAGGTGCACTCGCTGCACGGTTCCGCGCACGGTGATGGCATGTTCCGCGTTGTCCTGGTTCACGTGCGTAAGACCGGTGAGGTCTCGGATTGCACGCACCACCTCGCCGATATCCGTGGATGTCACCGACGAGGTGAGCGGAATGGTCTGCTCGACTTCGGGATCCAATAAGCGCCGCTTCTCCGCGCTATCGGGTGCCACAAGAAACTTCTTTGGGTCGATAGCAATCCAGAACGTGCCCGTTTCCATGCCCAGCACTTTCATCGCGGTGTAAAAATCCACGTCCTGAAGGTGCAGCCGCGTGTTGCGTGCCTGAAGATCGGGATCAAACGTGGCCTTCAATCCAAACGTCTGGGCCACCTGCTCATACGCGGACTTCACGTCCGTTTCCAAATTGAAGCTTTTGTTGCTCTTCTCCGGAGCCACTTGCGGCAGTCCTTCGGCGGGATCGGGCCGCCTCTCTCCGCTGGGCGACTCCTTCATGGAGCCGATCTGCTGCAACCTCTCCAGGATCGCGGGGTTCCCGGGATCAAGCTCCAGCGCCATGGCGAGCTGCTCACTGGCTCCGCCGATATTTCCTGCCACAGCTAGGCGCTCGGCGCCGTCCAGATGTTCGCGCAACAGGCGCGAGCGAAGTGCCACTCCTTTGCCCACGATGGTCACGTCAAACGGGGCGTAGCGCGCCGCTTCTTCGTAATCGCTCAGGGCTCGAACGTAATCCCCGGCGGCTTCTTCCTTCACAGCCTGTTCCAGCAATTTTTTCGCGCGTTTTGGATCCGGCTTCACCAGAGAGCGTTGCGCGTCGGGGGGTTGAGGGTCTTGCGCGGGCAAGGCCTGGCAGATCAGCGCCAGGGACACGAACAGTGCCGTGATGGCGGTAAATGGCGCTCTTCTCATTCTAGTAGATAGACGCAACACATCATTCTACCGTGTCGCGGAAAAGGGCGTGTGCCCTTGACGGCGTGGAGGGGCAGGCGTTAGACTGGAATCGTTGTTGCAAATCATTTTCAACTGGAGTGCTCGTGCTTTCTGCTTTTCTCATTGCCCTTCGTGAGGGTGTCGAAGCCTCCCTCATCGTTGGCATTATCCTTGTTTATCTTTCCAGAACCAATCGGACTCATCTGGTCCGATTTGTCTGGGGCGGCGTAGCCGCCGCGGTCGCGCTTAGCTTGGCCGTCGCCATCGCCCTCGAGCGGTTCGACATCAGTGAAGACGGATTTGAAGGCCTGCTGCTTCTGGTTGCTGCGTTTTTTGTGGTCACCATGATCATCTGGATGAACCGCATCGCGCGGCATCTGAAAAAAGAGATTGAAGAGAAGGTGGAATCCTACGCTTCGCGGGCGGGTTCGGCCGCGGGCTGGGGTATCGGGCTCTTCGTGTTCCTGATGGTGGTGAGGGAAGGCGCGGAACTCGCGCTGATTCTGCGCGCGGTTGAGCTTTCGACCGAAGGTTTGCAGACCTGGATTGGAACGATCGCTGGCATCGGCGCCGCGGTGGCGGTGGGTCTCTTCTTTTTCAAGGGTACGCTCAAGGTGCCGCTGCACCGCTTCTTTGCCGTGACCAGTTGGATCCTGATGCTGGTCGCTGTGCAACTTGGAGTCACCGGGCTGCACGAACTAAGCGAGGCGCGCTGGCTGCCATCCAGCAAAACGGAAATGGCTGTCCTCGGGCCGATCGTGGCCAACGAACTGTTCTTTTTTGTCTTCGTCTTCGGTGCCGCCGCGCTGATGATTATCCGCGAATGGCAGGCGGCTTCCCACAACAAAGCCAAGACCGCTGTGACGAATGACGCGGAACGCCGCCTGATGGAATCGCAAAATCGTCGCCAGCGCCGCTGGATGATCGCAGCCGCAAGCATGAGCCTTCTGGTGATCCTGGCGCTGACTGCGGACTTCATTTATGCAAAAGTGAATTCGGCTCCGCCACAGGCGCGGGCAGTGGAAGCCGTGAATGGCATCGTGAAGGTGCCTGTCTCTGAAGTGCAGGACGGGAATTTGCATCTCTTCACGCTGAACGCCAACGGCCAGACCATTCGTTTCATGGTCATCAAGAAGCCCAACGGCTATGGAACGGCGCTGGACGCCTGCCTGATCTGCGGAGCCGAGGGCTATCGCCAGGACGGGCAGAACGTGATCTGCCGACACTGCGCATCGGCGATTTATATTCCCTCCATCGGAGGGAAGGGCGGGTGCAATCCCATCGGGTTTACGTCGCAGGTACAAGGCGACGATGTGGTCATTGATGTTTCGTCGGTGACTAAAGCTGCGGAAGAGATTCCGCGATAGGAGATTTGGCGCGCTCACCAATCCGCATAAATAAATGTTCCTTCGACTCGTTGCCGACTCGTTCACGCGCCGGCCTAAACGCAAAATGCTCACCCTGGCCGCGCTGGCCCTGGGGATGGCTGTGGCAACCGCCGCGCTGAGCGTCTCGCTGGACGTGGGCGACCGCCTGGCTCAGGAATTTCGCAGCCTGGGCGCAAACCTCCTCGTGACGCCGGAGGCGGACTCTCTGCCGCTCGAAATCGGCGGTGTGGACTATCGCCCGGCAAACGCCGGCGCCTACCTTCCTGAGGCAGATCTCGGAAAACTAAAAACAATCTTCTGGCGCTTCAACATCAAGGCTTTCGCACCGATTCTGGAAACGCAAGTCAAAACGTCGCTATATGACCTGGACTATTTTCCCGATCCCCCTCCGGAAGCCAGATATACGTTCATCGGAACGTGGGTGAATCATAAGGTGGAAATCCCCGACGGAACGACTTACGTCACCGGTATCGAAAAGACCAATCCATGGTGGCAACTGAAGGAAGGCCGCTGGTTTTCGGAAGGCAAGAATGAATGTGTTATAGGAAGAAATTTTGCCGTGCAAAGGGGGAAATTCCGTAATCGAGAAACGCAGACTGAGCCTCTCACCAGAGATGACTTGAAGCCTGGAGATCGCTTGCTCGTGTACAAGCTGAAGAGCCAGGTTCCAGTTTCCTTGCAAATCGTGGGTGTCCTCGATACGGGTGGACCCGAAGATAACGCCATCATTGCGCCGCTCGACGTGGCCCAAACCCTTACCAGCAAGCCCGGGCAATATCGACGCCTGTATGTCAGCGCTCTCACCAAACCGGAGGACGCGTTTGCGCGCAAAGATCCGAAGACCATGACGCCGGCGGAGTTCGATAAGTGGTACTGCACGCCGTATATTTCGTCCATCGCGTTGCAGATTAGCCAGGAGTTGAAAGGGACCGATGTGCGCGTCATTCGCCGCGTCGCGGAGGGCGAAGGAGCGATTCTCACCCGCGTGCGCACGCTGCTCTGGCTGGTGACATTCGCGGCGCTACTGGCGGCAGCCTTGGCGGTTGGCGCATCGGCAGCCGCCTCGGTAATCGAGCGACGCACCGAAATCGGCTTGATGAAGGCGCTCGGCGCCGGCTCCGGGCTTGTGGGCGTGCTGCTGGCCGCGGAGCAATTGTTGGTAGCGTTTGTAGGCGGCGGCATCGGCTATTCGGTTGGAATACTTCTTGCCCGCTTGCTCGGACAAAAAATATTCGGATTCACACCGGAGCCGAAGCTTTTCCTCCTGTTCATCGTTCTTGTGCTTGCCTCACTAATCACCCTGCTGGGCAGCGCTTATCCGCTTCGGCGCGCTTCACAGTATGACCCCGCGCCCATCCTGAGAGGCGAATGATGAGCGATTCCCCGATGTTCTGGCGAATCGTCCGGCGATTGATCACCGCGAATTACGGCCGCCTCTTCGTGATTTTGCTCGCGCTGGGCGCAGGCGCGGCGATCACCTCGGCCTTGCTGAATCTGCAGATCGACGCCAAGCGGCGGCTCACAACGGAATTCCGCGCCCTCGGAGCAAACGTGATCGTCGCTCCTCGCGAAACGAACGCAAATTCGGGCGGCGATACGTTAGACCAAGGCCTGCTAATGAAGTTACCAACAGAAAACGCAGGAAAGCCCGTGCCGGCGGTGGCGTTTCTATATGTAATCGGTGAGGTCGCCAAAGCCGGCGAGATCCATCACGATGCCGCCGTGATCGCAGGCACCGGAGGTCAAGGCCTGACGCAAGTCCGCCCCGGCCGGCGAACGGAATATTCCGCCGAATTCGAAAAAGATCCGGAAGCATGCGAGATGGGTGCGAAGGCGGCTTCGCAGTTCAAGGTGCATGCGGGCGATTCTCTCCGTCTGCGCAATCAGGGCAGGGAAGCAACGTGCAAAGTGTTCGCGGTAGTAGCCACCGGCGGCGCCGAAGACACGCAGATCTTCACCAAGCTCGCCGCAGCGCAAATGCTTGCGGATTTGCCCGGACGCATCAGCCTGGCACAGCTTAGCGTGACCGGCACGCCGGATTCGATTGAGCGCTTCATCGCCGCGCTCGCACAGCGCTTGCCCGGCGCCGACGTACACGGCATAAAGCAACTCGCCCAAGCCGAGGGAAAACTTTACAACCGCATCAGCGGCCTGCTTACCACCACGGTGATTCTCGTTCTGATCCTGACCTCTCTCTGTGTGATGGCGGGTATGAGCAACGTGGCAATCGAGCGCAAAAATGATGTCGGCCTGATGAAGGCCATCGGCGGCTCCGTGCGCCGCGTTGTACGGCTGTTCCTGGCGGAAGCGATCCTGATGGGCATTGCGGGCGGGCTCGTCGGCTCGGCGATTGGCATTCTCGGCTCCATCTGGCTGGGGAAGGCCGTATTCGGCGTCGCTGCGCAGCCTCGCTGGATTGTGTATCCTGTTTCTGTAGGCATCACCATCATTGTTTCGATTGCCAGCGCATTTCCCCTACGCCGATTGGCGAGCGTCCGGCCTGCAAGTGTCTTTCGAGGTGAAGCGTGAACGCGCAAGTGCGCATCGAATCGCTGGTGAAAGAGTATGGGACGCTCCGCGCGTTGAACGGCATCTCTTTCCACATTCAAGCCGGCGAATGGGTGGCGCTGATGGGCCCGTCCGGCTCCGGCAAAACCACGCTGATTAATATTCTCGGCGGGCTGGACACTCTGACCTCTGGCCACGTGATCGTGGATAGCGTGGACCTGGCAAAACTTTCCGAAAACGACCTGGTTCGCTACCGCGCGGAAAAAATTGGCTTCGTGTTTCAGCAATTCCACCTCGTGCCCTATCTCAGCGCGCTCGAAAACGTAATGCTGGCGCAGTATTTTCACAGCGTCACCGACGAAGGGCAGGCAGCGGAAGCTCTGAAGCGAGTCGGCCTCGGTCACCGCCTGACTCACTTGCCCTCGCAGCTTTCCGGCGGCGAGCAGCAGCGCGTCGCGATTGCCCGGGCCCTCATCAACCAGCCGAAATTAATCCTGGCCGATGAGCCGACAGGCAACCTGGACGAGGCAAATGAAGAGATCGTGCTCGGACTTTTCCGCGAACTCCACAGCGCGGGCCACACAATCCTGATGGTCACGCACGATCCGGACATCGCCCAGCAAGCCGATCGCCGCATCGAACTCGTGCACGGCCATCTTGCCGTTGACCAGCGCATTTCCATGGACGACGGCATTCACTTCGATCACTTGCTCGAGCAGATTTGGGTTTGCGGCGAAGAGGGCCGCCCCTCGGACATCGAACACATTCGCACCCCGGGCGGCGTCGATCCCCTGCGAACTCTGGCCCGTATGGAAGACCTGCGCCTGGTAAAGGTGCTGGAAGAACACTTGATTCAGCTCACCGACCGCGGCCAAAGCCGCGCCCGCGACGTCGTGCGCCGCCACCGGCTGGCCGAGCGTCTTTTCAAGGACACCTTTCGCATCGACGATCACGAAGCGCACAGCCAGGCCTGCAAGTTTGAGCACATCATCAGCCCGGAGCTCGACCAGCGTATCTGTTCGTTCCTGGGGCACCCGACCACCTGCCCGCACGGAAATCCGATTCCGCCCGGCGACTGCTGCGACCACAAGAAAGAAAAGAGTTGAAGTGAATGCTTTTGTAGCGGACGCCTTCTGAGGCGGGTGCATTTTGCTAGCGCTCTAACGCGGCGCGAAGATACCGGATTCCGAGAGGAAAGATTTTTCCAAATGCCCATACCCATCGATCAACGAAAAAAACCCACCGCGGTAAAAATCCACGTAAAAACCGGCGCGGGTGTCGACATCGCCTGGGCCGACGGCCATTCCAGCCACTACGATTTCACCTACCTTCGCGATCAGTGCCCCTGTGCGACATGCAACGACGAGCGCGCGAAAAAAGATTCGATGCCGCCCGCCACGAATCTCCTCTCGTCTCCCCTCCTGCCCATGTTTAAGCCGAAACCCCGCGCGCAAGCCGCCACCCAGGTCGGTAATTACGCCGTGCAAATCAGTTTCACCGATGGGCATTCCACCGGAATCTTCAGCTACGATTACCTCCGCACTCTTTGCCCGTGCGAGGAATGCGGGCGCGCGTTTCGCGAAAGCTCGGAAAAAAGCCAGTAAAAAATCGTTTAGCCGCGCCCCGTTTGCTGGACTTGTCCTCGGAAAAATGCGAGCATTGCAATCTGCAGGTCTAACTACCCGTAAATGAGCAGCACTCCCCATAGCCCGGCTGCCAAGGGCGGCCAGGGCAGCGGCATTCCTCGCGTCTTGGTTGCGACCACGGCGCTGTTAAGCTTCATCTCCTTCTGGCGCGCAGCCGCCATCGTACTCAACGACCTTGCTTCTTCGGCCTACTATGCCGGTGGCGAAGCCGAAGGCTACATCGGCAAGGCCGCTCCGTGGTTCATCCTCGGCATCATGCTGTTTTCCTACTCGGTCCGCGCGATCTACGTGGAAAGCTGCAGCATGTTCGTGCGCGGCGGCGTCTACCGGGTGGTCAAAGAAGCGCTGGGTGGAACGCTGGCGAAATTCAGCGTGTCGGCGCTGATGTTCGACTACATCCTTACCGGCCCGATCAGCGGCGTGTCCGCGGGGCAGTATATTGTCGGGCTCTTCAACGAAACTTCCGACTACATCCACCTGGGACTTCACGTCTCGCCGAACTTCGGCGCCGCTTTTTTCGCCATCCTCTGCACGATCTATTTCTGGTGGTACAACATCAAGGGCGTACACGAATCCAGCCAGAAGGCCATGCGCATTATGCAGATCACGACCGTCATGGTCGTGATCCTGATTTCGTGGTGCGTGTACACGGTGCTGGTGCGGCATCCGGCGCTTCCCCCCTTCCCCACCCCCCATAATCTCAAGCTCGAACCCAACGCCATGGGCTGGCTCTATGGCGTGAAGTTTGCCCATTTTGCCGCGCTCATCGCCATCTTCGTCGGATTGGGGCATTCGGTTTTGGCGATGAGCGGAGAAGAATCCCTGGCGCAGGTCTACCGCGAAATCGAGCATCCGAAACTTCCCAACCTCAAGAAGACCGGCCTGGTGATTTTCGTTTACAGCTTGGTGTTCACCTCGCTGGTTTCGTTTTTTGCGGTGATGCTGATCCCCGACGCCCAGCGTCAGAATTTTCTTGAGAATCTGATCGGCGGCCTGGCGATGAACCTGGAAGGGCCGTTCCTTCTTCGGCTGATCTTCCACGGCTTCGTCGTGGTGGTGGGCACGATGATTCTGGCCGGCGCGGTGAACACCGCGATTGTCGGCTCCAACGGCGTGCTGAACCGCGTGTCGGAAGACGGCGTGCTCGCGGACTGGTTCCGCCAGCCGCACCGGCGCTTCGGCACCACGTACCGGATTATCTGGATCATCGCCGGCCTGCAGATCCTCACGATTATCATCAGCCGCGGCGACGTTACCTTCCTGGCGAACCTGTACGCGTTTGGCGTCATCTGGAGTTTCGCCATGAAGGGTCTGGCGGTCCTGGTTCTCCGCTACACGCATCCGGGCGACCGCGAATATCGCGTCCCCCTGAATTTCCGGGTATTCGGCGTGGAGATCCCCCTTGGCTTGAGCTTGATCACCCTGGTGCTCCTCGGCATCGCCGTAATCAACCTCTTCACCAAAAAAGAAGCCACCATCGCCGGCGTCACCTTTTCCATCTTCCTGTTCATCGTTTTCACGATTTCGGAGAAATTCACGCACCACGCGCGTGGTAACACCGCCCACGTCGAAATGGACCAGTTTCACCTGGCAACCGAAGGCATTCTCACTCCGGAATCGGTCGGCGCGCGGCCCGGAAACATTCTTGTGCCGGTCAGCAATATCCACTCCCTCTATCACCTCGGGAATGTGCTGGACCGGGTAAAGCCCGGGCGGCGGGATGTTGTGGTCCTGCACGTCAGGTTGCTGCGGCGCGCGGCTTCGGGCGAATACGATCTGGAAGCGGAGCAACTCTTTGGCAGCATTGAGCAGCAGTTGTTTTCGCAGGCGCTTTCGATTGCGGAAAAGCGCGGGAAAACAATCCGCCTGGCGGTGGTGGCGGCCAATGATATCTGGGACGCGATTTTGAGCGCCGCCACTTCGCTGCAATCCAGCACGATTGTGCTGGGCCACTCTCCGAAGGAGTCGACGGAAGAACAAGCCAAGCATCTCGGCGACGCTTGGGAAAAACTGGGCGACCCGAAGCCCCAGTTCAACCTGGAAATTCACATGGCGAACGGCGACAAGACCTACAAGGTCCTTGGGCCTCACGCGCCGAACCTCACTGCCAATGAAGTGAACCTGTTGCACCGGCTCTGGCTGCGCTTCAGCGAATCTGCGGCGCCCCAGGAGCTTCATCACCACGACGTGGTGCACTTTGCGCTGGAAGAAGTGATGAAAGAAGTTGAAGATGGCCAGGAAGAAGCCGTGATTGCCAGGCTGAAAGCGCATCTCGAATCCAACGCGAAGAAAAAGCC
>DATHMM010000209.1:0-8755 GCA_035487095.1 Candidatus Sulfotelmatobacter sp.
ATTGAGGACGTGGAGGATATTATTGCGGATTTGGATCAGGCGTTGCTTTACGTTTGAGTGGATGAAGGAATTGAAGGTTGAAGAGTTCAGAAGTTGAAGTGTTCAAGAATCGAGAAAGGCAGGAGGGGAGGTTCTCACAGAGTGCACTGAGAAAGAGCACAGAGGACACGGGGCAGGACTAGAGTGGCCGACCTAAGGGTCGGCCATTATTTTTTGCAGGAGGCGGAGAGCCAGTGGAGGTAGGCTTGGGAGCCGGAGGAGATGGGGAGGACCAGGAACTCTGGGGTTTCGTAGGAGTGGAGGCGGAGGACTTCCCTTTCGAGGGATTTTAGGCGGCGGGTGGTGGTTTTGATGAGCAGGAGATGTTCGCGGGCTGTTTCGATTTTTCCTTTCCAGCGGTAGATGGATTCGATAGGAGCGGAGTGGATGTTGACGCACGCGGCTATGTGTTTTTGGAGGAGGGCGCGGGAGATTTTGCGGGCCTCGGAGGGGGTGGGGCAGGTTACGAGGACGAGGCGGAATTGGGTGGTGGGGGGCATGGGATACGTGGAAAGATTGTAGCGAATTTGATTCGGGTGGAGAAGAAAGACGGAAAAGGATAACGCAGAGGCACGGAGAACGCAGAGGGGCGCAGAGAAGAAGAGCGAGAAGATTGGTGGGGTTGGATCGTATGAACCCACCTTCAAGTTCAAGTGTGGAATGATGTTCGACAGATCCAAGAGCACAGCCAGGAATGGCTGTGCCACAAGATGCCCCAAGAGGGCCGGGCGAGCCCGGCCCCTACAAGGATTGTGGAACTGACTGTAGAATGTGGGGACTATGGCTACTACACAGATTGCTTCGCCGATTAAGTTTGGGACTAGCGGGTGGCGGGGGTTGATTGCGGATGATTTTACGTTTGCGAATGTGCGGCTGGCGGTGCGGGCGATTGCGGAGCATTTGACGGAGAAGAAGAAGCGGCCGACGGTGCTAGTGGGGTACGACACGCGATTTTATTCGGAGGAGTTTTCGGCGCTGGCAGTGGGGATTTTGCAGGAGCATGGGATTCACACGTTGCTGTGCGAGACGTTTACGCCTACGCCGGCGATTGCGTATGAGATTCAGCGGCGGAAGCTGGACGGGGGGATCAACTTCACAGCGAGCCACAATCCGGCGCAGTATCACGGGCTGAAATTTTCGAGCTCCGATGCGGGGCCGGCACTGCCGGAAGTGACGAAGGACATTGAAGCGCGGGTGGCGCGGATACTGGCGAAGGAAGGATTGAGTGGTGGAAGCGCATCGCATGATAGCCATGCGAAGAAGGATGCGGGCGAGACGGTCAACCTGAAAGTAGAGTATCTCAAGCGGCTGAAGGAGTTGGTGCAGTTTGAGGTGATTCAGAAGGCGAAGCTGAAAGTAGTGACCGACGCGCTGCACGGTGCGGGCGCGGGGTATCTGGACAAGGCGTTGGCCGATCACGGAATCGCGGTGACGGCACGGCGGACGGAGAGGGATTGCCTGTTTGGCGGGAGCGGGCCGGACGTGGATGAGAAAAATCTGGCCCCCTTGGGCAAGGCGGTGAAGGAAGGCGGCGCGAAGGTTGGACTGGCGACGGATGGTGATGCCGATAGATTTGGAGTTGTGGATGGCGATGGAACTTGGATTCAGCCGAATCTGATCCTGGCACTGGTGTACGACTACCTGGTGGAATCGCGGGGATGGAAAATGCCGGCGGCGCGCAGCGTGGCGACTACGCAGATGGTGGACGCGGCGGCGAAGGCGCACGGGCAGACGACGTATCAGACGCCAGTGGGGTTCAAGTACATCGGGCAACTGATTCGCGAGGACAAGATTGCGCTGGGCGGCGAAGAGAGCGCGGGGCTGACGATTCGGGGGCATGTGCCGGAGAAGGACGGGATATTGGCGTGCCTGCTGGTGGCGGAGATGACGGCGGCGCGTGGCGCGTCGATTGGGGAGCAGGTGCGGGCGATGTTCAAGAAACTGGGGCGGGAGTTTCATGCAGTGCGCGAGAATCTGCACCTGTCCGACGAACAGAAGGCAAACGCGATACGGAAGGCGGCGGTGGACGCTACGACACTGCTTGGAAGGAAAGTTGTATCGGTGGACCGCACGGATGGAGCAAAATTCGTATTTGGAGACGGATCGTGGATGTTGTTGCGACTGAGCGGGACGGAACCGCTGCTGCGCTTGTATGTGGAAGCGGAGAGTGAAGCGGCGACTGCTAAACTGGTGAAGGAAGCTTCGGACTGGATTCTGAAGGATTGATGAGCGAGCTACGGAAAAATTCGAAGAAAAGTTTGCTGCACTATGCGCCCTACCTGATGGGCGTGTTCGTGGCGGTACTGCTGGTGCACGATATTTTCGGGACGCACGGCTACCTGGCGATGAGGCAGAAGCAGCAGGAGATTCAGAAAGTCAGCCAGGAACTGCAAAAGCTGAACAAGGAAAATTTGGAATTGCAGCAGAGCGTGCAGGATTTGAAGAGCGATCCGGAGACGATCCGGAAGATCGCGCGCGAAGAATACGGCCTGGCCGGGCCGAACGAAAAGATCATCAAGCTGCCGGCAGCGAAGCCGGCTGCGCCGCCGTCCTCGAAACCCTGACGGTTCCCTTCTTGTAGCGGGTGCGCAGAATTGACAGCGCCAGCATCGCCAGGAAAATCAAAAATAAACCGAATGTGGCTTTGGGAATGGAACACCCGCGCTTGGGGAGGATGGAGAAGAGTCCATAGACGAACTCGATGTGCACCCAATAGACGAGGAGTGAGGTTTTCCCAAGTTGCATGACCGGGCTGAATCCCATCTGACCGAGTCCCCATCGGCACCAGGCGTAGACGAGGAACAGGATGATGAGGAGAATACCGCACCGCATCAGAAGGAAATTTGGATTGGAGTGCCAGTAGTCGTAAACGGCATAGAGATGGATGGGCGATTCGTCAAAGAAGCGCGAGACGTAGCAGGCGCCAACGCCAGCGAGGCCGAGGAGAAAGAAAAAGAGAGCCTCATTGCGACGGGCAAAGGAAGTGTAGACGAGGAAGCCCACGGCCAGGCCGGCGAAAGCGAAAGCGGCCCAGGGAAAGAGCGGAAAGAGCCAATGCTGCGGCTCGGGAAAAACGTGGACACCGTTGATGTAGGACTCGAGAGGCCAGGGGAGAAAGCGTGGGCGGTGGGTGGTCCAGAGCGGTGGAGTGAGCATGGCGATGAGCGTAGCGACGGAGAGGGCTCCGGCGATGCTGCGGGCGCGGGCGGCGGCGATTTCTTTTGCGGAAGTGAGCCAGCAGAGGAAGGCCATGAGGATCATGGAGAGGCCGAGAATGTTGAGGACGTCGACGCGGAGGAGGTCGGTCCAAGGCACCCATTTATAGCCGAGGGCGTATTCCTGAAGGCGGAAGAGCAGGCCGAGGCCGAAAATTTCGGCGCCGCGGAGAGCGGTTTGTTTCACGATGGTGTTGCGGGCAATTCCTTTTTCGCGGAGACGTTCGGTGACGAGCGCCATGGAGATGCCGGCGAGGAAGATGAAGAGGGGCGCGGGAAGCGTGCCGCCGAGTTGCGACCAGTGGAAGAGGGCGGAGTCGCGAAGATCGGGACGCAGCCAGGAATCGTAACAGTGGGTTTGGAACATGAGGAGGCATGCGAGACCGCGGAGCCAGTCGATGTAGGAGAGGCGGGAGGTGGGAGTGGGCGGCATGATGGATGCGGGAAGATTGTAGCGGATTTTGGATTTTGGGAGGAGAAGAGGGAGGAAGAGAAAGGATAACGCAGAGGCGCGGAGTTCGCAGAGGAGCGCAGAGAGAAAAGGAAAAGAGAAACCCAGGAGCACAGCCAGGAATGGCTGTGCCACAGGACTTGGGCGCGCATACATGGTGAGGAAATTGGAGGTTGTGGGCGGAGAGCGATTAGAATTGGCGGGGCGTTGATGAGTGCTGAGGCAAGATTGTTTACTGAAGATTGAGGAGCGGATGCGGGGATGAGGCAACTGAATGTTTGGGTGATGTTGGGGATTTGGGCAACGTTAAGCTTGGGCGCGGCATTTTATGCGGCTTGGGAGGGATATGAGGGCCGGGCGTTTGCAGCGACGGTGGCGACGTTTTCGATTTTGCTGCTGGTGATGCTGGCGTTCGCGGGGCGCGGAGTGGCGGAGGGCCTGGCGGGAAAATTCGGCCCGGCCGGCGGATTCATGTTGGGCGCGTGCGTGTTTGTGGCGTTTGTGATTTACCTGGTTGGAACGGGAACGTTTCTGGCGGAGCGCGCGGGAGCGATGGCGGCGTTCGTGTTTGTGCCGTTGGGGCTGGCGGTTTCGTCGAAGGGCGCGTCGGCGGGGAGTTGGCAGGATTTCTTGACCGTTGCGGGCGTGTGGGTATTCGTGAAATTCGGGCCGACGCACTGGATGTGGCCGTATCCGGGTGGGCGGCTGGCCTACGTGTTCACGGTACTGATGGCGGTGAATGTGGCGCTGGCCTGTTTTTTGCTGGTGCGGCGGGCGAAGGGAGTGGGATATTCGATCGGCTGGGGGAAAAACTGGGCCGTGTATGTACCGGGCAGCTTTGTCGCGTTCGGATGCATTGCGATACCCCTTGGCATGCGGATGAGATTCATCGCGTTTGATCCACACTGGGGAAATTGGCGCGGGTTGATCGTGGGTTCGCTGGGGATTTTATTCCTGACGGCGTGGCCGGAGGAGTTGCTGTTTCGCGGGTTGCTGCAGAACTTTCTGGTGCGGGCTTCGAGGAGCGAATTTGCGGGATGGTGGACGGCGTCGATGTTCTTCGGCCTTTCGCACATTACGAATTTGGGATTTCCGAATTGGCGGTATGTGATTCTGGCGGCGATCGCGGGGATCTTCTATGGGTGGGCGTGGAAGAAGACGGGATCGATTTTTGCGTCGGCGCTTGTGCATGCCGGGGTGGATGTTACGTGGCATTTTTTGTTTCGGACGATGTAGGGGGAACGAAAATTCGGGCCTATCTGAAGATCGGCCACTACACAAAGCAAGGGCGCCCGCCTCGGAAGGCGGCCGCTACAAAAGCAGGAGCAACCCAAGAAGGCGAGGCAAGCCCCGCCCTCAAAGGAAGAACGAAAAGGTTAATCGGGGAACCAATTGCTGCGGTAGGCGATCCACCAGCTTAGGGCGAGGATTGGGAAGGTGGCGACTATGGACCAGACGAAGGGGAGGGTGAAGTCGGCGACGAGACCGAGGGCGGCGAAGAGGAGCCAAAAAATTTTGCGCTGCATGATCTGAGTTTAGCGTACGCGCTCGCATGGAAGAACACAGCCGTAGTTTGCTGTGCCAGAAGAGTGCTGGGCGACCTGAAGGTCGCCGCTACGCGGGCAGGAGCAACCCAAGCGGGCGGCCTGAAGCCGCCTCTATAACACACTGCAGGGGGCAGGCGCTAGGCAAAGCGAGGGAAATGAGGTACAACCCGAGGCGCGGACGGGGGAATTTGCGTGGCGGCGGAGGGTTGCGATGGGGGCGAATGACGGGCTGAGTTCGGCACGGGGGTTTCGGGTGAACCGGCGCGAGGTGGAGGATGGTTGGGTCGTTGAGTGCTTTGGGCGATTGACCACTGAGAATGTGCCGCTGCTGAAGATGGAGATCCTGGAGGCCTGCGGTAGGAAGGGACGCATTGTTTTGGATTTGAAAGAAGTGCCGATGATGGACAGTTCGGGGCTGGGGGCGTTGGTGACATTGCATGTTTCGGCGCGGTCGCGTGGATGCAAGCTGGAAGCGGTGAACGCGAGCAAGCAGATCCGTGATTTGTTCAGTATGACGAACGTGTTGGGGTTGTTTGAAGAGACGGGACGGCATGGCCGGAGGATGATGTAGGATCCGCGGGGTCAGGCGGAGAGAAGAGTTGTCCACCTGAAGGTGGACGCTACAGCAGACGGCCCACTCGCCGCGGCGAGCGGGCCCTACACGGAGACGAAGGTGAATGAAGACGAACGCGATTTGACTGCGGAGCGCGTTGGGTATGCGTGGAAGAATTTTGAGGACCAGCAAGCGATTATCCGGGCGGCGGATTTGAAGGCCGGATATCTGGTGACGTTCTTGCTGTTTTTCGGGGCGAGCACGATTCCGCTGGGGAAAGAAGTGCTGCCGGCTCTGCGGTGGGTGAGCGCGGGAGAGATCGCGGCCAGCGGGTTGTATGGGGCGAGTTATGTGGTGTTTGCGTTGGGATTTGTGCGGGCGCTGTATCTGATTTCGCATGTTCTGACGCCGCGGATTGCGCGGCATCATGCAAAGCCGACGGATGGGCGGGAACTGCTCTACTACGAACATGTGGCGCGCTATGAGAACAGCGCGGCGTATTACGAGGCGATGACGCGCGCGACCCCGGAGGAAATGCTGCGGAACGTGACGGACCAGGTTTATGAGCTGGCGATGATCTGCAAGGTGAAGGTGGACAGTCTGCGGGCGTTCTCGCAAGCGTTCAAGATTACGCTGGTGGCGTGGTTTATCAGCACGGGCGTGGGATTTTGGATCATGACGTGGATGAAGTAATCGAAAATAGAAATTAGAAAACGGAAAATGGGCAGCCCTGGTTTAGAGGATGACCCTGCAGTTGGCGGGCAAGTCCCGGGCAATCCCGCCTCGATCAGTTGTCGAATTGCGGTTTAGTGGATTTGCAGCGCGAGGAGATTCGCCGCCCTGGCGGGCTCTGCCTTCAAACAATCCAAGGTGTAAAGGGCGCGGGCGCGCAACGTTGATGGCCGCGGCAGCATGCAGCCCACCTGTGCAAGACAAGACCAATAATGAATGTGGGCTAGCGAATCACGCCGGTCAGGGGACTGGAGGCGGAGGCGTAGAGGCGCTTGGGCATGCGGCCGGCGAGGTAGGCTTTGTGGCCGGCGATTACGGCGTCGCGCATGGCTTCGGCCATGAGGGGGGCGTCGGCGGCTTCGGCGATGGCGGTGTTCATGAGGAGGCCGTCGGCGCCGAGTTCCATGGCGATAGCGGCGTCGGAGGCGGTGCCTACGCCGGCGTCGACGATCATGGGGACTTCGGTGATGCGTTCGCGGAGGATGCGGAGATTGGCGGGATTCTGGATGCCGAGGCCGGAGCCGATGGGCGCGGCGAGAGGCATGACGGCAGCGGCGCCTGCGTCTATGAGCTTGCGGGCGGCGATCAGGTCGTCGTTGGTATAAGGGAGAACGACGAAACCTTCTTTTACGAGAACTTTTGTCGCTTGGATTAGTTGTTCGGTGTCGGGGAAGAGAGTTTTTTCGTCGCCGATGACTTCGAGCTTGATCCAGTTGGAGAGGCCAACTTCGCGGGCGAGGCGAGCGGTGCGAATGGCTTCGTCGGCGGAATAGCAGGCGGCGGTGTTGGGGAGGATGAAGATTTTCTCCCGGTCGATGTAGTCGAGGAGGGATTCTTTCGATTTGTCGGTGAGATTGACGCGGCGGACGGCGACGGTGACCATGTCGGCGCCGGAGGCGGCGTGGGCGCGGGCCATTTCCTGGAAACTGCGGTATTTGCCGGTGCCGACGATCAGGCGGGAATTGAAGGCGCGGCCGGCGATTACGAGTTGATCGGACATGGGGGGTCTCCGTTGGAGATTGTATTCCGGGGAGCGGGGTTGGGCAAATGGTTGGTGGCGCGATCAAAGAACAGGAAGAAAGAGAAAAGATTTAACACAGAGCGCACAGAGGTCGGAGCACGGAGGGCACAGAGAAGAGAAAGAGGACGGAGAAGAGTTGTCCACCTGAAGGTGGACGCTACAAATGCGCGGACGGCCCGCTCGCCGCGGCGAGCGGGCCCTACAAGAGCGAAGTTAGAAGGATTGGATCAGGTTTATGAGGGTGCGGAGGGCTACGCCAGTGGGGCCTTTGGCTAGCCAGGGTTTGGCGTCGTCGTTCCAGGCTGTGCCGGCGATATCGAGGTGGATCCACGGGGTGTCGCCGGCGAATTCGCGGATGAACCATGCGCCGGTGATGGAGCCTCCGCCTTTGCCGCTGCCGATGTTCTGGATGTCCGCGAAGCTGCCCTTGATGAATTCGCGGTATTCGTCGTCCATGGGCATCTGCCACATTTTTTCGCCGGATGCTTTGGCGCTGGCAAGGAGCTTATCTGTCCAGGCTTGATCGGAGCCGAAGACGCCGACGTTGATGTTGGCAAGAGCGACGACGATGGCGCCGGTGAGCGTTGCCGCGTCGACAAGATGCGTAGCGCCCAACTGCTTCGCGTAGTGCACGCCGTCGGCGAGGATGAGGCGGCCTTCGGCGTCGGTATTGAGCACTTCGATCGTTTTGCCGGACATGGCGGTTTGGATGTCGCCGGGCTTTTGCGCCTTTCCCCCGGGCATATTTTCGGTGGAGGGGACGACACAGATCACTTTCACGTTGGGCTTCAACGCAGCGACGGCGCGCATGACGCCGAGCATGGTGGCGCCGCCAGCCATGTCGTACTTCATTTTTTCCATGCCGTCGGCGGGCTTGATGGAGATGCCGCCGGTGTCAAAGGTAACGGCTTTGCCGACGAGACCGATCACGGGAGCCCCGGGCTGCAAATTCGCGGGCGTATAAGTGACGACCATGACGCGGGGCGGCTCGGGACCACCCTGGGCGACGCTGAGGAGCGCGCCCATCTTGAGATCAGCGATTTTCTTTTCGTCGAGGATTTCTACGGCGAGGCCGGCTTCCTTGGCCATGGCTTCGGCTTTTTCGGCGAGAATTTTCGGAGTGAGTTTGTTGGAAGGCTCGTTGACGAGATCGCGCGCGAAATTCTGCGCCTCGCCGATGGCGCGGCCTTTGGCCAG
>DATHMM010000210.1:0-14656 GCA_035487095.1 Candidatus Sulfotelmatobacter sp.
AAGAGCATGCCGGAAATGAGAGATGCGGTTTTCTTGTTCATTTCATCCTGTCTGATGAAAGGTGGTGGGCGACCTAGCGTCGGGGCAGGGTGGGAATTGTCCCTTCAGCAAAAGACTGCACCCGGCCGAATTTGCTGTCAACCATATGACCGAAACGCGGATGTCCTGCGAGGCAACAGTCGGATCTTATTCAACTACAGGGTGCAACCGGAGAAGTGGAGACTACTACCCACATGGACGGTTACCGCGTTTATCAGGACTGAGGGCAGTGGCCTAAGGTACCAGAACCCCGTTTCTGGATAACTTCCTGTTTACCGATTATCCGGGGCTTATCTCATGGCGGCCTGAATCGAAATATCTAGGGCGGTTATTGGCAAGGTCGGGGATACCCAGCCAGTTTCTTCGGCTCTATCAAATTTTCTTTGAGCAGACTACTGTGCATCGGCTCTTTCGCGGCGGCCTTCCATCAAAAACAGGGCGAAGTCCGTGGCGAGCGGCTCGGCGGCAAGCTGCCGCATCATCAGCGCGACTTGACCCCGGTGGTAAGTGGAATGGTTCGCCAAATGTTGCATGAGGTGCGCCAGACTGATTTGTGTTGCGCGAAGAGGAAGCATCCTTCCCAAGGATTCGTTTGTCAGGCAATTCACAAATTCGACTTGTTCTTTCTCGACTTCTGCCCACTTTGACTGCACCGCAGCGAAGTCAGGGAATGCATTCGGATCAAATTGCGCCCAGTGCCGCGTCCAGAAATCCCAGACGAAGGTGGGGCCGGGGGAGGGTTCCTTCCAACACTTTAGCCAACCCCACTCGCCGCCAATGATGTGCACGAGCGTATCTCGCACAGAACGCAAGCTACCGCCCAGATCACGCGTGAACTCCTCTGCGTCGAGAGTGGAGGCCGCTTGCAAAACCCTGTTGTTCGCCCAGCGGTCGTATTCGTAGAGAAGCTGAATGTCATCTTTAGTCATGGTGGTGGCCGGCCTCTGCTGCGGGCAATTTTACCTTGCAGCGGGCATTCGGCAAGACCCTGCATGCGGTCGTTTCTGGCACCTTGGTGATTGTGACCGAGTCACGGGCCAACCGGAAATTACTTTGGTCCGGAAGTCCGCTCCTAGGAAGTTCCGCCGCTCTAAGTCCTGGTTAGTCGGCTAACCGGAGAAGTGGAGCTTAGTACCCACACGTACGGTTATCGCGTCAACCAGGAGCTAGTGCGCGACTCTTCGAAGTCGGGTCTCCGGTTCGTTAGGAAATCCTTTCCACCAGCACTTGCTGCAACAAGTCTGGGTCACGCGATTATCGCCGTGACCCAGACTGTCCTCGACAATCTCCGGCCTTGCGCCTTCGCGCAGCCTACGGCTGGAATGCATGGTGCGGAAGCTCCCACAATGTCCTTTAACGCCCGAATCGGCCGGGTCCGAATCTCTGCAAAAAGTGGTTGCATGCGTTCCCGTGTAAAACGGATTGCGGGTGTGTACGTGCGAAATCTGCCATCGAGGCGCCTATGCGTCCGTCGACGGGTGTCAAAAGATAGGCGTGAATTTCGCCCGCTTGGGGCCCGGTTTGCACCGTTCCCATGCCCGAGATTTGTCCGCGCTCATTGACATTGCTGGCGGAGATTATGAAGAGGTTGGAATCTTCGGGAATTAGCGTGTTAAGGTCCGTCATCACACCATCCTGCCAGATGAAGCCGTGGAACCAGTCGAACTTCGAGTCAAAATCGTTTCCCACCACTTGGCCCCGGCTGTTGATGCCGGTGGCGAAGGCGGCAAAATCTCCCGGCAGAACGCCGATGTTTGTGACTGCTCCGTCTGCGCCGTTCAGCCAAGCCGCGGCATAGAAGGTTGAGCCGTCAGCAGTGCCGACTTGCCCGGCGATTTGACCCTTGTTGTTAATAACGTAAGCGAAATTGGAACCTGAACCTCCGAGATCCTGAAGCACGGAGACAGTGTTGTCTTTCCACATTACGGCGTGCGTCGCTGCGACGCAGTTTCCCGAATAGCCTACGGCTTCGCCTAGATCGTTAATTCCGAATGCGAAACCATCTACATCATTAACCACAAGAGGAAGAACTTGGGCGGTGCCTTTTTCCCACAACGCCGCCAGCGCAATCCGATTGTTGCTTAGGCCGACTGGGCATGTGGAGTCCAAGGCACCGTCTTCGGCAAATCCGACGACTTCTCCGCGGTTATTGATGGCGCTGGCCTCCCCGTTATATCCGCCGAGTGTCGGCAGACCGCTCATGTGGCCGTCTCGATAAAGGAACGGAACGCACGAAAGGTGTGTGCCGAAGCCGCAAATGTCTTCGCCGTTCGGATCTGGAGCAGTTGTTTCGGACATGCCAACGGCTTCCCCGCGATCGTTGATCCCGCCCCAGTTGATCCAACTGTTGGCGTCGGGTTTTCCAAGAGTGCCCAGGTCGATGTTGAATCCGTAGATGCTTATCACCGCGCGGCCCCTGGAAACTGTCGTAGATGTACTATTCTCGGGAGGGTTCACGGTCCCATCCATGTTCTCCGCCCAGCCCTGATTATTGAGGCCCATGGCCATGCTGAAGTTGTCCTTGCTGTTGTTAATGCCCAAATCGGTAATTTTGTAGCTCTGTTGAGCGAACGCATTGCTGAAGCTACCCAGAACAATCGTCGCAACTGCCGGTATCCAGAAATTCCGCAACCGCCCTATCGTATTCATCGCTTTTTCCTCCCATGAAAGTCATCGTCGCGAACTGACTCGCCGATCTACGTCACGTCCCACCCGGCGTTCCAGCAGTTCAGAGCAGGGCTTCCGCACAACTCCCCAAAAATTCCTGTTGGTGACAACTGAAGTAGCACGTGGTGTTCAACGCCCAACACGATTACGTGACACTACAAGCGCAAGCCTTCGGCATCCGAAAACGAGTGGCGGGCTAACAACATCCTTGGACGATTCCAAAACCACTAAAGCGACTGTTTCTCCAGCTTTTCATACACGCACTGGCAAGAGGTTACAAAATTCGAGAACGCCGGGCAGCTAAGAGTTGGGCAGGTCGTTTTGATTGACTTTCAAATAGCTAACATACATACTCGTCGGTATGTTGGCTGTTCACAAGAGAAAGCGAAGGCTTCGTGACCCGGAGCGTACACGGGAACGCCTGCTCCAAGCGGCTTTTCGGGAAGTCCACAGATCAGGCTTCCAGAGCGCGGGCATCGACACGATTCTCGCCGCCACGAATGTCACCAAGGGAGCGCTCTATCACCACTTTGACAGCAAAGAAGCCCTGGGATATGCCATCGTCGAAGAGATCGTCGCGAAACTTGTTCGCGACCGGTGGCTCCGTCCTCTTCTCCGCGACGCGCAACCCATCGACATTTTGATCGGCATTGTCCGGAGGTTACCAGCTCGGCCCGCAGACGTTCGAGTTGGTTGTCCACTCCTCAATTTGGCACAGGAAATGTCTCCACTGGACGAGCCTTTCCGCAAGCGACTCGAGACGATTTTCCTTGCCTGGCAGGATGGCGTTGCCGCGCTTTTGCGGAAAGGGCAGTCCCAGGGAACTGTTCGCCGCGGCTTGAATCCAGACCAAGCTGCCAGCTTTCTGATCGCCATGGTCGAGGGCTACGGCGCGTTAGCAAAGAATGCTCAAGATGCGAAGGTGTTGGAAGTGGGAATCACAAACATCGTGGGGTGGCTGAGGTCTCTTCGGGCGCCTCGCCAATCTCGCCCAGGGGGACGACGTGCCACGAATCGCGTTCAAGGCAAAGGGTAGCATCCTCTTCTTGGATTTGGCCGACATCGTGGCAGTACAAGCCGAAGGAAACTACGTCTCGTTGCAACACCGGCCTAATCCCTATCTGGTGCACGAGTCCCTCTCGTCCATGGCGGAGAAGCTCAAGCCCTACGGTTTTATTCGCATCCACCGCTCGGTCGTCGTGAATATCTCGGCCGTGGAGGTGATCCAACCTTTACCGACTGGAGAGTACAGGCTGTGTGTAAAAGGTGGGAAAGAATACTTGGTAACTCGGAAACACAAGCACAACCTCAGAGATCTGGCTCAGCTGTGGGTAGGCTCGGAGCGGCTTTGCGGCTAACAGGTCTTACCCCGTTATTCCGTCGTAGCTTTTATCTTTGGCGGTTGGTAATGCGCTTCCGCGCCGGTGCAGTGCCTTGCAGTCGAACAACGAGCGCAATCGAATCCTGTTCGGCGGCCTGCTAGCTCCTGATAAGTTCTATAAAAGGGGAAGTCAAGAAAAAATACCTAGTAAGTCGGAGCACCGGAACATGGGTACAAGCCTCCACTTCTCCGGTAACGGCGTTAACCAGGTATCGAGAAAGGGTTTCCTCAACACAGGTCGATTAGCCGGTGCACTCTTTGTCGACGCTGAGTTTTGGCGGACGAAACGGAGCTTGCTAGCAGACGGAACAAGCGCATGAGTCCATCAATATCAACGCCCGCGATAGCGACCTCGGAGGCACTCCGGAGACAGCCATCGCGGGCCTCTTTCCGACTATCAGTTTTCACCCGAACGGTATAACTGTCGCTTAAACTCTGTCTGTCCAAAATTGGACATGTCTGGACATGTCTGAAGTCGGCAAACTGGAAATGCGGGTACAAGCCTCCACTTCTCCGGTAACCGCGTCTATCATGGACTTGGTCGAAAGCCTCAGACGTTAGTTAGTCGATTGGCGAATACTTGAGCGAGCCTGCGATATTATTGCCTGTGAGAAGCGCGCCACGGCGAGGAGGACATGCTAGTGCAGGACTTCTTGAGCAAGATGAATGGCTTTGATCTTTCTGCCAATAATCGTCAGGAATTAGATGAGGTTGGCTTTACCATCATTCCGGGCCCGATACCAGCAGATGAACTCGCGCAGTTGGCAGCTACTTATGACGCAGTCGTAAAGGACGCCATCCCCGATGACGTCAAGATAGGAAGTTCAACTACTCGTGTCAGAGATTTTGTTAATCGCGGCCCAGAGTTCGACAGGCTGTACCTGCATCCGCCAGTTCTCAAGGCTTGTTGTTGCATCATCGACAAACCATTCAGGCTTAGCACGATGCATGCTCGGACGTTGCAGCCAGGATTGCCGGCCCAGGATCTCCATGTCGATTACGAGCGCGACAGTCGCGGTTGGACAATGGTCGGTTTCATTTTCATGATCGACGAGTTCCGAAGCGACAACGGTGCGACTCGATTTGTGCCGGGCTCACACCTCTGGTCAGACGTTCCGCCGGCCCTTCTTGGAGACCGGAAGGCAGACTATCCAGGACAAGTTCTGGCTTGCGGTCCGGCGGGTTCCATGATGCTATTCAACGGCTCGGTTTGGCATGGACACACAGTGAATCGCTCTGACGAGCCTCGACGCTCCATCCAGGGCGCCTATATCCGCCGAGAAGCAGAGTCGGGGGAAAACCTGCCTGCGCGAATGCAGCCTGAAACGCTCTCTCGCATCAGCCCACTCGCAAAGTATGTGTTGGCCGTTTAGCCGCCTCAATTGTCCAGTGCCCTATCCGAGTTATTTTGCCACGCCGTGTGATGGGGCCCCCCACGCGTATGGCGGCTTGTCAATTTCACATAGACGGTTACAGCGTTAATCAAAACTTGGACTCGCTATTCTCCTCTCCTCGTTGACTTGTCTCTGGTGGCAACCTAACATGTGCGGCGACTGGCAGACTTTTCAGTGTACGTGCCAGCCAAGCATCGTGCCCAAACCCATACAATTACGCTCTGTGTCATGGTTTTCCCGGTGAAATGAAGCGGAGGCAATTTATGCCAATCCAGAAAGCCTTGAACTGTCTTTTGGCCTGGGCGCTGCTTGCTTGCGCGGCGTCAGTGCCCATAGCAGCGCAGTCAACCTCATCCTTGCCGAATGCGGCCGCAAAATCGACAGCTCCGATCCAGGGCACATCCGGATATAACCAACCGCCGAAAAACATTCTAGCTGTCATGCGCGCACCCTCTCCGCCGGTACCCCGGCTAAGCCCGACGCACGACAACATTTTGCTGGTGTCCTGGCAGGACTACCCGTCGATTTCTCGCGTGGCCACCCCCTTCTTACGACTTGCGGGTGTACGCGTTGAGCCACGAAATCACAGCAGGCACGACACCCCCGGCGGATACGGCATCACACCCTGCGCTACGGGGTTCGACTTGGTGCACATCGCCGATGGCGCGCAGATTCATGTCGTTCTTCCCGAGGGCGCGTGCCCGGGCAGCCCGATCTGGGCCGCTGACGGAAAGCGATTCGCGTTCGTGAATATCGCACTGGATACAGTCGAGCTGTGGATCGGCGATGCCGCCACCGGCAAGGTTCGTCAAGTGCCTGGAGCGCGCCTGAATCCAATGTTCAACGACACGATCACATGGATGCCAGACCAGAAGACACTCGTCGTGAAACTGGTGCCTAAGGGCATGGGCGCGCCGCCGCCGGAACCGATCATGCCGATTGGTCCGAGCATCCAGGAATCTGAGGGCGAAAAGGGACAGAGCAGCACGTACGAAAACCGAGACACGCTCAACAACAAGCATGACGAGGATCTGTTCGATTACTACGCGGTGTCACAGCTCGCCTTCGTCGATGCGGCGACAGCAGCAATCACGCCTGTGGGAAAGCGTGCGAACTACGACACAGTCGATCCCGCGCCGGATGGCAAGCACATACTGGTTACCGCGATCCACAAACCGTACTCATACGTTACGACCTACGACCGCTTCCCGCGGGAAGTTGAGGTCTGGGACACAACCGAACGGGCACACCTTGTTGCTCGTACCATCGCGTCACTCCCACTGGCGGATCGCGTTCCCATCCAGGGAGTTCCGAAAGGCCCGAGGGATTTTTCTTGGCGTGCCACCGATCCAGCGACGCTGGTCTGGGCAGAGGCACTGGATGAGGGCGATTGGAATGTTACTGTCCCAGAGCGCGACAAGATCGTACTTTCGAAGGCGCCGTTCACCGCACCTGTCGAAATTACGCGGACCGGGCAGCGCTATGCTGGCTTCTCCTGGAGTGAGCAACCGAGAATCGCTCTTTTGTCCGAGTACGACGACAACCGTCACTGGACGCGGACCTTCATCATCGACGTTGATGATCGACAAAAAAAGCCTGCCCTGCTGTGGGACCTCTCTACCGATGAGAGGTATGCGGACCCTGGCGAACCGGTAAGACGCCAGCTCGCGAACGGACTCTGGGTGATTCGCCAGGACGGGAATTCCATCTACCTTTCTGGAACCGGATCCTCGCCGGACGGCGATCGGCCGTTCCTCGATCGGCTCGATCTCGAGACACTGAAATCCGAACGTCTGTTTCGCTGCGATAAGAC
This sequence comes from Candidatus Sulfotelmatobacter sp., assembly GCA_035487095.1. GTDB lineage: Bacteria > Acidobacteriota > Terriglobia > Acidiferrales > UBA7541 > Acidiferrum. The sequence continues at coordinate 7,295 of DATHMM010000210.1, forward strand.
TTCTTTCGAGCGGTTTCTTTCCTTCAAAGGACCAGACGCGCGGACGTTTCTGACTTGGCATCAGTCACCGACCGATCCGCCGAATTTGTTTGCGCGCACGCTGGGAAAATCCCTTGATGTGCCCCCCGGAGAAGGGACTTTAGCTTCCATGAGCCTAGCGATAACACACATTCCCGACCCCACGCCGGAAGTACGGGCGATCAAGAAGCGCTTGATCAAATACAAGCGCGCCGACGGGCTGGACTTGTCGTTCACGCTCTATACGCCGCCGGGCTACAAGGAGGGCACACGCGTCCCCACCATTCTTTATGCATATCCACTGGACTATGCCGACCCGACGAAAGCCGGCCAGGTTGTGGGCTCGCAAGAAACCTTCACGCAGCTTTCGGAATATCGGCTGTTGCTCCTCGGAGGTTACGCGATCATCGACGACGCTTCGTTCCCGATCGTTGGTGATCCGAAGAAAGCCTACGACACTTACCTGGAGCAGCTTGTCGCTGATGCGAAGGCCGCGGTCGATGAGGCGGTGCGGCTTGGCGTTGCCGACCCCGAGCGCATAGGTGTCACCGGACACAGCCATGGGGCTCTAATGACCGTAAATCTGGTGGCCCACTCCGATTTGTTTCGGGCCGGTGTCGCAACGAGCGGCTCCTACAACAAGACACTTACGCCTTTCGGTTTCCAAAGCGAGCGGCGATCGGTTTGGGAGGCAACGGACGTCTATTTGAAGGTGTCCCCGTTTTTCTCCGCGGACAAATTGAAGACACCTCTCCTGATTATGCACGGCGCGGAAGACGCCAATCCTGGGACCACGCCGCTGCAAGCGCACAAGCTCTACGAAGCGATCCGAGGCAACGGCGGCACCACTCGATTGGTGATGCTCCCCCATGAACCGCATTGGTATACAGCAATGGAGTCGAACGAACAGCTCATCTACGAGATGCTTCGCTGGTTTGACAAATACGTGAAGAACGTGCCGCCGCGGTGAGCTGCCCGCGGCAAAACTCTTCAAATGGAAGAGCGGTAAGAATCCGGGAGGCCTGTCTCCTCACAGCTGCTTTGGTCTGCGCCAACTCCTGGTAAGTTGGCAAACCGGATAAATTCGTCCTAGGCCCTATCTGTCCCTTGGACACGTATGGCTTAGGAGCTCTTACTCTTCCTGACTACTGACCTGCGGTCACGGGTTCCGCATGATGATCAAGAAAAATGACCGGCTTGGCTGGCGCGAAAAAAATGTTGGTGGGGCGTTGCAGCGGGCGAAGACCAGAGGGGTCAGGCCGACTGAACACGCGTAGGATCAATGTATTTTACCAGCAGGACTTCGTTGCCTTTTTCGTTGTAGAGAAGCTCGTCCACCAAGTGCTTGGCGAGCAAGACACCGTAGCCGCCGGGGCGCATTCCCCGTGCCTCGCGGAAATTCATGTGATGGACAGGGTCGTCGGGCGGGTTGGCGACGGCGGCGTGAGGAATTTCATCCAGGGTGAAGCCTTCGCCGGGGTCTTTGACGAGGCACTCGACCATATGTTTGGCGCGGAAGTAGGATATCTCGACATACTTTGCCGGATCGAATCGGCCGCCGTGCTCGATCGCATTCAAGAGAATTTCGCGGAAGGCCATCGCGACGGCGTGTCTTTCGGCTTCAGGCAAATCGGCGATTTCATCGAGGAATTGGAGCAACCGGTCGGCCGTATTAACCGTGCAGCGCGCCATGGTGCGGATCCACTCAGGTGTTGCGGAGACGACCTCGATGCCATCGTCCCAGCAGGGACCTTCCGCTGCGATACGGATCATTTCGGTGAGTGCGCTGGGGGAGTAGGGCTTGGAAAAGTAGCTGAAGGCGTGATCGCGCATGGAGGCGATGACGTCCGCGGGCGTGCTTTCGTCGGCGAGAATGATCAGTCGGGTGTGCGGCCGGACGCGCCGAAGCTTGCGCAAAAGCTCGACATCCTCGCTGCCAGAGGATTTTTCGCTGGTGAGGATGAGGTCAAAGGCGCGCCCTTCCGCTTGCACCAGTGCCGACCGGTTGTCCGGAGCATGTTGGATGACCCATTGGCCCGGCTTCAACGAATCCAGAAGCAGAGATTCGACTTGAGGGTCGGCATCCACCACCAGCGCTGTCTTGACGGCGAAAGGCTTTGTATCGAGGCGAGGTGCAGAGTTCATAGGCCACCTCAACTTTCCAACGCCCAATCGCAGGAGGGAATTCCTGGATAGCAATACAATGAAAGAATTGGAGGCGAGATGCAAATGGATTTATGCGCATCTTTGCTGGGGAGGCGAGTTCGAGAAGGCATAGTTCTTTGAGCAGGGCGATCGCATACTCAAGGCTCGAGGAAAGAAGGGCACTCAACTCCTGATTTGTCGCCTAAACCGGACATGTTGATCCTAGTAACCACTTTTCCAGTTACCGCGTTTATTAGGACTTCAGTTGCCAGCTTGTCAAAACTAGAGCGAGGGAAAACTGAATCTAGAGGCCAAACATGGAGTTGACGCCTGCGCGTGGAACCTCTGCGGAGGGCTCTCTAGGCACAAGAGGAGGAAAAGAAGTTTGGGCGGCTTGCTCCGGAGTTACCGGCTGTTGGGCGGCAGGTTCTGGCGTTGCTGGCGCCGCAGCACTGGATGTTGCAACGCTCTGGATAGCGGTGTGGGTTTGAGATGCACTCTGCTTGAGATAGGCGAGGTCACTAGGCTCTTCCGTCCCCGGTTGAACGGGAGGGAATGACAAATTCATTTGCTGCTCCAGTGCACTCGCGATTCGGTGAAACTGCCAGATGAGCTTTTCGAGTTCTCTCGAACGGCCGAGATTCAATTTGCGGTCCCACAGAAAACGGATCGACAACACTAAGAGGATCGGCAGGCCGAGCGCCAGCGTGGCGAGGACGAAAGTTACGAGCAGCGAGTCGAGGGGTGCTAGGGATTGTGCCATGGTGCCTCCAACTGCGTGGCTCTGAACGGAGGATACAGCAGCGTGACGACGGTGACAAATCCGGTCCACTGGGTCACTGGTCAGCTCCCGGGGAAGGCGGGTAATCGCCCATGTGGATACTATGAGCCACTTGTCCCTGAAGCGCGCTAATCAGGCACTTGCCGAATTGTCGGTGTTAAGGCATGTTTTTGATATTTAGCTAGGGAATCACCAGCCTCGAATATGGAAACGAGCGAAATCTGGTCTACTCCCGCATGACACCCAGTGGTTTACAAACAGTGGCAGCGCAATAATCGAGCTCCCTACCGGTTCCGGGGCAAGCGTGTGACGCCTGTAAGGAATCGGGTGGTCGAATCGATACAGGAAAAGGAGAATCAAGATCGTGCGCTTTCTTTCTAATCTTTTTGTTCTTGCGTTGCTACTGGCTGGGGCTATCCCTCTTGCTGCCCAGACGGATCTCTTCAACAACTGGCCCGCAGGGAGTTCTCCGCAAGAGGTGGGCAAGCGGGTTGCCGAGCACTTTGTCACCAGCCCACATCAGGGCGACCAGGCTATTTTTTACGGCGAGGCCGCAGCCTGGTACGGAGCCTTCACCTTCGCTCAGTTGACACACGACGACGCCCTGCGAGGGAAGCTTATCCATAGGTTCGAGCCTCTGATGCTAGGCGGAGCCGAGGCCGCCAGGATACCGATGCGCCATCACGTGGACGACTCGATCTTCGGCATTATTCCCCTGGAGATCGGGATTGAGACGAGGGACCCGAAATATCTGGCCTCTGGGCAGTCATGGGCCGACCGGCAATGGGAGAACCCACAGCCTGATGGGCTCTCGGCGGAGACCCGGTATTGGATCGACGATATGTATATGCTGACGATCCTGCAGTTAGAGGCCTATCGGGCAACCGGTGACAGGAAGTATCTGGACCGGGATGCACTGGAGATGGTGTCGTACCTGGATAAACTTCAGCAAGGCAATGGCCTCTTCTACCATGCTCCCGATGTGCCGTTTTTCTGGGGGCGCGGAGACGGATGGGTAGCCGCGGGCATGGCGGAGATGCTGCGCGATTTGCCCGCGGATCATCCGCAGCGGGCGCGCATTTTGAAGGGCTACAAGGCGATGATGGCCGCGTTGCTGAAGTACCAAGCAAAGGATGGGATGTGGCGGCAGTTGATTGATCGTGAAGAGAGCTGGCCGGAGAGTTCGAGTTCGGCGATGTTCAGCTTTGCCATGATTACCGGCGTGAAAAACGGGTGGCTCGATGCGACAACCTACGGTCCCGCAGCTCGGAAGGGATGGATCGCGGTTGCCGGGTATATCGATCAGAATGATGACGTGACCAGCGTCTGCGAGGGGACCGGGAAGAAAAACGATTTGGAGTATTACTTGGAGAGAAAGCGCCGTACCGGCGATTTTCATGGACAGGCGCCAGTTCTATGGGCGGCCTCAGCGCTGTTGCGTTAGGGCGATACTCACAGCCCCTGCCGCTGGCTGGTTTTCAAACGTTCGGTGATACACTTCGTTCGGGAAGACGACGATTCCATGAAACCACCGTCGAACGTCAAGACGCCCGCGCAATACATCGCCTCACTCCCCGCCGATCGCGCGAAGACGATCGCGACGGTGCGCGCACTCGTGAACAAGCACATTCCGCGCGGGTACGATGAGTGCCTCGTCTGGGGCACGATCGGCTGGACGATCCCCCTGTCTCGATATCCAGATACTTACAACAAGCAGCCGATCTGCTACGTCGCGGTCTCGTCGCAGAAGAACTACTGCTCGCTCTACCTGATGGGCGCGTTTTGGAGTGCGAGTCAACTCGAACAGTTGAAGGCGGCGTTCAAGGCGGCGGGGAAGAAGCTCGACATGGGGAAGTGTTGCGTTCATTTCGAGTCGCCGGACGATTTGCCGCTCGAAGCGATTGGCAAACTGATCTCGGCGATTTCGAGCGAGAAGTGGATCGAGATGTACGAACAATCGCGTTTGATGACCAAGGCGGGGCCGGCTCAGATGGCGAAGCAAGGCGCCCCATCGACGAGCAAGGTGGCCGCCAAGCGCGTCGACACAAAGCGTCGGCGGTAAACTTTCCCAGCATGATTCGTCGCAGGATTTTTTGTGCAACTTCAACTTGCACAATGGAACTCACGATAACGCGCTTGACTGAACAAGCACGCCACGATTACACGCTCGGATCAGGCCAAATGCTTGTCAACTCCTGGCAAGTCGGCTGACCGGACATGTGAAATTCTAGTACTCGCTTGTCCGGCACGAGCTCTAAATCAGGAGCTGGATTTAAGCACTAAGGTTGTGCGGGCTTTTTGGTGGCGTCTATTTTGGCCCATTCTGCTTTCTTTTTTTCGATGGCATCTGCCGTGGGAGGATAGCTTTTGTACGCCTTGATGATGTTTGCGTCCGCCGTTTTCCATATCTTGTCCGGGTCGTTGTGAATGATCTTCTCGCTCACAAACAGCCGCCACGCAAGCTCCCGTGCTTTCGCATCAATCATTTCTATTCCAAGCAAGCCTTTGTGCGTCACCGGCGTACTCATCGTGGTGTACATCACGGTCCAATAACCATAATAGTAGGAACCATACATGCCCCAATGAGCGGTACCGGTCAGCTGCGCGTTTGACTCCGCCTCAACCCAGTAGCGCACCACCAGATCCGGATTTTCTTCTGGCTGCACCTCACGAAGTCCTTTAGCCGACAGTTCACGCACCACTACGCGGTGGATCCGATTGTTCAGCATATCTGGATTCAACTGCATCCTGACGAGAGATTCTACTCCGCCGATATACGCAAAGGTCTTGTACTTCGTGAAGTCCAGATTGGGATTAAAATCTGTCGCCATTTTTGCATCGATCGCCATCGCCCAAAGCAAAACGAATAGCAGCCCCGTTAGCGGGAGAAACAATCTCAAGCGATCCTTCCCACCCTCCGACCTGATTCCATTCATAAGATCCTCCCTTGGCATTCAACTGACTCACGCCAAAACCGTTTCGAAGCGTTAAGGAAACTGCCCGCAGGCACGCGAGAATCCCCGGCCTTTGCCTAGCCCCAAACCATTGTAAATATCCTGGCACTTTGAAATTTGAGTTAGCCTTGACTTCGCGAGTGTACAACACATCTTCATCCAACTCCCGCCGATTGGCTTACCGGCAAAGTTCGTACTATACCCAACCTTACCGGTTACCGCGTTTAGTCGAAAATTCTCGGAGGTCGCTGTGGTCATACTGATAAGTCTTGTGGCACTTGGGGCAGGTAAGTTTCCTTGCTGTAAACCTGATGAGGGTAATAGGGTCTCCTTTGGACCGGCGTCGAGTCATGTACTCACCGAGAGCTATTCCGTTCTTGCACTCCGGGTTTTTGCACGCGACGCCATAATCTCTCTGTATGGACATGTTGGCCACCTCAACTACTGACCATTACGAGCGGGAGAGGCCGGTGCGGCGTCGGGAGAAGGTACAGCGACCTGGGAGATGACCATGAATTCGAACGATTTTCCGTCGACCTTGAACTTCATTTTATTCTTGTCGAGCTTGAACTCGATTGCCGTGTTTAGCGGAATGATGGCCTGTTCGGAGGGCTTCGGCTGACGAATCGTGTAGTCGATGGTGCCGGAACGGACGACATACTGTTGGCACAGCAGATCGATGTCCTGTTTCTTGGATTTCTTTGTGCCACACTCGACAGAGGTGTGCGAAAGAATGTTGCCTGACTTCGGTTTGGGGCCAGCGGGGGCGACCGTTGCACTTAGAAATAGCGCGGCCAGCAGAGTTAGGGACCTTTTCATGTAAGACTCCTAGGAGAAAGACGGTCGTCGGCAACTCCACCCTAACCCGGTTTCTCTTGGGGCGCGTATGTTAGCGGATCCAGCCGTGGCAGAAAATCCTGCTACAACCCTAAATTTAACTCCATCTGTGCACAACTAGGGGAATCCCTAAGTTCACCCGGAAGTGGCAGTCTAACTCTCGATTAGTCGTGCCAGCTCAACCGGTCGATGCAACACCATCCAAAGCATTGCTTCGACAATACTTCCCCGGGAGAACCGATCTGTTTGCCTGTAGTCGATCAAAACCTAGCCAAGGTAACGTTCTGGCTGATCCAACCCAGCAAGCGATTTTAGCTTTTGTTATCACTGCAAGTTGGGTTCGAGCTGGGTGTTGCGTCGACCCATTGAGGCCACCGCCCTAACCGGAAAAGTGGGTACTGGGACCGCATGTGTTCGGTTTGACCTCCCACTCGCAGTTGGGCCAAGCCAGAGGAGCATCTCAACGAATCGGAAGTAAGGGCACAAATCTTGACTCGGATTGTAGAAATACGAGCGTATAATTCCGCCTCGAGGTGTGCGGATGTTTGAAGAATTGGATGAATCGCAAGGCCCAGACCTCGAGCGCATATGCCAAGGCGTGTCACCCAATGATGAGCCATGTGATTA
>DATHMM010000211.1:0-12143 GCA_035487095.1 Candidatus Sulfotelmatobacter sp.
ACGCCATGTCTCCCTTGATGCATGCACTGATTACGCTCACTCGCTGCAGTTCCTTCTGACTCAACGTGAATGTCTCCTGTCTCATGGGGTGACATTTTCACGTTGCCGTTAAGGGGTGACAGAATTATGGAGCTAAGACAGTGCTCTTGACTGTGCTCTTCGCCGTGATCCCTAAGCCGTAAGCTGTGAGCCTAAAGCCAAAAACTGTGGGCTCCAGGCTGTCAGCTTATGACTTATGACTAAAAACTTTCCCCTCACAATGTCCTTCCCCCATCCACCACCAAAACCTGCCCTGTCACAAATTCCGCTCCAACCAGATACATCACCGCGTCCGCAATCTCCTCCGGCCGCCCCGTCCTCTGCATTGGCGCCCGCCGGATAAAATCCCTCTCCCACTCCGGCGGATCGCCCGGCATCGTAATTGTTCCCGGCGCAATCGCGTTCACGCGCACCGCGGGCCCCAATTCCTTCGCCAAAATTCGCGTCAACATGATCACGCCCGCCTTCGATATTGAATGAGGCAAAAACTCCGTCCATCCCAGCAAACCGCCGATGTCGGCAAAATTGATGATCACCCCGCGCCCGCTCTTCGCCAGGTGTGGCGCGGCAGCCTGCGCGCAAAAAAACGCGGCCTTCAGATTCGTGTCCATCGAGGCGTCCCACGTCGCCTCGTTCGTCTCGCCAAACTTCGTCTCCACGAAATTCGCCGCGCAATTCACCAAGATATCCAGCCGCGCGAATCGCGACGCCACGCTCTGCACCAGCTTCTGGATCGCGGATACATCTGTCAGTTCCGCCGAAAACGCAGCCGCCCTCCGCCCCATCTTTTCGATTTCGCCGACAACTTCGCGCGCCTCCGCCTCCGACTTCCCGTAGTGCACCGCCACATCCGCACCCTCGCTCGCCAAACGCAACGCCACCGCGCGGCCGAGGCGCTTCCCCGCGCCCGTAACCAGCGCCACCCGCCCCGCCAATTTCCCCAAGTCGCTCATCCCCACAAACTAACACACTCCCCTTTTGAGTGCGGGAGCGAAGCTCCCGCTTTTACGTCTTATGTCGAGCCGACCAACCCGCCCCCGTCTTCCGCCCCCACCTCCCTAATTGCCCCAATCCGGAACACGCCCCTTCAAAATTCCCCGAAAAAATCCCAACTCCGCACGCTCCACTTCCATCTATTGCTGTGAAGGAACTGTCCGCCAAGGTTTGGCCTCTGAGTATCTTTGCACCGACGACGCCCGGGCCTAACCTAGCGTCTATCATCGTCGGGATTTTCCCACGTACCACGGGTGCTGGCGAGACGGAGCCACATTATGGGGCGCGGGCGCAAATTGATCGTTTCGGGACTTCAGAAACTGGCTGTCGTTCTGCTCCTCGGCAAAGCCATTCTTGCCAATGATGCGCCGGTCCCTCCCGCAGCAAGCGCAGATCGAACCCCCATCCGCGTGAATGCGATCGAGGTTGTCGTCCCGGTGGTGGTGCTTGACCGGTCGCACTTCCGAATGGACCGGGACTCCCTTTATCAAGAAGACGAGGTGATTAGCGACCTCTCTCAAAATGATTTCCAGGTCTTCGAAGATGGCATGCAACGTCCGATCCAGCGTGTCGCCCTGGACGCGCCGCGCATCCGCGACGTTCGCGACAACGTCTCTCATCATCTCGAATATTCCACGACTCCCCGCGGAATCTGGTCCAGCCCGGATCTCCGGCCGCAATCCAGCATGGGCTCCGGCGTCTCACCGTTCAACGTCTACCTGGTTTCCTACATCCCCGCACCGTCTCTCGATGGCGTCTGCCACCAAATCAAAGTAAAGGTGAAACGGCATCACGCCACCGTTTACGCGCGCGAATCGTACTGCAACACCGCGCACCCGCTTTCCGACCCGCTGAAAGGAACCGCGCTCGGTGGAGAAATGGAACGCTACGCCGCTTCCAGTGCAGACGGAAACCTACCCGTCCTGGCTGAGGTGAACCCGCTCTTCAATGAAACTGGCGCGAGTGATCTGGAGGTCGCCGTCGAATTCCCGTGGGGCGCCGTAAAACGCAAATGGAAAGGCGTCAACCTCTACGCAAATGTTGCGGTCCTCGGTATTGTCTACGATCAGGATGGGACCGAAGTGACGCGCTTCAGTGATACGGCCAGCACGGCACTCTGGAATTTCTATCGCGGCCCGCTGCCTCCAGACCGGCAATTCCTGAACGACTGGGAATTGGCGGGAATCCCAAACCGTTACACGACTCAGGTGAACCTGCCGCCCGGGAATTACCAATTGCAGGTGGTTGTGACGGACGGAGAGAAGTTCGGCCGCGTGCGGAGGCCACTGCGGGTGGAAGACGCGTCCAGGCAGGGTCTTGGCGTCAGCGGAATTGTTCTCTGCAAACGAATACAAACTTTGCCGGAAGGTCAGGAAGCCGCCGCCCGCGCGCCCCAGTATGTTCCATTGAGCGGAAACGGCGTCGAATTTTCGCCCGCGGCAGACATACGGTTCTCGCGCGACGAACACCTGTTCAGTTTTTTCGAAATTTATCTTGGTCCTGATGAACGGTCGGCGGCGACCGACACCATGTTTCAGGTCAAGCTGCTGAATGGCGAATCCGGCGAACTTCAACTGGATGCCGGAATTCGCCCTGTGGCCTCAGCTAGCCAAACAGGAACCGGCATCATTCCCTTCTCCGGCGAAATTCCCATCGGAAATTTGCCGCCCGGACGCTACCGCTTGCATGTCCAGGCTTCCGACTCAACCGGCAAAAAGACCGCCTGGCGCGAGTCCAGCTTCGTTATCCGCTAACTCGGCGGCGGTGTCCAGTGATCGCACAAACGGCCCGTCCACTTTCGCAGGCGGGCCGTTTATTGCCGCTATCGGAAATCCTCTCCGACAATTCTTATTTGTGGTGGTCCTTGAACTCCGCCGCTTCCTTCAATTCATGATCGGCCTGGCTCAACAGCTCGAGCGCCTTTTCCGCGTGACCGCCCAACTCGTCCTTGTTCGCTTGCTGCGCCTCCTGCACTTTTGCAAACGCTTCGCCGATATGATGCTGCGCCGCGGCAAGGTTCGGGTGCCTGCCCGGGTCAATGTTCATTACCGGCTTTTGTGCGAACGTTACTCCCATGAAAACCAAAGCAATCGCGAGTGCACACACGACATAAATGCTTCTTAGTTTCATATTTTTCTCCTGTTGACCTGCGGATATCCGCCTGCAACCGGGATCCAACCCGGGCGAGAGGGAGGGCGCGGATTTGCCATCCAAAATAGTAAGGTCCCGAAACAATCGCAAGGAGTATGTTTTCGTCGCCGGCAGCCCCGGCTCCGCCCGCCGATGCTACAATTTCCAAGATTCCTCCGAGGCTTCTCGATGAAACTCGACATTCTCGCCATCGCCGCCCATCCCGACGACGTGGAACTCACCTGCGGCGGCACGCTCATCAAAATGGCCCGCAAGGGCTACACGACCGGCATCCTTGATCTCACCGCCGGGGAGATGGGCACGCGCGGCACTCCTGAAACCCGCGCCAAAGAGGCCGCGCTCGCCGCAAAAATTCTGGGAGTCTCCTGGCGTGGAAATCTAGGCGTCCCCGATTCCGACGTGCAGCCCTCTCGCCAGCACAAGATGCGCCTCGCCCAAGTCATCCGCGACCTGCGCCCCCACACCGTCATCCTCCCCTACTGGGAAGCGCGCCACCCCGATCATTACCACACCTCCTCTCTCGGCTACGAAGGCTGCTTTCTCGCCGGCCTCAAGCGACTCCCCCTTACCGGCGAACCACATCGCCCTTTCAAAATTCTTTACGCCACTTCGTTCGAGGGGATGCCGCCCACCTTCATCGTGGACATCACCCGGGAATACGCCCAGCGCCGTAAAGCCATCCTCGCCTACGGCTCACAATTCCGCCCCGCCAAAAGCGAGCGCAAGCAGCGCGTCTTCCTCGCCATCGACGAGCTCGACAATCGTATGGATCTCCTCGCTCGCCACCACGGCCAACTCATCGGCGTCAAATACGGCGAGCCCTTCCACCAGAAAGAGCCTTTGTCTACAGACGACATCGTCGCCCTACGGGTGCGCTCCATCTAATCTCAGGGCAAAAAAAAATAGGGGCCCCGCCGTGCGGGACCCCGTTCAAACTCGCCCTATTGGAGTCGCTCCTATACCGAATCGTCCTCCACTGCGGGGACAAAGCCCGGCAGCCCCTGACCTTCCGGCGTGCGCTCCGCCTTCACCCGGACCAGGCTTTCCCCTTCCGAGCCCGATTTTCTCAGCACCACAAACGTGCTCAGGGCCTCGGTATAGACCCGGGTCACCAGAAACGTGTCCCCGTTATCCTTCTTCTTCCACAACTGCCCTATCTGAATTTTCCGTGCACTCATATTCTCGCCATTGACTCTATGTACCCCGCCCGCCACTGTCAACTGTTCCAGCCCCTGGGGTGCTCCATCTTCCTCTTTTTCTTGAACTCTTAGGAAACCTTCGCACCCCATTTCACATCCTAGAACAAAGATAACCCCCTTGCCGCGCAGGGGTGTATACTGGGTCCCGGACCCCGGAGGTAGGCATCATGCGTAAATCCTCGCAATTCCTTTTGGCCTTTGTTCTTGCCGCGGGTATCGTTTCATTTCCGGCCATAGCCTCCTCGCAAAACCCGTCTTCAAATCCTCCGAGCCAGGCTCAGCCGCAAACCCAGACTCAGAATCAGACTCAGAATCAGACTCAGACCCAAGCGCAGCCGCAGCAAGGCCAAACGCAGGCTCCCGACCAATCTCAGTCGGCTTCCCCGATTCCACTGAGCAAGCAGCCGCCTCCGCCGCCCCCTCCCGATCCTGCTCCGGCTGCAGCCCCCGCGGCACAGCCCGCAGCATCTGATACGTCTGCCGACCCGGGCAAAACGGTTCACCCGAAAAATTCCAAGGAAGACGTCGACGCCATCGGCAATCGCAACGTCGGCAAGGGCATGAACTTCTACTCGCTCGAGCGTGAAATCGCGCTCGGCAAAGCCCTGGCTCAGGAAGTCGAGCGCAGCTCCAAGCTCATCGACGATCCCGTCGTCACCGAATACGTCAATCGCGTCGGCCAAAACCTCGTCCGCAATTCCGATGCCCAGGTGCCCTTCACCATCAAGGTCATCGACTCCGACGAAGTTAACGCCTTTGCGCTTCCCGGCGGCTTCTTCTACGTCAACAGCGGCCTGATTCTCCGCGCCCAGGAAGAGTCCGAACTCGCCGGCGTGATGGCCCACGAAATTTCGCACGTCACCGCGCGCCACGGCACCAAGCAAGCCACCAAGGGTGAACTCATTCAGCTCGGCGCGATGGCGGCTATGATCGTTGTGCCCTATGGCTGGGCCGGTTACGGCATCTACCAGGGCATGAACCTGGCGATTCCTCTCACCTTCCTGAAATTCTCGCGCGATGCCGAACGTGAAGCCGACTTCCTCGGCATTCAGTACATGTACAAGGCCGGCTACGATCCCAACGCGTACGTCACCTTCTTCGAGCGCATCCAGGCCGACGAAAAGCGCCGCCCGGGCACGATTCCGAAATTCTTCTCCACGCATCCGCCGACGCCGGAGCGCATTGAGCTCGCCCAAAAAGAAATCGCGCGCATCCTGCCGGATAAAGACGAGTACATCGTCACCACTTCCGAGTTCGATTCCGTGAAGGGCCGCCTCCGCAACGTCATGTTTGCCAAGAAGGTGCAGGACAACCAACCCGGCAAGCCCAGCCTGCGCACCAAGACCGAGCAGACTGACAAGCAGAAGTCCGGCGATCCCAACGCCACCACCAGTGGCGACGGCTCCGACGACGATCGCCCCACACTAAAGCGCCGCCCGGATTCCGACTAAACCAGTAGCGGGCTGTTGCTTCAAGCAACCCATTCCAAGAAATCCACCTAGCGCTGGCTTCCCTGCCAGCGCTTCTTTTTTTCTCTTCTCTGTGTACCTCGGCGTCCTCCGCGTCTCTGCGTTATCTTTCTCTCAACTCTTCCGCCGTGAATCCTTCGCCGATTTCTGTTTTACCGGCATTTTGCGGCGATCAGGGTGATGTCGTCGTGCTGCTTTTGCGGGCTGAAGCTGCGGACTTCTTCGACGATCATGCGCAGCAGCGCGGGTGCGGCCAGTTCTCGATTGCGGCGCAAGGATTCGATCAGGCGCTCTTGCCCGAATTGCTCCTCTTCCTCGTTGAAGGATTCGGTGACGCCGTCAGTATAAATAACCAAGGTGTCTCCGGCCGAGAGGTGGCTCTCCCCGACCTCACACTCCCAGCGATCGAACAGGCCGACCACCGTGCAGGTGGCGTCCAGCGTTTCCAGCGCATTATCGTTCCGCAGAATCAGGGCGGGAAGGTGACCGCAATTCACGTAGCGCAAGCGGCGCGTCGCATCGTTGTATTCGACGAAGAGCAGCGTGGCGAACGCCCGGGCCGCCGTGTTCTCGCAGAAAAGTTGATTGACGGCTTGCAGCAGGCGCTGCGGCTGCTCCACGGCAAAGGGCGTATACGGGCGGCTCGAATACGTGGAGCACAGGTTGCGCAGGTGCGCCTGAAGATTCGCCATCAGCAGCGCCGCGGGCGTCCCTTTGCCAGAGATGTCGCCGATCACGAAGCCGAAGCGGTCGCGGCCCAGCGTGAAGAAATCGTAGTAGTCGCCGCCGACGGTCCTGGCCTGCATGCACAGGCCGCAGTATTCCAGCGTGCTGACTTCGGGTTGCGTCTGCGGAAGGAGGCGCGCCTGCACTTCTCTCGCGGTTTCCAGTTCCAGCGCCGCCGTGTGTTCGGTTTCGAGCCGCTCGGCGTGCTCGCGACGCTGCTCTTCGATTTCGCGCACGGCGGCCTCGTTTTCAACGAGCTGGAAGGAGTTGCCGTCCACGTCGAGAAACGTTGCGGACTTACCCGCCCGGCCTTGCGCTTGCGGCGGCTCCGGAAACACAACGCCTTTTTCGCACCATTGTTGGTACTTGCGCTCCACATTTTCGGTTAGAAACGCAATCTGGGTCGGGCGTCCGATGAGCTTATATTCCTCGGAGCCGGGCCTGGGCGCGACAAGCATAAGAACGGCGGTTCCATCCGGTGGGCAGACGGCAAAACGGGGGGCGCCGGAAGGCAAGTCGGCGTCGAGCGCCAATTCAAAGCCCAGCTTATCCAGGTAGAAGCGCAGGCTTCGTTCCTGATCCCGCACGAACACCGTGACCGTGCCGAGGCGGACGTACAGATCCTGGCGGTCCGGAAGAAAGCTGCACCGGTGCGCCTTTTGGCCGTGGCCGTGAGTATGGCGATGCCCTCGTGCCGGCGAACTCATGCGCGCCATTATAGTCGCTCCCCCGTGGCGCGTAAACGCGGCAGTTGGGATGGCCTTCTCACGATCACTCGTTTTGAGAAAGTGCGAAATATATGGGGAAAAATCAAAAATGTCGGCGCGCCGACATTTTTGGGGGAGGGGACACCCCCCTGTTTTTGCGGATGTAGGGGAGGGAAAGGAGTTATCGACCTGGTGCGTGGATGCAGGGGAGGCGTTGGAGTTACGGGGAAAAAGGGAAGAGGGGAGAAATGCGTTTAACGCAGAGGACGCTGAGGGCGCAGAGTGCGCTGAGGAAGAGGGGAAGGCGGAGTGGGAAGGCATGGGGAGGGGTGGATCAGGATTTGGGCGGGGATTTGGGGGTTGGCGACGGGGAGGGAGATGGTTGAGCGGGCTCCCCAGGGGAGGCAGAGTTGGGAGGAGGCTCGGTAGGGTATTTGATGTCGATTAGTTTGGAGAGGACCTTGGATTCGATGGACCAGTTGCTGGCTTCCCTTCTTGCGCCATGTTGGGATTGCATCAGGAGATGGCCGATATAGGCGAGGGTGGCGGCACGTTTGGGAGAGACGCGGTTGGCGGCGAGTGCCTCGAAGAGTTTGCCGAGGACGTGATTGATATCAATCTGGGTGATGAAATCGCCGGCGGGGCTGGCGAGTTCCTTGACGAGATCGTCTTCGCGGTGGAAAGTGCGGCGGTGGATGGTGGCGTGGTTGAGGCAGAGGCCTTCGTAACTTGGATGGGCGGGCATGGTGCAGAATTTGCCGTTGGCAAATTTGAAGGTGCAGAGGTTGTAGGATGCGTCTGGTCTTTTTGTCATAGGTGGTTGCTCATGGAGAATAGTTAGCAGCTCGATAAGACTCTGACAAGTTACAGAGAGTTACGCTGGCGTTCGAACGGATGCGTACGGTTGGAGTTGACGTTCGAACGGGGTGGGAAATGTGGTGGGAGAGGGCGACCGGCCATTCGGTTGCCCCGGACTCTTCCCGGCGCTAGAATTTGCCCAACCGCCCGACCCTCAGCCTTTTGACGATTCACATTCAGGAGGGAATATGAAAGTAAAAGCTATCGCCATGACTCTGGCACTGGGCTTCGTCGGCGCCGCAGTATGCCTCGCCGCCGACGGTTTTATCGGCACCTGGAAGTTGAACGAAATGAAATCGAAACTCGCCCCGGGAACGGCGAAAAACTCCATGGTTGTCTACGCGACCATGGGCGACAACATCATGGTTACCATCGACGGCACCGACGCCGCCGGCAAACCGATGCACAACGAATGGATGGGCAAGTATGACGGCAAAGACTACGCGGTCACCGGCGATTCCACTTCCGACGCGCGCTCCGTCACGAAAATCGATGATCACACGCTGGCGTTCACCGTCAAGAAGGGCACGAAGGTTCTTATAACCGGTCGCATCGTCCTCTCCGCCGACGGCAAAACCCGTACCGTCACCACCGAGGGAACCGACTCGAGTGGAAAGATGGTCTCCACCATCGCGGTCTACGACAAGCAGTAGCAGGGATAGCCAAATCAAGTGGTGGGTGGCTAAGGCCACCCACCGGTTAAAAGTTGAAAGTTACAGGGTGACCCAAGACCCAGGTACCGAACATCGGAACCTGGGGCACCCGGCGATTCCACTTCCGACGCGCGCTCCGTCACGAAAATCGATGATCACACGCTGGCGTTCACCGTCAAGAAGGGCACGAAGGTTCTTATAACCGGTCGCATCGTCCTCTCCGCCGACGGCAAAACTCGCACCGTCACCACCGAGGGAACCGATTCGAGTGGAAAGATGGTCTCCACCGTCGCGGTCTACGACAAGCAGTAGCAGGGGGGGACCCAAATCTAGCGGTGGGTGGCTGAGGCCACCCACCAGTTAAAAATTGAAAGCTAAAAGTTAAAAAGTTAAAGAGTTAAAGAGTGACCCAAGACCCAGGTACCAAACACCGGAACCTGGGGCACCCGGCAAGGCCATCAGACGACAGCCTCAAATTCAGATAATTCCCGCGCATAATCGAGACATGCTGCAATTTGCTCACCGGTGAGATCGGGAAATTCAGCCACAATCTCTGCGGCAGTCTTCCCCGCCGCCAGGTAGCCCAACACCAGGCCGACAGGAATCCGCGTCCCCTTGATCCGGGGCTTGCCTCGCAGGACTTCCGGGTCGCTCACGATGTACCGCTTCCATTGCACGGTCATAGGCCGATACTATCCCCTTTTTCCGCCATTCGCAAAAGCTAGTGTCCCATGGGAGAGGAGGGGGTGGGCCAAGTGGGGTGTCAACAGGCTGGCGCGTCATTTCGGTAGCGGATGAAGCTGCAGGAAAGCGGCTGCGGCGTTGCGGGCGCGCACCGCAATTTCGCGGGGGCTCGGGCGCTTGACGACGCCGAGCAGCAGGCTGACCAGCAAATCGCGCCAGAGCAGCCCGCCGAACTGCTCGGCAAGTTCGGCTGGATGGCCCGTGAGCAGTCCGGATGCCTGGGCCTCGGCCATGATTTTGCGCAGGGCCGCGCGGCCTGCCTGGCGGCCTGTAGAGTCGAGCGCACGCGCCACTTCCGGGGCCTGGAGCACCTCGGCGATCGCCAGCCGGAATACGGCAATGACCGTGGGATCGCTTACCTCGCGGACGAACGTCGTCCCGAAAGAAGCCAGCACCTGCCTCAGGGTCTCGCGATCGCGCAGTACGGGCAGGTTAGCCGGCGCGCTGAATCGCCTGGCGCGCCGGCTGATGCAGGCGATCAGCATTTCCTGTTTGTTGCCAACCAGCGCGTAAAGTTCTCGTTTCGAAACGCGGGCGCGCGTCGCGATTTCCAGCATGCTGGCCGTTGCGTAACCGCTCTTCATGAACGCCCTGAAGGCCGCGTCGAGGATGCGTGCGCGCACCGCGGCTTCGTCGCCCTCTTTCCGGCGGCGTTTCGACCTCGATGCCTTGGCCATCGCCCTCTCCTTGTCGATCCTGGTACCGTATAGTACCACCATGAGCGCAAGGGTGCACCGAATTTCATGCTTGCGGATGCAACTTTTCTCCTGTGACCGCGTCTAAACTGTGTGGTACCCAGTGGTACCATTTCAAGAAGCGGTAGCGCGAATTGCGCCGGAAAGGATCGATCATGCCATTTCCAGTTTTGTTCGCAGTCAGTTCAGCGTTCGGCTTGGCTGTTTGGGGAGCAGTAGCGTGGCACTATATTTGGCCAGCGCTGAGGGAACGCCCGAGTCCCGAGAATCTGAAGCCCATCCTGCTGCTGCATGGGTTCAGGTTCCTCGGATTGGCATTTGTGGTCCCGGGAGTTGTATCCGCAGAGTTGCCGGCAGCATTTGCTCAACCGGTAGCTTACGGTGATTTCATAACCGCCGTTCTGGCTTTGCTCGCTCTGGCCACGCTGGGAACCCGCACGGGGACGGCGCTGACCTGGGTCTTCAATATATTCGGAGCTGCCGACCTGCTCTTGGCCTTTTACCTGGGAAGCCGCATATCGCTCCCGGAGACCCCAGGCTTGTTAGGCGCTGGTTATTTCATCTTGGCTGCCTACGTGCCTCTCCTTCTCATAACCCATGGCTTGACGTTCCGAATACTGCTGCGAAGCAAGGCATTCGCGCCGTCACCGAGCAAAGTGCGTCTCGCATAACCCACACTGGTTTGTGGGGGCGGCGTGCCGGCTGGAAGCCGGCGCTACCTGGATATTGGGGAGAACGGCTTGCCGGGTTAGCGGTGGCCGCCGTGGCCGGCTTTCTGGTGCTCTTCGGGGGCGGCGGCGATGCCGGCGCGGCGCAGTTCGTCGGAATAGTATTTGCGGAAAAGGACGTCCCACTCTTCGCTGCCTTCGAGAATTTCTTTTTTCTGCGACGAGATTTTCTTGCGGACTTCGACCTCGATTTTTTCTTCCTCGCGCAGGATGTTGGTCATGGTCTGGACCATGTGCTGGCGGATGGTGTCGCGGTCTTCGATGAATTCGACTTCATTGGTCTGCACCAGCAGGTCCACGATCTGGTGGGAGATGCGCACGATTTTTTCGCGGGTCAATCGCATTCTAGTGTTTCGCCCCTGTCTGGTTGCCGCTGCAAATTCGGGAAAAGCTCAACGCAAAATCAATTTGCGGTCGCGCGCCAGTTGCCCCTTCACCTTTTTGAACATGTCCTGGTAGGAGATTCCGGCGCGGCGCATTTCGTCCTGGTGCTGGGTGAGGATGGTGCGCACTTCTTCGTTGATTTTGTCCTCGATGGTGATCTCTTCCATCATGCGGGTGCGCACTTTCAGGATCACCGGCTCAACGTCTTTTTCCTTGATGGCGACTTGCTCGTCTTCGACGAGTTTCTTGACCACTTGGGAGGCCATGTGGCCCACATAATCGCGGTTCAGCAGCATCTCTGGGATGTTCCTTTGACCTACAGCAAGACATTGAGTTTACTGGGAGCGCGAAGATTTCGCAACCAACCGCGGGTGCGGACGCGGTTTGCAAAACAGGGGCAAAAACGAAAAAGCGCGGCGTTTCGTTGACGATGCGGCGGGCTTCCTGTAGCATGGAGAAATGTGAGCAGAGGGCGGTTAGCTCAGTTGGTTAGAGCGCCTGCCTTACAAGCAGGAGGTCGCAGGTTCGAGCCCTGCACTGCCCACCATCCGTTAGTGACAGTAACACCCCGCGGGGACGTAGTTCAGTTGGTTAGAACGCTGCCCTGTCACGGCAGAGGTCGCGAGTTCGAGTCTCGTCGTCCCCGCCATTCTTTTCAGGTCCAGCCCGGAGACATGGGTTACACAACGTACCGATCACATAGGTAACACTTTTGGGCCGAACGGATTTTCAAGCGGTTCCAACACGCGGGTCTCCAGATCGAAGTATCCCAGATCATAATCCATAAAGCTGACCAG
>DATHMM010000212.1:0-47423 GCA_035487095.1 Candidatus Sulfotelmatobacter sp.
GGTGGAAAAGGTAGTGCGCATCACCGCGCCGTATAAATTTGTAAGCAAGGAGTTTCGCCCGGGGAAAACGCGCATCAAGGTCAACGGCGCGGAAATCGGCGGCGACGAGTTCGCCGTAATCGCCGGGCCGTGCTCTGTCGAAAGCGAAGACCAGATCATGCGCTCCGCCGAAGCGGTAGCCAAAGCCGGCGCGAAGTTCCTCCGCGGCGGCGCCTTCAAGCCGCGCACCTCCCCGTACGACTTTCAGGGCATGGAAGAAGAAGGCCTGAAGCTCCTGCAGAAAGCAAAGAAGGCCACCGGCCTCGCGATCGTCACCGAAGTAATGGGCGACCGCGACGTGGACCTGGTGGCGCAGTACGCCGACGTGATGCAGGTCGGCGCGCGCAACATGCAAAACTTCATGCTCCTCAAGGCGCTCGGCAAATGCGGCCGTCCCATCCTCCTGAAGCGCGGCCTCAGCAGCAGCATCAAGGAACTCCTGATGAGCGCCGAATACATCGTCGCCCACGGCAATCCCGACGTAATCCTCTGCGAACGCGGCATTCGCACCTTCGAAACCGCCACCCGCAACACCTGCGACATCTCCGCCATCCCCGTGCTCAACGAACTCACGCACCTCCCCGTAATCCTCGATCCCAGCCACGCCACGGGAAAGCGCAGCCTCGTCCCCGCCCTGGCCCGCGCCGGAGTCGCCGTCGGCGCCGACGGCCTCATCGTCGAAGCCCACCCCTCCCCCGAGCGCGCCATCAGCGACGGCGCCCAATCCCTCGACCTCACCCAGTTCGCCAAAATGATGGACGACCTCAAGCCCTACATCGCCCTCTGGAAAGAAGCCCGCAAAAAAGAAACCGTCGCAGCCGCCGCGCGGTAGATATCTCCGTGTGATCCTGATTTGTGACGGAGAGAAAAGTCTTCTCCCCCGATCAACCCAGAGTTTGAGGAATTTAAGATTTCAATTTCCCGGGCACCCGGCAAGGTACACTGTCTGAATGAATCAGATGATAGTTCTCAACCGCAGGGCGCGGGTTTAGGGTAGCCGGGCGACCCAACAATGCTCAAATTCACGAAACTCAGTGGCCCCGGAGTGGGCGCCTCGGCATTCATTTTGATCGCATCCTTGCTTCTTTGGGCTGGAAACGTCTTCGCGCAATCGGCCGAGAAGGAAGTTGCGGTCGTTGAGCTTGGAGCAGCTGCCGAGCGGAGTCTCACAGAGGGTAACTCGAGCTTCGGTCCCACGGTCGCAGTTGAGGTTACGCCGATTGAGAAGTGGCTGGAACTTGAGGCGGGCGTTACGCCCCTGTTTAGACGCCACTCGACGGAATGGACCACCGACCTTCTCTTCAAAAAACCCTGGACTCTTTCGCCCAAAATTGAGTTCATGCTTGGTGCTGGCCCAGAGTGGATTCACACCAATGCCTACGGCAAGAAAATGAACTCGGCTGGTGTCGAAGTCGCGCCAGACTTCATGTTTTGGCCGTCAAAAAAACACAGATTCGGCTGGTATCTCGAACCGAGTTACGACTATAAATTCGGACCCGGGCATGAACATTCGCTTGGCGTCAGCGGCGGCCTGCTGATAGCGATCCCCTAAGTTGATGCCGTCGTTCCTCACCGACTAGGTGGGCGGGTGCCGCACCCTTGCGGTTTTCAAGGGTGCGGGTTTTGACTTTTCTTTTTCCGTACAAGAACCGGTAGGTTTAAGCGTGTGTAGCCGAAATGTGGCACCGGTTACTTGCCTTTTACATCTGGTTTGAAATACAACGCCGGTGTGGTCCCCAGCGTTTTTCGGAACATGTTGATGAAAGCGCTGGGTGTGCTGTAGCCCGATTCGAGCGCGGCATGCGTGACCTTCGCTCCCTCCGCCAAAAGCCGCATCGCCTGCATCAGGCGCAATTGCTGCCGCCACTTCCCGAAGGTCATGCCTACATTTTCCTGGAAGAGTCTTTCGACGGTTCTCCTGCTGGCGCCCGCGGCCTTGCAGATTTGCGTGAGCGGACGGCGGTCGCTTGGGTCGGCGAAAAGTATTTCGGCCACACGCAGCGCGCGCGGTTCGGAGGGTGTTGGAAGCTGCAGCGGAACAGTCTGGATAATTTCCAATTGGTCGAGAATTACGCGGATCAAGTGCCGATGCCGGCGCACCGTGTTGCGCAGGCCAGCAAACGTGCAGGCATTGAGGATAAGTTCCCGCAACAATGGCGGCACGTTCACCACGGAACACGCTCGCGGAAGCGTTCGAGCGAGTCGCGGGCGAAAATACAGCGTCCGCATGGCCACTGTGCCGGACATGGTGATGCTGTGCGGGATCGACGCGGGGATCCACACGGCGCGGTGAGTGGGGACGATCCAGGCGCCGTGACCGGTGCGCACCGTCATCACTCCCCGTGTGGCATAGACCAACTGGTCGCGATCGTGGAAATGGGACGGGACAACGTGCCCGGCGGGATAATCGCGCGTGAGAGTAGCGATAGGAGAACGCTTGTCACCCAGCCGGTCGAAAATCGCAGCCTGTCGCTTTTGCAACATTCCTTGTCACAATAACGAAAGCGCGCAAAGCGAACAAGTGCCAAACTGCACCCTTCAGTGAGCATCAGGCCAAGGGAGAAAACAACCATGAATCATCACGAACGCACTACCGGTTCACACCGATTGAAACTTCTCATTTCGCTAGTTGCCGCCGCAGGTTGGCTTTCTCTGGCCTCAAGTTCCGCGTTCGCCGCCCCCGATTCCGCTACCTGTTCCGCCAACACGGAAAACCGCCAACTCGATTTCTGGCTCGGCGACTGGACCGTAACGTATCCCGGAATGGCCGGCAACTCAGCCAGCAAAGTCTCTCTCGATCTCGGCAAATGCCTGCTCGTTGAGAGTTGGGATGGCGCCAAGGGCCACACCGGCAAAAACATGTTTGCCTATAGCGCGGACGACCACAGTTGGCGCGGCATGTTCGCCGATAACGAAGGTCGCGTGCACATTTTCGAAGGTAAAGTCTCCAACGGATCGGCAGAGTTCACCGGCCCCAGTCGAGGCCCCGACGGCCAAAAAGTCCTCAATCGAATCAAAGTAGTTCGCGTGGATCCCAACAACGTCGAACAGTCCTGGGAAAAATCAACCGACAACGGCGCCACCTGGACGCCGGTTTTCCAGGGCCACTATTCCCGCAAGAGCAACTGAGATGCGTTTGTCGCTAACGACATTTCGATAGCCCGATTCCAAGTTCCCGTGTGCAACGAACGCGCCCGAGAGAGCAGTTGAATAGCATCTGCCCCGGACTTCCTTTTTCCATAAGTCAGTTACGGAATATCATATAGAGAATGCCTACGTATCTTAGACTTAACCTTACCTTCAATTAATTTATTCAAATTCAATGGATTACGGCGGCTTCCAAATTGGGAATCTGGCCATTGAATTGCCAAAGTGTTTTTTGGGTGATGGGTAGTGGTCCCGTTTCTCTGCCAGGTCCGGTCAGCCTTCATTGAGGGCTTACTGCCAGTAAGAGCGGTCTGAGCCAAAAAACCACGCGTTCCGCGCGCTTCAGATCGCGAAAAAATACAGGGGGATTAACGATGGAAAGATCGCAGGGTACCGCTCTATCCACACGCTCGGCGTTTCAGGTTCTATTACTCACCATTCTCATGCTCGGCATGGCGTGGACGGCAAACGCCCAGTCCACAGCCACATTGCAGGGAACAGTCACCGACCCGGCCGGTGCCTCGATTCCAAACGCAAAGATCGTGGCCACCAACGAAGCCACCGGCGTGCAATCGGAAACCGTCAGCGACTCCGCTGGCGCTTATCTTTTTCCCTCCCTCTCCATCGGAAACTACAAAGTGGAAATCACCGCCTCCGGGTTTCAGAAAACGGTCCTGACCGGCCTGAGGCTCGAGGTCGCCAGCACAGTAACGAAAAACGTGGCGCTGACACTCGGGCAAAGTTCGCAAACCGTGGAAGTCGTCGCCGTGGAACCCTTGGTGAACACCACCAGTAACGAAATCGGCCAGGTAATCAACGACAAGACCGTGCAACAGATTCCTCTGAACGGCCGGCACTTCACCGATTTGAGTTTGCTCACCCCCGGCACCGTCACGCCGCCTGCGAACGGATTCCTCTCCGCCCCCTTGCGCGGGCAGGGCTCTTTCGGAATCAACACTGCGGGACAGCGCGAAGACACCACCAACTGGCTCGTGAACGGCATCAACCTGAACGACAACGCGCAGAACCAGATCACCTTCCAGCCGCCGATCGACACGCTCGCGGAATATAAGATCGACAACTCCTCCTTTCCAGCGCAGTACGGCAGGAATTCCGGCGCCATCGTGAACCTGGCAACACGCTCGGGTACCAACGAGTATCACGGTGAGTTGTTCGAGTTCTTCCGCAACAACGACCTCGACGCTCGGAACTTCTTCAACGTGGGGACGACCAGCAAGGGAGCATTCCTGCCCCAAGCGCCGTTCAAGCGCAACGATTTCGGCGTGGACTTTGGCGGCCCCATCCTGAAGAACAAGCTCTTTGTCTTCCTGGCATATGAAGGGCTGCGCCAGCATCAGAGCTTGAGCGTCTCCACGCCGGTGCCAAGCGCGGACCAAAGGGCAACAGTCACCGCGCCGGCGATTGCCAGCTTGTTGAAGCTGATACCCGCGGCCAATCTCGTCGGAACGGGTGTAGCCACAGACCCCAACACTTTCAATTTGTTCAGCGGCGGCGTGCTAGCCAACGTTTCGTTGAACCAGGGTTCGGCCGACATCGACTATGAAATGAGCGCCAAGGACAGTTTCCACGGTTACTACGTGACGCAGAAGGATTTGCGCCAGGAGCCCACGGCCAGCAACGGGGCCATCAATATAAATCTCCCCGGATTTGGCGACACGCGCGACGGCTTCCGGCAATTGATGACCTTCAGCGAAGATCACGTCTTTTCGCCGACCATCACCAATACGGTTCGCTTGGGCTACAACCGCATCCACTTGATTTTCACTCCGAATGGTTTGCTGGACCCCGCGGCGTTCGGCATCACCATGCCCGCGGGTGCGCCTGTCGCTTCCGGTTTGCCGTTCATCAACGTCGCCAGCACCATCGGATTCGGCGGGCCTATAGGCGAACCACAAGGCCGCGGCGACACCACGGTCGTGTTGAACGATGGGTTGAGCTGGCTGAAGGGCCGCCACACCTTCATGTTTGGTGGCGAAATCCGTCGCGCTTACAACAACAACATTGCGTTCAACATCGGCAGCCTCACCTATGCTTCGCTCAACAATTTTCTGCTCGACCAGGCGAATGCCTTTACGGTGCAGTTGGGTTCCGGAAACAACAAACTCCTGCAGCCTTCCTATGACGTATTCGCGCAGGACAGTTTCAAGTGGAAGTCCAATCTGACCATTAACGTCGGCTTGCGCTACGCCTGGAACGCCACGCCTTCCGAAGCGCAGGGGCGTTTCACCAACTTCGATCCGCTCACCGGCAACCTGGTCACGACCGGGCAGCCCTATCAGCAAAGCAACCTGAACTTCCAGCCTCGCGTTGGATTCGCTTGGGACCCGTTCAAGGACGGAAGGACTTCCGTTCGCGGCGGCTACGCCATCCTGACCCAGGCGCCGACCACGAATATCGTGTCCGGTCTCAGCGGCAACCCGCCGTTTGCGGTGCCCATCTCCGCCAGTTCGGCCACAAACTCCATTACCGCGGAAAATCCCAGCGCGGCGGTGGTTGGGACCAGCTTAGGCCCTGCGGCCATCAATCCCGGGTTCAACAACTCCTATGCACAGGACTGGAATCTTTCCGTGCAGCGCCAGTTCACCGCGGACCTCGGCCTCGAGGTGGCCTACATCGGCGTAAAGGGCACCCACCTTCAGCTTAACCAGAACATCAACCAGCCGTTTGTCACCAACGGTTTCTATGGCTCGGCGCGGCCTTTCCTAGCGTTGCCGGCCACCAGTCCGGTTGTTCCGGCACAGTGCGCGGCGCCCAATCCGAATTGCCCGTATGGAAACATCAACCAGATCAACAGCGGCGGCAACTCCAATTACAACGCCCTGTGGGTTACGTTGAACAAACACGTGTCGCGCGGCCTGCAATTTCTGGCCACCTACACCTACTCCAAGTCGCTCGACTACAATTCGCTTTCCGGTGGCGAGACGTACATCATTCAGAATGCCTACAACCCTCGCGGCGATTACGGAAATTCGGAGTTCGACGTGCGCAACCGCGTGGCCGTCAGCGGGTTTTATCAGCTCCCGTTCAAAGGCAACCGCCTTGTGACTGGATGGCAGTTCGGCGTCATCTTCCAGGCGCAGAGCGGCAACCCGGTGAACCCCACACTCGCCATCGGCCCCGGCGCTGGAATTTCGCTGACCGTGCGGCCAGACCTGCTCTCTCCCATTGGAACGAATGGCAATCCTTCGCAGTACTTCACAAACGCTGTTCTCTGTG
The DNA here is from genome assembly GCA_035487095.1 of Candidatus Sulfotelmatobacter sp. Taxonomy (GTDB): domain Bacteria; phylum Acidobacteriota; class Terriglobia; order Acidiferrales; family UBA7541; genus Acidiferrum. The sequence goes on from DATHMM010000212.1 coordinate 6,424, forward strand.
AACCGTTCAATGGCACTCCCACCGGCGCTGCGCCGGCGATTCCAGCTTGTGCGTCAACGCCATTTGCGACACTCGCGGTGCCCTGCACGTTCAGCAGCACTCCAACCACACCGGGTGGTAAAACCTATCCGATCGTTCCCGGCTCCTGCCATCCAGGTACCTTGGGGCGTGACGCTATCCCCGGACCGGCCTTTGTGAACACCGATTTCTCGATCACCAAGGACACCAGGATCACCGAACGTCTGAACCTGCAGTTCAGAACAGAAATGTTCGACGTCTTCAACCATCCGAACTTCGGCAACCCCGTGCTCACCGCTACCAGCGGATCGTTCGGCACCATCACCTCGACGCGATTCCCGACTGGCGACTTCGGCTCTTCGCGCCAGGTGCAGTTCGCACTGTTGCTGCAGTTCTAAGCGCCGAATTCAACCAATCGGACGAGGGCAGGCTTAACGCCTGCCCTCTTTTTTTCGCTAGTTGTGAGCGAAGGGAGAAGTAGGACGTCGATTCTTGGGTGGATGGGAGTGGCAAGACCTCCTAGTTAATCCGCTTACACCTAACATCGGATCAACTACCACTTTCGGCTAGCTTCGAATGTCTTGCAAAAGCTCTTCCTCACGCGTACACTCTCCGCGAAGAAGAGTATCCGTGGGGCTGTTCAGATTCTAGCGTGCGGTGATTTGGGGCTCCGCATCTAACAATTCTCGTCACGGTCGCTCCAACTCCCCCCACCTTCTTCTGGACCTTCATCAAGAACCCGCGGCTATCGCCCACGGCCGAGGCTCTTTCCCCGGAGAGCGTTCGAACGAGGGTCTAACTGTGTCTTCCCACACTAATTTTGACTCCGTCCACTGGCGCTGGTCCATTGATCGCCGCGGCCGAATCACCGACAGCAATTCCGCCGTCGAATTATTGCTTGGCTTCCGCCCGGAAGAAATCATCGGGGGCCACGGCCGCCACCTGGTGCACCCGGATGACTGGAAGCTCCTCGAACAGCGGCTGAGCGAAGTCTCCGGCGATCCGGAGACCGACTGTGTCGTTCTGCGAATCAAGCACAAGAATGGCGGCTACCGCTTCATCGAAAGTAAGGGAACGGCCGTTCTGGATCCCATGGGCGACACCATCGGCTTCCACACCAGTTGCCGCGACGTCACCGCCCAGGGCGATATCGAAGATCAGCTGGAGAAGCAGACGGCTTGCCTCGACGAGCTGTTTGAGCAGGCCCCGGAGGCCATCGCTCTGCTGAACACGCGGGACGAGGTGATCCAGGTCAACGGGGAATTCACCCGGCTGTTCGGCTACTCTCAAGCCGAATCTTTCCAGAAGCCCATCAATGACCTGATTGCTTCCGGAGCCCTTAGGCCGGAAGCGGAGCAGTTGAAGAACGATCTGATTGATGGCCGGCGGGTGGAGCGAGAGCTCATCCGTCAACGGAAGGACGGAAGTCTCGTAAATGTTTCTCTGCTGGCTGTCCCCGTCACCACATCTACCGGCCTGATTGGCGAATATGCGATCTACCGCGACATCAGCATGCGGAAGCGGGCCGAGCAGGCGTTATTGGAAAGCGAAGCTCGCCTCCGCGCCATCCTGGACAACAGTCCCAATCTCATTTTCCTGAAGGATATTTCCGGCCGCTACCTGCTGGTCAACAAGGAATTTGAAAAGGGCCTGAAAAGGAGCGAACAGGGTATCCGCGGCAAATGCGATGAAGAGATTTTCCCGGCCGGCCAGGCTGCGGCGTTTCGAGCCAACGACTTGCAAGTGATTGAATCCGGCGCGCCCGTGGAATTCGAAGAAGTGTCCATGCAAGAAGATGGCCCGCACACCGCCATCGTGCACAAATTTCCGTTGAAGGATTGGAGCGGAAACGTTTACGCCATCGGTGGCATAGCCACAGACATCACCGTGCGCAAGAAGACAGTTGAAGAACTCCGCAGGAGCGAAGCCTACCTGGCCGAAGGGCAGAGGTTGAGCCGCACCGGAAGTTGGAGCTGGAACACCCTCACGGGCGAAGTGTCTTGGTCCCGCGAAACCTACCGCATCTACGGCCTCGACCCAACCCACACCAAACCCACCCGCGAACTTTTTTTTCATTTCCTGCATCCCGAGGACCACGCGGCTATCCTGGCGGTTGAGGACGCGCTGCGTGAGCAAGACAGCATCGAGTATGATTACCGGATCGTCCTCCGCAACGGTTCCACGAAATACATTCATGCCGTCACCCGCAGCGTCAGGAATGAGGCTGGCGAACTGGTGGAGCTTGTGGGCACGGCAATGGATGTAACCGAGCAGAATCGAGCGAAAAACGAGCTCCAGCGGGCCTTCGACGAAATCAAGGCCCTGAAAGATAACCTGTACAAGGAAAATCTCGTCCTTAAGGATCAAGTCGATCGCGCCTGCATCGGCGACGAAATTATTGGTAACTCTCCCGCACTGCGCCGTGTACTCGACAGCGCCTCCAAAGTCGCCCCCACGGATTCCACCGTGCTGATCCTCGGCGAAACTGGCACCGGGAAAGAATTGATTGCCCGGGCCATTCATAAAGCATCGCAACGCGCCGCTGGGCCATTTATCAGCGTGAATTGCGCCGCCCTCCCTCCGTCCTTGATTGCCACCGAGCTTTTTGGCCACGAGAAGGGTTCCTTCACCGGTGCGCTTCAGCGCCGCCAGGGACGTTTTGAACTGGCCGAAGGCGGCACAATTTTTCTGGACGAAATCGGCGAGCTTCCTGCGGAGACCCAAATCGCTCTCCTGCGGGTAATCCAGGAGCGCGAATTCAGCCGTGTTGGCGGCACTCAATCCATTCCCGCGAATGTCCGGGTCATCGCCGCCACAAATCGGGATCTTCAAAACGCGATTGCCGAGGGCACTTTCCGCTCCGATCTCTTCTACCGCCTCAACGTGTTTCCCATCGAAGCGCCTCCACTGAGAGAGAGGACGGGCGACATTCAGTTGCTGGTCCGCCATTTTGCCGAACTTTACGCGAACAAGCTTGGGAGGCGAATCCTGGGTATCGAGCGCAAGACCCTGGATCTGCTCTCTTCTTATCCTTGGCCGGGTAACATCCGAGAATTGCAGAATGTGATCGAACGCTCCGTGATTTTATGCGAATCCCAAACTCTCTCTGTGGACGAGAGATGGTTCGGCACGCTGCAGGGCGAAACCGAGCAAATATCCACTTCGCTCCCGGATCAACTGGAACAGCACGAACGGCGCTTGATTCAGGCGGAACTGGAGCGGAGCCGAGGGCAAGTGGCGGGCCAGCAGGGCGCAGCCGCGAAACTTGGTATCCCCGTCTCAACCTTGGAATCCAGAATCAAAACCCTGAAAATCAATAAAGGCCGTTTCAGGCCCAGCTGATCGTTCATCTTCCATAATCGGCAACCCTGCCGGTAACCAGATAAGCTTTACCACCACGTCAGAAGCCGTGTCTGCCTCGCGTTCCCGGAACCCAAACCTTTGAAAGCCCCGCCGCGGATCTGAAACGGTGTCGAAATATTGGAACGCTTTGCGACTTCTCGTAATCGGAGATTGCGATTCGCCGGATAAAGCGCGTATTTTCATTCGTCTCAGAGTGGACCGCCCCTTGCTTCTAAAGCGCACGAGGTCATGGAGGGTGTTTGTTCGCCGGGCGCCGCGCATTTCTTAGTAGTTGTTCTGCCCGGGGATTGCATTCAATCGCAAGAACAGTGCCGGCCTCGCCCAGAGCACCGCACTAACAATTAATTGAAGCAGCCCCAAATGCGAGGAGTAGTGTGCCCGTTCGCAACGCCCTTGTGCCAGGTTACTCCGGAATCCGGGTCACGAAAGGGGTTACTTCATGAGAGAAAGACGTTTGCTTGCGATCGTTGTTCTTTGTTTTGCTGTACTCGCTGTGATTCTTCTTACCGCTCAAGTCTCCTCTGCCCAGAACGGTGGCTTCGGCTTGAAAAAAGGGGATCCCGACACCCCGCCGCCCCCCTACAATCCGTATCCACCCGGTATTTTGCCGGCGGACCTGAATTCAGAAATTGCCAGGGTCCTGCGTGAAGTCGACTTTATCGAGGGCGAAGCGCTGGCGCAGTTGCGCGCTTTGCCGCCGCCGACGCTCACAAATCAACCGCCGCTACTGGCCCACACCGGGCAAAGATTAAACGTCCTGGTGGGCAAGGCCCTGAATTTCGACAGGAATATCTCGCCTTTCCATGACAGGGCTTGCGCCTTCTGCCACATGCCGTACGCCGGGTTCAGCGGATCCATCCCATCCGTAAATCTGACCATGATCGCCTATCCGGGTTCCTATAACTATCGAGCCGGCAAGCGGACTGCTCAGCGATACCCCTATGCGCCCAGTTTCCCCGTTCTCAATTACAACGCCACCCAGCAAGCCTTTTTTGGCGGTAACTTCTGGGATTCCCGCGCCACGGGTTACCTCATCGGAAGTCCCGATGCCAATCAGGCACAGGGTCCTCCAGTCGATACCCAGGAACACGCGTTGCCCGATACGGCTTGCGTCGCGTTCCGGCTTCAGAGCGCCGTCTACAAGTCTTTCTTCATCGAACTCTGGGGCGATGACTTGGATTCCATCAAGTTCCCTCACAACACCGAGGAGATCTGCGAGGTCCCCGGAGGCGCCAGCATATTTGGGACGGACACCATGCCGATCAAGCTGTCTCCTGTAGACCGCGCAATCGCAAACCACGTATACGACCACTGGGGCCTGTCGCTTGATCAATACGAAACCTCCCCCGACGTCAGTGCTTTCTCTTCGAAATTTGACGCCTGGCTGTTTAGCCCAACCTCCTATCCTTTGACCGCAGATGAATTGGCCGGCTACAACCTCTTCCGTGGCAAAGGCAACTGCAACTCCTGCCACCTTGATGGCAGATCCACTGCGCCAACGCCCGCGCCACCCGACGGCACCGATCCGACGGCCATGGACACGGGCGTCGCAGCATCCACCACGCCGCTGTTCACCTGCTTCGGCTCGTCCAATCTCGGCCTGCCTCTCAATCCGAGAGATGCTTTCTACTATCAGACCACGCCCGATTTCTTCGGCTTCACCGCAAATCCCTATGGCTTCGGCTACCGGGATCTGGGCCTCGGAACCTTCCTGCGCAGCGGGTTCGGTTCTTGGGCGAGCCCCAATGATGATTGGACACAGTTTGCGCCACTCCAGGATGGGCGGATGCAGACTCTCACCGCCCGCAACGTCGCCATGGTGCCGCCGCAGTGTCCTACCACCGAGGCTCCAGGGCCGTATTTCCAGAAGGAGTTCTTCCACAACGGCTACATCAAGAGCCTGAAGCAACTCGTCCACTTCTATAACACTAGGGATGTCTATCCCAATCCCACCATCACATCCGGCCACTGTCCGGCGGGCACCACCGAAAAAGTGAACTGCTGGCCAATGCCGGAGGTGAAGAACAACGAGGACATGACCGTCGGTATGCTCGGTTTAACCGATACGGAAGAGAACCAAATCGTGGCGTTCCTTGAGGCGCTCACGGATGGTTACCTGACACCGTACCCGGACATCAACACGTATACAGGCGCGTGCATGACCGGTGGCACTGCGGCTACCCAGGGAAATAATTTCCTGATTCCCACGCCGCCGCTGCCTCCATGCGCCACGGTGATCTGCGGCGTTGCGCCGCTTCCCACAATGCCGATTCCGTAATCGCATTGCGAACTGTCAAACAACCTATACCTGAAACGTGATGATTCCCTCCCTTGGCTGGTCCTTGCGCGACTGCGCGGTCGAGTGGGACCAGCCGGGGAGTGAAATGCAGGAATTCATTACGCCGTGCGCTCCCCCAGCCAGTGTTTATCGGGCTTTATTGACTTTCTGAGTCTCCTGGCAGCTGTCATCCCGAATCCCCGCTTGCCCAGAGCGCATTTCGCGATGGGCGCTGTTTGCGGGGTGAGGGATCTGCTTTTCCCTTGCGGCATGTGTTCCGGCAATGATGTCAACAGGGCCATTTTATCGCTGTCCAGAAATTTGTTCGCAAATCAATTCTCATTGAGGTGTCCAAATGAAGAGAGCGATGTTTCTTTTCGTGATGTTCCTGTTTGGCGGCTTTTGGTTTGCTGCGACCCCCGCCGCCGGCCAGTTCGTTCCCGCATCAAAAAAAGCGGACCGCATGGAAATAAGACAGGGCCCGGAAATCGAATTGAACCACGAGCATCTGACCATCATTCGCTGGACCAGCAACAATCCCGGCGGATCACCCGAGCACTATGCCGTCGTGCACTACGGTACGGATCCCAAAAAACTGGACCAGAAAGCCAAGTCGCACATCCGCCTGAACCCAAGCCACGATTACACCGTCTTCCGCTGCCGCCTCGATGACCTGCCGCCGAAGACCACGTTTTACTACACAGTGGATTCCGAAGACCCATCCGGCTCCAGCGATGGCGTCAAGAGTTCGGTCAATTCCTTTACCACACCGTAGCCAGAGCGGCGGTTTGCAGACCCCGACTTTGGGTCAATGTCCGCTCGTTTGCCCGGGCCTGCACATGCGACCAGTAGGCTTGGCTTTCCCCGTGGCGTACCCTTCTTCCTGCTGGGGTAGTGTCCCCAATTCGGGAAAAGCGAGGTCGCCGTGTATTGCGAGCATTGCGGTCTGAGAATTCTTCCAGAACGTCCGGTTTGCACCCGCTGCGGAAAGTCGCCGAGTTACGAGTGGATCCAGTTGACCAGCCTGCTGGTCATCCTGTTGGCCGTCATCGGCAATGAGGTCACTGGATGGCTTGTACTGCCCAGAATCACGGCAACCCACCCCGCGGGCCATTTTTTCCGCACTTGGATGTGGATCGACCGCGAGACGAGCGTCTACGGATGGATGCCGCTGGCTGCCGGCCTGCTCATGTGGGAGTTCTACGTCTGGCGTCAAGTGCGCAAAGCTAAACCCGTCACCAAAATTCGAAGCTGGATCAGCCGCAAGATCCTCACCTTTGTACTGGCTGCCGGATTCGCTCCGATTTTGCCCTGGTGGATTCCCGCGGGTCAACCTTCGGAAAAAACCATGGCGACTCTGGCGTTGTACCCAGGCTTGCCGTGCGCCATTTCCTGGGGCGCCATTCTGATTGTGGCCACGGTCCTGTGCTGCAAAGCGGAGACCAGAAATTTGCTGCTAGGCAATGGCAAGACGCTCTCGCTGGTGAGCTTGGGCGCGCTGGCGGTGTTCATGGCGTTGACCCTAGTTGGGTGGGCGCTGACCTAGGCATCCCTTTTAAGTGCGAGAGCAGAGCTCTCGCTTTTACGGTTTACAACGTCGTCTCCCAACCCAGATTGGTCTCAAGGCTTGCTGCGCGAGACCGGCCGCAGGCCGCAGCACTCCCAAAACGGGAAATCATTCGAATCCCTGTGGAAATCATTTCGAATGTTTTCTCTCTAACTGTTGCAACCGCACCGCTTACAAAATTCGCCTGGTCCCGGTATTTAGCAAAAAATTACCTTCAAGTGTTACTTTAAATGTCGGCGCGCCGACATTTTTTCTCCCTCCTCCCTCTCCCCACGACACGCTTTACACGGTGGCCGCGATGCTTCTATCCTTTTGATATGAGCGACCAACGCATGGGATTTGCCACGGTGGAGGAGGCGGTGGACGAAATCCGCCAGGGCCGCATGATCGTCCTGGTGGACGACGAAGACCGCGAAAACGAAGGCGATCTGACGCTGGCGGCGGAAAAGATTACCCCGGAAGCGATCAACTTCATGGCCAAATTCGGCCGCGGCCTGATCTGCCTCGCGCTGACGGAGCAACGCTGCGACGAACTGAATCTTCCCTTGATGTCGCCGATCAATACTTCCGTTCACGGCACCGCGTTTTGCGAAGCGATCGACGCCAAGGTGGGTGTGACCACCGGCATCAGCGCTTCCGATCGCGCGATTACGATTTTGACGGCCATCGATCCGAAGACCCGGCCGCAAGATTTGGCGCGGCCCGGGCACATGTTCCCGCTGCGCGCGCGCAATGGCGGCGTCCTGGTGCGCGCGGGGCAGACAGAAGCCAGCGTGGACCTGGCGCGAATCGCGGGGCTGAATCCCTCCGGCGTAATCTGCGAAATCATGAATGAAGACGGCACGATGTCGCGCGTGCCGCAGCTCCTCGATTTTTGCCGTGAGCACGGATTGAAAATGCTGACAGTGGCGGATCTGATTCGCTACCGGATGCAGCACGAGCGGTACGTGCGCCGCGTGGCGGAGGCGGTCCTGCCAACGCGCTTCGGCGAGTTCAAGATGATTGCCTATTCCAGCGACGTGGACCACGACCAGCATGTGGCGCTGGTTCGGGGCGACCTGCTGGAAGGAACAACCCCGCCGTTGGTGCGCGTGCATTCGCACTGCTTGACCGGCGACGTGTTTGGCTCGACCGCTTGCGATTGCACCGACCTGGTGGCGAAATCGCTGGAAAAGATCGCGCAGGAGGGCCGCGGCGTGTTTTTGTACCTGCACCACACGGGGCGCGGATTCACGATTGAAAATTCAGAGACGCCGGGGCAGTTGCCGCAGATTCATTTTCATTCGCGCGGCCAACTGGATCGCGAGCCCGCCCGACTGCGCATGGTCCAGCACGAAAGCGGCATCGGCGCGCAGATTCTGATCGATTTGGGATTGAAAGACATTCGCGTGGTAACGAATCATCCGAAAAAAGTAGTGGCCCTCGAAGGCTACGGCATTCGCATTGCCGATCAAGTCCCGCTAAATCTCTCGACGCAGAAGCCTACGCATCAGCGTTTGTAAATTCAAAAAATCAAAACTGTAGCTCAGGCCTTCAGGCCTGAGGCTTTCCATTGCCGCGGCACGATTTGTTGTACACGCAAAATTGGCTGGTGGCCCAATGGAAATCCTCGCCCTGAAGGGGCGAGCTACAGCTACGGCTCTTCGTCCTCGGATGCGGCGGGAGATGGGGGAGCGTTCTGTTTTGTAGGTGATTTTTGCGGTGGCGGTTTAGCGGGGGCACCAGCGGTTTGCGGCACGCTCGGTTGTTTCTTTGAGGGCGGCTTGCTCACCGTAAGGTACTTGCGCATCTTTTCCAGTTTTTTTTGGCCGATGCCTTTGATAGCCAGCAGATCATCAACGCTTTTGAACGCGCCGTACGATTTGCGTGTATCGAGAATTTTCTGCGCGGTCGAGGGGCCGATGCCGGGCACTTGCTGCAGTTCGGTGGCGCCGGCGGTGTTGATGTTGACGGGATGCGCGGGAGGCTTCTTCTTTGCACATTGACCCTGCGTCTCGCAGAGCACAATGATCGTTAAGAGAAAACAAGCAGAGATCGCCGTGGATTTCCGGAACCCCATCGCGGGTGCAGTTATACTACAATAATATATCTAATACAATAACACGTGCTTCATGGTGTCCGGAAAGGCAAACAGGCTCATCTGAGCCGATGTAGGCGGTCGTAGACCCACAAAAACACAAGGGGGATGGCGCCAAGCCACAGGACAACGGTAAGAACCCGCGTCCAAAAATACCACGTCACATTTTGCCTCAACCTCTGAATGTGTGCGCTTCTATCTACGAAAAGCACATAGTTCGCCAAGTGGTACAGTACAACCCCGATGAGAAGAGACGAAGCTGCAATGGCTTGGAAAATAGGGTGGTTTTTTGTGCGAAGGCTCAGAAATATCAACCCCGCCGCAGCGAGAAGGATTCCAAATTCAAACAATCTCGACCATTGCGAGTTCCGGAGGTACATGATTGAGCCTAACACGCAGCACGCACCGGCTTCAGGAGTGATGACTAAGAAGTTAGCGCTTGCCCCTGATTGTCAAACACTATCAGCTCGCCGAAGAGGGCGGCCTGTTCTTCGATTTGGGCGCGGTCGCCTACAATCACGATTTGCATGTTGGCGGAGTCGAAATATTGTCGCGCGGTGTTCATCAGTTCGGCGGAAGTGATGGCGCGAATTTTATCGCGATAGGTTTCGAGGTAATCCGCGGGAAGTTCGTTGAGCTCCACGGTGGAGAATTGCGAAAGCAACCCTTCCTGCGTGGCCAGTCCCATCGAAAATACACCGGTAAGATAATTTTGCGCGTCGGCGAGCTCCGCTTCGGGAACGGGCAGGGAGCGCAGCTTGTCCAGTTCATAGAAAATTTCGGTGAGCGACGCTGCGACAACATCGTTGCGCACGGCGGCGGAAACGGAGAAATACCCGTGCTGGCGCAGCGGATGCACGCTGCTCCGCGGGCTGTAGGTGTAGCCCTTGTCTTCGCGGATATTCATCACCAGGCGCGAATTGAAAGCGCCGCCATAAAGGCTGTTGGTTAGCCCGAGGCGGATCCAGTCGGGATGCTTGCGCGTGATGGCGTGGCACCCAACCAAAATTTGCGTCTGCACCGAGCCGGGATTATGGACGAGGTAGACTCGCCGGCCCTGCGGCTTGGGCGGGGCAGGGAATTCCTTCGCGGCAGGTTTCTTGCCCGACCAGTTGCCGAATGTTTTCTCGATCGTTTTTAACATCGTTTGCGGATCAAAATCGCCGACCATCATCAGCAGCGCATTTTCCGGCGTGTAAATTTCCCGGTACACCGTTTGCAGATCGTCCCGTTTGTAGGCGGCCACTTGCGCTTCGCTGGGCGAAACCAGAGCGTAAGGATGCGCGCCGAATAGAATCTTGCGCAGGCGTTCGCTGGCAAGAAAGCCTGGCGAAGTGCGCTCGAGTTTTACTTCTTCCAGTTTCTGGCGGCGTTCGCGCTCGAATTCGTTTTCGGGAAAAGATGCTTCGCGCGCGAGTTCGTCCACCAGCTGCAGCAGCGGTTCGGCGAATTCGCTTAGTCCGGCGAAGCCGATCGCGCTGGTGTCCTGTCCGGCGCTGCTGCCAAGATCGGCCCCAAGTCGGCGAAGGTCTTCCTCGATCTGGCGGCTCGCGCGTTTGGACGTGCCGGTACGAACGAGCGTGGCTGTCATTTCGGCGAGGCCCGTGGAGCGGCCGGAGACGAGCGCGTTCCCGGCGCGAAAATAAAGTTCCCCGTGAAATTTCGGAATGGAATGTGCTTCGGCCAGAACGACTTCAAGGCCGTTGCTGAGGCGCGCGCGTGTGCGCTTGGGCCAGGTAACAGCGCGCTCTGCTGTGAGCGGGGGAACCACTGTGGAAAGTTCCGGGGCGCTTGAAGCCATTATGCGGCCTCCTTCCGGCCCGCGTTTACGGGCGCGCGAAAAACGATGGCCCGATTTTGGGGAACCAGATATTTCTTTGCAACCCTCTGAATGTCTTCCCGCTTCACGGCGAGGAAGCCGTCGAGAATGGAGTTGACCAGTTCGGGTTCATTGTCAAACAGCGTGAAGCATGCGAGCAGATGCATCAGCCCATAACGCGGCATGTAGCCGCCGCGGCCGCCTTCGAGCGTGGAGTAATAGTCGGAGCGCCATTTCACTTTGAGGTGCTGGAGCTCGTCCTCGGGAATGCCGTTTTGCTGGACTTCGCGGATCACGGCGTCGAAAGCTTCGAGTGTGGCGACGTCGGTGTATTCCGGTTTGTGCAAAATGCGCGTGGTCATCTGCGCGGGGCCGTTGAAGCCAAAAATGTCGTCCACCCCGCCGTCGGCTTCGACAGCGATCTGCTTTTCGAGGGCGAGTTCCCGATGGATGCGTCCGGCGCGGCCGCCGTGCAGCGCCTGGTCGAGCAGCGCCATTGCATACCAATCGGGCGTGCGGCGCGCCGGCACCACGTAGGCGATCGCCATCGCGGGAAGCGTGCCGAACTTTTCTTCCACGCGCCCGCGGCGCTCTTCCGTTTGCGGTGGCTCGGCGGGATCGGCGAATGGCGGTGCGGCGCCCGCGGGAATCGCCCCGAAATATTTCTCGGCAAAGGCAAGCCCGTCCTTTGGCGTGACGTCGCCAAGCATCAGCAGAACCGCGTTGTTCGGCACATAGTAGGTTTTGAAAAATGTTTGCACGTCGGCAAGATTCGCGGCGTCAAGGTCGTGAAAATCCCCGTAAAAATTATGCGCGTTGGCCCAGTTGCGAAAAGCGACGGGCGGCATATCGAGCCAGGGGAAACCACCGTAGGGCTGGTTTAGGACGTTCACGCGGACTTCTTCTTTCACCACGTCGCGCTGGTTGCGCAGGTTTTCGTCGTCCACTTTCAGCGCCCGCATGCGGTCGGCTTCGAGCCAGAGCACGCGCTCCAGGCCGTTGGAGGGAACCGCCTCGTAATAGTTCGTCACGTCGTACATCGTCGAGCCGTTCAGAACGCCGCCGCTCGAGTTGATCAGCTTGATGTGCTGCATCTTCGGCGCGTTTTCGGATCCCTGAAACATCATGTGCTCGAAAAGATGCGCGAAGCCGCTGCGGCCCTGCGGCTCCAGGCGGAAGCCGATTTTATAATAGACGCCGACGGTGACGACGGGCGCCGTCGGGTCCGGCGCAATAATCACGCGCAACCCGTTTTTCAACGTGGTGTGCTGGATGGGAATTTGCAGTGAACTCAAGCGGAGCCCCCTTTGGATTTGGAAAGAAGCGGAGAATGGCGCGGAAGCTTTTCGAGGTGCCCGAGCACGGCGGCGGGTTCGCTGGCAAGCACATAGCCGGAGAGCCGGCTGACGGCAACATAGGCTTCCAGAAATTCCGGATGATAGTGGGCGATGGCTTCTTCGTTCGCCGCCACCACGCCGTAATCGCCGCGGGATAGCGGGCCGGTCCAGGCTTTGTGCGCGCCGAGCTGTTCGTAGTGCTCGAGAACCTGGCGCGACAACGACAGCAGCGCGTGAAGCGCTTCGCGTTGCGGCAGACCGGATGTTTTCAGCATCTGCACGCCCGCTTCTTCCAGAGCGAGCACGAGCCCCGCGGCGAAAGCTCCTGCCGCGTGATAGAGAGGCTTTTTTTCGGCGGTGATGTTCACCGGGACGCCGCCGAGCGAGCGCGCGATGGACCGGGCCACGCGCACTGCCGGCACGTCGCCTTCGATCGCAAATATTTTGCCTTCGAGCGGCGGCACGCTAACCCCGTTGAACGTCTGCATCGGATGCATCGAAGCCGCGAAAGCCCCAAGGGCGCGCACGGGCTGCAATGCCGAAGCATCGCAGGCGCCGCTGGTGTGCAAAACGATTTTTCCGCGGAGTTGTTGCCCGCCGACGCGGGCCAACTCCGCAGCAACTTCGAGGATCGCGTCGTCGGGGACGCTCACCAGGATGGTTCGGGCGGCAAGGACATGATGAGAGATTCCGGCGAAGGGACGCCCCGCTCGAATAAATTTTGCCGCTTTGGCGGCGGCGGCTTCCGAACGCGACGCGACAATCAGGATGCGCCAGCCGCGTTCGCGCAGCAATCGCCCCAACGCGCGCCCCACGCGTCCCGCACCGAGAATGGCCAGGCTCTTCGGCATCCATGCTAGGATACCCTGAGGCTGGCATTCGACTCCAATCCGCATGCATCTCTTCTGGCTCGTTCTCTTCGGACTCATTGCGCTCTTCTGGATGACCTATGGACTCAAGGTGGCGTATGGCGCGCTGCGCCTGCCGTGGCTGAAGGACTACGCTCCCGCGGCGGATGCCGATTGTCCGCGAATTTCCGTGCTGTTCGCGGCGCGCGATGAAGAGGAAAAATTGCCGGGGGCGCTGGCAACGCTGGTAGCCGTGGATTATCCCGACCTGGAAATTGTAGCGGTGGACGACCGCTCGACGGATGCGACTCCGCGGATTCTGGACGACTTTGCCGCCAATCACCCGCAGCTCCGCGTGGTGCATGTGCGTGAATTGCCGCCGCGCTGGCTGGGCAAGCCGCACGCGTTGCAAAAGGCGTACGAAACTTCGAGCGGCGAGTGGCTGGTGTTTACGGATGCGGATGTAAAATTTCGGCCGGACGCGTTGCGGAGAGTGGTGGCGCTGGCGCGCGCGAAAGGATTGGATCATCTTGCGTTGCTTGGCGACGTGGAGCGCAGCGGATTTTGGGATACGGTGCTGATTACGTTCTTCGGCATGGGCTTTCAACTGGCCGCGGATTTGCACTCGGTGAGCAATCCGAATTCGCGGGCGTACGTCGGCGTCGGCGCGTTTCAAATGCTGAAGCGCAGCGCGTACGAGTCATGCGGTACGCACCGGCGCTTGGCGATGGAAGTGATCGACGACATGAAGCTGGGCAAGCTGGTGAAGCAGGCGGGCTTCCGCTCGGGGGTTGCGGTTGCGCAGGATGCGGTCAGCGTGGAATGGCATCTGGGCCTGGAGAATCTGATTCGCGGCCTGGAAAAGAATTTCTTTGCCGCGGCAGGATTCAGCGTATGGACGGTCGCGCTGCAGATGGCGGCGATCCTGTTCTTCAACGTGGCGCCGTTCGTGGGGCTGGCGTTTGGTGGCGGATGGATTCGCGTGCTGGCGGGGATTTCGGTCGTGGTCGCGCTTGGCTTTCACCTCGGCGGAGACGCGGTGATGCGAGTCTCGCCTTTGTACTGCCTGACGCTGCCGCTCGGGGCCACGATGTTTTCGTACATCCTCTTGCGCTCGACAGTGATCACCCTGCGGCAGGGCGGCATTTATTGGCGCGAAACCTTTTACAAATTGGAAGAGTTGCGCCGGGGAATCGTTTGAACGCCCGCGATTCTCTATGATGCGGCGGCTGCGCCTTCGGCGGTTTCTTTGCCGAAAAGGCCCGCGAGGTCCTGCTGCTTGAGTGAGCGGATGCGGTCGCGGAGCTGGGCGGCTTTTTCGAATTCGAATTTTTTCGCGGCTTCGCGCATCTGCGTTTCGAGTTGCTGCAACAGTTCGGCCAGTTGGGCTTCGGACTTGACGTTGGAAACGGCGGCGTCGAGGCCCGCGGTGTCCAGCGGCACGGTGACGTAATCGGCTTCGACGATGTGCGCGAGTTCCATGTCCACGCCCTTGATGATGGATTGCGGCGTGATGTTGTTTTCCTTGTTGTAAGCGACCTGTTTGGCGCGGCGCCGATTGGTTTCGCTGATGGCTTGGTTCATGGAATCGGTGCGGCGGTCGGCGTAGAGAATGGCGCGGCCCTCGATGTGGCGTGCGCAGCGGCCGATGGTCTGAATCAGCGAAGTCGTGCTGCGGAGAAAGCCCTCCTTATCTGCATCGAGGATAGCGACGAGGGAAACTTCGGGGAGGTCGAGACCTTCGCGGAGAAGATTGATCCCGATGAGGACGTCGAATTGACCTCGGCGAAGATCGCGAAGAATCTTTATGCGATCCAGCGTTTCCACTTCCGAATGAAGATATCGGCAACGCACGCCAATCTCCGAAAAGTATTCGCTGAGGTCTTCGGCCATGCGCTTGGTGAGCGTGGTCACCAGCACGCGTTCGTTTTTCGCGGCGCGGATGCGGATTTCCTCCAGCAGGTCGTCCACTTGGCCCTTCACCGGTCGAATTTCGACCTCCGGATCGACGAGGCCCGTGGGGCGAATCACCTGTTCGACGAAAACGCCGCCGGATTTGGTGAGTTCGTAGGGACCGGGCGTTGCGGAAACATAAATCGCCTGATTGACGCGGTGCTCGAACTCTTCGAAGGTGAGTGGCCGGTTGTCCAGCGCGGACGGCATGCGGAAGCCGTAATCGACAAGGGTCTGCTTGCGCGCACGGTCGCCGTTGAACATGCCGCGGACCTGCGGAACTGTGACGTGCGCCTCATCAATGAAGAGCAGATAATCCTGCGGCACGTAGTCCAGCAGCGTCGGCGGCGCTTCGCCGGGCAGGCGGCCGCTGAGGTGGCGCGAATAATTTTCGATGCCGTGGCAATAGCCGATGGTGCGCATCATCTCCATATCGAACATGGTGCGCTGGACGACGCGCTGGGCCTCGACGAACTTGCCCTGCTTCTCCAATTCCTTTTTCCACCAGTCGAGCTCGTCCTGAATGCTGACGATAGCGCGGTCGCGCTGGTCGGGCTGCATCACGTAGTGGGTTTTCGGATAAATCGGAACGCGCGTCAGGTCTTCGTGGCCGGCGCGGATTTCCCCGGTCAGCGGATCGATCTGGCGAAGCTTGTCGATCTGGTCGCCCCACATTTCGATGCGATAGCCGTTGTCTTCATAGGTCGGATAGATTTCCAGGATATCGCCCCGCACGCGAAAGGTGCCTCGACGGAGGTCTTCGCTGCGTTCGTACTGAATGTCCACGAAACGCCGCAGCAGAGCTTCGCGCGAAGTCTGGTGGCCCTTTTCGAGCATCACGAGCATTCCGAAATAGGCTTCGGGCGAGCCGATGCCATAGATGCAGGAGACGCTGGCGACCACGATGACGTCCTGGCGCTCGAAAAGCGAGCGAGTCGCGCTCATGCGCAGCTTGTCGAGTTCGTCGTTGATGGTGGCTTCTTTTTCGATGTAAATATCAGCGGCGGGAACGTAGGCTTCCGGCTGATAAAAATCGTAATAGCTGACGAAATATTCCACCGCGTTTTCGGGGAAGAAGCCTTTGAACTCGTGATAGAGCTGCGCCGCGAGGGTCTTGTTGTGCGCCAGGATGAGCGCCGGGCGGTTGGCCTGCTCAATCACCTTGGCCATCGCGAAGGTTTTTCCGGAGCCGGTGACGCCGAGAAGCACCTGGTGCTTGTCGCCGGCATCGAGGCCGCGGGAGAGTTGCTCGATGGCCGCGGGCTGGTCGCCGCGGGGCTGATAGTTGCTGCGCAGCTTGAAATTCATCGTAGGGGTCTCCTGCGGGTTTTCCGGGCACAGTGGAAACGACCATTATACCGCGAGTGGCAAATTTTCAATCGAGTTCCGCGAAGGTCGTCGTTCGGTTGCGAAAGACGCCACCGACCGGGTGGGTCTTTATAACGTAGCGGCCACCTTCAGGTGGCCCAGCCAGTCAATTTAAGTAGAACTACGGCGCGACGGATGGATTTAACTGCGGGACAAAAAGAGTTTCGAGGTGGCTGGTGGCGTCAATGTTGTAATGGACGCCGTTGCTGCCGTCCGTCTTCATCACGGTGACGTCCATGGATTGCTGCACGTCTTCGTTGGCGCGCAAGACCAGCCCGGTTTTTCGCGAGATGTAGGTGATCACCTGGTTGCTTCCTTTCGCACTCCCCAAAGTTTTCAGTTCGTGGAGGCGATAATCCTCTGGCGTGGAATCTTTCGTGGAGGATTTTTGTTTTAAGGTGGATTGTGTGAGGAATACCGCGCAAGTTTCGGCGGGAAAGACCGGGCACTGGTCGTCGCGCGCGTAAGTGGTTTCACGTTCCCAGACGAGCCCTGCGATGAGCGTGTCACTGAGTTCCTTTTCCTCGAATTTCCATTTTTCGCCGGGCTTCAGGCGCGAGGGCGGAAGGATCCAGCTAAAGGCGAAACGGGCGATCCAGAATTGCCACATCAAGCGTTGCTCGGGCGAGAGGTCGTCGAGGCCTTTCAGATTGCCGAGTTGGCCGTTGCCAAGAATGTCAAACGTGAGTTTCAGGGACGGAGGAGCGGGCGATCCGGCCCCTGTCGCGGTGTCCCCTGGAAAGAATTCGGTTTCCATAGTGACGGTGGGGTGAGGTTTTCCGGCTGAAACTTTTTGCACCGACACGCGAATCCGGCTGGATAGTTCGCCTTGCAGCTGCTGAGGCACGCGCAAGTTGGAGACGCGGCTTTCGGTTTTCACCGCGCGATTAAGCCGGCCGTGGACTTCGTAGAGAAATGTCTGGCCGGGTTTCAGCTGCGGTACGAGCAAACTGTGGGTATCGCCCCGCAGCGTGACCGTACAGAAGAAAAACAGCGTAGCGAGCATAGCCGCGGATTTGGCCCGGTTTGCGAAGCCGGTGCACGTCATTGCTGTTTTCTTGCCTGGGTTACCGGAGTGATTTCGACTGCGGCGACCGGTTTTTCCATGGGGCCGCGCAATTGAAAGAGGCGGGCTGCCGCAGATGATTTTGCTGCACGCTTGTCTGCCACTGCGGGCGCGAAAGTAAGATTGAGGTCCTGTGAGAAGTCGAGGGTGCCGTCCAGCCGCGTTTTGACGTGCGGATTCTCGAGAATGAGGGAAGCCAGGTGCAAGGCGCGATCCTCGATGGTGAATTCGCCTTCCGCTGAAGCCCATTGGGAACTGCCGGTGCGCAGAGTGCCGGTATCGATGCTGGCGCCGACGTCCCAGCCTCGAAGTTCGAGGTTCTTGAGCTGCAAATCGCCGCTGGCGGCAAGTTGCGAGACAAGCGCATCGCGCCCGACGCCGGAAGTCGTCAGGTGCAGCTTGCCCGAAGCGATGCCGCTCCAATGCTCGGCCCAGTGCGCGGACCAGGGAAGCTCCGAAAGGCTCACGCGATCCACTTCCGCGGAGATTTCGTATTTGGGAGGGACGGAAAATACCGCGTTTACGCTGCCACGCGCAGTGCCGCCGGCCCACTCGGCCGCGGCGTCGCGGACTTCCAGGTGCAAGTCGTGAAAGGCAACATGGGCCCGGGCGTGCGCGAGTTTTATTTTTTCGATCGAAAGGGAATCGGCTTCCAGGTCGCCCTCCGCGGTCACCCGCCGCAGGAGTTCGCTGGGCTTCGCATTGGAATCGGATTTGCCGAGCAGGGAAGGAAGCAGGCGCTGCAGCCAGTTCGGACGGGCCCGCGGGCCGAACCAGAGATCGAGGTCGGCGGCGTCCAGACGATCGGCGTGAAGCTGGAATTTCCAGTTGTTGCCAAAGGAGTCGTCCAAGGCAGGCTCGCCACTGATTGAGCCGGACCATGTGGCGCCGAAAGCGGCGGCGCGTGCGATGGTGGCATTACGGCGGCCGTTTTTCCACTCCAGGCGGGCATCCTCGAGCTTCAGGGGAAGATTCAGGCCCGCGGCCTGCAGTTTCGCTTTCGAGAATGTGAGGGCGCCGCTCCAGCGGCCGTTGGCGGCACCGTGTTCCCATTCACGGGTGACGCTTCCCGCGGTGCCGCCCGTGATTTCCCACCCGCGATTCAGGGTTTGGCCGAGCGCTGCGGCGGCCTTGAAGAAGTCGCCGGCGTCATCCAATTTTCCGGTGACGCGCAAGGAGCCTTTTCCGTCGATGAAATCATCGCGCAACCGAACTTCGAGTTGGCCGGTGGAGGCAACGCCGGTTTTCAGCGGCGTTTTCTCCAGCTCCGGGGAAACTTCTTTCCTTGGGGATTCAAGGGTGAGTTGAACGGGAAGCAGTTCGAAGAAATTGTTGTGAGCGGCGCCCAGCACCGGACCTATGCGGACTGGCTTCGGATAGCCGGGGAGGCGAAGTTCACCGGAAGGGCTGGAGATGTGGACGTCTTCCCAGGACAGAGGAAAACCTCTTAGCGCAAAGCTCGCTTTGAAGAGTTGCCGGGCTTCCAGACCTTCCGCGACATCGGGTTGAAACGCGCGATACCACGCCAGAAGATCCTGCGCCTGAATGCCGGAGTTTTCGACGCGAAGATTCCAATCGGACATTCCGGCAGTCTTGAGCCTGGCCAGGCCCTCGAAATGGGAATGGGGAAGATCGAGGGTCAGGGACTCCGCGCGCGCTTCGCCGGCCGCAACGTCCCAGAGGCCGTTGAGCGTAAGGCTGATGACGGGATTGTCGTTGCGTTCGGTCAGATCCCAGCGATGAATTTTCCCGGCGTTGGCGTGCAGGGAAAATTTCCACGCGCCCGCCGGCGCGGGTTCGCCGGTATCCGGTTTGCCGATACTGGCGCTGCCGTCAAGAGCAAACGCGCCGCGAACGCCGTAATCGTTGCCCGTAATCATGCGAAAAAGATCGGCGATCGAGACGTTGCCCCAGTGCACCTGAATTTCGGCGGGCTGCAAACGCGCGGATGTTCCCGCGACTTCGCCGCGCACCTGCAAGATACCAGTGGACTGCAGAGGCACACCGCTGCGCCAGGGTTGGGCTTCCAGGCGCAACTGCCAGCGGCCGGGGCTCATCTGCTCCACACTTCCTGAGACGCTGGTGAAAGCAAAGGGGCGCTTTTCGTCGCCGGTTTTGAAATTGATGCGGCCATCGTCGAATTCGATTTTTTGCAGGTGATTGCCGGAGGGGGCCGGGATCTGCGGGCCGTAGGAAATTGTTGTGGACGATGCTTTGGATTGCGCGGGAGGCAGCCAGCCTTCGAGGTTCCAGCGGCCTTGCTCGTTTCGAACCAGGATGAGGCTGGGGCGCGAGAGCGAGATGGTGCCGAAGTCGAAATGGCCGCGCAGCAGTCCGAGCCACCGGACGCTGGCCGTCAGGCGGTCGGCACGCAGAAAATATTCGTGGCCGAAAGAGGGATTGTCGCCGATGCTCACGCCTTCCACATCCACGCGGGGGAAGGGGAGAATATCCATGGAAAAGCCGCGGGCTTCAACAGGGCGCCCGAAGGATCTCTCAAGGTGGGTGAGAAGGTAGGCGCGCATGCGGCGGGTCTGGAAGAGAAAGGGCAGGCCCAATTGGGCGAGGACCAGCAGAATCACGAGGGCGCCAACCCATTTGCCGTAAGTGCGGAAGCGAAGCATGCCGTTGAAGTTTCTCAAATGTGGCATCGAAAAAACAGGGTCATTGGGAATCGCAAATGTCAGTGGACGGTGTGGAGCATGCGGTTCCAACGCGTGCGCGCGGGAAGGTGGGTGATGGTATCGAAAATGGCGAGGACGCGCTGGGCGAAGGAGGGTTCGGAATAATCGTTGCTGGTAGCGTCCACTGACCAGTAGATGAGGAAGGGGCGGCCCATGATGGCTTCGCGGTCCACTAATCCCCAATAGCGGCTGTCGGAGCTGTGGTCGCGATTATCGCCCATGGCAAAATATTTTCCCGGAGGGACGACGAGTTCGTCGCCCTGGATGTATTTCCGGATTTCGTCGACCCACGCCTGCTGCATGGGCGGAACAAACATCTGATTGCTGGGCGGCGGAAAGGTGTAATTCAGCGGATCGTAGCCCGATGCGGGATCATGGACGACGTAGGGTTCGTCGAGGGCTTTGCCGTTGACGAAGACTTGCTGATCGACAATTTTCAGATGATCGCCGGGAAGGCCGATGACGCGCTTCACGAAGTGCGGATGATCCTGGTAGGGATATTTGAACACGATGATGTCCCCGTGCTGTAGATCCCTGTACGGTAGATACTTTTCGTACCAGTGGCCGCGGCCGCCGAAAATGAATTTGTTCACCAGCAGGTGGTCGCCGACGAGCAGAGTCTTCTCCATCGAAGGCGAAGGAATCTTGAAGGCCTGCACAACGAAGCTTGTGCCGAAGAGGGCCAGGATCACCGTTACCAGGAGCGATTCGAGATACTCGGAAAGCGTGGTGTAGTTTTCGTGGACGGATTCCATCGCCGGCGTGGAGGCAGCAGGCTCAGGCGCCACGGCCACGGATTCCTGCACAAACGACTCATCCGGCATTCGGTCCCACCTCTTCGCCTTGTTTTGCTTCCGTGCTTAACAATTTATCGAGCGCGCTGCGGGCGGCTTTCTGTTCGGCTTCTTTCTTCGTGGTCCCTTCGGCGCTGGACATGAATTCGCCTTTCACCCACACTTCCACGCGAAAAGTTTTCTGGTGATCCGGGCCGGTTTCACCGGCGAGGCGGTATTCGGCCGGCTGGTCGCCCTTGGCCTGCAGAAATTCCTGCAGCGCGCTTTTGCGATCCGATTCTGAAATCCGGACGCCATCTTCCAGCGCTTGCTCGAAGACGGTGCGCTTCAGCAGGTTGCGAGCCGGCCCCAGCCCGCCATCGAGATACATTGCGGCGACAATCGCTTCAAACGCGTCCGCGAGTAGAGCCGGCTTTTCGCGGCCGCCGGTTTTTTCCTCGCCGCGCCCGAGCCGCAGGTGCTCGCCAAGGCGCAAACCGCGCGCCGCGATTTCCAGGGAGTGGGCGTTCACAATCCGCGCGCGGCTTTTGGAAAGCTGTCCCTCGGTCCATTCCGGGTAATTTAACAAAAGATATTCGCTGGTGAGCAGTTCCAGCACCGCGTCGCCCAAGAATTCCAGCCGCTCGTTGTCCTGCACGATGGAACCGCTGAAAGCGATATCTTCGCCGCGCGCCGCGCGAAGTTCCGGAATCGCAGAACTGTGCGTCAGGGCGCGATCCAGCAGAAGCGGGTCGCGAAAGTCGTACCCGAGCCGTGCCATCAACCGGTCATCTTCACCGCGGGCCATGAATTCCGTTCATTCCCCGTGCCGCGGCACGGAGCAGTTATTTGGGCGTGCTCAACTGCGTGGTGCCCAATTTCTTCGCTTCGTCGGCGCCGGTCTTGCAGGTGGTCTGCAATCCGCCGGGCATGGCCGCGCACTTTGTGAAGGCGGCGACCGCATCGTCAAAATGCGATGTCTTTTCGTTCGAGAGGCCCAGCAGGTAAAGATTCACCGGGTCCGGCGTTGGATCCAGTTTGACGGCTTGCTCGAAATTCGGGATGGCCTCCGCAAATCGCGAGCGGCGAAATGCCACGAGCCCCAGGCCGCTATAGGCAAGGGCCGAAGTCTGGTCTTTCGCCTTCAGGAACTCGGCGTCGCTCAGCTCCTGTGGCTTTGAAAGCGTCGGCAAAATTTCCAGGGCTCGCTTGGAATATTGCTCGGCCTTGTCGAGGCGTTTCTGTGGCTCGGGAGTGCTGGAATTCATCACCCGTGGCAGCGCGGAGCCCATGATCGCGAGAGTCTGGGCGTCATTCGGATTCAGCTCGATTGCTTTTTCGCCTACGGTCTCCATCTTGTCCACTTGATTCACGCTGAGATATCCGCGAACCAGCATGGCGTAGACTTCGCCGCGATAACGGCTCTGCGGATACTTTTGTACGAACTCTTCACCGAGCTGGTTTTTCTTGGAAATGTCGGTGAAAGGAGCGGCACGGAATGCTTTCATGGCCGCGTCTTCTTCGGCGTTCACCGGCGGCGGGGCGTCCAGATTAAGCGGGGCCACATCCGCGGGCTTGTCCTGTTTTTTATCGGGATTCAGGGTGGGTGCGGGCTGTTGAGTGGCTTGGGCGGAAACGCGCGCGCCGAAAAGGAGAACGCCTGCCGCCAGAACCGTTGTCGCGATTTGTACCGACTTTTTCATAATGCTTTCTTCCTCCGTATCAGGGCCGCTCGGGTTTTCTAAGATTCAAGTCGCCCAGTTCCTTTTCGGCGGCTTGTTGGGCCTTGGCTGGGGCTCCCGGCACCGCGATGGCTGCCTGATATTCCGATTTCGACAGCTCCAACTGGCCTTCCTCATCCAAAACTCTCGCCAGATAAACGTGGGACCATGTCAGAACCATCGGATCCTGCGTAGCTGCATGTTCTCCCGCGGTCAGGCGTCCGAAAACTTCCTTGGCGCGCGGGCCATCGTGATCCAGCAGGGCAACAAGACCCAGGCCGTACCACGCGCGAATCTGGTCGGGATATTTGGCCAACACATTTTTGAAAGCGGCCTCGGCTGCGCGCGGGTTTTTGTCCGCGATGAAGCGTTCCCCATCGGTAAGCTGCGCGATGACTGCGGGATCGTCCGGAACGGTGGAAGGAGTTGCGCGGCGCCGGCGGTTCAGATTCTCTGTGTTGAGTTGCGCGGATTGCGCTGGGGAAGTTTCACGGGCAAAAGTGAGAGCGGAGGCGCGAGCTACTTCGATTTTCGCATCAATGTTGCGCACCAGGTCGGGAAAATAGTTCCGCATGGAGGGCTCGCTCTTTTCAAAATCAGAGAGGCCTTTGAAGAGCGGGCGAACCATCACGTAACCATCCGCATCGTCGTTGTTCAGTGCGGCATCCCGTTCGCTGGGCGACATTCGCTTGAGCTTCAGTTCAACGGCGCGAACGGTGCACTCCGCGAACCACGAGGGCAGGTCGTCCCGCAGATCGGAGGGAAGCCTGGGCGCCTTTGCGGCAATTTCGTAAACCGGCCGCTTCACGGCGATGATGTGGGGAAACATCAAAGGAAGCGGGTCGAGCAGAAAATGCAGGAAGGCGTGGCGGACGACGTCGGTGGGGATGTCTTCACTGCCGCTGAGGATAATCGCGTAATGGTCGCCGAAATTGCGGACGTTGGTGATACGGCCGACGAGCGGCTCGACGATGATCGAAAATGTGCGCATCTGGCCGGGATCGGTAAGCTCGCGAAGGTAGGAATCGCCGACCAGCACGATTTGCGAGATGGGGTCGTGGAGGCGCTCGATTTCCTGGTTGTAGATGGACTGGACCTGGCGCCAGAGCTGTCCGATTTTCTGCTCGGTGTAATAGGCGGAAAGAATTTCGCTGAAGCCTTCGAGGATCAGCATGTCGGGGGGAAGTTCGTCGCGGCGGAGAACCGGCTGAAATTTTGGCGCGGGTCCGGAAACGATGCCGAACCAGACGTAGCGGGAGAGCATCTCTGCGGTGTCTTGCGATTCATGCTGGTGATAGAACTGGCGAACGGCTTCAACGGCGGGGCCCTTTTGCTGGCGGAGCCGATCGCGCATCTGGGCGCGAAAGGCGGACCAGTTGTCCGGGCTGACGTCGCTTTCGTAGCCGGAAGCGTAAAGTGCGCACATGGTGGCGAACATGGCTTCGTTGCCGTCCACGGTGATGTTCGTGGCCGGGACGGGATGCGGGCGCGGACGCGGGAGAGGGGCTTGCGCCGTGGCTGCGGCGGCGCACAGGACGAGCGAGAACAGGGTAATACCTACTTTTATTAAATGCTTGTGGGTCATCTGGTCTTGCCGCACACGGCAGTCTGCCACGCTAGTGGGAACGGTATGGCCGGCTCATGAGTCTTGGATGGCGGTATCCCCTGTGGATACGGACATACACGAATCGCGGTGTCGCAGCCTTTTGCCAATGTACAGGCGCTCCCTCCGGTAGTCAAGGATGTGGGGACCCCTTAAGGTGCTGGAAATCCTATTATTAATGGATGATACGGGGGGCGGGATGCGTTGTCTGGGGTCCCTAGGCGGCCGATTTGGATTGGCGCGGAGGGGTGAAAGGCAACCGAGCGGTTTGCGAGAGTATCCTTATCTTTAAGTTTTGTTACGTCTTTTGTTGCGAATAACGGGAAGGCCGCTCGGGAAGGATCGGACCACGATAAGGAAGGCAAGATTGATGACTTCCCTGGGCACAATGCTTTTTCTTCTTTTCCTTTTGCCAGAAGTTTTTGTTCTGGCGCAATCCGCCGAGAACGGGCGCGCGTCTCCACCACAACAAGGGGCCAACACGGCGGATGCAAAGGCGCCGGCGATTCCGGACTCAGGCAAGGTAATCCAGACCAAGAGTTTCACGCTGGACGGAGAAAAAATCTGGCTGGACACGGGGATCAGCCTGGAGCCGGGGCAGAAGATTGCGGTGAGTTCGGCAGGTTCGCTGCGCTATGCGGATGCCAAAGCGGATAACGGGCCGGACGGATTAACCCGCGGATTCAAGGACCTGATTCGCATCCTGCCCTACAACGGAGCGGGGCGAGGCGCGGTGATCGGAAGAATCGGGGACGCGGATATTGCGGAACCCTTCGTGATCGGCGCGAAAAAAGAAATCCTGGCGCCGGTCAGCGGAAAACTGGCGCTCGGGATAAACCAGTCGGATTCGGATACGGGGACGGGGTCGTACGCGGTGAAGGTGGAAGTTTATGCCGCGGATGCTTCTTCGCCACGCGAAGTGGCCAAAGAGGTTTCCAGGATTCCCGGCGTGGACAACAGTTTGTTTGAAAAAATTCCGCGGCGAATCGGCGACAAGGATGGAAATGCCGGCGACATGGTTAACTTTCTGATACTGGGCGATGAAGATCAGATGAAGAAGGCGTTTACCAACGCGGGTTGGGTGAAGGTGGATGCCGATGTGAAAGAGACTGTGCTGACTGGAATCATCGCCAGCCTGTCCAAGGAATCGTACCTGACGATGCCGATGAGCCAGCTGTATCTGTTCGGGCGGCCGCAGGATTATGGATGGGCGCACGCGGAGCCGATTACCGTGGTGGCTTCGCGAAATCATCTGCGGGTATGGAAAGCGCCGTTTACCGTGAATGGGGAGATGTTGTGGGTGGGCGCGGCGACGCACGACATCGGGTTTGAGAAAGATCAACGGAACAACGGGCTGACACACAAGATCGATCCGGATATTGACTTGGAGAAGGATTACGTGCAGAAGACGCTTTCGAGCACGGGACTGGTGGCGGAGGTGACGCACTTCCTCCCGAAAAAACCGATGGTGGAGGCGAAGACGGCGACGGGCGGATCGTTTCACTCCAATGGGCAGGTGCTGGTGATGAAGTTGTCGGAGGCGGCGAAGGGCACCACAGCGGAGAGTAAGTAGAGCAAAACTCTGCCCAATTTTGCGCCACACCGGCTCAAAATCCTTCCGCGTCACAAGGACTGGTCGCTCCGCGGACAAAAGTCCGGGGGGCTGTGAACTTGATGGACGCACCCAGGCAAAACGCCAAGGTTGTGCGAGTGGAGTGAGGGCGATATGATTGGCCAAGAGGATGGTGATGACGACTGATCGAATCGAGATTAACCCGGCGATCATGATGGGGAAGCCCGTCATTCGGGGGACGCGAATCACAGTGGAGCTAATCCTGCGCAAACTCGCTGAGGGCGCGAGCGAGGGTGAACTGGTGGAAGACTACCCGCTCCTCACCACAGATGCCATCCGGGCGGCAGTGGCCTACGGCGCCGCCAGTGTAGCCCACGAAGAAGTGGTGCTGCTTTCCGACACACCGATTCCTGGCAAATCCTGACACATGAACTTTCTGGCCGACGAAAGCTGTGCTGGGCCGGTCACCCGGGCGCTGCGCGGAGCTGGCCATGATGTCGTTGCGATTTCTGAAGTCGCCGCGGGCGCAACAGACGACGAGGTTCTGGAGCGCGCTCTGAATGAGAAGCGCGTACTCATCACCGAGGATCGCGACTTTGGCGAATTGGTGTATGCGCGCGGTCGGTCGTCGGCCGGCGTGATTCTGCTCAGGTTTCCGAGTCACGCACGTAGCGCTAAGCCAGCCACCGTGGTCGAGGCCGTGGCGAAGCTGGGCGCGCGGCTGCGCGATTCGTTTGCCGTAGTAGAACCCGGAAGAGTCCGCGTCAGCGGTAGGCCCTGAGCCTCTCGGAGCGGGAGTTCGAGACGAAGTCTGGACTAAACGCCATGAAGAGCGAACGCGAGACCACCGAAAGCTCCCGCCTTGAGTCGTCTAGCTCCGAGACGGACGCCTATTACTACCGCGCCAGATACTACGACGCCAGTCCTGGAAGATTCCTAACCGAAGATCCTGTCGGGTTTCTCTCAGGTGGCATCAATTTTTACGAGTATGTCGAAAATTCTCCTTTGAGCTTCACAGACCCCAACGGATTGCAGGCTCAACCTGGCGGAGCATGTTGCGACGACAAGAAGTTGAAGCGGGGGATAAAGCAGGTTCAAGACGCTTTTGCGAACGCGGCTGCTACTAAGAGCGCGATCTTTCAAAAATACGCGAAATGCCTCCAAAAACTGGCGAATGACCCAGACGTAAAATGTGGTCCTCCACCAAAGAATCAACCGACGGCGTGTGGATATCACAGCCCACTTTCTCCGTCGACGACCTTTATTACGCCTAACGGGAGCACGGGCCAGGGGGGCTGCGGCCCCACTAAAGGGACGATCGCCCACGAGATGGTTCACTCTTGCATCCAGAACGACCTCGCGCAACCTCCAATGAATACCATTGATGAGGAGAAGCAGGCTTACGGCATCGAGTGCCAGCTGTGGGGGCTCGCTTGCAATTGCGCTCGCGATCCCAAGAAATGTGGTTACTGACTGTTAGCCGCACAGATTAAACTGCTGACGCCAAAAGGAGCAAAAAGTGCTTACCTTTGTCTGCAAGTCGTGCATTGGAGTGACGGTCCTAGCGTGTGCGTTGTTTGTTGCGCGAGAGTCAGGGCAGCAAACTCCGGCGAGGACTGTTCTCTTGGAGGTGGTCCGTAATTCCTGGGATGTTCAGCGAGACGAGACGCTGGTGTACGTGCGCGTATATACCGATGGGTTTGCGGAGGCGCATCCGATGAGAAAAGTTGACTTTCGGAATATTCAATTCGAGACAAAGCAGCTCTCGGGGGGCGAGCTTGCAGCACTCGGTAATCTACTATCCGATCCCGCGGTCGCGCAACTGCAACCAGAATATTCGAGATCGTGGGGAAATAAAGACTTCGGATACAACTACATCGTCGCAATCTTCGGCCCATTCCAGAAAAAGGTCGAACTCGTTAATTTCCAGCCTTTCCTTGCCCGAAAGGAAGGCAAGCCGTATCCCAAGCAACTGGAAAAACTCGGTTGTACAGTTTGGAGAATTAGAAGTGAAGTATCGGGCGAGCTCCTTGAGAAGGACTGGCTCAAGGGATGTGCCGAACTCGGTTACTGAATGGGACTCCTATCACGATGAGGGAGTGTGACACCGTTACCTTCAAATACGACCCATTCGGCAGGCGGATTTACAAGTCGACCTCCGCAGGGACATCAGTTTTCGCTTATGACGGTGACAACCTGGTTGAGGAAACGAACGCCACAGGCGGGGTCGTTGCCCGCTACTCGCAAGGCCTCAACATTGATGAGCCGTTGGCCATGCTGCGCAGCTCGACAACAAGCTACTATCAAGCCGACGGCCTCGGCTCGGTCACGTCTCTGACGAATGCGGCTGGGACGGCGGCCCAGAACTACACTTACGACTCCTTCGGCAACATCATTGCCAGTACCGGCTCGCTAGTGAACTCATTCCGCTACACCGGACGCGAATGGGACACGGAAACCAGCTTGTATTACTATCGCGCCAGATACTACGATGCATCGGCTGGACGATTCGTGGGCGAGGATCCGGCTAAATGGAGCGGGGACAATCTCAATTTCTACGCATACGCACAGAACCGACCGACCCTCATGGTCGATCCGCTGGGTCTCCTCGCAGAAGTCTATTGTGAGCGCCGGGTGCCCCAGGTTCCGCCTTTTGGTACCTGGGTCTTGGGGGGAATTTTCTTCTTCGAGAAACTTCATAACATCTTGGTAAACACATTGGCTCCGCGCGGCACTCCGTCTTAATTGCCCTTGGACGGGTCACTTAGCGGGGGCGCGGAGGGAACTACGGGGGAGTAACGCGGTCTTGCCGTAGTGCTCGCCTTCGAGGATGCGGGCTTCGAGCCATCCTTCGGCATAATCGGCCGACAAAACGCGCACCGGTTTTCCCACTTCAATCAGCAGCAGGCGATTATTCGTGATCATCATGCCAACGCCGACATCGTCGCCAAGAGAGACCAGGCGCTGCCACTCTTCGCGGGAATTTCCGTCAACCGGCGCGAGAACGCATTCGATGCCTTCGTCCGCGAAAACTGAAAATATTTTTCCGGCCAGGGCCGTCGTTCGCGGCGGAGCCTTCGGAGCGCTCGCCCCGTTCGATTCCAGGCGGCCGATGAAGCGGTAACCTTTTTTCGGGAGCGTTTCGATCAAGGCCGGCTTGGCGGGATTGTCGCCGAGAGCTTTGCGGAGTTTCTTGATGGCGGTGTTGAGGCCGTGTTCAAAATCAACGAACGTCTCCGCGGGCCACAACCGCGATTTCAATTCCTCGCGACTCACCAATTCACCGGGCTTTTCCAGCAACGCGCCGAGCAACTGTAGGGGGAGGAGTTGCACCGGGACTTTCTTCCCGCGCTTGAATAGTTCCCCCGCGCGCGGATCAAGGGAAAAGGAACCGAAGCGCAGCCGGCGAGTTTCGTCGGGAATGGAAGAACTGGCCATATTTTCTTGATTCTTCGGACTATAGCAAAAAGCCGAAGGTTGCGGAAGGGAATTGACGGATTGAGTAATGCGGACGGCCGGGAATTCCGGCTGCTGGAAATATTTCTGACCGTTCGTAAGTATTTCGAGGGCAAGCAGTTAGAGCCGCCGACGAGTTCACGGAGAATGCACCTGTTGTTCACCCTGCGGGTATTGTTGTTCTCCGGGCAAAGGCGCAAAGTGCGCAATGTCGCTGGACGCGAGGACAGGTCGCTCGCGTCGAGAGACGAAAGCAAAGTTTCAAGGAGCTTCCATGTACGAGCTCAATCTAGTGCAGTCCAGAATGCGGCCGGCGTTTCCAGGAACCGCCGGCACGACAAAGATCAATTTCCGGAATGCGACGACGTCGGATATTCGTGCGTTCCTCAGCGAATTGAAGACGCTTCCGCACAGCCATCGCAGGCTTCTTTGCAAATTGCTCAGACGGGCCGCGGCGCGTGCTCCACGAAAGGCCTCCGTAGTACCCCTCGCAGAACCCCACCAAAAAAAGCAGCTCTAACCCACCACCGGAGTCGGCGAGAAGTAGCGGCGCCGTCTTCGGTACCCTGAACCAGACGAAGCCCGGGAGTCATCCCGGGCTTCGCTCTTTTTGGAGGGGGTGATGTGGTTGGGAGTTGGGAAGGGTTGGCCACTTGAAAGTGGCCGCTACGAAGGCGGGAGTAACCCAAGAGGGTGGAGCGAGCTCCACCCCTACAATGTGGAAAGAGTTGTGAATTGCAGGCTAGACGGCTTTGCTTTGGGCGTTGGTTGGTTCGGCGTCGGCGGGGAGGGGATACAGACGTAGGAATTCGGGATCGTCGTGCAGGAGCGCGAGGTCGGGATCGCGGCGGGCCCAGACGGAATCCTTGAAGCCGGCTTCCCACGCTTTCTTGATGGTTTCGAGAGCTTCGCGTTTGCGCTTCAGGATGGCGTAGGTGCAAGCGGCGTTGTAGAGGATGGAAGCTTCGTTGGCGCGAAGGGTGATGGCCATGTTCAATTCGCGAATGGCATCTTCGACGCGATCGAATTCGGCGTAGTCCGTGGCCATCAGGACGCGCGCGCGGGCGTCTTCTGGAACCTGCTTGAGATGATTTTCAAGCGCGGCAATGCGGCGGAGAAGCAGATTCCTGTGGGCATCTTTTTTGCCAAGAGCTCCGAGGGAGTTGACGACTGGAACGTAGACGTTATAGTCCTCGCCGCTGACTTCGAGCGCGGTTTCCATGACGTCGATTACTTCCTGATAGCGCCCGGCGGAAAACAGCGCGCGGCACAAGAGATAATAGGCGCCTTCGCAGTCGCGTTTGCGTTCGATGGCTTTTTCGACCATGCGGACGGCTTCGTCGTGAAGCTCGGTGGCGTAGAGTACCCAGGCCTGGCTGACCATCACTTCCGGCAAATCCCAACGTAAGGCAACGGCTTTGCCGGAGGCGGTGCGGGCGCGCTCGACCCAGATGGCGTCGCGGCTGTAGTTGCAATAGAACATCGCGCAGGCATTGGCGCAGGCGGCGTAGGCGAGAGCGAAGCTTGGGTCCATGGCCACGGCGTTTTCGAACATCTGGAGCGCGAATTCCAGATCCTGGCGGGTTTGCCGGCGAGCGTAACGCTTACCGCGCAGGTAGAGATCGTAGGCTTGCAGATTTTCGGTGGGCTTGGTGGCCAGGTCTTCGAGTTCCTGCTGAGAGAGCGTGACGCGCAGGGCTTCGGCGATTTTTCGCGCGATTTCGTCCTGCACTTCGAAGACGTCTTTCATTTCGCGGTCGTAGCGCTCGGACCAGAGAGGGAACTCGGTCTGTGTGTCCACCAATTGCGTGGTGATGCGCAGGCGATTTCCAGCGCGGCGGAGAGTGCCCGTGAGGACAAAAGCTGCCCGGAGCAACTGGCCGACCTGGGAGGGAGTGGCGGATTTGTCTCGGAAGGCGAGAACCGTTGGACGCGAGAACGTGTTGAGACCGCGAATCTTGGAAAGTTCCGTGATGATGTCTTCGGTGATGCCGTCGCGGAGGTATTCGTCCTCTTTAGCGGCGCTGAGATTTTCAAAATAGAGAACAGCGACGGACTTGGCGACGGATTTTGGGACACCGGATTTTGATTCGCTGAGTTCGGCGGCGCGCTTGACGCCGGAATCGAGATTGCGTTTGAGGCGATTCAAGTCGGTCTTGAGTTCCGTGGCGGATTGGCAGCGGAGGGTGCGGTCTTTTTCCAGGAGCTTGGAGATGATGCGGCCGAATTCCGCGGGCAGGGCTGGATTGACCTTGTCCACAGGGTCGGGATCGCGATTCAGGATGGCATCGAAAATAACGGCGGACGTGTCGCCGGCAAAAGGCAACACGCCGCCGGCCATCTGGTAGAGCACGGAGCCGAGGGAGAAAAGATCGGTGCGGGCATCCACAAGCTGTCCCCGGGCCTGTTCCGGCGACATGTATGAAGCAGTGCCCATGGCGACACCGGGAGATGTGAGCTGGTGCTGCGGCTCGATCTTGGTGGAATTTTGTTCATTCGTGTGGAGTTCTTCGGGTTCGATTTTCACGAGGCCGAAGTCCAGAATTTTCACCTGAGAGCGGTCGGTGAGGAAAATGTTGGCCGGCTTGATGTCGCGATGGACGATGCCTTTGGCGTGGGCGGATTCAAGAGCATCGGCGATTTGCGTGGCGATCGGAAGAAGCCTGTCCATGGAAAAGGTGACGCGGCCCAGCATGTGGGCAAGGGTCTGCCCTTCGAGGAGCTCCATCACCAGGAAATTTTGGCCGTCGACCTGTTCGATGGCGTGGATGGTGCAGATGTTGGGATGATTCAGGGCGGAGGCGGCGCGCGCTTCGCGCTGGAAGCGTTCGCTGAGCTGGGTGTTTTGGGCCATCTGCTCGGGCAGGAATTTCAGGGCCACGCGGCGCCCGAGGCGAGAGTCTTCGGCCTCGTACACGACGCCCATGCCGCCGCTGGCGATCTTGCGCGTGATGTTGTACTGAGAAAGGGTCTGACCAACCCGGGACTCGCGATCCGTCATGGTTTTTCGATACTAAGCAACACAACTGCGGGGGTCAAGAAGGCTTGTAAGGGGCTTTCTACAAAGGGCTAAGCGGTTATTGGCAGGCCTAGTGGCTTCGCCGCCAACGGGCAACAGCGCTGGATCCAGCCATGTTCAGGAATGTACGGGGGAAACGACGCCGGACATCAGAATCGGATGAACCATGGCGGCCGCGGTGGCAACAAAGTCTTCGGCGGGGATGCGGTCCGGGAGGTTTACCCACTGTTTGGCGGCGCCATAAATTGCCCAACTGGCAGTCGCGGCGATCAACTCGGGGGAGATGGTGCGCTCCACCGGGTGCTTCTGAGATCCCTCGAGCAGGATGACGCGGATCTGGTCAATCACCGTTCCCTCAACGAAAGCTTCAAACTGGTGTTGCCGGGCGGAGTGCGACTTTTGCAGCTCGGCAAGATAGTCGCAGACGGCGAGGATCACGGGGTGAAATGCAGTGGCGCAGGAGCCGTCAAAGCGGACTTTTCTGCATTCGAGGAGTTGGAGAAAGCTGACACGAATGAGCTCTTCGAGAAGTGCGAACTTGTCGGGATAGTGGGCGTAGAAGGTGGCGCGATTCAGCGTGGCGGCTTCGGTGATGTCCTGGATGGTGATCTTGTCGAAGTCCCGCTGCTCGAGGAGGCGCTTGAGGGCGTCCTGCAGGAGATGGCGGGTCCTGCGGATGCGGGGATCGAGTCGTTGGCAGTCGGTCTGAAGCATCCTTCCCTCCTAGCCTACCAGGCTTCCTAGGGAGATAGTATACCAGAATAACTCAAGTGTTGACTAACAGACAGATGTTGAGTTATTGTATGCAACAGATGTTGGTTATGCTGCATCTGATTGTTAAGGAGATTTTATCATGGCTACCTTGCTTAAGATTGATTCCAGCCCAATGGGCGAAAATTCGATTTCACGGAAGCTGACCGCGGAGTTTGCCGCTGCCTGGCGGAAGGCGCACCCCGGAGGGGTCGTGATCTCTCGCGACCTGACTAAAACGGAACTTCCCATCGTGAACAGGGCTTGGGTTGGAGCGGCGCATACACCAGCAAATGCGCACAGCCCGGAGCAGAAAGAGGCGCTGGCCGTTTCCGATACGCTGATCGCCGAACTGCAACAGGCTGACGAGTATGTGTTCGGAGTTCCGATGCACAATTTCAGCGTACCCTCCACATTGAAGCTTTGGATCGACCAGGTGGCTCGCGCGGGCAAAACTTTTTCGTACGGGGCGGACGGCCCGAAGGGGTTGCTGACCGGCAAGAAAGCAACTTTTCTGATTGCGAGCGGCGGAGTCTACGAGCAGGGGACGGCGATGGAATCGCTGAATTTTGTGACGCCTTACCTGCGGGCGGTCTTTGGTTTCTTCGGCATTACGGATGTTAAAATCATCGCGGCGGAAGGAACGGCGCAGTTGATGAGCGGCCAGGTGGATCCGCAGGCTTTTCTGGCGCCGTCGCTTGAAAAAGTGCAGTCACACGCAAGTCTCTGAACGTCAAATCCTCGCAAACGGAGAACAAAATGAAAATTGCATCGTTAATTGCACGATTGCTGATGGGGTTGATCTTCGTGGTGTTTGGCCTGAACGGATTCCTGCACTTCATCAAGGGGCCGATGCCTGAGGGGATAGCGGGACAGTTTGCCGGCGCCCTTTTTGGCTCGAAGTACTACGTGGTGATTTTTGGGGTTCAGTTGATAAGCGGAATATTGTTTCTGGTGAACCGGTTTGTGCCGCTGGCGGTGGTGCTGATCGGTCCGATAATCGTGAATATCCTTTGCTTTCACGGTTTGTTGGGGGTACCCGGCCTGCCGATGGCGATCGTAGTGGCCTTGCTGTGGGCAATCGTGGCCATCCGCAATAAACAACATCTGGCGGGGATATTCGTGCAACGCACCGAGTAACCGCAAAACACATTCACCGCTCGATTCCACACGGAGGCACGCGCAAGTGGCGGGGGCGCCGTGTCTCTGGAGCTTGTCTCATAAATGGGCTCAGGGCTGGGGAGGCATTTCCTCAGGGGCTAAAGCCCAGTGTATCTGGCCCTTCTAATGTCGGAGCTAAAGCTCCGACCACCATTGCCTTATTTATGAGATGGCTTCTGTGCGGGATCGAGCCGATGGTCCGCTACGAACGAAAGGAGTCAGAATCATGCAAATTGGCGTTGATAGCTTTGCCGCTTCGATTTCCGACCCGGTCACAGGGCTTGCGCTGAAGCCTGTCGACCGCATGCAGAACCTTCTCGAAGAGATCGAACTTGCCGACCTGGTTGGGCTCGACGTATTCGGGATTGGCGAGCACCACCGGCAGGAGTTTCTCGATTCGGCACCGGCGGTGATTCTTGCCGCAGCGGCGACTCGGACAAAAAAGATCCGGCTGACAAGCGCGGTGACCGTGTTGAGCGCGGCCGATCCCGTTCGGGTGTTTCAGGAGTTTGCGACGCTGGACCTGATTTCCCAGGGCCGCGGCGAGATCGTGGCGGGCCGGGGTTCGTTCATCGAGTCCTACCCGCTCTTTGGCCTGAGGCTGGAAGATTACGATTCACTGTTCGCGGAAAAATTGGAACTGCTCCTCAAGATTCGAGAAAGCACCGAAGTTCACTGGTCGGGAAAACATCGCGCCGCGTTGACGGGCCAAGCGATTTATCCGCGGCCTGTGCAGGATTCGCTGCCAATCTGGCTGGGGGTTGGAGGGACGCCAACTTCCTTTGTGCGCGCGGGGGTGCTTGGGCTGCCGCTGATGGTCGCCATCATCGGAGGCGAGCCGGAAAGGTTTCGGCCGCTGATTGACCTTTACCGGGAAGCCGGGCGACGTACCGGCCATACACCGGAACAATTGAAAGTGGGGCTGCACATGATCGGGTTCCTGGGGGATTCCACGGAACAAGCCGCGGATGATTTTTTTCCCGGCTATGCGCACACGTTCACCGAAATCGGCAAGGAGCGCGGCTGGCCGCCGGCGACGCGAGCGCAGTTTGACGCGTTGCGCGGACCCACCGGCGCCCTGCTGGTTGGCGATGCCGAGACGGTAGCGGAAAAGATTCAGTACGTGGATGAGGTTCTCGGCGGAATTTCACGACTGACCTTCCAGATGGGAGTCTCGACACTGCCGCACCGGAAGATGTTGCGGGCGATCGAGCTTCTGGGAACCCGCGTGGCACCGCTTGTTCGCAAGGAGCTTGCAGCGGCGAGCGGGGGCCGGTAAGCGCTCAAGAGAGCCGGCTGATCGTCATCTACGGAGAAGGTTACTGAAGCAGGGGTATAAGGAAGTGGTAGAGGCCGGCCCCGAGAAGCGCGGCGCCGGGGATCGTGAGGATCCAGGCTCCGACGATATTTTGCGTGACGCCCCAGCGAACTGCCGTCAGACGATGGGAAGCGCCGACGCCCACGATTGCGCCGGTGATGGTGTGGGTGGTGCTGACAGGTATTCCAAAGCGCGCGGTGGTGAACAAAGTGAGCGCCGCGGCAGTTTCAGCGGCGAAGCCACCAAAGGGGGTCAGCTTGGTGATGCGCTGGCCCATGGTTTTGATGATGCGCCAGCCCCCAGCCATGGTGCCGCCCGCCATCGCCAGGTGGCAGCAAATAATGACCCAATAGGGGACGGCGTAGTTTTTCATCAAGCCACCTGCTACCAGCGCCGCAGTAATGATACCCATGCCTTTTTGCGCGTCATTGGTGCCGTGGCCCAGGCTGTAAGCGGCGGCAGAGAAGAGTTGCAGCCTGCGGAACCACTTGTCCACGCGCCGGGGGCGCTGCCGGCGGACGATCCATGTGGTGGTGACCGTCACGAGAACAGCGACGATGAAACCAATCACTGGTGAAA
This sequence comes from Candidatus Sulfotelmatobacter sp., assembly GCA_035487095.1. Lineage (GTDB taxonomy): Bacteria > Acidobacteriota > Terriglobia > Acidiferrales > UBA7541 > Acidiferrum. The sequence goes on from DATHMM010000212.1 coordinate 42,755, forward strand.
GAAAGATAAAGAGAACAGGTTTCTGCCAGCCATGAAGGATCAGCGCCTTGAAGCCCGCATGTGCCACGGCCGCGCCCCCGTAACCTCCCATGAGCGCGTGGGATGAACTGGTCGGCAAGCCCAGCGTCAAGGTAATCAAATTCCAGATGATGGCACCGAGCAGGCCGGCGAGAAGAACTTTCTCATTGACCAGCTCGATATGGACCATACCCTTGCCGATGGTGGCGGCCACCGCCGTGCCGAATACGAACGCCGCAATGAAGTTCCAGAAGGCCGCCCATAGGACGGCGCGGAAGGGCGTCAGGACGCGCGTGGACACGACGGTGGCGATGGAATTGGCGGCATCGTGCCAGCCGTTGGAAAATTCAAAGACCAGAGTCAGGAAGACAGTTATCAGTACAAGGACGAATCGGCTCACGGGGATCAGGCGTTCTTCAGGATGACGCTCTCGATGACGTTCGAGACGTCTTCACACTTGTCAACAGCGGTTTCAATCACTTCAAAAATCTCTTTCCACTTGATGATCTGCACGGGGTCTTTTTCTTCCTCGAAGAGCTGAGCGATCAAGGTGCGGCAAATGCGGTCGCTTTCGTTTTCCAGGCGATTGATTTCGATGACGTGCTGGAGGGCCTTGTCGGGCGATTCCATGGCGTGGACGGCGCGGGAAAGCTCGGCAGTGGCGGCGGCGAGAACCTTGGAGAGGTCAATCGTGCCGGTCCGAACGTGGTCGACACGGTAGAGGACGAAGCGACTGGCGGCGGCGTCGATGAGGTCGATGACGTCGTCCATGGTGCCGCAGAGTTCGTGCATGTCCTCGCGGTCGAACGGGGTGATGAAGGTCTGATTCAGCTTGCGGAAAATCTGGTGGGTGAGCTCGTCACCCTGATGCTCGATGGCCTTCACCTTCTGGACCTGTTCGGGCACGCCGGTGTAATGCTCCAGCATGCAGGTGAACGCATTGGCGCCGCTGACGATGTTTTCGGCTTGTTTGCGAAAGAGGACAAAAAAATCCCCGTCGCGCGGCATGAGCCGTTGTAACAACCCTGGCATGAGATCCGCTCCCCCCTGAGGAGCGAGAGTGTGGCAGGGCAAGTCTACCGAAGCAGGGGGAAGGGGGCAAGGAAGGGAGAAGCGGAGGAAAAGAAGAGCGAAAAAAATAGCTTGACGCGAGAATTCGTAAGCTATAACTTACCGTAAGTGGACGCTTACATACAAAACGGATTGGCGGCGCTGGGAGACCCGACGCGGCTGGCTATTTTTGAAATGTTGGGGGACCATCCCCAGGCAGTGAACCAGCTTGCAGCGGGGCTGCCGGTTTCGCGGCCGGCGGTTTCGCAGCATTTGCGGGTGCTGAAGGATGCGCGACTGGTGCGGGACCGGCGTGAAGGGACGCGAAGGATTTACGAATTGAATCCGGAGGGGCTGGCGCTCCTGCGAGACCATTTTGCAGAGTTGTGGGATCAGGCCCTTTCGGCATTCAAAAAGTTTGCTGAAGACGAACATCAAAAGGAGAAGATCAATGGCTCCCGAAGCGGCAACGTCAGCGGCGGTAAAAAGAACGATTCGCGTAAACGTACCCATTGAAAAGGCGTTCAAGGTGTTCACGGAGCGGATGGGGAGATGGTGGCCCGCAACGCATCACGTTGGAGGCACGCCGTTCAGAGACATATTGGTTGAGCCGCGGGTGGGAGGACGGTGGTACGAAATCAATGTGGAGGGCGCCGAGTGTGTCTGGGGGAGCGTGCTGGCGTGGGAGCCCCCGAAGAGAGTGGTACTTTCCTGGCACCTGCAGCCGGATTGGAGCTTCAGCGCAGATATGGCGCGGGCGAGCGAGGTGGCGCTGGAGTTTTTGGCGGAAGGACCGGAGGCAACGCGAGTTGAATTCGAGCACCGGCGGCTGGAAAAGCACGGCGAGGGCTGGACGAAGATGCGGGAACAGGTGGGAGGACCGGGTGGCTGGCCTGTGATCCTGGATCTGTATGTTGGAGCTGTAGAGGCGAAGGAATCGTAGTGGGGACCCTGAGAGTCAATTCAAAAGGGAGAGGATGAAGCGATGAAAATCATGATGTTGGCAATTACAATGCTGTTGATTCCGATGGCTGACCAAACCCTATCGCCGGCCGAACGTGAACACGCTGTGGCGGAACTGGGGGGTTCGCGCCAGGCGTTTCTTGACGCCACGACAGGCTTGACCGAGGCGCAGTGGAACTTCAAGCCCGCGCCGGACCGGTGGTCGATCGCGGAATGCGCCGAGCACATCGGCGTGACGGAAGCGCTCATTCTGAAAATGATTACGGAGCAGGCGCTGAAAGGACCGGCGGAGCCAGGGAAGCGTACGGAGGTGCAAGGGAAAGACACCTCGATCATGGTGGCGGCCGCGGACCGGAGCGTGAAGTTCAAGGCTCCGGAAGTGGTTCAACCCACCCGGAGGTGGACTACTTCCGGGGAGATTACGAAGAATGTGCTAGAGAATCGCGCGCGGACGATTGAGTTCATCAACACGACGCAAGAGGACCTGCGGGACCACTTCATGGACCATCCCGTGTTCAAGACACTGGACACGTATCAATGGATACTGCTGATCTCGGCGCACATGCGGAGGCACACGGCGCAGATACTGGAAGTGAAGGCGGACCCGAATTTTCCGAAGCACTAGGAGATGAGGCATTGACAGCAGCTTGCATCGCCTTGCTGCTCGCGGGAATGTTCACGGGAGCGGCGTTCTACATCAACTTCGCGGAGCAACCCGCACGCATGGCACTTGACGATCGAGCGCTGCTTGCCGAGTGGAAGTTGGCGTACCAGCGGGGATATGCAATGCAGGCCACGCTTGCATTCGCGGGGTTTCTGCTCGGGATGTGGGCGTGGCACGTCACTGATAAAACGACCTTTCTAGCAGGCGCGCTGATGCTCTTCGCAAACTGGCCGTGGACTCTACTTGTGATGTTGCCAATTAACAAGAGACTTCAGGACACTCCGGAAGAACACGCCGGCGCCGAGACGCGCACGCTGTTACAAAAGTGGAACTACCTGCACGGCGTGCGCACACTTCTTGGTTTGTTCTCTGCTTTGTGGTTCTTATTGGGACTCGCAAGGTAATGGGTGTGTTTTGCCAGCGCGGCTAAGGGAATCACCTGAGCAATAAAGCAGGAAAACCCCGGTGTGCCTGGCCCGGGAGTAGCAGTACAATCCCAGCAACTTCGTGTGTTGGCCTCCAATTAGCTGAACGGCTCAAGCTGAGGAGGATAATGATGAAAGGCCAATCGCTGTTGCTGCTGGGCGCAGGGCCCATTTGCGCGGATTGGTGCTGGGGGTGCGGGGACGACTTCGTGGTTTATGAAAACCCCGACCATATAGGCTGATACATGCTGTACAACGTTCATACGGGCGCGTACGTTCATGTCTCCTACCTTGGTGCCTGAAGGCTGCATCCAATTACAGAGTGAATCCGCGCAATTCACCCTATCCTAAAGATTGGGAGGCATTGATCATGGACCAAGTCGCAATCTGGGCAGTCGTGGAAAGTAAACCGGGCAAGGAAAACGAGGTGGAAGCCTTCTTGAAGTCAGCCCTACCGCTGGCAGAGAGGGAACCGGAAACGACCAGTTGGTACGCAGTGAAAATTGGCCCGTCGAAGTTCGGAATCTTCGACACGTTTCCGGGTGAAAAAGGCCGCGACGCGCACCTCTCGGGCGACATAGCGAAAGCGCTGATGGCGAAAGCGCCGGAGCTTTTTTCCAAGGCGCCCGAGATCCACAAAATAGATATCCTGGCCTCGAAGACGCCGAAGGCAACAGGGGCTGCGGCGGGGCATCGCGATTGAGGGCAGGCTAAGGGTTGTTAAGCTAATCGTCGCTATCGGTAGACGATTCCTGGGCAACAACCGGAACGAGCTCCGGCGAATGCTGGAGAGCGTTCCGGGCAATTGCCTCCCGCGGGTGCAGTGTGGACTGCATGGGGAGCCCTGCCCAGACGTTGAGCATTCCGAGAATTTCGTGAATCACCTGGTGGGTGTCTTCGGTGCTTGTCCACCAGGCGGAGGGATCGAAACTGTCGTTGGCGAGGCCGTGGACGATGATTTTTCCGCGCGACGAATCGAACCTGTTCCATAACTCGTGGACACGGCGCGTGTGGGCTTTATTGGTAACAACAATTACCGAAGCGTTTTTCTTTTGCTGGAGGGCGCTGCTGATGACGTCCAACTCATCCGAGGTGTTGATGACGGGGGAATCGAGGACATGAATGGCTTTTGCCGGAACGCCCTGACGGCGAAGAACCTGATAATTGAAATCGGATTCGCAGGGGTAGTGAATGCCCATCTGTGTGAGGGCGCCCGATGGCAGGCCGGGATGAGTCAGCCAAATTTCCGAGGCGTAACCTTCGCGATAGAGTGAAGCGGCTTCCAATGCGCGCGCGGGGAAGTTGCCGCTGAGCACCGCGATCACGTTTGCTTTTTGCAGAGAGTCTTCTTTCACCAGCCAGTGGCCGACTCCAAGGATCAAAACAAGACCCGCGGATAGCGCGAGAAGCGCGAGGGCGCCGAGGACTGCGAAGATTCGGAGGAGTTGGCTCATGAATTCGGCGCTTCGATTCCGAAGCGCCGAATTGGTCGATAACTCATTGTTCGAACTGCTTTCGCTCATGTTCATGTCACGATGTTTTAATGCAT
>DATHMM010000213.1:0-5389 GCA_035487095.1 Candidatus Sulfotelmatobacter sp.
ACGTTGGGTAGAGTTCGCTCGTTGGGCCGCTGCCACCGCCTGTGCGACAAAAGATTCCACAACTCGACGCCGTCCGCGGCATCGCTATTCTCGTTGTCCTCGCCCATAACCTGCACGGGTTCTCTTCCCCGCCGTTGTCGCTTTTTTCAAACTATGGATGGATGGGCGTGGACCTGTTCTTCGTTCTCTCCGGATTCCTGATTACCGGGATTCTGCTGGATTCGAAATTGTCGGAGGGCTACTTCCGGAACTTCTATGCGCGGCGGTGCCTGAGGATCTGGCCGCTGTATTATTCCGTACTGATCCTGATGTTTGTGATTCTGCCGCTGGTGCGCCCGCAAGACGTATCCGAACTTTTTGAACGATCCTCGCCGTGGTGGTCTTATCCATTATTTCTGCAGAATTTTCTGGTCAGTGCTCCGGCACTGGCGGTGGGGCCGCTGGGGGTATCGTGGTCGCTGGCGGTTGAAGAACTTTTCTACCTGGTCTGGCCGTTGTGCGTGCGATTACTGAAGAGTGGGCAGTTGCAGTTCTTTGCGTGGACGGTGCTTTTGCTCTCGCCGGGAGTTCGTTTATTGTTTCTAACGCGGCATTGGATCATCTACTCCAATCCGTTTTGCCGACTGGATGGGATGATGGCCGGCGCGCTGCTTGCGATTTCGGTGCGGGAATCCGGGTTCGAGCCTGAGCGGCTTCTTAAGCCGGCGTGGATTATATTTGTGGTGGCCGCGCCACTGGCGGTAACGACAGCGGCATACCAAACGATGTGGCTGGCATTTTCGATGGCGGTGGTGGCTTCGGCATCGTTCGTTTACCTAGCTCTGTTTTCAGGCAACACCTGGTTCCGGGCATTCCTGACAAACCGTTTCCTGACGTTTACCGGGACAATCAGCTACGGGCTCTACCTGCTGCATAAGATCCCCGATGACGCCTTCAAACGGCTGCACCTGAAGGACGCTCATCCGATGGCGGCGTTCTGGCTGGTGGTCGCGGCGTCCTATCTGCTCCCCATCATTTCGTGGAAGCTGCTGGAACAGCCTTTTTTGAAACTCAAGAGATTGTTTCAGACCCAGACAAACGACAGTTTGGATTCGGGCGCCGCTGCGTCTGCGGCGAGGGATTCCGGGGGAAGCTAAAAGGCCGGCACATTACCCGAGATTAAGTGTTGCCGACGGCAACCCAGGCACGCGATCTGGAACTCTGTTCAATCGCTTCGCAGAGAACCATCTCTTCGTTGCCTGTTTCGAAAGTAGGGAAAGTGCGAGGAGCCTTCAGATCACCGGCTTCGATGTATTCGTAAAAATCGCGGAAAAGTTGAACGAAGGTGTCGGGATATCCTTCCGCGTGTCCGCCAGGATAAGCGGCATAGCGGCGCGCCTGCGGACTTAAGAGCGCGGGATCCTTGGGAAGTTCCTCGTTCGCGCGGTTGCGGCGACCAATCCAGAGAGTGCCCGGCTCTTCCGAATTCCAGGCGAGGGAACCTTCGGTGCCGTCAATTTCAAACCACAAACGCGCGCGGCGGCCTGCGCTGACCTGCGAGACAGTCATAGCGCCGGTCAAGTCTCCTTCCAGATGGAATAACACTGAAGCGTAGTCGTCGGTTTCGATGGGTACGGGGTCCACATTCGAGGGATCGGCCTGCTGGAAAGTTTCGACACGTCCGCGCGGCCTTTGGCGGACAGGAACGACGGTGACCAGATCGGCGCAAAGCTCCGTTATCTTGCGGCCTGTAATCCAGGTAACCAGGTCCAGCCAGTGCGTGCCGATATCGGAGACGGCACGGAGTTGACCGCCGAGTTTGGGGTCGAGGCGCCAATTCCAATCGTTTGGATAGAGCAGCCAATCTTGCAAGAAACTGCCATGGACGAGTCTGGGATGGCCGATGGCGCCTTTTTCAACGAGGGCGCGAGCTTCCTGACAAAGCGGGTAATAACGCAGATTATAGGCAACGCCGCCAACTTTTTGCGTCTCGCGAGTAAGGGCGACGAGGAGTTCTGACTCGGCGGAATCCATGGTGAGCGGCTTTTCACAGAGGACGTGTTTACCCGCGCGAAGGAGGCGACTGGCTTGATCGAAGTGGAGATAGTTGGGAGTGCAGAGGTGGACGACGTGAACGTCGGGATCCGCGGCGAGATCGTCGAGGGAGGCGTAGGCGCGATCCAAGTTCAAGGCTTTGCATGCCGCAGCCGTGGTTTCGCTGGAACTTCCGAGGGCGCCGCGAACCGGGATGCCCAGACGGCGCAGAGCTTCGACGTGGGCCTTGCCCACGAACCCCAGGCCAATCACAGCGGAGTTCAGCTTCATACGGTCCGCTCCCCGATTCTGGTATGGTCAAGCCCCGAGAGGTCACAAATACCTTGGGGATTATATGGAACAATCCCTGTGAGAGTCGACAACGTAAGTGAACTGGCGTGGTTTCCTGCGCGGGGTAAGAGGTGCGATCTATTGTGATCGCTGTTGTCCCTGCGCGGACTTCGCGCTATGAGAGCGATCAGGCTGACGTGTGCAAGGGCCCTGAACGGTCCGGTGCAGCGACTGGGTTTTCCAAAGTTTGCGGGTCACGGTCGCTGGACCTGTCCATCTGCTCGAGGAGTTGAAGAACGCCACCGGCGCTGGCTTCGCATCCGATCGCATAGAGTCCGTCGAGCAACGTCTGGCAATAGACGACGCCCGCGGAGGCGGAACGAAAAGGCGGGTATCGCGAAGAAATAACCAGCCGCTCGCCAGAGCGCCACGGCCGCCGGCTGATTACGCGCGCCCCGCGATCGCTGATGTTTTCGATCCAGGCGCATTCCGAATCATGGGGTTTTTCTTGTACCTCAAGTTGTCCCAAAGTTCCGACCAGAATCCTTCGTTCAGTGCGTCGACTTCCCATCGGTTCTGCAACCTCCTCCTATCGTTGATAACCTACAAACTTTTTCAATTGCCGCCATCTTGACGTAGTTGAGTGTAAAGCGCCGCGAGGCCTATAGGGCACTGGTGGAAGATTTGCGGACTTTCCCGGGCAATCGGCGGCCCGCGGAGATTCCGGGTGCGCGAAATCCATACTGCGCGAAACCTCGCCGCGATCCGGGAAACATCACTGGGGGATTCCCGGCAGCGGGCGCACGACTTGCTTGTTTTTGCTTGTAGAGAGCCTGATCGGCCTGGGCCAACAGCTTTTTGAGGGAAGAACGCATTTCCGCGGCGTATCGCGTCATGCCAACGCTGAGCGAGAGGGGATATTGAGTGTTGTTGGCGGCGAGCTGAGCCATGTTGTCTTGCAATCGTTTGGAGATCGTGTCCGCGGTTTGGCCGTATTCCTCAATCACGATAGCGGTGAACTCGTCGCCGCCGAACCGCCCAGTAATATCGGAATTGCGGAAAGTGTTTCTGAAAACTTCCGCGGTCTTGAGCAAGGCCTGGTCGCCCTCCTGATGACCGAACTGGTCGTTGATTTGTTTCAAGTTATCCAGGTCGGCGAAAAACAGGAGCAGGTTTTTCTTCATGCCGTGGGCCAGTTTCATCCGTTCGCTGCCGAGCAGGAGAAAGCCGCGCCGGTTGTATAAGCCCGTCAGCTCATCGGAAATTGCCAAATGGGAGAGCTCGGATTCTATCTGACTCCGCCGCAAGCCACGACGCAGGATGCGCGCAAGTTTTTTGAGATCCAGGCGGAGGTGGTCATTGCTTGCTGCGGGGTCTCCCGACGCCGGAGGAGGAAAGAGACCGTGCTGGCTTTTGGGCAGCACCAGAACGGGCATGTTGGAAGCAATTTGACGGACCCGCTTCAGATTTGTAGCAAGTTGAGCGCTTGATTCACTTGAACGCAAAAGGATGATGGGTAATTCCTGGCCGGCGGAGGAAATTGATTCCTCCAGCTCATCCAGCTTGACCAGCTCGCATTCGAACGCGCCGCTATCGCTGATGCTTTTTTGCAGAAAACGCGAATCCTTGCAGCCGTCTTCGAGCAACAATAGTTTGAGCGGCTTGGGGTTCATGGCTTCTCCCTTACGGGGATTACCCGTGGAACTCGAGATTTCCGCCGGAAAGCCGGGTTGTCTTTCCATCCAGGTCATACTCCCTGAGCTTTCGCAGCAATCCCTTGTAGCTGATCTTCAGCCGGCGAGCCGCGGCCTTGCGATTGAAACGCGTTTCCTGAAGTATTTTTTCGATGGCCGGCTTTTCCGCGCTGCATTTCACCTGGCGACCGATCTTTTTCAGGTCGGTCAAGGAGGCGTCCTCCTCGGAATCTTCCGCGACGGGGTGACCGGTCATAACCCGGCCGACGCCCCGCAACTCATTGATCGAGCGCTCCACGTCTCCCTGGATCAAAAACCGCTGCGTAAAACTTTGCAACTCGCGAATGTTTCCGGGCCAGGAATATTCCATACAGGCGGCAATCAACTGTTGGGAGGGTGGAGGCGCGGGACAACCATAGAGGCGCGCAAACCGCTGGATGAAGTGGTCCAAAAGGAGGGGAATTTCCTCGGACCGGGAGCGCAACGGCGGGATGCGAAGAATGAAAGTATTGAGGCGGTAATAAAGATCCTGGCGGAGGGCGCCGGATTCGAGTGCTTCGCAAATATCAACGTTGGTGGCGGCGATGACGCGGGCTTCCACGCGAATGGTGGAGTTGCCGCCAAGACGGGAAACGGATTTGTCCTGCAACACGTGGAGGAGCTTGGCCTGCAACGCGGGAGAAATTTCCCCAATTTCGTCGAGCAAGATGGTGCCGGATTTGCACAGTTCAAATTTGCCGGGGTTGCTGCGGACTGCTCCCGTGAATGCGCCCCGTTCGTAGCCGAACAGTTCGCTTTCGAGGAGGGGACCCGGAAGGGCGGCGCAATTCACTTTCAGGAAAGGCTGTCGGGCGTTTGCGGAGCGAGTATGAAGATAGCGAGCGACAACTTCCTTGCCGGTGCCGCTTTCGCCCAGAATCAGCACGGGAATGTCGTACTCGGCAATTTTCTCGATCTGTTTTCGAATGGAAAGCATGGCGCGGCTCGATGCCACGAACATGGAGCCGTCATTCAATACTTCCGTTTGACTAGTCGAGGCGGGGTCGGAAGAATTGTTGGAAGAATTTCGCCAATCCTCGGCCGGCGCGAGGAAGGATTCCCGGTCGTCAAAGGCGACCGCCTCCCCGCTACTGGACCCGATTTGAAATCTGGTCGACAATTTCTCTTCTCCTTGGACACATTGTTCACCGCACCCCGGCCGTGAATTACCCTCTCGGGAAATCTACCCACGGAACCGGGGAGCGGTGCCCAGCCCGAAGCCACGATAATCTATGCAGAAAAAACGACAAGGAGGTGAAAGCTGTAAATAAGTTCAGGTAAAGACCCTAAGGGGGTTGCAGAAAGGGTGATTCCACACGGATTTCTGGCAGCCAGATTGCGCGACTTCGAAG
>DATHMM010000214.1:0-25083 GCA_035487095.1 Candidatus Sulfotelmatobacter sp.
GCGACAACGGCGGGGAAGAGAACCCGTGCAGGTTATGGGCGAGGACAACGAGAATAGCGATGCCGCGGACGGCGTCGAGTTGTGGAATCTTTTGTCGCACAGGCGGTGGCAGCGGCCCAACGAGCGAACTCTACCCAACGTCGCTCCGCTGGCCTATGTTTCTATCTTGCGCGGCAAAAAAGGTCAAATCGAGCAGGAACAACTGCCGCAGGCGGGATTCAATAGGCTAACTGCAGAATTTCGTTGCCTTTCAGATTGTAGAAAACGGCCAGGCTCCGGCTGCGCAACAGTTCGTCGGCAAGCACGTCGGCAATAAATTCGATTTGCCGGAATAGATTTGCTTTGCGGCTGGAGAGCCCCTCGAAAAGCACTACCGTGGTTTTCGCCTCATTCCGGTTCGCTCCGTACAAATACCAGAAGCAGACCGACATCGTTGGCGTTGGCCCAACGGCGCGCTCCGCAGGGTAGGGCAGCGGCCGATCCGCAAGCAGCAGATGAAAATTCCTGCCGTCGGATCGCGAGATCATGGGGATGCCCTCCGCCAAGCGTAGCAGCAAGGCCTCTTCGTTATTCCACTCGCAATGTGGGCAGACATTGAAGTTTCGGAATGCACTTTGGGAGGGTTCAAGAACTTGGTTCACAACATACACCTCGAGTGAGAGCGTCAAACTTACTGCGGGCGCTCTGGGCGGAGTGCACGCAAAGGCAGGCAAGCGGAGTATCTTATTTAAGGAGTAACGTAGTCAAGAGGAAAGTCAATCACTTAGTATCGTGCTTCGATCGTTTGGCCCCACTGCACGCTTCCTTCAGGGCCTCGGTTATCTGGCCTTCCGTGTACCGGAGGTCGCGAAGAATACTCTTGCTATGCTCGCCAAGCAGCGGCGGCGGTAGTCGGTAAACGATGGGTTGCTCGCTCAAACGAATAGGGTTGGCGATGCTCTTGGCAACCCGCAGCGTGGGATGTTCCAATTCCACCACTAGGCCCCGCGCCAGCGTTTGAGCGTCTCCGAGAGCTTCTCCGACCGTCTGGATCGGCGCCACCGGGATATCGGCTTCCTTCAGTCGCGCCAGCCAGGCTGCGCTCTCGAAACGCTCGAAATACCGCTGCAGCAGCGGGATCAGGTGCTCGCGATTCTCATTGCGCGCAGCGTTGTTCGCAAATCGCATGTCGTTCCCAAGTTCCTCCGCTCCAAGAATTCGCACCAGCCGGCGCCATTGCTCCTGGGTCCCGACGCCAACCACAAAATATCTCCCATCGCTCCCTCGAAAAAGCTGATACGGCACAATATTCGGGTGAGCGTTTCCCCAACGACGTGGCGAGACCCCTGCGTTCAGATAACTGCTGCCGACGTTCGCCAGCCAGGTCAACTGTGAATCAAACAGCGCCATATCCAGGTAGTCGCCCTTCCCGCTGCGTTCCCGCGCGAAAAGAGCGCCCAGGATGCCCATCGCCGAATACATCCCCGTGGTCATGTCCGCGATGGCGATGGGAAACCGCAGCGGTCCGCCCTCCGGCTCGCCTGTGAAGCTCATCACCCCCGCCTCTGCCTGCGCCAGAATGTCGTACCCCGGTTGTTCCGCTTTGGGGCCCGTAAAGCCATATCCGGAAATGCTGCAGTAGATCAGGCGGGGATATTTCCCCCGAAGTGTTTGCGGATCCAGGCCGCGCCGCTGCAGCGAAAGTATGGATGGTTGATTGCAAATAAATACGTCGGCAGTGGAGAGCAAACGCTGTAAAATTTCTCCACCCAGCGGATGGTCGTAGTTGAGGCTAATGGATCTTTTGTTGCGATTGGTGGCGAGATAATAAGCGGATTCCGTCCCGACAAATGGGGGCCCCCAGCCGCGCGATTGGTCGCCGCCCGCATTCCGCTCAACTTTGATGACATCAGCGCCCAGGTCCCCAAGCAGCATCGCGCAATAGGGGCCGGCCAGGGCTTCCGCCAGTTCGATGACTCGGATCCCGTCGAGGACCATGCTCATGGAATAGAATTATAACGGAGATTCTGCAGCTCGCCGCCAACCGGCAGATTGGAAAGCATCGTGATGTCCTTCCTTGCCTGAGAGGAGACGTTCCCGGACAATATGGTTACCGAAGAAAATACCGAACATGTGGCGGCGCAATTGAACGCGCCGGATGGAGATCCCGGAACGATGGCGAACGCGACGCAGCCCCCGAAACGATTTGTCGCCTATTTTTCAATGGAAATTGCCCTGGAAAACCAAATCCCCACCTATAGCGGCGGGCTGGGCGTTCTTGCGGGCGACACCATCCGTGCCGCCGCCGATATCCGCTTGCCCATGGTGGCCGTCTCTCTCCTCTACCGCAAAGGCTATTTTCGCCAGCGGCTTTCCGAAGAAGGAGCGCAAACGGAAGAAGCCGTCGAATGGATTGTTGAGAAGCACTTAATAGAAGAGGAACCGCGCGTCTCGGTCACCCTGGAAGGGCGCAAAGTTGAATTGCGCGCCTGGCGCTATAGCGTCAAGGGCGTTCGTGGTTACGAAGTGCCCGTCTACTTCCTGGATGCAGACCTTCCTTCGAATGACCAGCGGGACCGTGACTTGACCGGCCAGTTGTATGGCGGCGATCCCTACTACCGCCTCTCCCAGGAAGTCTTGCTCGGCATCGGCGGCGTGCGCATGCTCCGCGCATTGGGGCAGACGGAACTCATGCGCTACCACATGAACGAAGGCCACGCCGCGCTGCTCACTCTGGAATTGCTCGGGGAAGAGGCCGCCCACGTCGGCAGAAAGTCCATTAAAGGCGAAGACATCGAAAAGGTGCGATCCAAGTGCGTCTTCACGACACACACTCCCGTCCCAGCAGGTCACGACAAATTTCCGGTCGAGTATATGACCCGCTTGTTCCCCGACCAGAATCGTTTTTTCGACGTCAAAGACGCTTCCTCCGCCGATCTGGTCCGCAGCGTTTTGCAGGTGGAGCAGAATTATCCTGACCTCGAAGAGGCCGCCAGGCGCGGCGCTTCGGTCAATATGACCTATCTCGCGCTCAGCCTCAGTAATTTCATTAACGGCGTTGCCAAGCTGCACGGCGAAGTCTCGCGGAAGATGTTTCCCAACGTTCCCATCGAAGCCATCACCAACGGTGTCCACGCCGCCACTTGGGCCTCCCCGTCATTTCGCGAGCTTTTCGACCGCATGATTCCCTCGTGGCGCGAAGATAATTACAGTCTTCGCGGCGCCCTCGGCCTGCCCCCCGAAGAAGTCTGGGCCGCGCACCTTCTGGCCAAGCACGACCTCCTGGAGACGGTACGCAAGAAAACCGGGTTGAAACTCGACCCCGACGCTTTCACCATCGGTTTCGCTCGCCGCGCCACTGGCTACAAGCGCGCCGACCTCATCCTCAGCGACCTCGATCGCCTTCGACAAATCGCGAAAAACGTGGGCGCGTTTCAGATCGTCTATGCGGGCAAAGCCCACCCGCGCGACGGCGGCGGCAAAGAGATCATCAAGAAAATTTTCAAAGCCAAAAAGGCTTTGAAAAAAGCCGTCACCATTGTTTTTCTGGACGACTACGACCTGATCCTCGGCGGCAAGCTCACAGCCGGCGGAGATTTGTGGTTAAACACTCCGCAATATCCGCTCGAAGCTTCCGGCACCAGCGGCATGAAAGCGGCTCTCAACGGCGTGCCCAGCCTCAGCATCCTCGACGGCTGGTGGGTGGAGGGAAATATTGAAGGTGTCACCGGCTGGTCCATCGGCGAGGCCCATCGCGGCGATCCTGGGCCGGAAACTCCGGTGGACAACGCCTATGATGCGGAAAGCCTCTACTCAAAACTTGAGGGCGTTATTCTTCCCTTGTATTACGGCAGCAGGGAGCGTTATCTCGACGTCATGCGCCACGCCATCGCGATCAACGGCTCTTTCTTCAACACTCAGCGCATGGTGCAGCAGTACATCACCGACGCTTACTTGCGCTAGCACGCCGCGCCTGTACCACTTCTTCCGGCCGGACCTCCATCAACATCACGCGCCGCGGCAGTTCGCGAAAGCCAGCCTTGCGATAAAAGTTTGCCGCTGCCTTATTGCGCATTGGCAGTTGCAACTGGAACGCCCGCATCCCGCGCTCCCGGCAATAATCCTCAATCTCGTAAAGCGCCAGCGATCCAATCCCTTGGTTGCGGAACCGCTTCTCCACAAATAAATCCCGCAGCACGCCTTCGGCCCCCCCAAATTCCAGTTCAAAGTTGTACGTCAGCAACGCATACCCGACCGGCTTCTTGTGATTCTCCATCATCCACATCTTTCCCTGTGATGGATTCCTCAGCAGCACATCCAGGCCCTGGCTCAGCGACTGCCGATGCACCGGGATCCTTTCAAACCGGTTGTACGCGATCACCAGCTTCAACAGCTCCCTGTGATCCTTGGGGCCGCACGAACGGAACGAAACCAGCATGATTCCTCACTTTTTCTGAGCGACTGGAATGCGCTTGGTGCCTTCAAGCTCCGCGCCCGCATCCAGAATATTCGAACGCGAAAAATCCTTAAAAAATTCCCAGCTCCCGTATTTCTCCGTCAGCTCCGGCAGAACCGCGCCGACCAGCGCGTCGCCCCTTTTGTTGGCGTCCACACCTTTCTTCACCGCGCCGCGTAGCCACGTCAGGTATCCCTGAAACTCCTGTACGTCATCCGCATTGCCCACGTCGCCATGCCCCGGAACAAAAATCACCGCGCGCGGCAGCGCCGAATTGGGCAAAGTGTCCGATTTTTCTTCCGTAAACTCCGATAGCGTCGAAATCCATGTCGACGTCGTCGCGTCAATCAGGTTCGGCAGCGTGTGCCGCCAGAAAAGGTCGCCGCAGAAAACGATGCCCGCATCGGGAATCGAAACCACCGAATCGCCCCCCGTGTGGCCCTGCATGTACGCTACTTCAATCCGCCGCGTCCCTAGAAAAAGCGTCACGCCTGTGTCGTAAGTCACCTCCGGCGCGAGCAGGTTTTCAACCAACGCCTTTTCTTCTGGCTTGATCTTGTCTCCGAAGAATTTCAGGTTTTCTGTGTGGATCCACGCCCGCACGCTGTGATGTCCCACAATCACCGCCCCCTGCTGGGCGAACACGCGGTTTCCCGCCACATGATCCAGGTGATAGTGCGTGTTGATCACGAATTTGATCGGCAGGTGCGTCAGGCTGTGAATCTGGCCCAGCAGCGCCTTCGCCGCGGCCTCATTTTCAAACGTATCGATCACCGCCACGCCGTCGTCGCCGACCACGAACCCGGCGTTCGCCCCGGCATCGCCCTTCGCGTCGTCAATCGCCGCCCAGATGTTCGGGCCGATCAGCTTCAATTGAAAAGGAAGTGGCGCGTCCGCAGACTGGCCAAGCAGAACCGCCGCCGAAAAACAAAACAAAAAAGACACCCGTAAGAGGAATCGCATTACAACTATCCTACTTCAAGCCACCCACTATAAAAAGGCATCGCCCCGTAGCGGCCACCTTCAGGTGGCCAAGCCGAGTAGCATCGGCTTCGGCCTCTGCTCTCCCTCTTGTGTTTGTAGGGCCTGCCTTCCGTTTGCCCTGGCGCAGGAAGGGAGGCGGGCCGCAGGTTTTTGCATCGATCGCGCCGTAAAAAATTCGACTCACCGCACCCGATTCTTATACAACGCCATCCCCACAGCCGCATCCATCCCAATCTTTTCCAGCGCCCGTATCTCCCGCCCCGACGAAATCCCCCCGGCCGCAACAATCTGCAGCCTCGTCGCTGCTCGCAAATCGCGAAACCATTCCAAATTTACACCGCTCATCGTCCCCTCGCGGTCCACATCCGTACAAAGAAATCCCCCGCAGAAAGGTTCCAGCTCCGCCATCACCTCCCGCGGCGAAACCCGCAGGGATTTCCGCCATCCGTGCACCACGATCTTTCCTTTCGCCGTATCCAGCGCGATTAGCACCTGTCTTTTTTTCACGCGGCCCCGCAACCTTCTCAGAAACGCCAGATTCGCCCGCCCATCACGCAACGCCGCGCTGCCAATAATGATTTGCGCCACGCCCAGCCGGATCAGCGCCTTCGCTGCGCTCACGGTTCGAATTCCCCCGCCAACTCGCACCTTCATGCCATGCTCCCGTTTCGCACGCACGCAAAGTTCTTTCACCAGCCTCTGGTTGTGCCCTTTTCGCATCGCGGCGTCCAGATCGATCACATGCAGCCATTCGTGATGTCCGAACTTCTTCAACAATCCGAAAACATCGGGAACGGCAAGCTCGCGCCGCCGGCCATGCACAAGCTGCACCGCTTGTCCGCCTTGCAGATCGATGCACGGGATCAACACGGTAATCGCACCTCCACTCCGTTTCCTCGCAAATATTCCTTCAGCGCTCGTATTGATTGCGCCTGGTCATGAAAGATCGACGCAGCCAGCGCGGCATCCGCCTCTCCTCGCGTGAACACCTCCAGAAAATGCGCCGGCGTCTTCGCTCCGCCGGAAGCAATCACCGGCACGGAAAGACTCTTGCTGATCGCCGCTGTCAATTCCGTATCAAATCCAGATTGCGTGCCGTCCCGATCCACCGACGTCAGTAAAATCTCCCCGGCGCCCATCTCCACTCCGCGCAGCGCCCATTCCGCCGCATCCAGCGCCGTCGCCTGCCGTCCGCCACGAATCCGTACTTGCCAACCGGTCCCATCGCGCTTCGCATCAATCGCCAGCACCACCGCTTGCGCACCGAATTCTGCGGAAAGCTCGCTCAAAAGTTCCGGCCTCTCGACCGCCGCCGTATTCACCGTGATTTTGTCCGCCCCGGCCCGCACCACCGCGCGCGCCGTTTCCAGCGAGCGAATTCCCCCGCCCGCCGTCAGCGGGATCGCCAAATGTTCGGCAACGCGGCGAATGGTTTCGAGAAACGTCGGGCGATTGTCCCGCGCCGCGGCGATGTCCAGTACCACCAACTCATCCGCGCCTTCCGCGTTGTAGCGTGCCGCGAGTTCCACCGGGTCGCCCGCATCCCGCAATTCTTCAAAATGCACGCCCTTCACCACGCGCGTGCCGTCCGTATCAAGGCAGGGAATGATGCGCCGCGCCAGGCTCATGCCGCCGCCCGCAAGAAATTGCGCAGCACTTGCGCGCCCGCCTCGCCGCTCTTTTCAGGATGAAACTGCACGGCCCTGATATTTCCTTTTTCGAGCACGGCGACAAATTCGCGTCCGTGCGCAGACACGGCCACGGTCTCATTCCCCGCGGCGGGCGCGGCAAACGAATGCGCAAAATAAAAATACGCGTCCGAAGAAACCGATTCGAGCAGCCGGCTCGCCCGAACGCTTTTCAGTGTGTTCCATCCCATGTGGGGAAGTTTCACCTCGTCGGGAAGCCGCGTAACGCGCCCTGGCAGAAGTCCAAGGCCTCGCAAGGTCGGAGCCTCCTCGCTCGATTCATACAGCGCCTGCAATCCCAGGCAGATCCCCAGAAACGCCGCGCCCCGTCCGATCGCCTCAATCAATGGTTCCCGCAAGCCGCGCGCATCGAGCGCAGTAATCAGCGCCGCGCAATGGCCCACGCCCGGCAGCACCAAACTCTGCGCCGCCGCGATTTTCTGCGCAAGATTCGTCGCCTCCACCTGCGCGCCCAGCCGCCGCAGCGCTCGCTCCACCGACGGCACGTTGCCCGCACCGTAATCGATCAGCGTCACCTTCACAGCAGCTCCTTCGTGCTCGGCAGCACTTTCCGCAGCCGCCGGTCCGTCGAAACTGCAAATCGCAACGCCCGCGCGAACGCCTTGAATAGTGCCTCCACCTGGTGATGCGTGGATCGCCCGTACAAAACTCCAAGGTGAACGTTCGCCCGAGCCGCTTGCGCGAAGCCCTGAAAGAAATCCTCCACCAACTCCGTCCGAAAATCTCCCACCCGCACCGCCGAAAATCGCGCGTTCACCACGCAATGCGGCCGCCCGCCAATATCGATCGCAGCCACGCCCAGCGTTTCGTCCATCGGCATCAGGAAATATCCCGCGCGGTTAATCCCGCGCTTGTTCCCGAGCGCCGAAATCACGGCCTCTCCCAGCGCAATGCCCACGTCCTCCACCGTGTGGTGCTGGTCCACGTCCAAGTCGCCCGTCGCCTTGATTTTTAGGTCGAAGCCTCCGTGCCGCGCAACCAGGTCCAGCATGTGATTGAAAAAGGGAATCCCCGTGGAAATGTCCGATTTCCCGCGGCCGTCGAGATTCATCCGCAGCTCAATTTGTGTTTCCTTGGTGTTCCGCCGGACTGTCGCGCTGCGTGCCATCCGTTCACCTGTTCTCGCGATCGAGAGTCGCCAAAACCCTTTCCAGCTCTTTTTCGGTCCCAATTGTGATCCGCGCAAATCCCGGCCCAATGTCCTTGCTGCGCTCGCGAATCAGGATTCCATTCCGTGTCAACCGGCGAAAGAAAGCCGCGCCGCGCTCGCCAAAATCAGCCAGCAGAAAATTACCGGCGCTGGGAAACACGCGCACCTCTCGTCGCTGCAGCTCGCCCTCGAACCATTCCCGCAGCCGCTTCGTCTCCCGGGTGTAGCGCTCGATCGTTCGCCTTTCGCGCACCGCGGCCACCCCGGCCGCAAGTGCCGCCGCGTTCACAGGGAAGGGAGGTAATGCCCGCCGCACCAGCGCAAGCGAATCGCGCCGCCCAATCACCGCCCCTAATCGAAGCCCGGCCAAGCCCGCGGCCTTCGAAAATGTCTTCGCGATGAAAAGATTCCCATGCCGGCGAATCCACGGAACCCCAGTGACGCCCGAAAAATCTGCATACGCTTCGTCGAGAACAACGGCGGTATGCGGCGCTGCCTTCAGTATTTTCTCGATCCCCGCTTTGTCTACCAGTGTTCCGGTCGGATTGTTCGGATTCGCCAGGAAGAAAACGCGCGGTTTCTGCAAAAGCGCGTTAAGCACGTCCGCCAGCGGAAACTCCATTTCCTTCGAGTACCGCAACGCTTCAACGCGCGCCCCGGCGATCTCCGCGTAATAGCGGTACATCGGAAAAGTCGGCTCGCAAATCAGGATGTGACTGCCCGGCTCCACGAATGTATCGAAGAAAACCCGCAGCGCGTCATCCCCGCCGTTGGTCAACACCAGCTCCTCGGGCTTCACGCCGAAATACCGTGCGAATATCTTCGCCGGCGCCGCATACTCCGGATACATCGCCAGCTCTTTCCCGCCGAGCCGCCGCAGCGCTGCCAGCGCCGCCCCACTGCATCCCGTAGTGTTCTCGTTGAAATCCAGCCGTATTTTCCCCCAGCGTCCCTCGGCGGGGGCCTCATACGTCCTGCGATCGAGAATCGCTTTGCGAACCGGCAAACGCACCTTCATCTCCGCACCTCAACGGCCCGCGCGTGCGCCGTCAATCCCTCAGCATTCGCAAGGCGCTCCACGTCATCAGCCAGGCTTCTGAATCCGGCCCTGCCGATTTTCTGCACCGTTATGCATTTCACAAAGTCCCCTGCCGATAGCCCGCCGCGCCTTCGCGCCCATCCGCCCGTTGGCAGCACGTGATTGCTACCGCTGGCATAATCCCCGAATGGCTGTGCGCTAAGCGCGCCGAGAAAGATCGTCCCCGACGAGCGGATCCTGCCCAACAGCTTTTCTCCATCCTCGGGCAAGCTCAAATGCTCCGGCGCGAACCGGTTCACAAATTCACAAGCGTGCTCCACCGATCCCGCCACCAAGATCGCTCCCGTCTTCCGGATGGAGCTCTGTGCCGGATTCGTCTTCGGCAACGCCTTTAATTGCGCCATCACCTCAATCTGCACTTTCTGCGCGAACGCCGCCGACGAAGTCACCAGGTAACTCCCGGCATCCGGCGCATGCTCCGCCTGCGCCAGCAAATCCGCCGCGATCCATCGCGGGTTACCGCTGTTCGCCAGCACCACCGCTTCCGTCGGTCCCGCCGGCATATCAATCGCGCAATCCGCGCTCACAATCTGCTTCGCCGCGGTCACATACCGGTTGCCCGGCCCGCAAATTTTTTCCACCGCCCCAATCTTTCGCGTTCCATAAGCCATCGCCGCAATCGCCTGCGCCCCGCCAATTCTCGCGAATTCCGTGACGCCAAGCAGTTCCGCCGTTGCCAGCAACGCATCATTCGGATGCGGGCAAACCACCGCGATTCGCTCCACGCCCGCCACCTGCGCCGGCACCGCGGTCATCACCAGCGTCGAGAGCAGCGCAAACCGTCCGCCCGGAATATAGCATCCGATCGAATCCACCGGCCGGACGATCTGCCCGATACTCACGCCGGCCTCAACATCCAGGCTCCAGTCGTGCGGCAGTTGCTTCTCGGCCACCTTCCGAACATTCTTCGCCGCGTGTTCAACCGACTTCAGGAATTGCCGGTCCACGTGTCGTCCTGCGGCCGCCATCTCCTTCTTCGAAATCCAAAGCCCAGTCTGTGAAAAGTCCGTTCCATCCAGTTTCTCCGACCAATCTTCAACCGCCCGATCGCCCCGCCTCCGCACGTCGGAAACGATTCGCGAAGCCACGCGATACGCCTCTTGGTCGTGCGTCTGCCGGAGCCTCAGCAGCCCAGCCTCTGTTTTCTCCCTAAGTTTCAGGATTCGCATCACAGCACAATCTTGTTCAGGGGATATTCCACAATCCCCTGAGCCTTTGCGGCTTTCAATCGCGGCAGGATCTGCCGCACAACCGATTCCTCGATGATCGTGTTCACCGCCACCCAATCCGAATCGCTCAGCGACGATATCGTCGGGTTTTTCAACGCGGGCAGCGCCGCCAGCACCGCATCCAGATTTTCCCTCCGCACGTTCAGCATCAGCCCCACGCGCGTGGCCGCGGCGATCGCTCCCTGCAGCATCAGCACCATGTTTTCCGCTTTTTCCCGCTTCTCCGGATCAGCCGCCGCCTTGCGGTTCATGATAAACACCGTCGCCGACTCCAGCACCGTATCGAGAATCCGCAGCCGGTTCGCCCGCAACGACGATCCCGTCTCCGTAACTTCCACGATCGCGTCCGCAAGTTGCGGCACCTTCACTTCCGTCGCACCCCACGAAAACTCCACCCGCGCTTTCACGCCGTGACTCGCTAGATATTTTTCCGCGATCCCCACCACCTCCGTGGCGATCACCTTGCCCTCCAGGTCTTTCGGCCCGTGAATCGGCGAATCTTCCGGCACCGCCAACACCCACTTCACGCGCGCCAGCCGCTGCTTCGCGTAGACCAGTTCCGCCAGCTCCACCACATCCGCGTGCGTTTCCACCACCCAATCGTGGCCGGTAATCCCCGCTTCCAACGCGCCGGATTCCACATACCGCGCCATCTCCTGCGCCCGCACCAGCAGGCAACTCACTTCCGGATCGTCAATCGTCGGCACGTAACTCCGTGAACTCAGCGCGATCTTCCACCCCGCTCGCGACATCAGGTCAATCGTCGCCTCCTGCAAACTTCCCTTTGGAATGCCTAGCTTCAGCAGGCTCATTTTTCCCCCTGTCGCCCATACACCTGGTCGGTCGAAAACGTTTTCTCCGCCACAATCCGCGCAGTCCCATCCGCGCTCAACTCCCGAAAAAAACATGTGCGGTAGCCTTCATGGCAAACTCCTGGCCCGACCGGTTCGACAAGCAGCACCAGCGCATCCGCATCGCAATCCACCAGCGCCCGCTTCAGCCGCAGCACGTGCCCGCTCGTCTCGCCCTTCTTCCAAAGCTTGTTGCGCGAACGGCTGAAAAAATGCACCTCGCCGCTCCTCCACGTCTCCCCCAAGGCCTCCGGATTCACGTAGCCGAGCATCAGCACTTCCTTGCTGGCGTGATCCTGCAGAATCGCTGGAATCAGGCCGCCCTGTTTTTCAAATGCCAGTTCCACAAAAACCTCCCCCCAAAAAACAAAAATCCCGCCTGGCGCTGCGCGCCGGCGGGGCAGTTCCTGCTCGAATATTGCAAAATTTCTAGGCAGGGCTCCACGGGCGCGGCATGTGGCCGTGATGATGATGGTGTCGATGCGCCCGAAAGGTCATCTGAATGGAAAAGTACAGGAACAGGATGGCGAGTGTCAATCGGAAGATTGCGGCTGCCTGATTCAAGAAATCGATTCAAGAAATCGCTAGCCGCGGGTGGTGGTGCCGGGGGGACCTCCCGCGCTGTAATTCACCGTCATCAAAAAATGCAGCGCCACCCCATAGCGGTTATTGGGCAGCTCTTCCACCCGAACCACCTCCGCCACATATTCGCAGTTCATCGGATCGTGCTGCGAGGTAAACGGAAAGGTCACGAATACGCGCATGCCCTTGTAATAGCCCTTCCGCCGCGTCTGAAAAAATATGCCATCCTTGGAAGCGTTCACGCTTACCGGCAAGTCCTCAAAGTGCTCGTCACGCGGCTCTGAAGGGCGCACGCGCAGCGGTTTGGCGATTTTGGCGCGCCGGGTACGGCGTTTATCCGTAAGCTGGGGCTCGGTTTGGTCTGGCATTCGAGTCCCCCATGGGCGAAGGGGTACCTTCATGATTAAGGCCACTGCGCGAAACGTCAAGACATTGCGCCGAATCTGATACTCGTGGAGAGTGTATTAATATCGCTTAGCGAGGAAACATGGCCGAAAAAATCTTCAAGCCCGAAAGTGAATGGCGCAAGCAGCTCACTCCCAATCAGTTCTATGTAACTCGCCAGAAAGGCACCGAGCCGCCGTTTACAGGGGAATATGAGTCCACCGAAACGCCAGGCACCTACAAGTGCGTCTGTTGCGGCCATCCCCTCTTCCGCTCCGAAGCAAAATTTCATTCCGGTTGCGGTTGGCCCAGTTTCACGGCTCCTCTGGAAAATCCGGCCGTCGACGAGGAGACCGACACCTCCCATGGCATGACGCGCACCGAAGTGAAGTGCAGCCGCTGCGACGCGCATCTCGGCCACGTCTTCGAAGATGGTCCCGGGCCCACACATCTGCGTTATTGCATCAACTCGGTCTCTCTTGCGCTCGATAAAGACAAGCGCTGACCGCGTCCGCGAGCAGCTTTCCAAATTGTTAGGACTGGGGAGATTCGTTACGCGGCGGGGCAGGAGTACGCAACCATCTCGGCTACCGGGTCAACGTCGCGTTGCCAGGCGGCCAACAGCAACACTTTATGTCCCGTCGGATACCGGAACACGTAATACACATTCGCAATCCCATCGAGCTCGAAGAATCCGGGGCGGCGCGGGTCCGGACGTCCGGGCATGCCCGTATCCAGCAACATGCGCAACTCCGCGATCTGCTCCTGAGAGTGAGCGCGAAGGTCCTCGATCAGCGGTGGTCTTTTATTTCCGTTCAACATCATTCGGTCTGCCAGTGCCAAATGCATCATATTCCTTCTCCACTTAGTAAAGACGCAGTATTTGTCGAAATGTTTCATGAATAGCTCGTCAAATTTCCTATCCTCAAGCCCGCAAAACGCCGCGAAAGCCATTCCCGCCCGGCAACCAGCCTCGCTCCGAACCTGTAGACACCCGCATTGCATTGCGATATGGTGCGCTTTAATCGGTATTTCTGCGGTTTCAGGAGGAGCGAGTGCCCGGAATTGGCATCTCGATCAAGCGGCTGCTCAAACTGGCGGCGCTTTCCTGCTCGTTCGTTTTCTTGCCGCTTTATGCCCAGGAAGTTTCAGAAGCTCAGACCCAAAAGCAGTTGCTCTTGCAAATCGATCCAGGCGCGGAATCCGCGGCGCTGGGGCAGGCGCACAGCGCACACGACGTTCATACCAATTTGATGTCTGGCGGAGGGCAAAGTTACATATTTCTCCGGCCCCGATCCGAGTTTACAGCCTTCGACAAATTCATTTGGACCTCCTACCCCGGCGCGATCCAGCGCATGGAATCGGCCTTCTACTGTAACGACACGCCCTTTATCGACCAGGTCCGCTTGCCTCTGGCAACTTTCTGGCGCGGCCGCATCAAACTCGTCGGCTTCGAGAGTGACGTCACCACAGCCAACTTCGTCATGGGCCTTCCCGGCCAGGGTGCGCTGCACAACCTTAGCGCGTTTGGCGGCAATGGCTTTCTCGCCGTTCACACCCCGCCTTCCGATCAACTCGCGGGTATCAACATGACCTTCACCTGGCACCCCGGTGCGGCGGACTCCGCCGACAGCAGCGCCCTACGGGGCATTGAATATCTCGTCCATGCCAGCCGCGGCCATTTCCCCTTCGGAAGCGGACGGTCCGATTCGTCCTCCGCGGCGGTCCATTAGTCCCTTCCTTCAGGATTATAATTCTCGCTGCCTTTCTCAGGCCGCACTTGCGATTCGTTATTATTCTTGCGATAGTGACATTTACGATTACTTCCAATCAGAGGTGTCCGTGGCAAAAGCGTCGACTCCAGCGAAAGGCCCCCGGAAATCTGTCCGGGACGGAAAGTCGGAATTCGGAAAGGATCGCCGCCGAAAACATCATCATTTCCTGGTCACCGTCAATTACGCCGACGGGGAAACGTTTGGCCGGGTTTATACCAACAAGGAAAAAGCCACTCGCTTTGCCGAGCGCCAGCGCCGCTCTCCCATCGTCAAATCCGCGCGCGTCACTCAGGTTTCCTGATTCGCCGGGTGCTTCTCAACTTTTTGCGGGGTGCCTTGTCGACTCGGGGAGAAGCGTGCTATAAAAGTTATAGTTTAAGCGGCCTTAGTATAGTGGTAGTACGGAACCTTGCCAAGGTTCAGGTGTCGGTTCGATTCCGATAGGCCGCTCCATTTCTTCTTCGTTTTTCCCCTTAACTCCAATCGCACCTGTCCCGGCAACTGGCATTAGCGTCGTCGTTTCTCGCCTTTAAATTGCCTACCGCCATTGCCAAAGATAATCTCGCCGATCCGCCGTGTTGACAGAGACCTCACTTGTTGCCCCTCTTTGCGCCTGTTACACTGGCCGCCTTACTTTTATCGTTGCAGCGCGCCGTGAGCCAGGTCGCTCGAAAAAATCTCACGTGCGGCCTGAACGGGCGGTAACCTGCTGCATTCTGAAGGGGCGACGTGCCTCCCGAAATCACAAATCGCTCCCGCCGCGCTCTCGATGAACGAACTCCTGTTCAGGCTATCAACCCCGATCTCTCAAACGCCCCTCTGATCTCCTCCGCAGAAGAAGTCTCCAACTCCTGGCACCGCTGCATGGCGGACTATCACGTGAACCCCAAAGACCCGTCCGCCCCAAATGTTGTCACCCAGAGTGAACTGAACGCCTCAAAAGAGCCTGTTGCCGACATCATCGTCCACGCAAGGGAAGAGATCGATCGTCTCTACGCCATCGTTCGCCAGCAAGGCTACGTTGTCCTCCTGTGCAACAACGAGGGAGTCGCAATTCACCATCGGGGCGACGAATCACGCGCCGATGATTTCAAGCGCTGGGGCATCTGGCTCGGCGGCGTCTGGTCCGAGCAAATCGAAGGCACAAATGGTATCGGCACATGTATCACGGAGCAGCGCCCTCTCCTGGTCCACTGCGGTCAGCATTTCCGCTCTCGCCACGGCAAACTCACCTGCGCCGGCGCTCCGATCTTCGATCCCCTCGGCAATCTCGCGGGCGTTCTGGACGTCTCCGCCGTAGCGACCGATAGCCCCGATCGTCCCCAGCAGCTCGCTCTCGCCGCCACCATCGCCTCCGCCCGCGCCGTCGAAGAGCGCCTCTTCCGCGAACACTTCCGCCATGAATGGATCGTTGCTGCTTTGCCGTCAGACGAAACCGCGCCCGCTCTCCTGCTTGCCGTCGACGATAACCAGCGCGTCCTCGGCGCCGACCGAGTCGCTCGCGAAGCGTTCTCACTCGGCAAAAAAACTCTCGCCGCTGGCGTGCCGCTCTCCTCTCTCTTCGACTTCAGTCCTTCGCTTTTCCGCAGGCGCGGCGGACAGGACATTCCCGTTCTTCTGGCCCACGCAAGTCGCAACGGCCAGTGGCGCGCGCTAATCACCCCGCCCCTCGCGAAATCGAATCTGTCCCGCAACTGGCCCGAAGCCGTCGTTCACTCGCAGCCCAGACTGAGCATGCTCAGCTTCATGCCCATGCCTGAAGCGCCCGATGAAAGCCGCGGTGGCCTCTCCCCCGTCATGAAGCACCGCGTCTGCGATTTCATCGAATCGCACATCGGCGAAAAGATCAGCTTGGACTCTCTGTCCACCATGGCCGGCCTCTCGCCGCACCATTTCGCCCGCGCCTTCCAGCAATCCGTTGGTATGCCGCCGCACCGGTATTTGCTTCGCCGCCGGCTCGAGCATGTCGAGCGGCTGCTGCGCGACACTCAGCTCCCGTTGTCCCACATTGCCTTGGCCGTCGGCTTCTCCGACCAGAGCCACCTCAACCGTCACTTCCGCCGCCTCACCGGCATGTCCCCCAGCCTCGCCCGCGGCCTCGACCGCTAGACATCTAATAACTGCCTTCGGGGGTCGGAGCTTTAGCTCCGACACTTAAAGGACAGAAGAATGGACTTTAGCCCCTGAGGGAACTCTTCCTCAATTTGAGCCTCCCTGTCTACGCAATCGCCTCATTTGAATAGCCTTATCCATAATTTCCCCAAAAAGCCTGCACGACGAAGCGCGCTCCGCGTCCACAAATTGAGAGCAAGATTGTACAAATCGGACCGAATTCGTCCAAGACCTCACCCGCCTCCTCAATGCATCATCTCGGAATGATTTCTCAGTACCTACACAACCCAGGAACGTATGCATCAGGGAGGAACGAACATGGAACGGGAAACTACAGTTCTTCAACCCTTGGCAGGCCGAATTCGGAATTTTTTCGCTGCCCACGATCAGCAGCCATCCACCCGCGAACAGTCGCTTCTCGCGGAAGAGCGGCGTCTTGAACGCGCCCGTATCGCCCGCGAACTCCACGACACGCTCCTGCAGGGGCTGCTCAGCGCCTCTATGCAACTGGAGCTCGCCGAAGGCTGGGTGCCGCCCGATTCTCCCGCTAAACCCATGCTCAGCCGCGTCCGCAGCCTGATGCGAAAGGGGATCGCTGAAGGCCGCGCCGCCTTGGAGGGGCTTCGTTCCGCTGAAATCCCCTCCACAACTCTCGACCAGGCCCTCTCCGATTTTCAGGTTGAGCTAACGCCCCCTGACCGCGCCCGCCTGCGAATCGTAAAAATGGGCCGCCCGAAGCCTGTCGAGCCCGCCGTTCTGCACCAGATATTCCTGATTACCCGTGAAGCCCTCTTGAACTCCCTGCGCCATTCGCAGGCAAATAAGATCGAAGTTGAAATCCAATATGCCCCGCGCAAGTTGAACGTCATCGTCCGCGACAACGGTACTGGAATCGACGCCGAATTTCTCCGCTCCGGACGCGACGCTCATTGGGGACTCACGGTGATGCGCGAGCGCGCTGCCAACATCGGCGCCCGCCTCCGCATCTGGACCAAGCCCAATCTCGGCACCGAATTCGCTCTCTCTCTGCCACTCGTCACCGTGCGATCCTCAACGCCTCTGTAGCGGCCGCCTTCTGAGGCGGGCCGTTCTCGGCCTGTGGCACAGGCATTCTTGCCTGTGCTCTTGTAAACGAAATCATCCGCAAATAACGATCGGCAATCCGAAAGCCCCACCGCGGCCGGGGTCCAACAAACCTACATCAGTCCCGGCGCTG
Source organism: Candidatus Sulfotelmatobacter sp. (assembly GCA_035487095.1). Taxonomy (GTDB): domain Bacteria; phylum Acidobacteriota; class Terriglobia; order Acidiferrales; family UBA7541; genus Acidiferrum. The sequence goes on from DATHMM010000214.1 coordinate 17,527, forward strand.
TTTTCGGGTGATCACTGTATTGCCTTTTTCGGTGGCGAGGTTTACAACTGATTTCGCCCAAACAGTCGGGGGTGATTCATGCGATTAGGTTTCAGGGCAGCATTGTTTTTTGGGCTTGTAGTCATACTTTTGCTTGCCGCTGGCGCTTCCTGGAAATTCGAGCAAAAACACCGCGCAGGTGCTGAACCTGCTGTCACGGCGGCGGATTCAGCTGCCGCGGAGCTTGTCGACGCGCACATTCGCGCGCTCCAGCCCGGCCACCTGACCGACGTCGCTTCCACCGACCAGAACACTGTCAAGCCGTGGTTTGACGGAAGAACCGCTTTCTCTCCGCCCGTTCCTGATCTTGCCGCGCAGGATTTTCCGCTGGTCGGCGCCAGGCTCGACGTTTTCGAGGGACGCACAGTCGCCGCTTTGGTCTACGGCCGCCGCAAGCATTTCATCAGTGTTTTTCTTTGGCCCGATTCCACCCAGGACATGGAGCAATATGCAGGCGCGATGAACGGCTATCATTGGATTTCCTGGAAGCATAGCGGGCTGCGCTTCTGCGCGGTCTCCGACGCCAACCGCGACGACCTCGCCGCCCTGAAAGATCTATTCAACCGCTAGCGTGCTGCACTCGGCCTGTGGCACAGGCACTCTTGCCTGTGCGCCTTTCCCTAAATTGCCATCCCGCGCGTAGTAGCTCGACTTCCTCTTCCGCCCCGTTTTCCGGCCCGTCGGGCTCCGGAACGCGCACTTTGCGTCCCGCGTGTTGCACCGAACCCCGTGCCACCCCCCGCACCCCGTTTGCATCCAATTTTGCACGTCCATCGTAATGCGCAAGGAGGCCACTCATGCCTACTCGAGTCTCCGCGTCCGGGGTGGTTCTGGTCTTGGCGTTGTCCGGTCTGGGTTGTCCCCAATCATCGTTCGGGCAGGATAAAAGCGCTGAGGGAAGCGCCTTCCAAAGCAAGGTGGATCTGGTCTCCGTCTACTTCGCGGTGCGCGACGACAAGAAACGCCTGGTCAGCGATCTGGGGCAAACCAGTTTCAGCGTCTCCGAAGACGGCCAGCCCCAGGCCATCAAGTTCTTCGCCCATCACACTGACGTAGTCCTCAACGTAGGCGTGCTCCTGGACACGGGATCGAACATGGCCTGGATTCTCGGCGAAGAGGCCCAGGCCTCGAAGATGTTCCTCAGGCGCGTTGTGCGCCCCACGGACCTCGGCTTCATCGTGAGCTATGGCTCGCGGGTGGAAACCGTGCAATTGCCGACGTCGGACCCGGCGCTCCTGCGTGTGGCCGCCGAGTCCATTGGGAAGGGAGCGGCGATCGGACTGCCGGAACGCGCTCCGGCGGAGCCAGGCATCTGGACTGGCGGAACCGTGGGTATCAACGGGCGGAACCCGCTCGACCCGAACCGCGAGTCCCACCTCTACGACGCCATCCGCGTCTCCACGCACCGCTACCTTGTTGGCGAGGTGGGACGCAAGGCCATCGTTGTCGTCGCCCTCTCCGGCGATGCCAAGAGCGAATCCACGATGGCTGACGCTCTCGAAGCTCTGCTCGGAAACGACGTGATCGCCTACGTCCTGCAGATTTACGATGGCTCAAAGCACGACAATTGTGACGTCCTGCACATCTACCAAAGGGACAGCAGCGGAGAGCCTCTGCTGAAAAAACTTGCCGAGGCTACCGGCGGGCGAATGCTGGAAGTCCGCGGTATCGATAAACTCGAAGACGCGCTGGATGAGATCTCCGACGAACTGCACCACCAGTACAGCCTGGGCTACTACCCCGAAAACAAGAATTGGGACGGCAAGTTCCGCAAGATCCAGATCTCCGCCGGCGAAAAAGGCTTTAAGGTCTACGCCCGCAAAGGCTATTACGCCAAACCGCCGGCAGCAAAAGTTGCGGCAACGCAGTAACCAACCAGCCGCTTCGCGCACTCCCAGGTAACTCACCCGCCGCCGCTTAGCCCAGTAAGGCCCATTCCTCCCTCCACAATCCTCAATGTAGCGCTGGTCTTTTATGCCAGCCTCTTGGATTTCTAGATGGTCACCCCCCTCCCCCCCATTTTCCTGAAACCGATAGAAAACAAGCAGGTTAAAAGTGGGGCGCGCAAGTGTTGGAAATGCAGGAGTTAGAGGATGATGGAAAGCCTTGAGCCTACAGCGTTTAGCCGACAGTCGGTGGCGGGGGGAATTAGGCATGGTCGGTGGCGGAGAGGCGGCTGCACTGGAGCATTAGGGAGCAGAGGTTTTTCATGGCACAGAACTGGTCGAGGGAAATGGTGCCGTCGGCGATGGCGATGGGAAGTTTGGCGAGGACGCGATGAATTTTTTCGGCGGGAATCGGGGTGCCGGAGTGGGAGGCGAGTTCGCGGGTGAGATCGGAGGGACGAAGGCGGCGGTGCGGGGAGTGGGCGTGCGGGTAGCAGAGGCCGTCGCCCTGGGGATGAGCGGGGAGGGCGCAGCGGCGTCCATCGGCGAAGCGAAGCTGGCAACGGTTTTCGGAAGGTTCGGTGCTTTTCGTATTCATGTGGGGAGAGTAACGCTGTGTGAATATAGCTGTCTAGTTACAGGGCGTTACATGCAGTTTCGAATGGCGGAATAAAGTGTTCGAATGGGAGCGTGCTGAGCGACATCAGGAAACGTCTAGTCTGTCGCAGGTGGTCCTCGGTGATCGCCGCTGGTCTAGTCCTTCCTTGGGCCTGGGTAGTCGAGGGAGGAGGGCTCCATCGCCGCCAGCGCACCCTTCGTCGGCAGGGTAGCTTTCGTTCCTGTGTACTTGTGTAAGTCCGGGGGAGAACACTCTAGTTCGTGGCTAGCCTGGTCTTTGGTGGGGACGTATACCATGGACCTGCCGCTTTCTAGGTCGACCCAAGTTCTTGGATTGAGCGTAAGATTCCATTTGGCAACCATTAGCCACTTAGTGCGCCAATCTGCCTGTAGTTCTAATGTTGCGATAATCCGCCTTTGAACAACAGGACTTTCCCACCTTGTCTCAAATAGAAGGTGCTTAGTGACTGTCGCCTTAGGAAGAATCACAAATGGAGACCAGTCTGCGGCGACAACCTCGTCAATCCAACTGAAGCGATTTTCGTCTATGCACTTCAGTTTGTCAGGCCTAAGTTCCCAGTTGGGGTAGATGAATTCGTGGTTACCCTGGAAGGGAAGCTCTGAATAGTGAAGTCGTAACCGTAGGCCAGTCACGATTCCCGGTCTGGCCCCTGGGTTAGTTACGCTGATGGGAATATCGAAAGACGGAATGAACCAACGCTCGTCGCCGCTGCGTATGGGATAAAGTCGATGTTGGAGGTTTCCGGCGAGCGCCAGTGGAGAAAATCGCGCAAAGTGCCCCTTCCAGAGGGCGACACAGGAGGTACAGATAGCAATAGATGAGAGGACCGCCGGCAGTGTCACCACAATTTCCTCCTTGGATGGGTGGCCCGTTCCATCCGCTCGTCAGTTCAAAGGCGGCTCGCCTTGCCCACTTTTCTCAGAATTAATATCAATATTTTTCCGTGAGATCCTCAGCAGCCGTGATGATAATTCAAGAATAAATTTTGCTTGCGGGACTCGTTCATAGGTTGCCGAAGAGTAAATTCTCGCATTTGGCAATTCCTTCGCAATCGCAATTGACTCCTGTAGCAATTGAATCGCTTTTTGGGGCTTGCCAACCAAAAGATAAGCGCGGCTCATAGATTCATAGGTGTTGGCAAGCGTAAGTTTCTCCTCCGGTCGTCTTGTTTGTTCAAAAATATCTATTGCTTTGCGGTAGTATTCGATTGCTCGTGGATCGTCTAGCTTCTGATAGGCACGGCCCAAATTGAAGGCGCAGACAAGATTGTTTGGATCAATCTCTAGACCTCGCCTATACGCTTCGGCTCCCTCTCGGTGACGCCCGACGTGCATACACGCCTCACCCAAGCTGGTTTGCGCATGGACATTCTTGTAATCCAAGGTCGCTGCCCGCATGAACCCCTCCACAGCTTCATCTTTAAGGCCAGCGTGTAGGAGCGCTGACGACACTCGATCTATTCTCTGGGCATCCCGGTCGCACTCCAAAAACTCGCCGAAATACCGCTTACATTTGGCCTCGTCCACGAAGGCATATGTCTGCGCCAGTTGGGCTAATACTTCGCAGTCAGCAGGGGCGAGAGCGTAGGCTTTCTCGAAATACTGAGTAGCTGGTTGAAGCCGCCTACGAAGCCTTTCGAATTTTCCAAATTCCATCCATGCCTCAACGCTATTCGAGTTAGCGTCGACGAGCGCTCTGTAGTGCGACTCGGCGAGATCGTGTTGCCCTTCCTTAACAAGCTCGGTGGCACGGCTCAGCAAGGTAACAATGTCGGACGAGTTTTCCGCAATTACGTTGTCTGCCAGTAGGTCATAGGCTCTCCCTAGTTGACTCTGGTTCTGTCCCTGACCGTCTACGATAAACTCCCCGAACGCCAAAAACGGGGCATATGGGATGACTACGTCAGCCGGTCTTCCCATCGCTTTTCTCGCAGTTTCAAAGCACTTTGACCGCGCGTCCACCCATTCCGACATATCAGGCACTGGTGAGGCGACCAACATAGTCGCAATCTCTCGGTTGAGTTTGTTCCCTACGATCGAGCGGAGAACATCGCTTACGCCGTTTATGCTTTGTTCATTCAAACTGAATAACAGAACAACAAGGTGCGGTAATTGCAGGGTGCAAATCCCGGAAATATCTGTAAGCCCCGTCCGAGCGTCAACCAGTAAATAATCTGGTTTGAACAAGTTCTCTATCGCGCCTTTTAGATTCTCGATCAACAGAAACCCCTTCCGTTGTCTATAGAGAACCTTCCAGTCGAGCAAGCCGAGAGCCGATTTATAGTTATTGTCCTTTCTGCCTCCGCGCATCACAAACAACTTTCCGGCGATGTCGGGTAGACTGGAGCTTCGTACGAACTCACGCAGATCTGGTACCTTCCTAGTTGCCGTAAATGTTGAGATGTACTCGACAAGTCCAGGCGTGTTAGGGTCGGTTTCCACTAGTCCGTATGAATCGATCCCTGGAGCTTCAAGATCAAAATCCAAGACAAAAACACGTTTGCCTCGACGAGCGAGGCGATAAGCGACGTTGACAAGGGCCGATGTTCGCCCGACGCCGCCCTTATAAGAGTAAAAAGTAACAACAAACATTGCTCTTCTCCCGTTTACACGCTGCACTCATGTAATGTTCCCGTGACCAATTGCCGAGTGAATTTCGCTGCTGGAACACTTAGATTTTCAATGTCTGGCAAAAATCCAAATTCGCTTAGCTCGTCCTCAACAAAGTGTAGAGCCTCAGTCGCTCCGTGCTGTTCCAGTTGAATTAGCATCACCGTTACTTCAGGAATATCCCGGATTACGCGTAGGTAGTTGTCGAATGCTACGCTTTGAATAAACGAACCTGACTCCCAACGACAGTAGGTCTTCTCTCCAACTCCTAATAGCTTGGACATTTGCGTCTGTGATTTGCCTAGTCTCAATCTCAGGTCCCGTATCTCCGAGGCGGACAAGAGACCCATTGCAGTACGTCGCGCAGCTTCAATCTGTCGCGTAGCAGCATCATCGAGAATCTCTTCATTACAAGATTCGCACCGACGTCTCTGTACATTCGGCACAATCAGAGTCTGCTTCGCTCCCCTACGGTCTAGATAATTCGTCTCGAAAGCACCATTCTGATCAAGCAAACGGCCCTTGCCGCATATCGGGCACAGTTTCTCAGCCATTACCACCACCTCCTCGGAGGATGGGCAGAAATTATCAACATGGCTTCAACCCCATCCTCTTTTTTAAAAAACTTGACCTTCACGTAGAGTTTTATTTCCTCTACTGTGCACTCCTCAATGATGTAAGCCGTATCTCCGTTATCCATTCTGTCTGTGAAGACTCTACGCTTGAGGGTGATGTGCTCCTTAACTATCTCCAGCACTCCATCCTTCGTGAGTGGAATGAGCCCTAGGTCCTGCGTCGCCGTCCGGGTTATCCGGACGCTTTGGGGGTGTTCACAAAACCCACAGATTTTTGCTTTTATTTCGCCGTCTTGAACATTCCTATCATCGAGTTCGCGCAACGACCACCTCGTCCACGCCTATGTATCATAAGATACCGCCAAGCTTAAAGTACATGAATTGATGGTATCAAATGATACCTTGATTGTCAAGGGAGATTCTGGACTCGCCCGCGCGAGGAAAGCCGGACGCGAGTTTGCGGGGCGTGAGCCAGATTTCTTCACCTCTTAATCGCTCTCTCTCCTCTTTTCCTCCCCTTTTCCTCAGCCCACCCAAATTCGCCCCCAATCTTCCGCCCATTTCCCAGTACACTGCGCTGACAGGGACTCTATCTCCATGAATCCGTGCCGCATCGCCGTCGGGAGCACCCGGCGGCCCAAACTCCAGGCGGTTCAGGAAGCTACCGCCAGCTTTGCCGCCAAGCTCTCTCCGCACGCACCGCTCGAAATTCAGGGCCACGAAGTCGAAAGCGGCGTCAGCCACACGCCCTCTTCGCGGGAAGAATTGATGCAAGGAGCACGCCAGCGAGCCGAAGCGCTGCACAAATTGCTCGCCGATTCCGGCCAGCGCGCCGATTATTGCGTCGGACTTGAAGGCGGGCTCGACATTGCTGTCGAAAATGGCGTTCGCCGAGTGTTCCTCGAAAGCTGGGCCTACGTCACCGACGGTGTTCGCGGGCATTTCGGCTGCTCCGGCAGCATCGAAATACCCGAAGCGCTGGCCGAAGAAGTTTTGTCCCGCGGCACGGAGCTTTCCATCGCGATCGATCGCTACGCAGGCGCGGTCGGAATCCGCGACGGCCAAGGCGCGTGGGGCGTGCTGAGCGACAATCTGGTTTCGCGGCAGGAGTCTTTCCGCCTGGCAGTAGTCGTGGCCTTCGCGCCGTTCTACAATGCAAGGATGTACCGGCCGGCAGCCCAGGCTGCGGGCGAACCGCATTAGCTGTCATCCCGAACCCGCGTTTTTTGCGGGTGAGGGATCTGCTTTTCGCAGCGAGCAAGGGAAACAGCAGGTTCCTCACCCCGTTCAAAAGGCGAACGGGGTTCGGAATGACAGATTTGGGAGTTTTGCCGATGCTGTGCGGTAGCGAGTTGGTGAAGAATTCGGGCTTGGTCGGTCAAGGAGACGCGGCGTGGACATAGTCAAGGGCAACATGGGTTGGATCGAAGTCGTCGTCGGGCCGATGTTCTCCGGCAAAAGCGAAGAACTCATCCGCCGCCTGCGCCGCGCGGAAATCGCGCGGCAGCGCGTGCAGATCTTCAAGCCGGCGATTGATTCGCGCTACGCCGCCAACGAAATCGTTTCGCACAACGGGCTGGGCATTCCCTCCGACAACGTCACCAAAGCCTCCGAAATCGTCGAAAAGCTCCAGCCGCGCACCGAAGTCATCGGCATTGACGAAGCGCAATTCCTCGGCGATGAAGTGGTGGACGTCTGCACCAAGCTGGCCAACCTCGGCAAGCGCGTAATCGTCGCCGGCCTGGACACAGATTTTCGCGGCCGCCCGTTTGAACCCATGCCGCGCCTGCTGGCCATCGCGGAAGAGA
>DATHMM010000215.1:0-8680 GCA_035487095.1 Candidatus Sulfotelmatobacter sp.
CCGCAGCGACTTCGGCCTCGGCTTCCACTGCGTCCAACTTGTACTCGGCCTCAATCAGCGGAACACCGTATTTGCGTTCGAGAAGCGAAAAGATAGGCTCGACCTTCAAGTTGTCGGTGATGATTTTCTTGCCGATCTCCAAGGGCAGATAGGTCACATCGAAGGAGAGGGGAATGCCATCCGCCAGGCGTACACGACGGATTCTGACGACGCGCTCGCCCTTTGTCAGTGCAAGCTGCGTCGCCACCGTCGCATCGGCGGTCACAATTTCCTTGCCAATTACGCGGGCCGTCGGCTTGCGGCCAAGCGCGTGCATGTCCTCCACGAATCCGCTCAGTTCTTTAAGGTCGTGCGTGATCTTCGGAGCAGCAACGAATGTGCCTTTGCCGCGACGAATCTCGACAAGACCGCGGCTCACAAGATTCTGAATGGCTCGGCGAACTGTGATGCGGCTCACCCCGAATCGAGCAATCAGGCTGTCCTCGGTAGGCACCTGGTCGCCGACCTTTAGGTCTCCATCGGCAATCTCGGTGGCGAGAACCGTTTCGACGCGCGAATAGAGAAGAGAATCATGCGCGATTGGCATGAAGACATTATAACGTCGTATCGGCAAAGGGATTGGACATCCTGAAGGAGTTACCGAATGCCGTCAATAATCCGAACTAGTCCACTTGCCTGAGAAATACATAGAACGGAATCCGATCCACGGGCGGCCTCTCCAATTGCTTGGAGGTTCAGGACAAATGGCGGCGGCACCATTCGTTTAGGACGTAGAGGGACCAGGGGCGGGACCAGGTGGTGCGGGAGTGGAGGAAATTGTCCCAGACCATTTGGACGCCGGCGGAATGAAGATGTGGCGCTAACGCTGGCGCCAGGTTGGCGAAGCTGGCTTCTAAGCGGGGTCGGAGCGCGGTGCGCATCCAGTTTTCCCAGGGGAGGGTGAAGGTACGCTTTTTTTGTTTGAGGATTTCGGCAGGAAGTAGGCCTTCGAGCGCGGCGCGAAGCAGGGCCTTGGGAGTTTCGGGGCGGACGCGGGCTTCGTCGGGGAGGGCGCACATGAATTCGACGAGCGGAGTGTCGAGGAGCGGAACGCGGACTTCGAGCGAGCGAGCCATGCTGACGGAATCGGTGTCGCGCAGGAGCGTGCTGGCCATGTAGGTGCGGAGCTCGAGCCAGGAGATGGCGGCGACGGGCTCGAATTCGCGGGACTGGTCGGCGATGCGTTCGAGCCAGGCAAGCCAGGTGGGATCGAGCGTGACGCCGTCGGCGGCGACAGTGCTTTTACGGAAGCGCGGTTCGGTGAGGCGCTGCAAGTCCGAAGGCGGGAAGAGCAGGCGCGTGAAGAAATAAGGATGCGGCAGGGCGTTCGGCATGCGCCAAGCGTCGCTGGCTTTACGCATCGCGTCGGGGGAACCCTGCTTGCCCAAGAGGCTGGACATAAGGGGCGTGCTGATGCGGCGAAACGCGGCGGGCACAAATCGCGAGAGAATTTCCATGCGTGCGAGCTTTGGCGTATCGGTGAAGGTGGAGTAGCCGGCGAAAAGTTCGTCGCCGCCGAGGCCGGAGAGCGCGACTTTCAGGCCGACCTGGCGCGCGGCCCAGGAGACGAAGTAGGTGTTGACGCCGTCCATTGTGGGCTGATCGAGAGCGGAGACGGCTTCGTCGAGGCGGGCGAGCATGTCCGGGCCGTGCAGCGGGATTTCGGTGTGCTTTGTTCCAGTTGCTTCGGCGACGCGGCGGGCGAGCGGGGCTTCGTCGTAGGGGGTATCCGGAAACGAGAGGGTGAAGCTCTGAATGCCTTTTTGCGCGCGGGCAGCGAAGGCGGCAATGGCGCTGGAATCGAGGCCACTAGAAAGAAATAGACCGACGGGAACGTCGGCGATGAGGTGAGCGCGCACCGCGTCTTCCAGGAGCGTGCGGGCTCGAGGGACAGCGGTGGTGAAATTTCGCGGACGCCGCGGATCGCGTGCCGCGGCGCTGCGGCGCGGATCCCACCAGGGGCGCGCGCGAGGCGTGCGGCGGCGGTCCGGAACGTGCAACAACAGACGATGACCGGGCGGCAGGGAAAAAACATTTTCGATCAACGTCAGCGGCTCGGAAACGCTGCCGAAGAGCAAATAGCTGGTGAGCGCGTCGGAAGAGAGCGAGCGCGGAACGCAACCCGAAGCGAGCAAGGCGCGAAGTTCGGAGGCAAACGCGAAGCCTTCCTCGGTTTGCGAGTAGTAGAGGGGTTTGATGCCCAGCGGATCACGGGCCATGAAAACGAGGGGCACGGTGGCGAAGTGTTTTCGCAAATCGAGTAAAGCGAAGGCGAACATGCCGCGCAGTTCGTCAAGCAGGTCTTCGCCCCACTCTTCCCAGCCGTGCACAAGAATTTCCGTGTCGGATTTGGTTTGGAAACGATGGCCGGCGAGGGTCAGGCTTTCGCGCAGTTCGCGATAGTTGTAGAGCTCGCCGTTGAAGACGACGGCGACGTCGTGCGATTCGTTCCAGACCGGTTGATGGCCGCCGGGGAGATCGATGATGCTAAGACGGCGCATGCCGAGCGCGAGGCCGGGGACGCGGGAGTCTTCGACGAGGAAGCCTTCGTCATCCGGGCCGCGATGCAGCATGGCCGCAGCCATAGAGCGGACGCGGCGTTCGGCATCGTTGCCGGCGGGGGCATAGGCGAAGCCACAGATCCCGCACACGCTCTATTTCATCTCCGGAGTTGAAAAAAAAGTCGCGGTGGCGCGGGTGAGGCTGTTGCGCAGGCGAAGCCGCGGAATCCGCAGGCGGTGATCCGCCAGCCAGGCGAGTACGATGCGCAGGAGCAGGAAAAAGAGCAGCGCCCAGACCGACAGGAAGAAGTAGGCGAAGGAGCGACGCTCAAGGATCAGGCTCCAGTCGAGGGATTCATCCCATCCGGGGAATACGACATCCAGCGCCCGGCGAACGCTAGCGCCGAGGAACGGCAGGGCGCCGACGCGCACGTGGGCCACTCTTTCGTAAGAGAAGGCGGTAACGTAACCGGGAATGAGGGAAGTTGCCTCGTGAAAGACACGAGGATCCTGGAGATCGGCGCGAGTCAGGAGCTTGCCCTGCGTGTCTTTCATGAACACGCGGTAAGTGGCGTCGACGATGACCCAGCGTCCGTCAAGCCGAACCTCTGCAACCACGTGCTTGGCGGTGCGATCAGGACTGAGCAAGAGCAATCGACGCGCGTCGAGGCCTGAGCTCCGGGAGAGATTCAGGAAGGCGTTGGTGGCGCTGCCGCAGACTTCCAGAAGCTGGCGGTAATTCAGGGTGTCGGTGGGATCGTGCGCGGAAAGTGTGGCAGGGTCCGGCGCTTCCAAACGCGGCGGGCCAAATCGCATCCAGGTAAGAATGGCTTCCGCTTTTTGCCGGGGCGAGGAGGCTTCGGGAATGACGGCGTCGGAAAAGCCCTTTAGATATTGGCGAACGGAGTGTTCCCAAATTCCCGTGGAGATGGTGCCGAGGAGGGAAAGGGCAAGAAGTGCATTGGTCGCCCACCAGAAAGGCCGGAATACGCGATGGCTGCCCACAGATTTAAGGTCGACTCCCGAGTGCCCGCTCCTGCTGAGACGCGGTGAGACTCGCCAGCTTTCTGTACAACGAATCCATTTCGCGGATGGGCAAGCCCCAGTCTAAACGCTGCACGGCGGTGGCGCAACCATTCTTCAATTGCGCGTAGAGGGTGGGATCGTTGAGGAGATTGGAGATTGTTTTGGAAATCGAGCTTACCGAATGTTGGACGGCGATGCCAGCGACGCCGTCAAGCAGGGGGGCGATGCCGCAATGCTCGGTGACGATTGCCGGAGTGCCGGCGGCGACGGATTCGGCGGCGGTGTTGCCGAAGTTTTCGTTCTGCGAAGGCAGGACGAAAATATCAGCGTCGCGGTAGGCCGACCATTTCGACTCTCCCGAGAGCGGGCCAGAAAAATGAACTCGCTGGGACACAGTTAGGTGTGCAGCCATCTCGTTGAGGCGGGCGCGCATGCCTGCCTCGTCAGGACCGACGAAAGCAAGATGGACTGGAGAGGAGGAAGGGGGAAGTTGTGCGAAGGCCTGCAACAAGAGATCGGGGCTTTTTTTTTGCGAGAGGCGGCCAAGAAAAAGAATCAAGCGGGAGTCAGCCGGGAGGTTGAGAGAAGTACGAAAGGCGCCACGGGCGGGCAGGGAAGCGGGCACGCTCACGCCGTTTCTGCGGAGGACGATCTTGTCGGTTGGAATTCCGCCGGCGATCAACTCCGACTTTTCCTGCTCGGCGGTGGCGATGATGGCCGAGGCATTTTGCAGCAGGCGCTTGCCGTAAAGCCGGTGATAGGTGCGTTTCAGAAAAAGATTGCGAACAATCGGCACGAACATGCCGATGGGCTCGACTACGTAAGGAATGTTTCGTTGCCCGGCGGCCGCAGCGGTGCGCGGGCCGAGAAGATCGTAGAGACCGAAAATGTGGACAATGTCGAAATTCTGCAAGCGGGCGCGCAAGTAGCGCGGTAGGGCCGGATTCCAACTGGCGGCGTGGTAATTCAACCAGTTGGCGAGGTAGATCGCCTTGACTCCGCGGACTTCGCGCTTCTTGCCGAACGGGCCGTTTTCGGCGGGCGGTTCTCCGGGGAGCTCAGCCAGCCGGCGTTCCAGGCCCCAGTCTGCGGTGAGGACGGTGACCTCGTGGCCGAGTTGCGCGAGGCCTTCGGAAAGAGCGCGGACCTTTTCTGGCGGGCCGCCAAACTCAAAAAACGGCGCGTAGCTCTGAGTGACGTTCAGGATTCGCATAGTTCGCGGAGAATTTTCTTGAATGCCTTGGAAAAGATATTGAAGCGGTATTCGTTGTCCACGCGCTGCCGGCCGGCTTCGCCCATGCCGCGGGCATGTTCGGGATTCGAAAGCAAGGCGTCGATGGAGGTGGCGAGTTGTTCCGTATCGCCATGGTTGACGACGTATCCAGTGACTCCGTCCTGGATGACTTCCGGCGCGCCACCGTGCGCCCCGCCGATGACGGGTTTGCCGTGAGCCATCGCTTCGAGGTAGACGAAGCCGAATCCTTCGCCGCGGCTGGGCAGAGCGAAAATTTCCGCGGCTTCGTAGCAGGCAGCGAGTCCACCATAAGAAATGTCGGTCAGGAAATGCACGTGGCGCTGAACCCCGGAGTCCCGCGCGACGTGTTCGAGCCAGCTGCGATCGTCCCCGGAACCCACGATGGCGAGTTGCAGGTCAGGCCAGCGGAGCAGCAGGCGCGACATGGACAGGATCAGCGTGTCCATACCTTTATAGCGTTCGGTGGCCAGCCAGCGGCCGACGCTGAGAATCACTCTGCCTGGTGGAAAATCCGGGGGAAGAGGCGCAGAGGAAATGCCCGTGAATTTGGTTGCGAAATCGGGATCGAGGGCCCAGGGCAGAACACGGACGCGATCCTGGGCGACGCCCTGCACGTTGATGAGGTGGTCCGCAGTGGCGCGGCTGGGAGCGAGGACCATCGTGGCACGGCAGAGCGCACTGCGGCGGATGGAGGGCAATGGCTCCCAAACTTCGATTCCGTGCGTGCAGATGATGGTTTTCATTTGTGGCGCGAATAAACCCATCGCGCGGCTAATCGGGGCGAGATTGGGATGCGCGGCGAGCACGAGTTTCGGGCGGCGGCGGGTGGCTCGCATGGCGTTGACGGCGAACTTCAGCTTGCCGCGGTCCGCGCCGGTGAAGACGAATTCGCGGTCGCCGACGCGCATGCGATGCAGTTCCTGCGTGTCGTTCAGGCTGAGGAAGCGGGATTCCATTTTGTGAGAGGCTGCGTATTCGCTCATCACGAACGCGAGATGGCGGCCGGCACGTTGGATGCCGCCGGGTGCATTCAGTTCGGGGAAGAGGCCAATGAGCACGCGGTGAGTCTGCCAAACCCGGGAGGCGGAAGGCAAGCGCTCGTTGCAGAGGAGATGCGCCGCCCAGTAGCGGCCACCTTCAGGTGGCCGCGAAGCCCTATTGAGTGCGGGAGCAAAGCTCCCGCTTTTACGGTGCAGTCGTTTCGCCCAATTTGAATTTTGCAGTAACGGTTAGTGCTCAAAAGCGGCAGCAGAGCTGCCGCACTCCAAATGAGAGCGACGGAGTTGAATGGTCACACTCTTGGCTGCCTCTTGGCCACCTGAAGGTGGCCGCTACTGGAGCGTCAGGGCGGCGATTTCCCGGAGGCTGTCGACGTAGAGGTCAGCGGGCTGGGCTTGGCGATCGTGCTGGCCGAAGCCGTAGTTGACGCCGATCGCGAACATTCCGGCGTTGCGAGCGGTTTTTATGTCCACGTCGGAGTCGCCAACCATGGCGGATTCCCGCGGGTCGGCACCGAGATTCTTCAGGATAGCCAGCGCGCCGGCCGGGTCGGGCTTTTTCTTTTCGAAGGTGTCGCCGCCGTAGACGGCGCGAAAATATTTCAGGAGGCCGAGGGCTTCGAGAATTTCGACGCTCATCTTCGCGGGCTTGTTGGTGAGCACCGCCATGGGGCGATCTTGAAGCGATTGAAGACCTTCAACGACGCCGGGATAGGCGCGGGTGGCGTCGAGACTGTGTTCCGCGTAGTGCGCGAGGAAAATTTCGAGGCCACTCTTGCGGTCGGCTTCGGAAGCCTCGGGACCTAGCGCGTCGGCGACCAGACGGGGCGCGCCGTGCCCGATGTAGCTCGCGACTGTTGCGAGGGGCAGGACTTCCCGCTGCATCTCCAGCAGCATGAAATTGACGGAATTTACGAGGTCCAGCTTTGAATCGATCAAAGTGCCATCGAGATCGAAAAGAAAGACGCGTACAGAAGAAAAGTTCGCAGTGGGCATACTCTTTTATTGTAATACGCGACCGGCGAGGAACTCACACCCTGGAGCAACGACGGGAAAGAGAGTCGCCAACGGTCGCGCACGGGTTATCCCAATAAAAGCGGCAAGCCCTAGTGGGAATTGAAAACGGGCCGGGCCATTTCTTCCGGAGAGGATGTCTCCGGGTGCTCGGACTTCCAACGCATGGCGGCGGTGATGCGGGTGCGCCCGCTTGGGTGATCGAAGAAGATGATCTCCTCAAGAGGCGACGGGTCCATTTTGCGATACTCTCCCAACAACAAATCCACGTTGGCTTCGCCGTCGGGCTGACGCGCGGCATTCAAGCCGTACATGTCGGCTTCGAATTCCATGTTGCGGGTGATGGTGTTGTTCACTGGCGTCATGAGCAGAAAATAGATGGAAAGCCCGATCGTCGCGAGAGGAAGAACAGCGACGTCGGTGATCCCGTGGATGCCCCAGTTTTCTCCCCATCGGGCAAGGCCGAAATTAATGAACCAGTTCAGAAAAGCGAAACCGAGGACCACGACGACCCCATACATGAAGATGCCTTTGGTTGCGTGGTTCAGGACGTAGTGGCCCATCTCGTGGCCCATGGTGGTTTCAATTTCGGGCAGGGTGCAGCGGTTCAAGAGATTGTCGTTGAGCGAAATGCGCTGGGTCTTGCCGAAACCGCTGACATTGGCGCTGACGCGATTGGATTGGCGGGAAGCGTCGAACTCGTAGACATCGGTCGCAGGGATGCCGTTGGCGCGAGCCATGCTGAGGATGGGGTCTTTGATGCGGGCGTCCTGGAGCTTGGTGTACGTGTTGAAGAGGGGAAAGATGTAAACGGGGGCGATCAGGCTGACGAACATCAGAAAGAGGATGCTAACGACAGAGCCCCAGACCCACCAGTTCTTGCCGAGGCGGCGCACGATTCCAAAGAGCAGCATGACGAGGATTCCGCCGAGCAGGATGTTCACGACCAGCGCAATGGCCTGCTCGCGCAACCACGGCCCGAAGGATTGATTCAGCAAGCCGTATTTGTGTTCGCGGAAATATCCTTCATAAACGCCGAGAGGAAAGGTGACGACAGAGACGAAGAGAATATATTGCAGCCAGTAGAGAGCGGTCTGGAGCGGGCGAAAACGGGTGATGCGCTCGGCCAGTTCGCGCATTTTCCGGGACCATCCGAACTTGAGCAAAAGCCACATCACCGCAACGGTCAAAAGAAAATCCCACAGTTGCAGCCAGTAGCCGCCTTCGAA
Source organism: Candidatus Sulfotelmatobacter sp. (assembly GCA_035487095.1). Lineage (GTDB taxonomy): Bacteria > Acidobacteriota > Terriglobia > Acidiferrales > UBA7541 > Acidiferrum. The sequence continues at coordinate 8,063 of DATHMM010000215.1, forward strand.
ATAGGAATTGGAGCGGGCGCGTTCGGCGGGAGGCATCTTCGCGAGATAGAACTCGACGGCGGAGTTGACGTCGAATGATTTCGCCGACGGCTGCGAAGCAGGAGCGGGCTGCGCGGAGGCGCGGTCGCCGGCAGCATTCTGCGCAAATGCGACGCCTGCGAGAAAAGCGCAGAGCAATGCGACCCGGAAAATAGATGAAGTTACGCGAAGCATTCGTCCCCCCTTACGCAATCACCGGACTTCGTTTGCCTGTTTTGAAACCAGAACAATGCCTTTGCAGGAATCCGGAACAGCTTTCAGTGCGTTGCAAAGCAGTCTCGCGCGCTGGTATTTGAAAAGTGAACCCAGAGCCAATCTAGCGTCAGGTGTTATAGCACGGAAACAGCAATTTATCCGGTTCACAGCTGAAGTTTGATCCGTTTGAGCATCGGTAATCACCCTAAGGTAGTTGCATGCGCTTATTTTTCGGATGAGTGGGAGTTCGCGTAAAATAGGGGGCTCACGTTGTTGGGAAATTTCATATGGAGAACTCATGGCCTTGATTTATCCGTTCCGCGCATACCGTTATAACCCGGAGGTCGCTCCGTTCGAGCGCGTGCTGACACAGCCGTACGACAA
>DATHMM010000216.1:0-6754 GCA_035487095.1 Candidatus Sulfotelmatobacter sp.
GCTTCTCGAACGCAAATACGGTGTTCCGCTGATTGAGGCCGAGTACAAGTTGGACGCAGTGGAAGCCGAGGCCGAAGTCGCTGCGGCACTAAAAGTCAAGCAACGAAGCCCGATCTTTCGCATTGAACGAACTTCCTACTCAACAGGCAGCCGTCCAGTCGATTACGAGAAGCTGCATTACAGAGGGGATCTCGTCCAGTTCGTCACTCGACTGGTCCGAAAGGCGCCCCGTTGAGCAAATTTCCAACGGCGTATCCCACGCGTTGTGGTCAATCCGCTATCACTTCTTCTTGAGATACTCGTCGATCGCCATTGGCCCGGAACCACCGAACACAAGCCCCACAAGACAAGCAAGATAAAGCAGGTTGCACTCGTAGCCCGGCGGCCCGAACTGGGCCCGGCCAGCCGCGACACTCATCAGCTTGATTGAACTGAATCCGTACGGTAGATGGACGGTAAAAATCGCTACGAAGAGAAGCACGGCCATCGGCAAGCTAACAAGAGGGACAAATGCTCCGAGTAAGATGGCGAGGCCGCCGATGAGTTCGGTCAGAACGGTAAGCCATGCCATGAAATGAGGCGCCGGGACGCTCAGTGCATGCAGGATGGCGGCGAAGTTTTCGGGCCCCTTCGCAAGTTTTGCGAACCCGTGCTCCATAAAGCCGTAGCCGACAATCAGCCGCAGCGGAATCGGGGCCCAGCGGGCTAACAACGGCCCCTTTAAGAATGCAAAACGGCTGCTGCTTTCCCCTTCCGAGGATGGGCGAAGATCTTTCATAGGTGAAAAGCTCCTTCGTTATTCATGTCGAACACTCGAGCGCGCGAAACCAGGTAGGCCTGATTTTGACGTCTCGTCACACTTCATTATGATGTTATAATGTCTTGAAGGTTACAGCCTTTGAGGAATTCTTTATGAACCCCTTGCTCCTGGAAACTGAAATTCGGCCGGATAAGCGGCTCCCTGCCCCGCAGCGGCCTTCTTTCGCGGAAGCGCTCCGTTTCTGGTTCAAGCTTGGGTGGATCAGTTTCGGCGGCACGGCCGCCCACCTCGCCATCATGCACGACGAGTTAGTCGAGAAGAAACGATGGATCAGCAACGGAAGATTCCTCCATGCCCTGAGCCATTGCATGATCCTTCCAGGCCCGGAAGCGCAGCAGCTTGCCATCTACATCGGCTGGAAATTGCATGGCAAACGCGGCGGCGTTGTCGCCGGAACACTCTTTGTGCTGCCCTCCATGTTTGTTCTGCTGGCGCTGAGCGTGATCTACGCGAAGTTCGGTAGCCTGGCTTGGATTGCCGCGATCTTCAGCGGTTTAAAACCCGTCGTCATCGCTCTGGTAATAGTTGCCTTACAAAAAATCTCCAGAAGGGCCCTGCGGGGTCCCGTGCAAAGTGTTACTGCGGTCGCGGCATTTGCGGCAATGTTCTTCTTTGATGTCTCGCTGCTGGTGGTGATGTTTGGCGCAGTTGTTCTGGGAATCGTCCTGGGGGCGCTGCGGCCTGGGCTTCTCCACCACACTGGAGAAACGGCGGCTGGAGAGGACGAAGAAAGCTACTACATCCACCGCGGTTCGATAGCGCCGGAACCTACCCCTCTGCTAAAACCTGCCGCGAAGGTGGCTGCGAGCGCGTTCTTTCTCTGGCTTCTGCCGTTGCCATTTTTCTACATTTTTGTCGCTGACTTCCATTTTTGGCGAGACCTCACACTGTTCTTTACGAAGACCGCCTTCGTTACCGTTGGCGGCTCGTACACGGTGATTCCTTACGTGGCCAAGGTTGCGGTTACGAAGCTGCACTGGCTGAGCAGGTCCCAGATGATGGACGGTTTTGCACTGGCCGAGACAACCCCGGGACCTCTTATTATCGTGGTGGCTTTTGTCGGCTTCCTGGCCGCGTACAACCACTTTCACGGCTCATTGTGGATGGGAGCTCTGGGCCTTGTGGCTACAAGTTTTTATACGTTTCTTCCATGTTTCCTTTTTGTCTTCGCCGGTGCGCCGCTCGTCGAACGAACGCAAGACAAACCCATGATCGGTTGCGTTTTGCAGATGATCACCGCAGTCGTGGTCGCCTCGATCCTTGATCTGACGCTGTTTCTCGGGAAGGCCGCGATCTTCCCATCAGGTGTCGTCGGTCTCAAGCAACTCGATGCGGTCGCTCTAATCTGGGTGTTGCTGTCACTCTTCCTGCTCCAGAAACTCAAATGGAAGACGATTCCCCTGATCCTCCTGGGCATTGGGTTCGGTTCGATTCGGTATTTTCTCGGATTGTGAACGCCATCCGACAAAATTCCCGATTGGCCGGCTGCTCGAAAGTTTTCCTCTGCAATTACTTCCTATCGGCCAGATAGGTAACACGCAATCCTTGATTTAGGTACACTGAATGATTCAGAGATGAACATTCTCGGGATCAATGCGTACCACGGCAACGCTTCGGCCGCCCTCGTTTGCGACGGCAGGCTGGTTGCCGCCGTCGAAGAAGAGCGTTTCAATCGCGTGAAATACGCCGCAGGCTTTCCCGCCGCCGCGATACGCTACTGCCTGAAGGAAGCCGGCATCACGCTGGCCGATCTCGATCATGTCGCCGTGCCGCGCAGTCCCTACGCCCGCCTCGGCACGAAACTCTTCTACGCCCTGCGCATGCCCTCGTTTGCACGCGAACGCGCCAAGGTGCTCACCAAATTCACCGGCATTCCCACGGCGCTCGCCGCCGCCTTCGACGCTGACCCCGCAAGAACCAAATCAAAGTTTCATCGCGTCGAGCACCACCAGGCGCACCTCGCCAGCACTTTCTTCGTTTCCCCGTTCGAAAACGCGGCGCTGCTTTCCGCCGACGGCCTCGGCGACTTCGCCAGCTCCATGTGGGGACTTGGCACTGGCAATCGCATGCGCATTGACGGCGCGATCGCCTTCCCCCATTCGCTCGGACTCTATTACAGCGCTGTCACGCAGTATCTCGGCTTCCTGAAGTTTGGCGACGAATACAAAGTGATGGGCCTTGCCGCCTACGGCCAGCCCGCGTATCTCGACGCCTTTCGCGACATCCTGCGCTTCAGCAGCAACGGCGGCGATTTCGGCTTCAAACTCGGCCTCGACTATTTCACGCACCACAAAACCGGCCCCGAAATGTCCTGGGCCGAATCCGATCAGACTCCCGTTCTCGGCAAAATGTTTTCCGATGCCATGCCGCGCCTACTCGGCGCTCCCGCGCGCCAGCCCGATGAACCGCTCGAGCAGCGCCACCACGATCTCGCCTCCACTCTCCAGGCGCGCCTCGAAGAGGTTTACCTCGGCATGTTGAAAAAACTCGCCGCAAAGACCGGCGCGAAAGCCGTCTGCCTCGCCGGCGGAGTTGCCTTCAACTGCGTCGCCAACGGGAAAATTTTCGACGCCACGCCGTTCGAACAGGTCTACGTGCATCCCGCCGCGGGCGATGCCGGCCTCGCTGTCGGCGCCGCCTATTATGTCTGGCACCAACTTCTCGGCAAGCCGCGTTCCTTCGTGATGAATCACGCCTACTGGGGCCCCGGCTATTCTCCCGAAGAAGTTCGCTCCGCCGTCCAAGCCAGCAGCGTTTCGCAAGGCGGCTACACGATCGCCGAATTGCAGGAAGAAGAACTCCTCCGCCGCACCGCCGCCATCATCGCCGAAGGGAAAATCCTCGGCTGGTACCAGGGCCGCGCCGAATGGGGCCCGCGCGCACTCGGCAACCGCAGCATCGTCGCCGACCCGCGCCGCCCCGAAATGAAGGAAATTCTCAACCGCCGCATCAAGCACCGCGAAATCTTCCGCCCCTTCGCGCCCTCCATCCTCGCCGAAAAAACCGGGGAGTGGTTCGAAAAATCCCATCCCTCCCCGTTCATGAACCTCGCCTATTCCGTCCTCCCCGAAAAGCGCGACAAAATTCCCGCGCCGACCCACGTCGACGGCACCGGCCGCCTGCAAACCGTCACCCACGAAGCCAACGCGCGCTATTACGCCCTCATCAGCGAATTCGACCGCCAGACCGGCGTGCCTGTCGTTCTCAACACTTCCTTCAACGACAATGAACCCATCGTGTGCCGCCCCGAAGAAGCGCTAGACTGTTTCCTGCGGACCCAAATGGACGCGCTCGTTCTCGGCAACATCTTGATCACCCGCCCATGAAACCCCACCCATGAAACCTTTCACACCAAAACTCGCCCCCTGGGGTTCGCCGGTCCTCCTCGGCATTCCCCTCGACCACAACTCGTCTTTTCTCCGCGGTGCCGGACAAGCACCTCCGCTCATCCGTGAAGCGTTTCGCTCCGACGCATGGAACAAAACCACCGAAACCCATGTCGACCTCGGTCCTCCAGGAATCTTCGAGGACGCAGGCGACTTGCCCACAATGGAATCCCCAGACGCCTTCGCGCGTATCGAAGACGCGATCGCAAGAATTGTGGAAGCCGGCAAGCGCCCCGTCAGCCTCGGCGGCGATCATTCCATCACCTACCCAATTCTCCGCGCCATCGGCAAGCGCATCCCCGCCATCACCCTCGTTCACTTCGACGCGCATCCCGATCTCTACGCCGATTACGAAGGCAACCCCCACTCCCATGCCAGCCCCTTCTCCCGAATCATGGAAGAGCAGCTCGTTCACCGCCTGATCCAGATCGGCGTCCGCACCCTGAACGCACACCAGCATGAGCAAGCGGACAAATACGGCGCGAAAATTTACGAAATAAAGGACCTGCCCGACCCAACGCATCTAAATCTTGCCGGACCCATTTACGTTTCCTTCGATATGGACGCGCTTGATCCTGCCTTCGCTCCCGGCGTCTCTCACTGGGAACCCGGCGGCCTCACCACGCGCGAAGCCATTGGTTATCTTCACGCCCTGCCCGGCCCGATCATCGGCGCCGACCTCGTCGAATTCAATCCCTCGCGCGATTCCACCGGCCTAACCGCCACCGTCGTCGCCAAAATCCTAAAAGAACTCCTCGGCAAAATGCTCGCCGGTTAACGCTTCGAACCTGTTTCCCCTGAAAATATCTCAGCGGAAGCAAACTGCCATCCGACCCCGGAACGTTGCCGTCCTGAGCCTATCCGACGAGGATAGGCGAAGGACCTCAACGTCAAATCCGCGCAAGCCGCATGAGTTGAGATCCTTCTCCACGCAAACAACGCGCCGCTCAGGATGACAACCGTTGCTTGTATTTTGAGTAAGGGAAAGTATCGCCTACTTCTTCGCCGCTACCGCCCCGGCTACCTTCAGTTCGATCTTCGGCGGATGCAGCAGCGTGTTGTGCACCAGGCAGTGCTCCACCGCTTCTTCCACGCCTTTTCGCTGTTCCGCGCTCAATTCCACGGGCGCGTCCACCTCAATCACGAAATTCGTCATCCGCGCCACCGGATCCTTCACTTTTTCACAGGTCACCCTCACCCGCGTACCCTCAGTGGCCAATTTATTCTTGCGAAGGTACTGCGCGGCATAAAAGCCCGCGCATGATCCCAGCGAAGCCAGCAGCAACTCCGGCGGAGTCATCCCTTCGTCAAAGCCGCCGTCGCTGATCGATTGATCGCTGATCACGCTGTGATTGCGCGAGCGTATCTCAAACTGCACGGACCCCAGATGTTCTACCGTCACTTCCATGCGAGTCTCCCTCCCGGAGCAGGTCGCGGCCTCCCGGCAATCGCATCTCCTCCATTTGCCGCAAAAGCGTATTTCGATTTACGTATAGCAGAACGCAGCGCAGCCGCCAATGACCCACATCATCGAAGCCGGCCATTTTCAATTTTCTAATTTCGATTTTCGCTGTTCGATTATTTGGGGGCGTAGAAAACGTAATCAGCCGAATACGGCACGCGAATTTCCTGCCCGGCATGCGCGGAATCGCAGCCCGAAGCGGGGGCTTTGCCGCCCTTGGTGTTAATGCGCTGAATCGTGGTTGCAGGCGAGAGCACGCCGCTGCCTTCGTGGCTGACAATGTTCACAAGCAGCCACGCAATCGAATCCGCGTCCGGCGAAGGCGCATTGGCTACAGCTTTACCCACTACTCGGCTGCCATCGCTCGCCTCCCACGACGGCCCGGCGAAATGTTTCCCAAACGGTTTGCCGTCCTTATCGAAAAGCTGTGCGTCGGGTGCCTTCAGCGTCCACGCAAATTGCGTGACGCCTTCCTGGCAGATGTACACCTGGTCACCCTTCGCATGAACCTGCAGCAGTAGCTTTTCGTTGGCGGGCGCCTGAATTTGTGCCGGCACTTGTTGCGCCCGAGCAGCGAACGAAAATAGCATGTTCGCGCCGGCGAGCAGCGAAACGAGTTCGAACCGGTGAAAAGTCTTTCGCATGGCCCAATCCCTCCTGTGATCGTCGCTCCTGAGCCCAGGGCCCAATATAGCCTAATTTCACCCATTGAACTGCAATCTCCGTCAGCCTCTTCCATGCCCAGTTGGATAGAGGCTCTTCGTAACACTCTCGGCCCAATACCCACCGGCCAGAAAATCGTGTGTAACCATCACGCCCGATTTTCATCTACTTAGACGGCCGTCTAACTGTCCCGGCGATCTAAAGCTGAGGAATCGAGGAACATCATGGGAAAGCTTACGAATCAGGTTGCCGTTGTAACCGGCGCCTCCAAAGGGATCGGCTCCGCAATTTCCATCGCGCTCGCCGCCGAGGGCGCTGCCGTCGTCGTTAATTACGCTTCCAGCAAGGAAGGCGCCGACCGCGTCGTGAAAGAAATCACCGCCAAGGGCGGCAAAGCCATCGCCGTCCAGGCCGACGTGTCGA
>DATHMM010000217.1:0-31279 GCA_035487095.1 Candidatus Sulfotelmatobacter sp.
GCAAAGCCCGCTGCGGGTTAAGTCTGTCGGAGGCGCATGGCCTCCGGGTTGAGGTGGACAAGGAAACTTCTACTTATTTGAAAAAAGCGTTACGCGCGGCCGGCCGGAGGGGGTCATCTCCACGGAGAGCGGCGCTTGAAAAACCTGTTCGAGAATCTCGCGCTGCAGCACCGTTGCCGGCGGCCCAACACGAAGACATTTGCCCTTTTGCATCAGAACAACCTGGTCGGCGTATTCACCTGCCAGGTTCAGCTCGTGCGTGACCACCAGCACGGTGTAGCGATTCTGCGCGGCGAGACGGCGCAGGGATTCGAGGAGATCGACCTGAGCGCCGATATCGAGGTGCAGTGTCGGCTCATCGAGAAGCAGGAGGAGCGGCTGCTGCGCCAGGGCGCGGGCGAGAACGATGCGCTGCTTTTCGCCGCCGGAGATTCTGTCCATCCAGCGGTCGGCGAGTTCGGTGGCGCCGACCTGCGCGAGCGCGTTGTTGGCGATGAGGATGTCTTCCTCGGACTCGAAGCGGAGGCCCCCGCCATAGGGATGGCGGCCTTGCATGACGAATTCCCAGGCGCGCGAGGGGAAGAGCAGGCGGCTTTCCTGCTGGACGAGAGCTATGCGCTGGGCACGCGTCTTGACGGGAAGCGAATGCGTTTCAAACCCGTTGAGAAAAATACGGCCTGAGAGCGGCTGGAGCGCGCCGGAGATGAGTTTGAGGAGCGTGGATTTGCCGCTGGCATTGGGGCCGAGAATGGCGACGAGCTCGCCGGGCTTGGCCTGGAAGCTCATCGCTTCGAGCGTGAAGAGCGGCGCTTGCGAGGAATTCGGCGCATACGCATAGCTGACCTGCTCGACACTGAGGCGCACGTCGGAGGAGGAACGCGAGGAGTCCCCGGGAAGCGGGTGACGCAGCGCGCTGCTCATGCGATTCTCCGGCGAAGCAAATAGATGAAAAAGGGTGCGCCAACCAACGCCGTTACCGCACCGACGGATAATTCGGAGGGTGCCACCAAAGTTCTGGCAGCGGTGTCCGCAACCACAAGTGCAATCGCCCCTCCTAGCGCGGAAGCCGGCAGAAGCATGCGATGGTCGGAGCCAAAAATGAGGCGCATCACGTGCGGAACCAAGAGTCCGACGTAGCCGATGGCGCCGCTGACGGAAACAGCAAGCCCCGTGAGTATGGACGCCGCCAGGTACACCACAATGCGGACGCGAGGAACATCCACGCCGAGATGCATGGCCTCTTTTTCTCCGGCGAGCAGGAGGTTGAGGTCGGACGCGGTGGTGTAGATCGCCCCGGCAGCCACCAAAAAACCGACAGTCAGAAGATAGAGAAGACTTTTGGGCGGAAGAGTGGATAGGCTGCCCATCAGCCAGTAAGAGGCGCCACGAAGATTGCTCCCGGCCAGCGTGGACATCAGAAAGGTAACGATCGCGGCGAGAAACGACGCCGTGATGATCCCGCCGAGCAGCAGGGTGTTGCTGTCCACCTGTCCGTCGCGGCGGCCCAGTACATAAACGGCCGCGATGGTGAGAGCGGCGCCGAGGAAGGCTCCGAACGGGGTGATCAGTCCAGCGTACTCTGGCGACAAGTTCAGCTGATTTTCAACAATCAAGGCAAGGATGGAACCGACGGCAGCGCCTGTCGAAATTCCCAGGACGTAAGGATCCGCAAGCGGATTTCGCAGCAAAGCCTGAAAGCTGACTCCCGCAACCGAGAGCGAAGCGCCAACCACAATCGCGAGAAGAATTCGCGGCAGGCGGATATTCAGAACGATCAGCACATAATCGCTGGAAATATTATTGCTGTGTCCCAGCAGGACTTGGATCAGGTCGCGCGTCAGCCCATAGAGAGAGACCTGCACGGCGCCGAGTTTCAGCGCCAGAATGACCACCGCGAACAGGATCCCAGCAAGAATGCCGCAGCGCAGGAGAAGACGCGTCAAGGTCAGCGGGCGCATGCGAACTCCACTGTGAAAGATGGTGTGTTGACGGTCATGTGGGCAGGCGCCGCCGCGGCGGGATTTGACGGCATCGGGGCGGGTGTTGCGGGTTTTTCGGGCGCGGGGGCTTCCTGGAAGGCCGCGGGATGAAGCTGGCGGGCGAGGTCTTCAATGGCGGAGACGATGCGGGGCGCGGGGCGATTCACGGCGTCGCTGACGACAGCGAAATGATGGTTGCGCACGGCTTCGAGGATGTCCCAGCCGGGGCGATTGGCGAGGACTTCAAATTCGCGGGAAGCGGCGTCGGAATGCGATTCGGCAAAGACGAGGTATTCGGGCCGCAAGCGCACGACTTCTTCGAGGCTCATCTGCGGCCAGTCCTGAGTGGACTCGACGATGCTGGCGGCGTCGGCTTTGCGGAGGGCGTCGGCAATAAACGTGTTTTTGCCAACGGAAATCAGGGGCTCTGTCCAGACAATGAAGAGAACCCGGCTTGGAGGAATTGCTTCAAGTCTGGCGTGCAGCGCGGCGAGGCGAGACTGGAGGTCGGCGACAAGCGATTTCCCCGTTTCCGGGACGCCGAGGAGATCGGCGAGTTTTTGCGTGGTGGAGAGAATTTCGTCGACGTTGCGAGCGTCGGTGGCGTAGGTGGGGATGCCGAGAGTGTCGAGAGCGCGGACGGTGTCCAGGCGGTTGATCTCCTTGGTGACGAGAACGAGATCCGGGTGGAGGGCGGCGATTTCCTCGATATTCGGATTGATGGGGCCTCCGACTTTCGTCTTCTTTTGGGCGTCGGGAGGATAGTCGCAATAGTCGGTATCGCCGACGAGGCGGTCCTGGACGCCTAGAGCATAGAGCGTTTCCGTCAAGCTTGGCGCGAGTGAAACAATGCGAGTGGGGAGTTGCGGCACGCGAATGGTACGGCCGAATTCGTCAACGACATCGCGCATGGCTGGCGAAGCCGTAGTGGAGGAAGGAGCGGACGTAACCGACTGGGCGCGGAGGGGTAAGGCGCTCAGCAAGAGCAAGATCGAGCTGAAGACGCGGGCGCGACGCATGGTGTTGGCGGAACAGTGCTGCACGAATCTCCCTTGACGAAGGTGCCGCGAAAAATCTGAAAATAAAAAACCCGGCGAGAAGCCGGGGGTCCGACTGGAGGCGTACCCTCTCGCGAAGTAGGCCCAACCGCGGCGGCATGGGAGGGTAGCCTGGCTCTCGGCGATGAAGCCGAATACAGTGGCGGGACCGCGGCCGAATTGCACGGCACTTCCCCACTTCCCTTGCCTGCTGAATGTCTAAATGAGTTTACGAGGCGTGGGGAGGAGTGTCAATCGAAGGTGGAATTTGTAGTGTTTCAGTTCGAGGTTATGGAAACAATCATCTCGCCGCAGCGTCCCGCGCAATCGAACCCGATATACAATCGTTGAAGTTCTCGAAACCTGGATGAGCGATGTGCCACCGGAGGCGTTGCGAACATGGCCCCGATACTTCTCTGGCTCGTCATGGTCCTGTGCCTGCTGATTTCCGTCGTCAAGTACGTGATGGGAATCATCCTGAAGCTATCGTTCCCCAGCACAAAAATCCAAAAGGACTACAGCTATCAGCCCACGGTCAGCGTGCTGATGCCCTGCTTCAACGAGGGCAAGACGGTGTACGAGACCATCGAAAGCATCAGCAAGTGCAACTATCCGAACGAGAAGTTCGAAGTGATCGCGCAGGACGACTGTTCCGTCGACGACAGCTACGAGTGGGTGCTCAAAGCCCAGCGCGATTTCACCAACATCCGCATCCGCACCGGCCGGAACACGGTCAACAGCGGAAAGGCGCGCACGGTCTGCAACGCGTTGCAGCATTCCTCCGCCGACATCATCATCTCCATCGACTCGGATTGCATATTCCATGAGGACGCGATTCGCGAACTGACCGCGTGCTTCTCCGAGCCGCGAATCGGATCGGTGGGCGGCAGGGTGGGAGTCCGGAATCCGAACGACAACATAATCACGGGCATCCAGACGGTGATTTATTTTTCGGCGTTTCAGCTTTACAAAATTCCCGAGAATTGGACGCGGAGCATCTGCTGCATCAGCGGATGCCTGTTCGCCATCCGGCGCGAACTGCTGCTGGAGATCGAACCCGCGATTCGGGCGCGCCATTGGTTCGGCATTCCGGTGAATCAGGGAGAGGACAGGTTCCTGACTCACCAGACGCTGCTGCGAGGTTACGGGACGTACATCAATAATGACGCCCTTTGCTGGACCACAGTGCCAAACACGCTGTCTGTCCTTTTCAAACAGCAACTGCGCTGGCGTCGCAGCATCGTGCGCGATTTTTTCTACACGCTTCGGACACTGCCGCAGCACGTCTGGAAGCTGCATCCGAACACGGTATTCACGCTGGTGCTGACGCCGCTTGGGGCGCTCGTCGCCTTTCTGGTTGCGGTAACGATGCTCTCTTCGGACCCGCTGGCCTGGGCGGGCCCGCTGCCCCTGCTGACGGCGCTTGGAATCGGGGCCGTGCTGACCTGGGTGATCAAGAAATACAGCGCGCGAGAAGCGCTGGCCCACCCGCTGGTGTTTGGGGCTTATGTCGCCTGGTCGCTGGTGAGCAGCTTGTTCCTGACACCGCTGGCCCTGTGCACCATGGATTCCGCAGACTGGGGAACGCGAACCAAAGAAGAAGAGGTGCTTCTTGCCAGCCCTGACCGTTGATACTCCGCCCGCAAAACCAAAGAAAGCGCCGCCCGGGCAATCGTTCCACTACAAAGTTGTGATTTCCCTCTATCGCGTATTTGCCATAACCGTCCTGTATCTGGTGCTCGGAGGCATCCTCACTTATGCCTTTGTGATGGGATTTTATGCGGTTAGCAACTCGTGGGCCGCGCCGCTCATTCTTTCCGCTGTCGACGAGAAAAGCCTCGACTTCCGGCAAAAGCTGGTGACCAGCCAGCAGACCATCGAAGACCTGAAGGTGGACTCGCAGAAACTGGAAAGCGGCATTGCCGAGATGAAGAAACACCGGGCGGCGCTGCTGGCGCTGGAGCCTCAGCTCCAGGCGGCGATTGCCCGCGAGCGGGCGCACAACCGCTCCATCGGGCCTCAACTCGCCACACTCGACACACAGAAGCAGGCCGACAACTTGAAAACGCAAACAGTCCTAAAGCAACTCAAGGAAGTCGAGTCGAACATCAACAAAGATCTGGCTGCGGGCTTGATCACAAAGGGCGACGCAGCCACCCAGCTGTCCGCGCTGAATCAGGCCGAGACCGCTTACACGGACAGCAAAATAGCCGAGGTGCTGCTGACAGACAGCGTCCTGCAGAAGAACACGACGGGCACGGATTCGCTCGACGTTCTGGAAAAGCAGGCGGAATTGCGTTCCGAAGCCGCACAGCTCGATGTGGCCATCAACGTCGCTGATAAGCAACTCCAGGAAGAATCGCGCCAGATCGACCGGTTACGAGAGGCCATTCGCACCGCCAAACAAAGCCCGTATTATCTGAACGCGGCCGGGGGCAAGACGCTGTACTTCGCTTTCGTCCCTTATGACAACCAGGCCAGCGCAGTGGCAGGGCATCCGGTTTACGACTGCTATTTGAATATGCTCGCGTGCCGCAAAGTCGGCACAGTAAACCAGGTATTCACGGGCGAAGAGACAGCCGTTCATCCCATCTTCAAGACCAACATTCGAGGATTCCTGATGCAGATGAATCTCGATCATCCGGAATCCGCGAAGTCCAAGACCGTGTTCCTCGGCCGCAAGCCGCTATTGTTCTGAGGAGAACCCAATGATCAGGAATCCCTGGAAATCCGTGCTGGCTGCAGGTTTGCTCTGTGCTGCCCCCGCGATCGCGAGAGGCCAGCAGGATCAGCAAGCGTATTGCACGTACGTGATGGAACAGGCGCAGGCGCAACGAAATCTGCTCCGCACGCCGACGGCAACGGCAGGCTTCACGCAACCTGAGACGGGGCTGCCCATGCAACTGGTTGGGGGAGCCACGTTGGGCCTTTCCGATGTCAGGAAAGCCGAGCTGACCATGGATGTCGCCCGCAAAAACTGCGAACTCTACAAAGCCACCACGGGAGCCCAGCAGGAAATCCAATACGCGCTGCCCAGCCTGGAGAAAGCGGCCCTTCTCAACCGGCTCACGTTGATCGAACAGGCCTCCAAATCACTGGACATGCTGATGGCGCAGACCGTGAAGATGCTGGAGGCCCAGAATGCCACGCAGCTCATGCTCTTCTCGCTGCAGACTACCAAGATGAGGCTGGAGGCCGACCGCGCCGATACCCGTTCGAAGCTCTCGGCAATATATGTTCCGCCACTGAGCGATCAACCGTTGAAGGAACTGGTCGCGCAAAAGCAGAACAGCGAAGAGGGTGCGCAGAGGGTCCTGGATAAACTGAACCGGCAGAATAATTGGGATGTCGCGCTCACCGTTGGCGTCCATCAACAGGTGAACCCAGTTGCCCAGGGTACGCAGCCGTATGGACAGGTCTCCGTCAGCTACAATCTCGCCAGCCGGTCCATCAACAGACATCTGGATCGCGCCGTCGAAGCGCACAACGAATGGAAGAAAGCGGAGGAGAGCGACGTTGTTCGGCAGATGGAGGTGCTTCAGCAACAGTTGGCGGATTGCGTTACGGTACAGGAGGCAAAACTCAGGTCTCTTGAGGAAGAAAACAAAGCGATCGACAAGAATCTTGAGCTGGTGGCGGCGCCGGACACTTCCGCGGCGTTCGATTTCCACAACCAGCTGGCCGCCACCCAACTTCTTCTGCAAATCGAGACCGCCGATGCAAGCTTCCGAATTGGTCGCCTGCGCGAGTACCTCGCAAAAAATTATTGAGTGATTGGCCCCCGAGTCCGGCGTGGGAGGGTAGTCCGGCTTTCGGCTATGAGGCCGAATACAGTGGCTGGACCGCGGCCGAATTCACGGCACTTCCCCGCTCCCTTGCCTGATTGATGTTCCAATCAGTTTACGGGCGTCAATTTGATTTTAATTTCTGTTGGGCGATCCACCTGTCGGTGCGGGCGTCGAGCATATCCAGAGGCAGCGTTCCGCCATTCAGCATCTCGTCGTGGAAAGCGCGAATGTCGAACTTGCTGCCCAATTCCTTCCGGGCGCGCTCGCGGAGCTCCCGAATCTTGAGCTGGCCCAGTTTGTAGCTGAGGGCCTGCGCGGGCCAGGCGATGTAGCGGTCGGTTTCGGATTGGATTGTGGGCTCGTCGACGGCGCCGGATTTGCGGAAGAAATCGACAACCTGATCGCGCGTCCAGCCTTTGGAATGGATTCCTGTGTCAACGACCAGCCGCACGGCGCGGAACAGTTCACTGGAAAGCCGGCCATAGTCCGAGACCGGGTCCTGATAAAAGCCAACCTCTTTACCAAGCTGCTCTGCGTAGAGCGCCCATCCTTCTGTGTAAGCATTGAAGCCCAGGCCGTGAAGGCGGAACTTCGGCAGGCCGGTGAGTTGCTGTTGCACGGACAACTGCATGTGGTGGCCGGGGACGCCCTCATGGTAGGCGATGGCCTCATCGTCGATCAGGGAACGCTCGGCAAAATTGGATGTGGCGACAACGACGCGGCCGGGTCGCTTGCCGTCCGGTGTGCCGGTGACATAGTGAGTGGCAGCCGCGGCCTGGAAGGCGGGGATGGCCTCGACGGTCACGGGAGATTTGGGAAGCAGGGTAAAGAGTTCACTCAGCTTAGGCTGCATCTGGTCGATGTAGTGGCGAAAATCCTCGAGGATCTGATCCGCCGAGGTGGGCATGTACTTTGGATTGGTTTTCAGGGAGGCGCGGAAAGAGGCAAGATCCGCGAAACCCTGCTTTTTGGCAATTAATGTCATCTCGGCCTGGATGCGATCGATTTCGCGGAGGCCGAGCTGATGAATTTCGTCGGCGGTCATATGCGTGGTGGTGCGGCCGTAGATGTCGTTCTGGTAGCGCTTTTCGCCATCGGGCAGAGAGGTGACAGCGAGGGTGGTGCGGCCCAAGGGGGCGTATTCGGTGCGAAGAAAAGTGGCGAAGGTTTTATACGCGGGGATGACGTCGGTATTTATGGCGTCGGTGATTTCTTGCGTCAGCCGCTTCTGATCCTCCGGGGAGATTCCCGCCGGGTATTTTTTTGTGGGGAGCAGGAACGGATCGGCGTCAATAATGCCCTGGCACTGAACGGGCAACTTATCGAGAAGGAACCGCACGGGCATTAGCTTGTCATTCATGCCGGCGCGGAGAACTTCGGTGGTCTGCGCGAGCGCGTGGGGAATTTGGTGCAAGCGGGCAATGTAGTCTTCGTAATGTTTCACGGAATCGAGGGGAACGGAGAGCGGGAGATCTGCCAGAGAAGTGTGGATGCCGTTCTGTTGATTGACCGGCATCTCGTATTCCTTCAGGTCGAAATCCGCAATGCGCTGCTGAAGGACGCGGACGAGAAGGTCGTGGGAAAGCTGATCCTGTTCGGAAAAACCGGTGGTGGGAATCGACTGGAGCCGGGCGAGGAAAGCGGCATTTGTCTGATTGCGCTGAACAATGGCAGCAATGGAGTACTCGGCAAGCTTGTCGTTATAGCGATAGTCGCCGAAGGCGGTGGCGCGCTCCGGGAAATTGCGGAGGTCGGACTCATATTGTTCCTCGAATAAGGTGTTCTGTGCGGCGAGACGATCCGCAACGGGTTTGAGATCCTGGGCGAAGGCCGAACCGGAAAATACAAAAGAGAAAAGCAGAATTTTGTGAAATCGCATGCGTGGCAGAGTAACAAAGTCGAGAAGTGGATTGCACGGAGAAAATAACAATACCAGGAGTGAATCGAACAACATAACGCATGCTCAGGAATTTCCCTGAGTGCAGTTTACGGGATGCACCCGATTCCCTCGCGGCACGGGCTGAGGATGATTGTGGCGGCGAATCAGGCCACTTTCCGGAGCGGCGGGAGTGCGTGGCCGGAGGCGACCTCTAGAAGAGGAGAAAGAGGATGAGCGCTACGATCCGGTCTCTGGGGGCCCTTTTTCTGTTTTTGTTGGCTGTGAGCATATGTCCGAACGCGAGCGGGCAAGCGTGGACGTCCACGGCTACAAAGGCATATCCGGTGCAAAATTTGATGAACGCAACGTTTCTTGGGCCTGTGGCCGCGGCCACCCCGTTGCACATCGTTGTGGGCTTGAAGGAGCAAAATGCGGACCAGGTCCAGTCAACATTGTTGCGTATGCTCACGCCCGGCGATCCTCTTTACGGGACTTCGCTTACCTTGCAACAGTTCGTGGCGCAGTTTGGCGCGACGCCCGCCCAGGTGCAGGCAGTGCAGAGCTATCTTGCCGGCCACGGATTTTCGAACATCACGGTTTCCGATAATCAGCTGTTGATTGAAGCGGATGGGACGGCGGCGGGAGTGAGCTCCGCGTTTAACACAACGCTGGTGAATTATTCGGTTGGCGGAAGCACGATTTACGTGAATGCGTCGGACGCGCAAATCCCCGCGTCGCTCGGAGGCATCGTTATCGCCGTTCTGGGATTGAATAATTTGGTGGGGGTGCACTTTGACGCGCACACCCTGACGCTGAATACGACGCCCGGGACTGATCCTTGCACGCCGCCGAACTGTCCGACGCCCGCGGTCGCGAACGAGGCCTTCGGCCCGCACGAGTATCAGATAGCCTACGACGCGGCGTGCCCCTCCGATCATCCCCAGTGTGCAGCGCAAAATTTCACGTCCGGCTCAGCCACCTCGGTGGGCATCATCGTGGAAGGGGATCTGACGCAGGTAGTGAATGATTTGCGGACATACGAGCAGACTTACAACCTGCCGCAAGTGCCGGTGACGATCGTGAATGCCGGGGTTCCGAGTCCGGACACCAGCGGAGCCGAAGAGTGGGATCTCGACTCTCAGGTTTCGACGGGAATTGCCCAGCAGGTTGCTCATCTCTATTTCTACGCGGCCACAACGCTCACCGACTCGGATTTGGCTTTGGCGATCAATAAGGCGGTTTCGCAGAACAAGGTAAAAGCATTCAACATGTCGTTCGGCGAGTGCGAGTTCAGTCCCTATATAGATGGGGCGATGCTGATCGACGACCAGATTTTCGGCGAGGCGGCGCTGCAAGGTATTACGCCGTTCGCTTCCTCGGACGACAACGGCTCCGCGTGTCCCGTGGAGGGATCGACGAACGGGGTGCCCCTCACTGGGGCGCCGGATACTTCTTATCCCGCGTCTTCGCCTTACGTGATCGCCGTCGGCGGCACAAATCTGTTTACCAACGCCGATTTCACGTACGACTTCGAAACCGGATGGGAAGCCAGTGGCGGCGGGGCAAGTGCGTTTGAAAATCCACCGTTCTGGCAGAGCTACACGGGATCGGGCACACTGCCAATCGTACCCAGTGCCGAGGGTTCTGCGGCCGGCGTTGGCCGCGGAGTGCCGGACGTTTCGATGTGCGCCGGGGGAACCGGATTGGCGATTTGCGCGGCAAACGTGTTTGTCAGCGGTACCGCGACGCTCATCGGGGGAACCAGTTTGTCTTCGCCGCTGGCGATGGGTTCATGGGCGCGAATTCAAACGGCGCACCGGAACAAGTTGGGCTTCGCGGGACCATTGATCTACCAGCTTGCAAACGGCGGACCGACGCCTAGCAGTCCGGATTTCAATGATGTACTTCTGGGAGGGAACGGACTGTTCACCGCGCTCCCGGGCTACGATTACGTAACGGGCCTCGGGTCCTGGGACATTTTCAAGATCAACGCGCTGATTCCATCGACTTACCCACAATAGGTTGCCTACCGTTCCGGGACCGCCGGCGCATTGCGTAAGAGTTCCCCCTCGCGATGCGCCGGGCCTCGGAACTGTCTGCGTTCAAAGTGCGAAATCCCCGCATCGAGACTTGAATCCCCCACGCACACAACTCCGCCATCTCGGTGCCTTTCTGGAGGCAGCCGACGGGTTTCTTCGAGAAAATCGCGAGTTAGCGGTTTTTCCAGTTGGGCTTGCGCTTTTCGCTGAGGGCGCGGAGGCCCTCCTGGGAATCCTCGAGGCGGTAGAGTTCGTTGAGGAAGATGTTCATGGAATTGCGCAGGCCGTCGCGGAGCGAAAGGCCCATGCCGCCGAGGATCGCTTTCTTGGCCATGGTGAGCACCGGTCCGGAGTGGCCGGCGATGCGCGCGCAAAGATCGTTGACGGTGGCTTCGAGTTGCGCTTCGGGAACCAGACGATTGACGATGCCGAGATCGAGGGCGCGTTCGGCGGTGACGGGTTCGCCGAGGAGCACCAGCTCAAGGGCAACCTTGGGGCCGACGAGGAACGGAAGAATGGTGGACGCGAGCGGCGGAAAAACGCCGAGAGTGATTTCGGGTTGCGCGAAACGGGCCTTGGGAGTGGCAATCACCAAGTCGCCGAATGCCGCGAGTTCCGCGCCGCCGCCGATGGCCGGGCCGTTAACAACGCAGACGACAGGCTTCGCGGTTTCGAGAATGCCCATGAAGACGGAGTGAAAGGCATCGAGCATTTGAAACACCCGCTCAGTCGTATATTCGCCGACGTCAATGCCGCCGCAGAAAACCTTGCAGGCGGAATCGAGGAGGATGAGCTTCACGTCGGGGCGCTCGCCCGCATGAGCGATGCCATCGATCAATTCGCGGAGCATGTATTCGTTGAGGAGATTGTGGTCGGGGCGATTGAGAGTCATGCGCGCGACGCCGGCTTCGAGATGGAATTTCACGAATTGAAAATCGGCGGGATCGCGGCGGGAGGGATCGGTACGTACCTCGACGTTGCGGTCGGCCAAAGTGGTGCGGCGTGCTTCCACGGGAGTTTCTCCTTGCGGAATGGGTCCAAAGCGGATGGTAGCACGCAGGGGTGGGAGCGGCTGGATGGCGACGTGGTGAGTTGCCCAAAGAGTTTGCTGGCCGAACAGGCGGGAATGAAATGCATGTGGGGTGGTTTGACCGCGGTAGCCGGAAGGATGAGAGGAACGGATGCGGGGTGGACTACACTATCAGGACGATGAATCGCGGAACGGTTTCGAAGTTCGCACAATTGCCAACGGTTTATGCGCTGCCGTTGAAAGAAAGCGTGGAGCCAGAGGGATTTCCCAAGGAGAGCTGGTGGAAGCGGGCTCCGGCGATTCGATTTGAGCGCGATTGGCGGGGCGAGCGAGAGGATCCGCAGCGCGCGACGGAAGTGGGGCTGTTGTGGAACGAGCAGACCCTGTTCTTGCGGTTTCTAGCGCGCTACCGGGAGTTGCATGTGTTTCCGGATGCGCGGGCGGACGGGTGGCGGGACGAATTGTGGGAGCGCGACGTGGCGGAAGCGTTTTTGCAGCCGGATGCAAGTGACGATCGCGTGTACAAGGAATTGGAAGTTAGCCCAAATGGATACTGGATCGATCTGAATATCGCGCACGGCGAGAAAGAAGAGATGCACAGCGGATTGCGGCGGCGAGTTACGCAGGATGCCGCGGCGCAAACGTGGACAGCGGAACTTGCGGTGCCAATGCGAAGCCTTACGACGGCGTTCGATCCGAAACAGAGTTGGCGGGCAAACTTCTTTAGGGTGGAAGGAAAAATGGAGCCGAGATTTTATTCGGCGTGGAGCCCGACGTTGACCCAGGCGCCGAATTTTCATGTGCCGGAGGCGTTTGGCCATTTGATTTTTCGCGAATAAGAGTAGGAGGGAAGACTTGATTCGTGGCTTGCGTTTCGTGTCGGGTGGGAAAGAGCCCGGGTGCAGCACCGACACCTGGGGTGCCTCTCTACGAGTTTGGATTGCATTGATTTTTGTTTCCGGGGCGCTATGCGGAATCTCAATGCAGGCGCAAGAAAGCGCGAACCCGGATGCTCCCGTGGTGAAAAAAGTGGAGCCACCAAGCTGGTGGGTAGGCCTGACGCCGGACGTGATGCTGCTGCTTTCGGGGAAAAACCTGCGCGCGACGCATGTGAGCTGCAACCTTCGCGATGTGGTTGCCAGCCGGACCCAGTCAAGCGGCGATGGCGATTATCTGTTCGTATGGCTGAAATTGGCACCGGAACTGCACACTGGCACGGCTGTTTGCCGGCTCACAACGGCGCACGGGGAAACCACGTTTGAATTGCCCCTCGCGGCGCGGGCGCAGATTCTTGGCAGAAATCAGGGGATTACGCTAGACGACGTGATTTACCTGATCATGCCGGACCGATTCGCGAACGGCGATCCGCTCAACGACGAACCGGCGGAATTTCCCGGTTCGCACGACCGCGGCAAGCCGCGCGCGTATCACGGCGGAGATCTGCGAGGCATCGAGCAGCACCTGGACTATTTGCAGAACCTGGGAGTGACGACGCTGTGGTTGACGCCCGTTGTGAAGAACGGCGCCGCGCAGGATTACCACGGCTATGGAGCGACGGATTTATATGCCGTGGACCCGCATCTGGGAACGCTGGACGATTACCGGGAACTGGTACAGCAGGCGCATAAGCAGCACATGAAGGTTTTATTCGACGTTGTGCCAAATCACATCGGTCCGCGGCATCCCTGGGCGACGCATCCGCCGCTGCCGGACTGGTTTCACGGAACGCCGGAGCACCACTTGACGGCCGGTTCGCCGCTGAAAGGAACGTTCTACGGGCAGCCGGACAAGAAGGATATTACGAATGATGTTTTCGAATCGCTGGTGGACCCGCACACGCCGCCGCAACTGCGGCGAGATTTGACGGAGGGCTGGTTCGCGGGGATTTTGCCGGACATGAACACGGAAAATCCGGTGGTGGTGCAATACCTGGAGCAGAACGGCATCTGGTGGGCGGAAAGCACGGGATTGGACGGCTACCGGGTCGACACGTTTCCATATGTTTCGCGGGAGTTCTGGGAGCAGTGGCACACGGCGCTGAGGCGAATTTATCCACGGCTCTCGACGATCGGCGAAGTGTTTCACCCCGACCCGGCGGTGACTTCGTTTTACCAGGGCGGAAGAAAGGGGTGGGACGGGATTGATACGCAACTGACGACGCCGTTCGATTTTCCTTTTTATTTCGCGCTGCGAGGCGTTTTGTTAAAGGGCGCTCCCGTCGGAAAATTGGCGAACATTCTGCGCCAGGATTCGCTCTACCCGCACCCGGAGTTTCTGGTGCCCTTTTTCGGAAATCACGATACGACGCGTTTTGCGGGGACACCGGAGGGATCGACATCGCGGCTTAAATTGGCATTTGGGTTAGTTCTTACTGTGCGCGGGATCCCGGAGATGTATTACGGCGACGAACTCGGGATGCCTGGCGGGGGGGACCCGGATAACCGCCGGGATTTTCCCGGGGGATGGACGGAAGATCCGCAGAACGCATTCACAAAAATCGGGCGCACCCTGGAGCAGGAGGAGATCCACGAATATGTCGGCGCGCTGCTGGCGGTTAGAGCCCAGCATCCCGCGTTGCGGCGGGGAAGATTGTGGAGCCTCGCCTCAGATGACAAGACGTTTGTGTTCTTGAGGGAAACCGAGGAGGAGCGCATTGTTGTGGCGTTCCACGCGGGTGAAAGCGCGAGAGAAATTGCGGTGCCGCTGCCGGATTCTCCGGACCAGAAAGCCACGGGTGCCGCGGCGATATTCGGACTAGGGCAGGCAACGGTGGAAGGAAGGACGTTGAGGATGCGCGTGCCGGGCCAAAGCGTGAGCGTTTTTTTGCTGCAGTAAGGCGAACTCCACCGAGGGTCAACAATTTACGTGGAATTGACAGGCAAGAAAGTGGGCTTCGACGGGCAGGTAGCCTATTATTGTTGCGGGCCAGCCGTGCAGGAATGGCCAGAGCCTGTTCCGAAATTTCTCAGACTCCGCGCAAATTCGATTCTGGAGACGAAGATGAAAAGAGTTTTTGTGCTGCTGGCACTCCTGGGGACGACACTTATGGCTGCCGAAAAGACGGTGTACGACTTTACATTGAACTCGATCGAAGGCCAATCGACGCCGCTGGTTTCGTTCAAGGGGAAAGTGGTGCTGCTGGTGAACGTGGCCAGCCGGTGCGGATTCACGCCGCAATACGCGGGACTGGAAGCGCTATACGAAAAATACAAGGACCGCGGGTTTGTGATCGTTGGAATCCCCGCGAATAATTTCGGCGGGCAAGAGCCGGGTTCGAACCAGGAGATCAAGACGTTCTGCACTTCGAAATATCATGTGACGTTTCCGATGATGGGAAAAGTTTCGGTCAAGGGCAGCGACATCACGCCGCTCTATGCGTTTTTGACGGACAAGTCGGCGAATCCGAAGACGGCCGGAGAGATCGGGTGGAATTTCACAAAGTTTCTGATTGGCCCGGACGGCAAAGTGATCGCGCGATTTGATTCGGAAGTCGAGCCCGATGCAAAGGACCTGACGTCGGCGATCGAGAAAGCGCTCAACAATCTCAAATAGGGGCTGAAGCAGAGACTGAAGCAGGAGCCCGACGGCGGCTGTTCGACGCATGGCGATTCTTTCCCTCCAATCCGTCAGCAAGGAATATTCGAGTGACGGACAGCGCGTTCGCGCACTGGATGGAGTGACGCTCGACGTGGGCGAGGGCGAATTTGTCGCGCTGGTGGGGCGGAGCGGTTGCGGCAAATCAACGCTGCTGCACCTGGCGGGGGCGATGGATTTCCCGACGTCGGGCACGGTGCGGATCGAAGGCCAGGCGACCTCCGATTTGAACGACGCGCAACAGACGGGATTGCGCAGAGAAAAAGTCGGATTTGTCTTTCAATCTTTCCAGTTGCTGCACACTTTAACCGTTCAGGAAAATGTGGAATTGCCGCTGCTGCTGGCGGGCACAGCTGGAGCTAGCGAACTGGCGCTGGAGCGGCTGCGCTGGGTGGAGCTCGATGGGCTGGGCGCGCGATATCCGCACCAGCTATCAGGCGGGCAGATGCAGCGCGTGGCGATTGCGCGGGCGCTGGCGCATTCTCCGCGCATTCTGTTGGCGGATGAGCCGACGGGAAACCTGGATACGGCGACGGGCAGCGTAATTCTGGAATTACTGTTGCGACTGACTCGCGAACAAAAAACCGCGACGATTATGGCAACGCACAGCCTGGAAGCGGCGAGCTTATGCGACACGCTGGTGAAGCTGCGCGACGGGCGCGTGGAAGAACTGACGCGGCACTGACATGCCTCGATGGAAACTTTTTTACCGGTTGATGATGCGGCCGCTGTTTCAAGAGCCCGTTCGGCTGGGGCTGATGGTGTTGGCGGTGGGGCTTGGCGTGGCCGTTGTGCTGGCGATTGAATTGGCGGGAACCGCTGCGGCGGGATCGTTTCACTCCTCGATGGAAAGCCTGGCCGGAGACGCCGACCTGGAGGTTGTGGCGTCGGGTGGAGTGCCCGAAGCGGTGGTGGCTACACTGGCCACGCAGCCTTATTCATTGCGGATTTCGCCGCGAATGGAAGATTTCGCGGTGGACACGCAGACGCACGAAACACTGCCGCTAATCGGCCTGGATTTAATCGCCGAGGGCAGCCGATACGCCTTGCAAGACGGCGCCGACCACGTAGACCCCTCCAACAACGAAACTATGGAAGAGAGCGTGCGCGAGCTGAGCGAACCGGAAAGCGTGTGGGTCAGCCCGAGCCTGAAGAAAAACGCGGGCGGGCACATTTCGCTGCTGATCAACGACCGGCTTGCCGATTGCGTGGTGCGCGGTGTGCTCCCCAATGTTTCGGGGAACGAAAACATAATATTAATGGATATAGCGGGGGCGCAGCGCACGCTGAACCGCTTTGGCCGGGTGGACCGCATCCTGATCAAGCTGCCGGCGAACGGCAATCTGAACGAATGGCAAAAGAGATTGAGCAGCGTGTTGCCGCCGGGCGTGGAAGTGCGACCGCAAGGCGCAGGCACGGAAGAAAATCGGAAAATGCTGGCGGCGTTCCGATGGAATTTGAGGCTGCTGAGTTACATCGCGCTGGTGGTCGGGGCATTCCTGATCTACAACACGATTTCCGTTTCCGTGGTACGAAGGCGCAGCGAAATTGGAATTGTGCGCGCGCTTGGCGCGGACCGCCGAGACGTCTTGGCCGCGTTTCTGGGAGAGGCGGCTTGCCTGGGGCTGGCGGGCACGCTGGTGGGCTTGCCGCTGGGGCGGCTTATGGCCGGTGGCGCCGTGAAGTTGATGGCGGCAACGGTGGAGTCGCTCTACGTGAGCAGCCGGCCGGGGCCGATTGCCCTGAATCCAAATTCGATCGCGCTGGCGCTGTTAGTTGGAGTGGGAGTGGCGGTTGTCTCCGCGCTTTCGCCGGCGCGGGAAGCGATGCAAGTGTCTCCGATGGATGCCATGGCGCGGGGGCGGCGGGAATTTCTGGCGCGCGCACACAAGGGACGGGATCTGGCGATCGCCTCTGTGCTGGCGACGCTGGCGGCTGCGGCAGCGCGCATGCCTGCGTTCGCGGGTAAGCCGCTTTTCGGATATCTGGCGACGATCTTGTTGATTGCGGCGGCGGCGTACGCGATGCCTGCACTGGTGGATTTTATTTCGCGAATTACCGCGGGAGCGTTGAGGAAACTTTTCGGGGTGGAAGCGATGCTGGCGTCGCGGAGTCTGGCGGCTTCGCTGCGGCGGACGTCGGTGCTGGTGGGGGCACTGGCGACGGCAGTGGCGATGATGGTTTCTGTCGGAATCATGGTGGGAAGCTTCCGGCAGACGGTGGTGAGCTGGATGGAGAACGAGCTGCCGGCAGATCTTTACTTGCGCCCCGCGGGCGACGCGGCGGCGGACCGGCATCCCACAATTTCCTTGGATCTGGTGGAGAAAATCGCGGCGTTGCCGGGCGTGGCGGGTGTGCAGCGTCTGCGGGCGTACGAAATCAACTATGACGGGATGCCAGTGACGCTGGCTTCGGTCGATTTGCGGGTGGCGCGCGCTGAACGGAAGTCGGACTTTTTTTCCGGGCGGCCAACGAGCGTGGTTCTGGATCAGTTGCGCGGGAAGAACAACGTTATCGTCAGCGAACCGTTTACATCCAAGCACAAGGTGAAAACCGGCGACACGATTGCGTTGTCGCTGGGAGATGCGCGGGCAAATTTCCAGATTGTGGATGTTTATTACGATTACGCGAGAGAGTGGGGTTACATCCTGATGGACCGGGATGTGCTCCTGAGATATCTGCCGGATGAAACGCCGACGAATCTCGCCGTGTTTGTGGCGCCCGGCGCGAAGGCCGCGGAAGTGCGTAGGGAGATACAGGAAGCCGCGGCGGGCCATCGCATCCTGATTTTCTCGAACCGCGATTTGCGAACAGAGGCGGTGAGAATATTCGACCGGACGTTTGCCATCACGTACGCGCTGGAAGCGGTGGCGGTGATAGTGGCGGTGATGGGAATTGCAGGGGCGCTGATGGCACTGGTGATCGATCGCCGGCGCGAGTTGGGATTGCTGCGATTCCTGGGCGCGTCTTCAGGGCAAATTCGAAAGATGATTCTTGTGGAGGCGGGTTTGCTGGGGCTGCTGGCGAATCTGGCGGGATTAGCGCTGGGATACTTTCTTTCGCTGATCCTGGTGTTCGTAATCAACAAGCAGTCGTTTGGATGGACGATCCGGTTTCATTGGCCGGTGGCGGTGCTGCTGGGTGCGTTAAGCGTTGTGTATGCGGCGACGGTGGTTTCGGGGCTATATCCGGCGCGCGTGGCGGTGCGCATGAATCCGCTTGAGGTGATTCATGAAGAGTAGGCTGCTGCTCTTCGCGCTGCTTTTTGTGTGGCTGCCGGGAACGGCGGCGCAATACAGGGCGGCGTTGCCAGGTTACCGGTATGAATTCCCCCGCGATCATTTTAATCACGAGGAGTTTCAGACGGAGTGGTGGTACACGACCGGAAATTTGACGGCCGCGGACGGGCGTCATTATGGCTATGAATTGACATTTTTTCGCCAGGGCGTGGACCGGGGTCCGGGCAAGAAACAGACCTGGGACATAGAGGATTTGTACCTGGCGCACCTGGCGCTAAGCGATTTGGACGGCGGAAAGTTTTTCCACTCCGAGCGGACGAACCGCACCGGACCCGGCCTTGCGGGAATCGATGAACAACAGAAGCGCATCTGGAACGGCAATTGGGAAATCCGGTGGCAAGGCGAAGAAGAAACACTAAGTGTTGTGGACGAGAAATTCTCACTGACTTTTTCTCTTCACAGCGACAAGCCACCGGTGATTCACGGGGAAAATGGGGTCAGCCAGAAGTCGGCGGGGGCGGGGCACGCTTCGCACTACATTTCGTTCACGCGCTTGCAAACCAGGGGAAAGATTGAGGTGGCGGGAAAAACGATCGAGGTGCGCGGGACGTCCTGGATGGACCATGAATTTTTCACGCATTCGATGGAAGCAGACCAGGTGGGGTGGGACTGGTTGAGCGTGCAGCTTGAGGATGATACCGAGCTGATGCTGTACCAGTTTCGGCGGAAGGATGGGCCGAGCGATCCGTTTTCCTCGGGAACCTACGTGGATGCTCAGGGGAAACCGTTGCATTTGACGGCGGCGGATTTCCGGTTGGTTAGCATGGGAGAGACGTGGACGAGCGGCGTGACGGGCGCAAAGTATCCGGTGGCCTGGAGCATGGACATACCAAAGCTTGGGCTGAAGTTGACGGCCACGACACGGCTGAAATCACAAGAACTCGCAGGCGCGAGCAGGATTTCGCCAAGCTATTGGGAAGGGGCGATTGGGATTGAGGGAACAAGGGGAAGCGAGAGTGTTCGGGGCGTCGGGTATTTGGAGATGACGGGATATGGGCGGCCGTTGGAGATGGGGAGGTAGAGAACGCGCGTGACCCGTGGCCCGTGTTCCGAGATCTGAAGAGGTCGGGTAGGGGCGCAAATGGCGAGAGGGGGCGTAGTTGCACGTGGAACGTTGGGGTCGTGGCCATTACGTGGATCGGACGGCGGCAGTCAGGAGTGGCGCACGCCTTGAAATGCAGAATCTGTCGCACCTCCGGTGCTGGTGTCTTTTGTCTTCCAAACCCAGCGCTTACGCTGGGCTAGGGTCTTTCGCGCCTCCGGCGCTGGCACGCGAACGCACGCAGGTGGAGCTAAGACGCAAGAGATGCGGAGGGAGTTCGGCCGTGAGAGGCCCGCTCGCGGCGGTGGACGAGCCCTACCTAGGACCGACTGGCATGGTTTCCTGCGGGCAGGTATTAACGGTTGACGATGGCTTCGAGATCGGCTTTGCTGCGGAGGATCAGGGTGGAACCGACCACCTGGACGAGCTGCTTGCGACGAAAATCGGCGAGGAGTCGCGTAACCGTTTCGCGGGAGGAGCCGATCATCTGGGCGATCTCTTCGTGGGTCAGCGTCATCTTGATGCGCACTTGGCCTTTCTCCTCGGGACAACTGGCGCTCCATTCGAGCAGGAATCGCGCTAGCTTTTCACTTGCGGAGTGAGAGAGCCCGATCGTGCGCATCTCGGAAATCGCCAGATGATAGGTTTCGCCGAGTTGCTGCGCCACGCGCAGCGCCGCGTCTCCATTTTCCCTGAGAAAATTCAGGAAATCGTTGCGGGCGATAAAGTTGGCCTGGGCCGGCTCAATGATGTCGGCGGTAAGTTCATAAGATTTTCCTGTAACAGTGGCGGGAAGGCCGAGGACTTCGCCGGGTTCGGAGATGCGCAGGATTAAAGTTTTCCCATCGGCAGAGGATGTCGATAACTTTACGCGGCCGTTGCAGAGAATAAACACGCCGCGCGCGGGCTGGCCCTCCACAAACAGAGTCGCCCCTTTTGGATAAGCAGCCGAAGAGGTGATGGCCGCCAATGCTTTCACCGCAGGCTCCGGCAGATTGCAGAAGAGCCGCTCCTCGCGATGTGGACAAGCGACGCAATTTTCAATGATTTCAAGGCCGTAAGGCGTGCGCATCGGGGTACGCTCCGGGAGTAGGCCCCCGTCCAGCTTAGTCAGAAATTGGAATCGGTTTGCAGAATTACGTGTACCGCTCAGCATTCCGTCACCTAAACCTATGTCATTGATACTCCTGCCGAGAGGTTGTGCCCGTGATGCAAATCACAAATGAATGTGATGAAAGTCACATAGAAAATTCCTGGATTCAGGAGAATAGCAAGCAGGGAATGCAGCCATGAACGCTCAGCACAAACTATTGGATCTCTTGAGAGCGGAACTTGCATTCCTGAAAAGCGGAGGTTACACCGACCGGGCACGATTCCCGTGGCGGCCCAATTTCGTGTTCGAGGATTCACCAACGTGCCTTAATTTTGGAACTAAAGAAGAACCGCGGCCTTGTTCGGAGTGCCTGTTGATGGAGTTCGTTCCGAAAGAGTTGGCGAAATTAAAGTATCCGTGCCGTCAGATCCCGTTGACGCCGGCGGGAGAGTCTGTGGCTCATTTTTATGAGTGCGGGACAGAGAAGGAATTGGAATCGGCGCTGAGGGGATGGCTGCAGGGAAAGATTGCGGAATTGGAAGCACAAGAGGCTGGGCGGGCTCAGGCGGGATAGATTCGCCAAGGAAGAACGGCTGCCGGCGGAGCGGTCGGCGAGTCGGTTGACATCGTAAAAGCGAAAGCTTTGCGTTTGCACTCAAAAAAACCCCAGGAGCCTTGCGGCGACTGGGGTCTTTTCAAAACCAAAATCAATTTGGAGACTGGACTAGCTCTCCATCTGGGCTTGCAGGATTTCTCCGGGCAGGCGAGTCATTCGGGGGCCTGGCACGGAGGGATTGCGGTCGGAACGGAAAGAGCTCCGTTCGCGATTGATGGGAACACGCTCGGAATGAGAGGAGACGCGTTCCGAAACGGCCGGGACCCGATCCTTTTGCGGAGCGTTCTTGCCGGTAGCGGAGATTCTTTCAATCTTGATGCCGAGTTGGCGCTCGAGCTGGAAGAGATCCGTGCGCTGTTCGCGAAGAAAGAGGGTGGAAGCAACGCCGCGTTCACCAGCGCGGCCGGTACGGCCAACGCGATGGATGAAGTTTTCGGCGACATCGGGAAGATCGTAATTGATGACGTGGGCGATGTCTTGCACGTGGATGCCGCGAGCAGCGACGTCGGTGGCGACGAGGACACGATATTGCCCGCGCTGGAAACCAGTGAGGGCCGAGGTCCGTTGCGATTGCGAGCGGTCGCCATGAATCATGGCGGCGTTGATGCCCTGGCGGTTGAGGCTCTTGGCGATGCGTTCGGTGCCGCGCTTGGTGCGCGAGAAAATAAGGCAGCGGCCGCTTTCGTTTTCGAGCAGGCTGTAGAGCATATCGGGCTTGCCATTTTCGGAAACTTCGAAGGCCTGTAGGCGCACATTTTCGGAAGGCTTTGAAGTGGAGCCGAAAGTGAGGCGGACGGGATTCTTTGTGTAATCGCGCACCAACTGCGCCATGCTGCCTTCCATCGTTGCGGAGAAGCAGAGAGTCTGGCGCTCGCGCGGCAACACGCCGACGATGCGGCGAATGGCGGGGAGGAAGCCCATGTCCAGCATGCGATCGGCTTCATCGAGAACAAGAGTTTTGACGCCACTCAAAGAAACGAGCCGGCGGTCGAGATAATCTTCG
Organism: Candidatus Sulfotelmatobacter sp.; assembly: GCA_035487095.1. Taxonomy (GTDB): domain Bacteria; phylum Acidobacteriota; class Terriglobia; order Acidiferrales; family UBA7541; genus Acidiferrum. Next base: position 22,400 of record DATHMM010000217.1, read on the forward strand.
AGGCGGCCGGGAGTGGCGACGACGAGGCGCGCGCCTTTGCGGATGGCGTCGAGTTGGCGGCCTTCGGGCAAACCACCGACGACGAGTCCCGCGGGTTGCGACTGCTTCGCGCGCAGGGCGTTATATTGGGCGACGACTTGCATTGCGAGTTCCCGAGTCGGCACAAGGACGAGAGCGGCGATACCTGGAGTTTGCGACTGCGCCAGCTTTTCCATGACCGGAAGCAGGAACGCCAGCGTTTTGCCGGTTCCCGTCTGGGCAGTGGCAATGACGTCCTTGCCTTCCAGCGCTTGCGGAATTGCGGCCGCCTGCACGGGAGTTGGCGTCGAGAAGTTCGCCGCGATGAGTCGCTCCTTCAAAGAAGGAGATAGAGTGAGTTCTGAAAAACTTTGCATTTTGCTTTCTTGCTGGCAAAGAGGGCGGCGACACACACGAACAGTCGGTGAGCGCGGCAATCAGAGTTGCCAGTCTTATTTTAAATTACGCTAAGAACGAACGGAGGAAACGTAGGGCGGGTAGTCTCAGAAGGTCTTAACCAGAGGGACCGCACAACACAACCGATGCATTAAGCGCAAACATAGTGTAACACAGTTTAACGCCTGGAACGGGAAAGAATCGATGCATGAGTGTAGCGGAGTAGTAAAGTGGCCGGAAGGATTTTCTTTTTACTCTCTTCTCTGTGTGTGAAACAATCGGAATCCAGCCAAACAGCCCGGTTCGCATAGAAATTCCTCAAACAACAGGTCGTACGGTGCCGCGAACCAGGACCAGGCAGCAAAACCTAATCGTACACAAGGAGAGAAGATGCGGAGACTTTTTTCCATTCGAATGCTGTTGGGGTTCATAGGTGCATTGATTTTGTCGGGTGTGGCCTACGCCCAGATCGGCGTGGGGATTGCGGTTTCCTTCGGGCCGCCGGAATTGCCGGTTTACGAGCAACCCGTCTGCCCGGGCGACGGCTACATCTGGACGCCCGGTTATTGGGCTTGGGACGGGGACGATTATTACTGGGTACCGGGGACATGGGTGCTGGCGCCGCGTCCGGGCTTCCTTTGGACGCCGGGCTACTGGGCTTGGGGCGGGAGAGGTTACTACTTTCACCAAGGCTACTGGGGTCCGGTGGTTGGTTTCTATGGCGGGATCAATTACGGATTCGGTTACTTCGGACACGGATACGAGGGCGGGCGCTGGGACCACGATCATTTTTATTACAACCGCTCGGTGAACAATGTGAACGTGACCGTGATTCACAACACGTACAACACGACGGTAGTGAACCATTACGGCGAATCGCGAGTGAGCTTTAACGGCGGCCACGGCGGAATCAATGAGCATCCGAGTTCGTCCGAAGAAGCGGCGTATAGGGGAAGGCACATGGGGCCCGTAGCCGACCAGACACGCCATATGGAAGCTGCGCGCGGTAACCCCGAGATGCGGGCTTCATCAAATCACGGGCGGCCTCCAATCGCAGCCACGGAACGCCCGGGGGCTTTCTCCGGCCACGAAGTTGTGGCCGCCAAAGAGGGCGGACATTATGACCGGCCGCCGCAGGCGAAAAATTCGGGCGGCCAGGTGGATCATGCGATCCATTCGAACGAACTACCAGCACACACGCGGCCAACGTCACCCAACACCGGAGATCCGAACCGCGACAGAAAATACCAACAACAGCAGGAAAAGCTGTACGCGCAGCAACAGCAGGATCACCAGAAACTTGAGCAGAAGCAGGAGCAGGATCATCGCCAATTGGAGCGACAACAGGCCAACGACGCGAAGATGCAGCAAGTCGAGCAACGGCACCAGCAGCAGACGCAACAGTTAGCCCAGAAACACGAACAGCAGCAGCAACACATACAGCAACAACAACAGCACCAGCAGCCGCAACAGGACTCGCACCAGAACCAGCCGCATGGAAAGCCATAGAGCGTAAAGCCTTGCAATCGGCGTTTGACGCTTGAAATGGAGCGAGGGCAGGGACGCCTCGCTCCATTCTTTTCCCGGCCCAACGCTGTCCTTGTATAGGAATCCACTGCGGTATTCCAGGCTGGCCCCGCCGCCCGTTGCCCAACAAAATGCATTGTGGGTGCAAAGATATGGCGCTCCGGAATAACAAATCAGAGCCATTTCGCTCAGCTGTGGAAAAAATGTATCCTTTTGACTGTTTGGGACGAGGCAGATTGAGGCCGACTGAACGTCATCGTATGGATTCAGGAATCGGGGAACAAGGTGAACAGCTCGCTTGCCGCAGGCTCCTTAAAGGATACATTCGCACCACTTCAGCGCGCGCATGAGGCGTTCGCAGCGCGATACCCCGGGCCGCGGGGCGAGCGGCAACCGGTACACACGGTCTACGGCGGCGCGCACTTATTTCGCGCAGACACGGCGAAGCGCATGGGAGAAAAGGCGCTCGAGGCGCTGGCTGAATACGCGCCTGATTTTGTTGCGTTTGCGAATGCCGTCCAACTTCCTGGACTGGAGCACTTGGGTGGGTCACCGGATGCCGCCTCTCTGGCCAAATCAGTGCAGGCAAATCCGGAGGCCGCGAGAAGAGACAATCCACACGCGTGGTTTGCTTCCATGATTTACCAACGCGTTCGGGAAAAGCTTAGTCGCGAACCGGTGGAAGATTTCAGAATTGATTTTGAAGACGGCTTCGGCAACCGCCCGGATGAAGAGGAAGATCGTTACGCCGCTTCCGCCGCAGGAGAACTCGCGGCTGGCTTGGCGGCGGGAAGTCTGCCTCCATTTATCGGGCTTCGCATCAAGCCGTTCAACGAAGAATTGCGAAACCGCAGCGTGCGGACGCTGGACATTTTTCTGACGGAGTTGCTGAACAAGACGGGCGGAAAGCTTCCCGAGAACTTCTTCATTACGCTTCCAAAGGTCACAATTCCGGAAGAATCGGCGGCGCTGGCGGGCGTTTGTTCTCGCCTTGAATCCGCTCTGGGCTTGCGGGCTGGGATGCTGCAAGTCGAATTGATGATTGAGACGCCGCAATCGATTTTCAATCAGCGCGGCGAATTGAATCTGCTATCGCTGGCTGCCGCGGCGCAGGGCCGGTGCGTGGGAGCGCATTTTGGCACCTATGATTACACGGCCGGGCGGGGGATCACCGCGGCGCACCAGCACATGATGCATTTTGCGTGCGACTTCGCGCGAGAGGCCATGCAAGTGGCCTATGCCGGAACGGGGATTTGGCTTTCCGATGGGGGGACAAACATTCTGCCCGTCCCCTTGCATCACGGCCGGACAAATTCCTCACCGCTGACGACGAAACAGAGCGATGAAAATCACAAAGTGGTACATCATGCCTGGAAACTGCATTTTGAGCACATCCGGCATTCACTGGTGAATGGTTTTTACCAGGGATGGGATTTGCACCCGGCGCAACTGGTTACGCGCTACGCGGCGGTGTATTCGTTTTTTCTGGAGAGTTTGGATGCGGCGTCCGAGCGTCTGCGCAACTTCGTTGAGAAGGCCGCGCAAGCTACCCTTGTTGGCGAGGTATTCGACGATGCGGCAACCGGCCAGGGACTGCTGAACTATTTTCTGCGCGCCATCAATTGCGGCGCAATCACGGCTGAAGAAGCACAACGGCTGACCGGCTTGACGCAGGCGGAATTTCAAAGCGCTTCGTTCGTGACAATTCTGGACAGCCGGAAGAAATAACGGCGCGACTCAGTCGTTGCGGAGCGTGGCTTCGATCAGACCGTGGGGCTCGTCGGTGGGGAGAAAAATTTCCTTGGGATTTTCCAGGCGGAAGGGCGACAAATCGACAAGGTTATAGTGCTTGTTTGGCAGCGAAAGATGAATTTCGCGGATGCCAGGAAATTTCTTGAGCACGGCTTCACCCATCGCATAAAGAGTGTGTTGTAGCGATTCGCTTTCATGCCCTGCGAATGCTTCCAGTAGGGTTTGCCGGACACCAAGCCAGGTTGGATCAAATTCCGGCCCCTGTTCCCGGTAGAGCCAGTTCGCGCGAATCGAGGTGGCGAGAATGCGGTTTCGATCTTCTTTCAGAGTCGTGAATTCGTCCTTCAAGAAATTCTCGAACGCCGAATCCGTTGTTTTTAACACCACCAGGCCTTCGATGCCGGCTTGAAGTTTCTTCTCCTCGCGCTTCGCCGTCAGCGCGGCTGTACGTTTCTCGTTGCCTGAACGGGTGAATGTGTGGGGATGTGATTTGCCATCGAGAGAGAGACGCGTCCAGAGCGTTTCGGCCGCTTCAATGCGCACGCGTGAAACTTGGGGATTCCGCGCCAGAAAATGATCGGACAGTCGGAGGCAGAACTCTTCTGGTGACTCAATCGCACGCAACTTCGCAAGCGCGTACACGGAATTTTTCATCGTGTCGGTGGGCAGGATTTTGCGATTGTCGCCTTTGGAGTGCGTCGATTCGAAATCGCCTTCGAGGCGGATGCCCAACGTCAATTCCTTGATGTCGTGCCGGTCGGGGCGCCGCGAAACCTGCAGAATGCGAACGCGCTGTTTGCCATAGTTGTTTTCGCCTAGGCGGATGGCCATCGGTCAGCTCCCGCGATACGTGGAATACCCGAAAGGGCTCAGCAACAGTGGAATGTGATAGTGCTGCTCCGCTTCCCGTACTTCAAACACGATGACGACCTGTGGGTACAAGCTAGCAATGTTTCGGGCCGCAAAATAGGCTTGCGTGTCAAAGGTGAGGCGGTAGATTCCGGGCGGCATGGATTTGGCCGCGGCCCATTCGCGCAGCCGGCCATCGGCATCGGTGGTGCCGCGCGCTGCTTCCGTCCATTGGCCGGCGGGAGACTGCGCTTCGAGCAGCACCGCAACGCTGGCGGCGGGGCGCCCCAACGAGACGTCGAGGACGTGCGTGGTGATGTGGGTCATGGTTCGAGTAATTTCTCCAGACGCAATCGCGTGATTTTGCGCTGCTCTTCGGCGGCGGCGCGCAATTCGGTGTCCCGATCGTTTTGCAGCCGCCGGCGAAGGGCGTCCAGGATTTCTTCAATAGATTTGCCGGTGGCGCAGATAAGGAAGACATGCCCAAATTTCTCGGCATAGGCGCGGTTCTGCGCGGCGAGCGCTTCCAGGACATCCGGCGGGGCCTTTTGCGCCGAGAATTGTTCCTTTGCCGACCAGCGGCTTGCCGTTGGGGATTGTTGCGCCTTGGCTTGCTTCTCTCCGATTGGAGGATGGTGTTGGAATGCTTCTAGCCAATCCTCGCGCGCCAGTCTGGACCAGGTTTTGTCGGCGGCGTTGAGAAGTTCTTCTTCACCTGCAAAGGGCCTGAGCGCGGCCATCTGTTTCGCCCATTTCTTGGAGCCGCAGCAATCGAGCAATGCTCTGACCGCTCTCTGATGCGGCAGGCGATTGAATCGCTCCAGAGATTTCTTGCGATCAGCCGGGACATGCGCACGGCCGAAAAGACGGAGCCGGCTGACCCCGCCATCCGGGAAAATCTGAAATCGCACATGGGTTGCAACGCCAGGATTCTGAAGCTTGGTGAAAACGTGGCGATGATTGGCCTTTAGCTTGGTGTCGAGAAGCAATTCCTCCCAGTTAAGTGACGAAGCGTTCGACGCATCGATCGTCTGGTTTGCCGCGGAAACCACTTGCAACGCGCAAGAATCGGGATAATTCCCCTTGAAATGAGCGGTGTCTACTTCCACGCGATGAATTGTGGCCGGGACACCGAGTTTCAAGATGACCCAATCGTGGCCGGGGCCGCGCCTTCGTTTGGTTTCCCAGCCGTCGCTCATATTTTTGGCGCGGTAGGGCATCAACAGGTTTCGGGGAGCGCCATAAAATTGATCGCTGGAAACGATAACGCTGCCGCCGTTTTCCACGGCGACCAGATCAATTTCAGCGCGAGAAAGCAGCGCGGGGCCGGGAACCGCTTCCCCGTGAACGCGCAGGCGAGCCACTCCCCCGTCGGGATAAATTCTCAGGCGCAAATGGGTGAACCGGAGGCCGTTCTCGACCGCAAACTGATTTCGAGAATCACCCTTGAGCTGAGTCTCGGGAAAGACTTGCGCCCACTTCATTTTTTCGGAACGCAGGAGTCTTTTTTCGCCTGCGTAGGGATGGCGCTCGCCGAGGTCGCATCCCTCCAGTGAAAATCGCTCGGGATAGTTGCCGGTAAAAAAACTGGTGTCCACGACGATGCCACGAATGATTCCCGGCAGGCCGAGCCGGATGACGCACCAGTCATAGCCGGGCGTGCGGCGGCGCCGCGTTTCCCAACCGTCCATCCACTTTCCGCGCGCCGTGTATTTTCCTTCGACAAAAATGGGTTTCGGCTCCTTGAGAAGATTATTTTTCGAAGCGAAGAAGTCATCGTTGGCTTCAAGCACGCGGCCACCCAGGCGTTCGGAAGCGAGGTCGGCAAGTTGAGTGAAATCCGTCATCATTTGCCTCGAAGGAGGATTCGCCCGGCGGGCGCGGCGCAAAAATTGCCGCGATCGAAAATCTTCTGGCCGCGCAGGAAAGTGGCTTCGACTATACCCATAAGGTCGCGCCCCGCATAGGGTGTCAGCTTGTGGCGATGATGAAGTTCAGTGGGATCGACTTTGAAACCGGCTTCAGGGTTCCAGATTACGAGATCGGCATCGCGGCCGGGAGCGATCGATCCTTTCTTGTGAGCGAGACCTGCGAGGCGCGCGGGAGTTTCACAGAGCCACCGGGAAAGATGCATGAGCGAAAAACCGCGCGGTTTTGCCTCCTTCCACACTCCCGGAAGGCTGAGCTGCAGAGAGGCGATACCGCCCCATGCGTCGAGAAAATCGCCGATTTCCGGGCGCTTCATTTCGGGCGGGCAGGGAGAGTGGTCGGTGGCGATCATGTCGATGGTCGCGTCCCGCAGGCCAGCCCAAAGGCGCTCGCGATTTTCGCGCTCTCGGATGGGGGGCGCACATTTGAACATGGTTGCGCCGTTGGGGATTTCTTCAGAAGTGAACATCAAATAATGCGGACACGTCTCGACGCTCAGTGGCCGGCCGGACGCTTTAGCTCCCTGAATCTGTGGAATCGCGTCGGCGGAAGACAAATGCACGATGTGGATTCGCACGCCGAATTCACTGGCGAGACGCAAGAGCAGGGCGATAGCGTCGTTTTCTGCGGCGCGTGGGCGCGACTCGAGCCAGGTTTGGTGAGACTTTCCGGAAGCGTTGGCGGCACGAATTTTTGCGGCACTTTCAATAGGCCCCGGTAATTCGGCGTGGACCAGAAGCGGAGCACCCATTCTTGCAAGCACCGGCAACGCGTCGCGGAGATCGGATTCAACTACGCTGGCAAACTCTTTTACGCCGCTATCAATCAGGAAGCATTTGAAGCCAAAACATCCCGCTTCCCATAAGGCCGGCAACTCACGCGCATTTCCGGGAACGACACCGCCCCAGAAACCTACATCGACTGAAAGTTTGCCCGCAGTGGCGGCGAGCTTTTCCTGAAATGCGCCGACGCTCGTGGTTGCGGGAATGCTGTTGAGCGGCATTTCGATCAGGGTGGTGATACCACCGGCGGCGGCGGCGCGCGTCGCAGTTGAAAAACCCTCCCATTCCGTCCGCCCAGGTTCGTTGATGTGGACATGGGTGTCCACCAGGCCGGGCATGATAGCGAAATCGCGAGCTTCATAAATCACGGTTGCGTGAGAAACGTCGTTAAAGTCGGAGACCTTCGTAATCAGACCATCTTTAATATGAATCGTTGCAGCGCGTTCGCCATCGGGAGTGACGACGCGGTTGCCGCGGACGATGACGTTTGTTTCACCGCTGGAACCGCCCGAAATGTTGGACTGACTCGGCATGCTCAGCTAACTCGCGAGGCTCTCGCAGAATTCGGCGAGCAGATTTTGCGCAACCCGGAGGCGATAGCGCGCCGTTGAGCGGATGTCGTCGATCGGCGCGATTTCGCGTGCGAGAGTTTCCTGCGCGGCGCGAAGGGACGCGGGGCCGAGCTTTTCACCCCGCAAGATCTTCTCAGTTTCCGTCGCGCGGAGCACGGTCGGAGCGACGCTGCCCAAAGCGATCCGCACGTCGACAACCCGCTTGGTATCCATCAGTGCGGCGGCCGCAAAGCACACCTTCGAGATGGCCTGCGCCCGGCGTGTGCCGACCTTGCGATAAAACTGCTTCGAGAGATTGTGGTTGCGGGGCACACGAATGGCGCGAATCAATTCGTCGCCGCGCATAGCGATCTGCTTGTAGCCCATCCAGAAACCGTGATACGGAACCCACCGCGCGCCGCTAGTGGATACTAGTTCGAGTTCCGCATCGTACACAAGGAGCGCGGGCGGAGAATCCGCGGCGGGCGAGGCATTGGCAATGTTTCCGCCAAGCGTGCCGCGATTTTGAGTGGCGACGCTGCCGGTTTCAGCGGCGGCGCGGCACAGCAAAGGAAATTCGCTGGCGAGTAATTCGTGCCGGCGAATATCGGAGTAGGTCGTTAGCGCGTTTAGCGTGACATGTTCGTGCGTCACCGAGATACCGCGTAATTCGGGCAGTTTCCAGATGCTGAGGAATTTGCGATGTGGAAGTTTTCCGGCTTCGAGGAGCACCATCAAGTCGGTTCCGCCGGCAAAGGGTTTCCATTCTCCGGGTTCGCGCGCCAGAAGATCCAGCGCATCCGCGAGATTCCGCGGCTCCTGCAATTCGTAACCCGGAACGTACGACCTCATGGGCCGGTCCTTTGCGCGCGGCACGTTTCGAGAACCGAGTCGAAAATTTTGGTGTAGCCGGTACAGCGGCAAAGATTTCCGGCGAGAGCTTCCCGAATTTCGGATTCCGTCGGACGCGCGTTCCGCGACAGAAGATTCCGCGCGGCGAGAATCATGCCCGGCGTGCAGATGCCGCACTGCGCACCTCCATGCGTGAGAAACGCCTGCTGCACCGCGCTTAAATC